>NZ_BCYZ01000014.1 GCF_001598455.1 Sphingomonas pruni NBRC 15498
TTGCAGGGAGGGGAGCAAGGACGCCAAACATCAGCCGATCGGCTTGGTCCGAATGTTCAGCTGACCCGCCAAACCGGCAACGCGATGCTTCTCGATCGCCTGATATTCGGGCGACTGGACCATCGCCATCATCGCGGCGCGGGACGGATATTGCGCCAAGGCGACCATGTCCCAGAGCTCGTCCACCTCGCCCAGCATCAGCTCGGTGACGGCGCCCGCATAGAGTTGCTTGCCGCCGACTGCGGCCAAGCACGCCTGGACGCCGGCGCCATAACGGGCATAGGCCTCGCGTCCCGACAGGCCGGCGTCGCTGCCGTCGGGGTAATCGGCGCGCTCCTTGAACTTGAGCAAATTGACCATCACGAACGGGCCGTCTTCGGTGCCGCCGAAGAACGCCGCCGCCTGTTCCGCCGGCGGGAATACCGCGTTGACGACGTTCATGCCGCGACGCCCGTATCAGCGCGGATCAGGTCGTCGATCAGGCCGCACAATTCCTCCGGCGCGTCCTCCTGAATGAAGTGCCCACCACCGGCGATAATCCGGTGCGGCTGCCCTCTGGCGCCCGGAATGCGATCGATGAAGGCTCGTTCCCCGCCCTTGGTAATGGCATCCTTGTCGCCGAACGCGGTCAGCACCGGGCGATCGAAATGTTCGAGCACCGTCCAGGCGGAGCGATTCTCCGCGACCGACGCATGATCGGGCGTGATAGGTACCAACGCCGGAAACTGGCGCGCGCCCTCCTTGTAGGTCTCATCGGGAAACGGCGCGTCATAGGCCGCGATCTCGGCGGCGGTCAGGTCGCGGGTGGTGCCGCCGTTGACGATGAAGCCGACCGGGAATTGCGGCACGTTCTGGCTGAATGCGAGCCAGGCATCGAACCCTTCGGACGATCCGGTCCCGACCGGCAGCCCCGTATTGGACACGACCAGCCGCGCGAAACGGTCGGGAAAGGCCGCGACCAGCCGCAGGCCGATCAGCCCGCCCCAATCCTGACAGAACAAGGTGATGTTGGTGAGGTCGAGCGCGGTGAGCCAGTCGCTCATCCAGGCGACATGGCGTTCAAAGGTGTAATCGCTTCGTGCCGCCGGCTTGTCCGACTTGCCGAAGCCGATCAGGTCTGGCGCGATCACCCGGTGCCCGCGCGCGACGAGGATGGGGACGAACTTGCGGTAGAGGTACGACCAGCTCGGCTCGCCGTGCATCAGGAGGATCGGCGCGGCGTCGCGCGGGCCTTCATCGACATAGTGAATGCGCAGCGCGGTCCCATCGGCATCGGTCACCGTCAGATAATGCGGCGCGAACGGATAATCGGCCAGCCCGGCGAAGCGCTCGTCCGGCGTTCGCAATACTTCCATCGCCATCTCCCCTCGCTGCACTTATTGGCACTATGCGTGCCATAATAGCCGCAAAGGGTCAACGCGTGCTCGAGAGGCGATTCAGTTCGCGCCGCCGCGCCCCACGCATTGGTGATCCTGCAGGTCCTCGCCCGATCCATCATATCCGCTGGCCGGATCCGCGCGCGCCGCGAGCAACACGAAGCCCCGGCCGTCCTTGAATGTCGCCCCGGCAAGGACGAGCGTCCAGGCACCCATCTCGGCGGGCGGCACTTTCAGTCCATCGGCCAGCGCGGCGAACGGATCGATCGGCACACGGTCGTCGCCGTCGATGCGCAGCGCATAATAGCCGTGACCGGCGAGCGTCATCGGCGCCGACCAGCGGCGCCCGATCGCGGCTAGCTGGCGATGAAGGTCATCGCGGACGTCGATCCGCAGACAATCGACATGGAGATGCAGAAGGTCCTGGCTGCGGCCGTAGATCGAATTGACCGCGATCCCGACATCGTCGCGCGTCAATGTCGTGCCGAGCCGCTGGTCGACCAGCCGGCGCACGCGCCAGGCGGGATCGAAATAGTTGGTCGCGCCCGGCGCTAGGAGCTGCGGATCCTCGATGCCGGTGATGAGCCGCGTCGGCATGACGAGATACTGGCTGACACCGACGCGGTCCTTGAGCACGGCATAACCCTTGTCGACACCACCGCCGATCGCGACTTCGGCGCAGGGATCGGGCTTGGCGTTCGCCTGCTGGTCGGGAACGCATTTGCCGTTGACGATGCCCCACAGCACTTGCCCATTGGCATGGACCGGCGGCGGCGGCAGGATCATCGCCGAGCGCGGCGCGCTCAACGGCGCGGCGCAACCGGCCAGCATCGAACTACCGGCAAGCGCAACCATCAAACTGAAAGCTCTCGCCAATGTCATCCGCTGTTCCCTCAAGTTCGATCGAGCCCTCGCCACTCTAAAGCCGGCCAGTCCGGGCAGCTAGTGGATCGGGCAGATTCGGCTGCGACACCGGCGATAGCAGTCTCGCGAGCCAAGCCGCAGAGCCGTCCGGCACAGTGCGCGGGCTCGCACGGTCGACGAGCCCGCGATATGTCGATGCATATGGATAATCCCGTCATCTCCCTGCCTGCGGGCACCGTTCGCGGCGTAAGCGACGGCGTCGTGGAGCGCTTCGTCGGCATTCCCTATGCCGCGCCTCCGGTCGGCGAACGCCGGTTCCTCGAGCCGCAACCGGCCGAGCGCTGGCAAGGCGAGCGCGACTGCACCGTGCCTGGGCCGAACGCACCGCAGCGCGTCCGCGACTTCCCTGGGCTCGACGTCCATGTCCTGGTCGGCAACGGCTGGATCGAGGGCGACGATTATCTGACGCTCAACGTCTGGCGTCCGATCGGCGCGGCCACCGAACTGCCGGTGATGGTGTTCATCCATGGCGGTGGCTTCGTCGTCGGCAGCAAGGATGCGCCGGTGCAGGACGGCAGCACCTTCGCGCGTGACGGCGTGATCTGCGTCGCGATCAACTATCGCATGGGGATCGACGGTTTCCTGCCGATCCCCGGCGTGCCGACCAATCTCGGCCTGCGCGACCAGATCGCGGCTTTGGCCTGGGTACGCGACAATATCGCGGCATTCGGCGGCAATCCCGCCAATGTCACCGTGTTCGGCGAAAGTGCGGGTGCAATGTCGATCGCCAACCTGATCGCCTCGCCGCTTGCCGAGGGCCTTTTCCGCCGCGCCATCATCGAAAGCGGCCATGGCGCGATGACGCGCGACATTCCGGTCGCGCGCCGACTGGTCGACAAGCTGGCCAAGCTGCTCGGCGTCAGCGCCGACAAAGCGGGGTTCGCCAGCGTTCCACCGGGCGAGCGGATGATCGACGCGCTCGAGAAAGTGAACATGCCGACCACCCGGATCGACTTGCGCGATGCCGCAGGAATGGAGCCGGTGTTCGGGATCAGCCGCTTCGTGCCCGTTCATGGCGATGATGTGTTGCCGCACCGCCCGCTCGATGCGCTAAAGGATGGCGCCGGTGCAGATGTCGATGTGCTGATCGGGACCAATGCCGAGGAGATGAACCTCTATCTGGTGCCGACCGGCGTGCGCGCCAAAGTGGGCAAGTTCCTTTCCTGGTTCGTGCTGCGGCGCTCGATTCCCAGGGCATGGGCGATCCTGAAGGCATACGGCATGGGCGCGGGCAAGCCACCGGGCCAGGCACTGACCGACGCGATGAACGATTTGGTGTTCCGCTGGCCGGCGCGGCGCTTTGCCGAGGAGCATCGCGGGCGGACCCATTTCTACGAATTCGACTGGCGATCGCCGATGTTCGGCGGTGAGCTGGGCGCGGCGCACGGCATGGAGCTCCCATTCGTGTTCGACACGCTGGCAACCGCGACCGGCAATCAGGGGCTGTGCGGCATCAACCCGCCGCAAGACCTGGCGACACGGATTCACGCGCTGTGGGTACGATATGCGACCGACGGTACCCTGCCCTGGCCCGAATTCGACCGCGAGACGCGCCAGGTCCATCGTCTATCGGCCGATGAGACGATCAGCGAACCGGTGATGCCGGCCGCCGCTTTCCTGCCCTGATTTTTCCGAGGAGTTTTCCGATGTATCTCGAGCGCCTACGCCTCGACGGCAAGGTCGCGTTCGTCACCGGCGGCGCCCAGGGAATCGGCTATTGCTGCGCCGAGGCGCTGGCTGAAGCCGGGGCGCGCGTGACGATCGGCGACCGCGATGCCGACGCAATCGGTAAAGCGATTGAGACGCTGGCAGCGAAGAGTTATGCGCTCGACGGCGTCGTGCTCGACGTGACGAAATCCGCCGACGTCACGCGCGTCGCCGATCAACTCGCGGCGCGCGCCGGACGCATCGACATCCTGGTCAATAATGCCGGGATCGCGCGTAGCGAGACGGCAGCCGAGGACGTCGCCGACGAGCATTGGCTCAACGTCCTCGACGTCAATCTCAACGGCACTTTCTGGTGCGCGCGCGCTTTTGGCCGGCACATGCTCGCGCAAGGATCGGGCAGCATCGTCAATGTCGGGTCGATGTCTGGCTTCATCGTCAACCGGCCGCAGCCGCAAAGTTATTACAATGCGTCCAAGGCGGCGGTGCACCAACTGACCAAAAGCCTTGCTGCCGAATGGGCGGATCGCGGCGTACGGGTCAATGCGGTCGCACCGACCTATATCGCGACCCCGCTCAATGCTTTCGCCGACCAGCAAGGCGAAATGTACAAGCGCTGGATCGACGGCACGCCGCAAAGCCGGCTCGGCGAACCCGAGGAAGTCGCCTCGGTCGTGCATTTCCTGGCTTCCGACGCGGCCAGCCTGATGACCGGCAGCATCGTGCTGGCGGACGGCGGCTATACGTGCTGGTGAGTCCCGAACGGCGAAGTGCGCGGTCCGATCGGCATAGAAACAGACCTTTCATATAGGTCAGCTGTCAGATAGGTCGGCTGGGGATAAGGGTACGTTGTGTATCCACCCCGAGGGGAGACCTGATGCGTTACAAGAACCTGCTTGCCGCCGGCGTGGCAGTCACCGCGATCGCGGCGATGCCGGCCTTTGCCCAGGATGCCGGCAAGGCGCCCAACGTCGCCGTGGCGGCGGCGGCTGACGATCAGACCGGCGACGCACCGGCCGCGACGGCCGGGCAGGACGATCCCAACGACATCATCATCACCGCGCGCCAGCGCAGCGAATCGCTGAAGAACGTGCCGATCGCGGTAACCGCGCTGACCGGGGAAGAGCTCAAGGATCGCCAGGTCAATACGGTCAAGGACATTGCTGCCTATACGCCGGGCCTGAACATCAACTCCGACTCGGTCGGACGCGCCTTCGTGTCGATCCGCGGCATCGGCACCACGCTGATCGATACCGTCCAGCCAGGCGTCGGCATCTTCATCGATGGAATCTATCAGCCCAATACCAGCTACCTCAACTCGCCGATCGTCGACGTCGCGCGGATCGAGGTGTTGCGCGGGCCGCAAGGCACCCTGTTCGGCAACAACACGCTGGGCGGCGCGATCAACGTCATCACGCGCCAGCCGGGCAATGACTGGGAAGGCCGGCTCGATGCCACCGCGGCGGGTCCCGACAGCTATTATTCGGTGTCAGGCAGCGTCAGCGGCCCGATCGCCCCGGACCTGCTCTCGTTCCGCATCGGCGCGTCGTACCACGTACAGGACGGCTTCCAATACAACACGCTGGCGCACGGCGACATGAACCCCCTCGACCAGCGTTCGATCGGCGGCACGCTGCGCTTCACGCCCGCTCCCTGGGCAGTGATCACTGCCAACGCCAATTACGACCGGGTTGAGGGCGGCAGCACCGCCTATGTCCATGTTGCGGGCCCGACCGACTATCGGCTCGACGGCGCGACCAACGTGCTCAATCGTACCGCGATCAAATATCAGGGCTACAATCTGAAGGGTGAATTCGACCTCGACGCGATCCACACCAAGATTACCGCGGTCGCGGCGTACAATCAGAAGGACCTGAGCGGCGTCAGCGACGGCGATTTCGGTCCGGTCGACCTGCTGCGCTCGAACGGGGGCTCGCGCCTGATCACCAAGACCGGCGAACTGCGCTTCGACACCAAGTGGAACGACAATATCTCCACGCTGATCGGCGTGTTCGCGGACCGCTACACCCAACGCGGCACGAACATCAGCCATCTCGATCTGAGCCCGTTGCTGGGCCTGCCGGCCGGCACGATCACCCGCCAGTCGACATCGAGCACTTTCGTCGAGAACAAGCAGCAGGCGGTGTTCGGCACCGTCTTCCTGACCTTCGGCAAGACCGACATCGCCATCGGCGGTCGCTATGACCATCAGAAGCTGACCGGTCGCCAGGTCGACATCGCCGCGGTAGGTGCACCCGCCGCCACCTACATTCCGCCGGTTTATTCGAAGGATCAGTTCCAACCGCGCGTGACCCTGACCGAACGCTGGACGCCCAATTTCATGACCTACGCCTCGGTCGCCAAGGGCATTCGCGGCGGTGGGCAGAACGGCCCCGGCACGCGTCCGCAGGACGCTCTGTACAAGGGCGACAGCGTCTGGACCTATGAAGTCGGCACCAAGGTTTCGAGCGGCGGACTGTCGATCAACGCCGACATCTTCTACAACGATTATCGCGACTTCATCGGCCAGAACTCGCTCGCGCCCAATTCGACCGGCGCCGGGTTCGTCGCGATCAATCTGAATACGGGCAAGGTCGAGAGCTATGGCGCGGAGGTCGAGGCGCATTGGCGAGTCACGCCCAACTGGCGGTTCGACGGCAGCTTTGCCTATGTCCATGCGCGGATCACCGACGACAGCCAGTATTTCGCCACCACCGGCCAGCATGTGTCGACCGATCGGATCATCTTCACGCCGGACTACAATTACAGCCTGAACACCACCTACACGCTGCCGATCGACAGCAAATCGCTGGTGTTCGACGCCGGCGTGGTCGGCAAGGGCAGCCGGATCGGGTCGACGCTCGACCCAGCGGTGGCGCCGCGCCTCGCGCCCTATTCGCTAGTCAACGGATCGATCACGATGAAGTTCGCCAGCGGCTTCTCGATCGGCGTGTTCGGCACCAATTTGTTCAACCAGAAATATATCGAGAGCTACATCGACAAGTCGGCGCTGGTGAAGGCCGGCCTGGCCGCGATCGCGTCGGACCTCGCGATTCAGGGCGACCGCCGCCGCTACGGCGTTCGCGCCAGCCTCAAGTTTTGAGGCGGAGATGACGGCGATCGCCGAAACGGTCAGCCGTGCGCCGGTCGACCCGAGCTTCATCCTTACCCTGGGGGGGAGGTTTGGTGATCGGGTGCAGACCGGCGAGGCGGTGCGCCGGCAGCATGGGACGAGCGAAGCGCATTTCGATCCCATGCTGCCCGACGCGGTGGTGTACGCACGGAGCACGGCCGACGTCGTCGACCTGGTCCGCCTGTGCACCACCGCGGGCGTCCCGATCGTGCCGTTCGGCGCCGGGACCTCGATCGAAGGCAATGCCTTGCCGATCCGCGGCGGGGTCAGCCTGGATCTGTCGGAGATGACCGAGATCGTCGCCGTCAACGCCGAGGATTTCGACTGCACGGTCCAGGCCGGCGTTCGACGCGAGGAACTCAACGCGCATCTGCGCGACACCGGTTTGTTCTTCCCGATCGATCCCGGCGCCAATGCGACGATCGGCGGCATGGCGTCGACGCGGGCGAGCGGCACCAATGCTGTCCGCTATGGCACGATGCGCGAGGCGGTGCTGGCGCTGACCGTCGTCACGCCGCAAGGCGACGTGATCCGCACCAGCCGTCGGGCGCGCAAATCGGCGGCCGGATATGATCTGACCCGGCTCTATGTCGGGTCCGAAGGCACGCTCGGCATCATCACCGAAGTGACGCTGAGGCTGCACCCGATCCCGGAGACGATCAGTTCGGCGGTGTGCGGGTTCGATACGCTGCAAGGCGCGGTCGATACCGTGGTGCAGGCGATCCAATTGGGCGTGCCGCTGGCGCGGGTCGAGATCCTCGACGACATGCAGATCCGCGCGGTCAATCTGTGGTCGAAGATGGACCTGCCCGAAGTCACTACCCTGTTCTTCGAATTCCACGGTTCTGCCCAAGGCGTCGCCGAACAGGTCGAGACGGTGAGCCAGCTGGCGCAGGCCAATGGCGGCGGCAATTTCCAATGGGCATCGACGGCGGAAGAACGCTCGAAGCTGTGGAAAGCGCGGCACGAGGCCTATTATGCCGCGGTCAATCTGCGCCCCGGCGCGATCGGCTGGGCAACCGATGTCTGCGTGCCGATCAGCCGGTTGCCCGAATGCATCACCGAGACCAAGGCCGATCTCGAGCAGGCCAGCCTGCCCGCTACCATCCTGGGACATGTCGGCGACGGCAATTTCCACGTGATCTTCTCGATCGATCCCGACGACCCCGCCGAGATGGCGGAAGTAGAAGCGATCAATGCCCGCCTGATCCAGCGCGCGCTGGCGATGGACGGCACCTGCACCGGCGAGCACGGCATCGGCATCGGCAAGCAGCGCTGGCTGGTCGAGGAACTCGGCGATGGCGCGGTCGAGGTCATGCGCATGATCAAGCGCGCGATGGATCCGCTCGACCTCTTCAATCCGGGCAAGATTTTCGCCCTTTGACGGCAACCTGATACGTCACGGAACGCTGTTCCCGAACCGTCAACAGGAGGAATCCATGTCCCGTTCCCTGCATCTGGTCGACCCCGCGCTGCGCCCCTTGCTGGAGGCATGGCCGACCTTTTCCCTGAGCGCGGAGACGCTGGTCCAGATGCGCGAGCGTGAGCAACTACTGCCGTTCGAGGTCGATCGCGACGGCACCAGCCTGGAGATCAGGACCGTGCCCGGTCCCGCGGGCGCTCCCGATATCGCGCTCCATATTTACAAGCCGGAAGGCCTCGCGGGGCCATTGCCGACAATCTATCACATCCATGGCGGCGGCTATGTCGGCGGCAGCGCGGCGCAGATGGAATTCCTGGTCCGTCCGCTGGTCAAGGCGCTGGGCTGCGCGCTGGTCTCGGTCGATTACCGGCTGGCGCCCGAGCACGTTTTCCCGGCCGCGATCGAGGATTGCTATGCCGGATTGCGCTGGACGGTGGACAATGCCGAGGCGCTGGGCCTCGACACCGCGCGCCTGGGCGTGATGGGCGAAAGCGCCGGCGGTGGACTAGCGGCGGCGCTCGCGTTGCTGGCGCGCGATCGCGGCGAATATAGCCTCGCCTTCCAGCATCTGACTTATCCGATGATCGACGATCGCACTGCCACGGCCAGCGATCCGCATCCCTATACGGGCGAGTTCATCTGGACGGCCGCCAGCAACCATTTCGGTTGGTCGTCGCTGCTCGGCCAAGCGCCGGGCGGGCCCGATGTGTCGCCTTATGCGGCGGCTGCGCGCGCCACCGACCTGAGCGGTCTGCCGCCGGCCTATATCATGACCGGGACGCTCGACCTCTTCCTCGAGGAGGATATCGATTATGCGCGCCGACTGATCCGCGCCGGGGTTCCGACCGAGCTCCATGTCTATCCCGGCGGGATGCACGGGTTCGACATCATGCCGGTCGGGGACGTCGCGACCGCTGCGCAGGCGGCGCGCCTAGCCGCGCTCAAGCGGGCGCTCGCCTGATGGCGACATTATCCCCAGCGGCACCGCACGCCCCGGCGCGAGGCTTCGCCAGCGCGCTCGGGCCGTTGCTGCTGCTCGCCTTGCTGATGGTGATCGGCTTCGCGGTGATGGGATCGTTCGGCGTGGTGCAGGAAGGCGCCAAGGCCGAACTGGGGTTGAGCGACAATATGCTCGGCATGATCCAGGGGCTCGGCGCCGCGGTGCCGTTGGTGCTCTTCTCGATCCCGATCGGGATCCTGGTGGATCGCTTCAATCGCGTGCGGCTGATGCTGATTCTCGCGGCGGTCTGGACCCTGGGCACCGCGCTGACCGCCTTCGCGCCCAATGTCGCGACCTTGGTCGTCGCGCGGATGCTGACGGGGATCGGCACCACCGGCGCGCTGACCGCGGCGCTGTCGCTGTCCGCGGATCTGTGCGCGCCGGATCAGCGCGGCCGCGCGCTGCTGATCGTCAATCTCGGCAAGGCGCTGGGCGTCGCCGCGGCCTTCGCGCTGACGGGCTGGTTGTTCGGCCGGTTCCTCGGTCATGCGCTTCCCGATCTGCTGGCCGGCGCACCACCCTGGCGCAGCACGCACGCCGCGCTCGCCTTGCTCAGCGCCGTTCTGCTCGTGCCGCTGCTGCTGATGCGCGAGCCCGCGCGGCAAGAGGTCGAGGCCGGGCCCGACGCGCCGTTCCGCACGGTGGTGCATGAATTATGGTCGCGGCGCGCGTTCCTGATCCCGCTGTTCGTCGGGCAGGTCGCGGTCGTGATGGCCGACGCCGCTGCCGGCATCTGGGCGTCACCGATCCTGTCGCGGATCTACGGATTGCAGCCGCAAGACTTCGGCGCCTGGATGGGGGCGATCCTGTTCGGCACCGGCGTAGTGGGCGCGATCCTCGGCGGGTTCGCTGCCGACCTCGGGCAGAAGAGCGGCCGGCGTGGCGGGCTGTTAATCGGCGCGGTCATCGCTGCAGCAGTCGGCATTCCGGCGGCATTGTTCTCGATCAGCCCGACGGTCCCGATCTTCGCGGTGGCGTTCGGCACGCTGGCCTTGTGCGGGACGATCACCGGGTTGATCACCTCAGTCGCCCTGACCGTGCTGATCCCCAACGAATTGCGCGGACTGTGCATCGGCGCGTTCATCGCGATTGCCGGACTGATCGGCTTCGGCCTCGCCCCCTCGCTCGTTGCCGGCGTCAGTACGATGCTGGGCGGCGAACATCATATCGGCCAGGCCCAGGCGATCGTCGGTGTGACCGTCAGCCTGTTGTCGTTTGTGGGATTCCTCGTCGCGATGCGCCGTGCCCCTCGTTCCGCGACCGAAGAACCTATCTGATAGCTATTGCATTAGCTGTCCGATAGGTTATGAAGGCTGGGACGATGAGTCGGGAAGAGGGTGTCGCCATGCAGATCAAACAGCGTGTCGAGGTGTCGCATGAAATGCTGTCGTTCGTCGGCTCCGGAATAGTACCGATGGGCGGCTGGCCGGAGGGATCGGTCGGGATGAGTTTTCGGCTCAACGACGCCAGCCTGGGCTTTCATGCGCAGCCGACCGGGGTCGAGATGATCGACAGCGACCTCGCGTTCGTGGTCACCGCCGAAGCCTGCCGCCGCATCTTCGGCTTCGTGCCGCTCGACGATGCGCGCTGGCATATGCCGACCGACCTGCGCGCGATCGTCATCGCCCTGGTCGATTGCCGCCTGCCCGGCCCGGCGCGCGACACGCTGCGGCTGGCCAAGAGCATCGAATTGCTGTGCGCGACCTTCGAAAAGCTCGCCGCCGACGATCTCGTCGCGGCCGACGCGACGGGGGAACTCAAGGAAGTGGATGCCCGCCGCATCGTCGCGGCGCGCCGGTTGATCGACGAGCGCTGGAACGAAAAGCTCACGCTCGATTCGATCGCGCGCGCCTGCGGCCTCAATCGCGCCAAGCTGACGCGCGGGTTCCGCAGCATGTTCGACATGACGGTGGCCGACGCGATCGCCGAGATGCGGCTCGGGGGCGCCAGCGAGATGCTGCGATCGACCGACTTGCCGGTGTCGTCGATCGGTTACCGCTGCGGCTATCTCAACAATGCCAGCTTCACCCGCGCTTTCTCGCGCCGCTACGGGGTTGCGCCTACGCGCTATCGTGCGCATCGTCTCGCCGCATGAGCGAGGGGGTTCGCGCCATCGAAGGCGGCTCGTTGGTCGATCGCGCGGTCCGCTGCGTGCGCGACCATATCCGCGACAACGACCTGAAGGTCGGCGACACGTTGCCCGGTGAGGGCGCGTTCGCCGAGCAATTGGGCGTCAGCCGCGCGGTGATGCGCGAGGCGTTCTCGACCCTGGCCGCGTTGCACCAGATCGATGTCGGCAACGGCCGCAAGGCGCGTGTCGCGGCGATCGACGGGTCGGTGCTGTCGACATCGCTCGACCATGCCGTCGCCACCGCGCAAGTCACGGTCAACGAAATCTGGGACGTCCGCCGCACGCTGGAATTGCGCACCGCCGAGCTAGCCGCGATCCGGCGCAGCGACGCCGAGGCGCGCGCGATCCTGGGTCATGCCGAGGCAATGGCGGCGCATGGCGGTGATCTCGACGAGCTCACTCGCCACGACATCGCCTTTCACCAGGCGATCGCCAAGGCGAGCGGCAACGTGCTGTTCTACAACATCATCCGTTCGTTCGAGTCGCTGATGACCGTGGCGGTGCCCACCGCCTGGCACACCCGCACCACCGCCGAGCAGCGGGCAACGGTGCTCGAACAGCATCACCGCCTGGCGGAAGCGATCGCCAACCGCGACGCGGCGGCGGCGGTGGCCGAGATGAACACGCATTTCGACACCTCGATCGCCGATTTGTTTGCACGCTATTCGGCAGCGATCTAGGGCAAGTCGCTCCACGATCCGGAGTCGCGCGCGATGATAGCCAGCCTGTTCGCCGTCCTGTTGCTGCAGACGGCGCCCGCCGCTGCCGCACCTGTCTGCACCGCCACCGTCGCGCCGCCGGCGGGACTCGAAGCGTGGAGCTCGGCGCCCGGCATGACCGCCGACGCGATCCCACCGGGCAAGAATATCGCGCTGACCCTGCGGCCAGTCGACGGTGTGACGTTTCCGCTGACGCCGGCCCGGCCGCCTGCCCCTGGCACCTTCGGCGGCGTCTATCACGTGACCGTGGCAACTGCCGGCACCTATCGCGTCGTGTTGCAGAACGGCGCGTGGATCGATCTAGTGCGCGACGGCAAGTCGTTGACTTCGGCCGGTCATATGGAAGGAGCGCCCTGTTCGGGCATCCGCAAGATCGTCGATTTCGACCTCCAGACCGGAACCTATAGTGTGCAATTGTCCGGCGCGAAGACCCCGCAAATGCGGATCCTGATCGCCGCGAAATAGCTTGTTGCGGCTTCGCAACTGATAAAATTTGCGACAAACCGGTGTTTGACACGCACCGATCGGGAAACCATCAGCCGCCCATGCCTTTCCCCCCCAACCGTCGGGTGGCGCGGTCCGCCCTCGCCACGATATCGATCGGCCTGTTCGCGCTGAGCGCGTGCGGCGCGCGCGACAACGCCGCCAAGGGCGGCCGGCACGGCCAGCAGGGCACTCCCGAAGTCGGCTATATCGTGATCCAGCCGGCCAGCGTGCCGATGGTCACGGAACTTGCCGCACGCACCAGTGCCTATCAGACATCGGAAGTCAGGCCGCAGGTATCGGGCATCATCCGCAAGCGGTTCTTCACCGAAGGGTCGTTCGTGAAGAAGGGCCAGCCGCTCTACCAGATCGACCCCAGTCTCTATCGCGCGGCGACCAATCAGGCTGCGGCTAATCTGGCAAGCGCACAGGCGAGCGCCGAAGCGGCGAAGGTCAAGGCCGACCGCTACGCTCCGTTGGCCAAGGAGCAAGCGGTCGCGGCGCAGGATTACACCGACGCCGCCGCCGCCGCCCGCCAGGCCAAAGCCGCGGTCGCCCAGAACCGCGCCGCGCTCGACACCGCGAAGATCAACCTGCGCTTCACCACCGTGCCCGCGCCGATCAGCGGCAAGATCGGCCGCTCGCTGTTCACCGAAGGCGCGCTGGTTGCCAACAACCAGACCGATCCGCTGGCGGTGATTTCGGCGCTCGATCCGATCTATGTCGATATCCAGCAAAGCTCCGCCGACCTGCTGCGCCTGCGTCGGGCACTCGCCGGCGGCGGCGCCGTGCCGACCAAGGCCGAAGTCCATCTGAAGCTCGAGGACGGCAGCGACTATGGCTATGTCGGCAGCGTCGAATTCTCCGAAGTCACGGTCGATCCCACCACCGGGACGGTGACGCTGCGCGCACGCTTCCCCAATCCGCAAGGGCTGCTGTTGCCCGGCATGTTCGTCCGCGCCGATTTCGCTCAGGCCAGCGATCCCAATGCATTCCTGATCCCCCAAACCGCGGTGACGCGCGACCCCAAGGGCAACGCCCAGGTCTATGTGCTGAGCGCCGACAACAAGGCGATCCCGCGCAATATCACCACGTCGCGCACTATCGGCGTCAATTGGGTGGTGACCGGCGGCCTGAAACAGGGCGACAAGGTGATCACCGAAGGCATCGGCAAGCTGAAGCCCAATCAGCCGGTCAAGCCGGTCCCCGCGGGGTCGCCGCAGAAGATCGGGGCGCCGCAAGGGGACAAGCGCACCGGCACGGGCGGCTGAGCCCATGTCGCGCATCTTCATCGACCGGCCGATCTTCGCCTGGGTCATCGCGATCATCATCATGCTGGTCGGCCTGGGCAGCATCTTCACGCTACCCGTCGAACAATTCCCCGACGTGGCGCCGCCGCAAGTCAATATCCGCGCGAGCTATCCGGGCGCGTCGGCGGTCACGCTGGAAAATAGCGTCACCCAGGTGATCGAGCAGCAACTGACCGGCATCGACGGCCTGCTCTATTTCAGCTCGAACTCGTCGTCGCGCGGCCAGGTGACGATCAGCGCGACGTTCCAGAAGGGTACCAATCCCGACATCGCGCAGGTCCAGGTCCAGAACAAGGTCCAGCAGGCGCTGAGCCGCCTGCCCCAACAGGTCCAGCAACAGGGCCTGACGGTAACCAAGTCGAACCCCGACTTCCTGCTGATCGCGGCGATCTACGACACCACCGACCAGAAGACGAACCTCGACGTCTCCGACTATCTGGTGTCCAACCTGCAGGACTCGATCGGGCGCATCCCCGGCGTCGGCGACACCAATGTGTTCGGCGCGCAATATGGCATGCGCATCTGGCTCAACCCCGACAAGCTGCAAAGCTACAGCCTGGTGCCGGCCGACGTCACGACGGCGATCACCGCGCAGAATGCCGAGGTCGCGGCAGGCGAGGTCGGCGGCGTGCCGAGCGGCCCCGATCAGATGCTGAACGCGACGGTCACCGCGCAGTCGCGCCTCTCGACCCCGGCGCAATTCGCCAACATCGTCGTCAAGACGCAGCCCGACGGGTCGACCGTTCGCCTGTCCGATGTCGCCAGGATCGAACTCGGTTCGGAAAGCTACGCGATCGTCAGCCGGGTCAACGGCCATCCTGGGGCGGGCATCGCGGTCAGCCTGGCGCCGGGCGCCGACGCACTGACCACCGCCGAGCTGGTCAAGAAAGAGATCGAGACCCAGTCGAAGAACTTCCCGCCCGGCTTCGCCTACGATTTCCCCAACGATTCGACGACCTTCATCAAGCTGTCGATCGACGACGTGGTGAAGACATTGTTCGAGGCGATCGTGCTGGTCGTCATCGTCATGTTCGTGTTCCTGCAAAGCTGGCGCGCGACCCTGATCCCGACGATCGCCGTGCCGGTCGTGCTGCTCGGAACATTCGGCGTGTTCGCCGTCGCGGGCTTCTCGATCAACACGCTGACTCTGTTCGGCCTGGTCCTCGCGATCGGCCTGCTGGTCGACGATGCGATCGTCGTGGTCGAGAATGTCGAACGCGTGATGGAAGAGAATCCGGGGATGTCCCCGCGCGACGCCACCATCCAGTCGATGAGCGAGATCCAGGTCGCGCTGGTCGCGATCGCGTTGGTCCTGTCGGCGGTGTTCCTGCCGATGGCGTTCTTCGGCGGATCGACCGGCGTGATCTATCGCCAATTCTCGCTGACGATCGTGTCGGCGATGGTGCTGTCGGTGGTCGTCGCGTTGATCCTGACCCCGGCGCTGACCACGACCTTGCTCAAGCGCAAGGAAGAAGAGCGACACGAGGGCTGGGTCTATCGCCATACGGAAAAGGCGCGCGACTGGTTCAACACCAATTTCGAGCGGATGGTGAACTGGTACACCGACCGGGTGAGCAGAGTGGTCGACCGCAAATGGCTGTTCCTGGCGATCTATGCCTGCGTCATCGCGATCCTGGTGATCCTGTTCGTGCGGCTGCCGACCGGCTTCCTGCCCACCGAGGATCAGGGTTTCGCGCAGATCCAGTTCAACCTGCCGGCGGGCGCGACGATCAACCGCACCCAAGCGGCGCAAAAGACGATCGAGAATTATTTCCTCAAGACCGAAGGCAAGAATACAGCCGCCATATTGAGCGTGTCCGGTACGGGCGGCGGCGGTGGTGGCGGCCAGAATGCCGGGCGTGGCTTCGTCGCGCTAAAGGACTGGAGCGAGCGGAAGGGCAGCGAGAACGGCGCCGATGCGATCACCAACCGTGCGACCAAGGCGCTTGGCGGGCTGCGCGATGTCGAATTCTACGCGACGGTCCCGGCCGCCGTGCGCGGTCTGGGCCAGTCGTCGGGATTCACCGTCGAGCTCGAGAATACCGGTGGCCTGACTCGCGATCAGTTCCGGGCAGCGCGCGACCAATTGCTGGCTGAGGCGCGCGCCGATCCGACGCTCGCCGCGGTGCGCCCGAGCGACCTGCCCGACCAGCCGACGCTCAAGGTCGACACCGACGCCCAGAAGCTGTCGGTGTTGGGGCTGACCCAGGCCAGCGTCAACGCGACGTTGTCGACGGCCTGGGGCGGCAGCTATGTCAACGACTTCAACGACCGCGGCCGCGTCAAGCGGGTCTATGTCCAGGGCGATGCGCCGTACCGCTCGTCGCCCGAGGACATCGCCAAATGGTACGTCCGCGGCTCGAACGGGCAGATGGTCCCGTTCTCTTCCTTCGCGACCATCTCCTGGTCGAACGCGCCGACCTCGCTGAGCCGCTTCAATGGCATTTCCTCGTACGAAATTTCCGGCCAGTCGGCGCCGGGCAAGAGCTCGGGCGACGCGATGAAGCGGATCGAGGAGATGGCCGCCAAGATACCGGGCACCTCGATCGAATGGAGCGGCGCGTCCTATCAGGAGCGTTTGTCCTCGGGCCAGGCGCCGATCCTCTATGGCCTGTCGCTGCTGGTCGTGTTCCTGTGCCTGGCGGCGCTCTATGAGAGCTGGACGATCCCGATCGCGGTGCTGCTGATCATTCCGCTCGGGCTGGTCGGATCGGTGTTCGCGGTGACGCTGCGCGGCTTGCAGAACGACGTCTATCTGCAGATCGGCTTGCTGACGACGATGGGCCTGGCGGCCAAGAACGCGATCCTGATGATCGAATTCGCGGAGCAAGCGGAGAAGTCCGGCAAGCGGGTGATCGAAGCCGCGCTGGAAGCCGCGCGCATTCGTCTCCGCCCGATCCTGATGACCAGTTTCGCCTTCATCTTCGGGGTTCTGCCGCTGGCGATCGCGACCGGGGCCGGCGCCAACAGCCGCGTCGCGATCGGCACCGCGGTGATCGGCGGCATGCTGACCGCGACGATCCTGGCGGTGTTCTACATCCCGTTGTTCTTCGTGCTGGTCCGCCGCACGACGCGCGACGCGTTGAAGCACCTCCACCACGAGCACCCGGCCCCGCCGCCGGCCGAACCGGAGGCCACGGCATGATCCGCAAGCTCACCGCCGTGACGATGATGGCGAGCCTGACCGCATGCTCGCTCGCGCCCAAATATGAGCGCCCCGCAGCGCCGGTGCCACAGAGCTGGCCGGTCGGCGACGCCTATCTGCGCACCAGCGAAGCGGCGCTGCCGACCGTGCGCTACCAGGACGTGTTCCGCGACCCGCGGCTGCAGACGCTGATCGTCCAGGCGCTGGCCAATAATCGCGACCTACGCGTCGCCGCCGCCAATATCGCCGCGGCGCGAGGCCAGTTCCGCATCCAGCGCGCCGAATTGTTTCCCGAGGTCGATGCCGGCGCCGGCGCCACCTTCCGCGGCGGCCAGGGCGCGACCGGCGCCAAGTCCAGCTTCGATGCCAATGTCGGCATCAACGCGTTCGAAGTCGACCTGTTCGGGCGCATCCGCTCGGAATCCGACCGCGCCCTCAACAGCTATTTCGCGACCGAGGCGGCGGCGCGCGCGACGCGGCTGACGCTGATCGGCGACATTGCCGATGCGTGGCTGACCTATGCCTCGGACAAGAGCCTGCTCAAGATCGCGCAGGATACCGCGGCCAGCGCCCAGATCAGCGTCGAGCTGACGCAGAAACGCCTGAACGGCGGGATCGCGCCGCGCACCGATCTGCGCCAGGCGCAACTGACCCTCGACACGGCCAGGGCCGACGTCGCCCAGCAGACCACCGCGCTGGCGCAGGATGTCAATGCTTTGCAATTGCTGGTCGGCGCGCCCGTCGATCCCGCTAATCTACCCAATTCGATCGACGAGGCGGGCGCGACCCTGGCCGAGATCCCCGCCGGCCTCGATTCGTCGATCCTGTTACGGCGGCCCGACGTGGTCGAGGCCGAATATCAGTTGCGCGCGGCCAATGCCGAGATCGGCGCGGCGCGCGCGGCGTTGTTCCCGAAGATCAGCCTGACTGGCCTGGCCGGCTTCGTCAGCAACGCGCTTGGCTCGCTATTCACCGGCGGAGCATTCAATTGGCAGGCCGGAGCTGCGGCGAGCTATCCGATCTTCCGCGCCGGCGCCGGCAAGGCCAATGTCGACGTGACCAAGGCGCAACGCGATGCCGCGCTGGCGACCTATGAAAAGACCATTCAGACCGCGTTCCGCGAAGTCGCCGACGCGCTGGCACGGCGCGGCACGATGACCGCCCAGCTCACCGCGACGCGCGACCTGCGCGATGCCGCGGCGGACAATTACAAGCTGTCGGACATGCGCTACCGCGGCGGGATCGATTCCTATCTCGACAGCCTCATCGCGCAGCGCTCTTATTATTCGGCGCAACAGACGCTGATCAACACCCAGCTCGTTCGGGCCGGCAACCTGGTCACGCTGTATCGCGCGTTGGGCGGGGACTCGCTCGTCGAGGCGACCAAGGACGGGCCCAAGGCGCCGGCGGGTTAACTTCGTCCGCATGCCCGTGACGTGCTGCGTCGGCCGCGGCGCTTCTCGCGTCCGCCTCCGGTATATACCCTAGGGCGCGTACCCAAATTTCGCCGCTCGGCCGGCGATCCTATGCCCAACCCTTCTCGATCCCTGATCTGGAGGGGGGCTAATCATAATGAATTCGAAACGGCTATGGCTGTGGCTGGGGGCGATCTTCGTCGCCTCCTTCGCGGTGCTCGGCTTTCTCGGCCGGGAAATCTACGTGCAGGCGCCGCCGGTGCCCAACCGGGTCGCGGTCGCGAACGGAGCCACCGTCTACACCCGCGACGACATCCAGTCGGGCCGCGAGGTCTGGCAGAGCCTGGGCGGCATGGAGCTCGGCTCGGTCTGGGGGCATGGCAGCTATGTCGCGCCCGACTGGAGCGCCGACTGGCTGCACCGCGAGGCGACCACGTTGCTCGATATCTGGGCGAAGCGCGACGCGGGCAAGGCGTTCGCCGACCTGACCGCCGAGCAGCAGGCCGCGCTCCAGGCGCGGCTCAAAACCGAGCTTCGCACCAACCGCTACGATCCCGCGACCGACACGATCACCGTGTCCGCGGAGCGGGCCCAGGCGATCGGTCTGGTCGCCGATCATTATGTCCGGCTGTTCAGTACCGACCCGGCGCTCCGTCCGCTGCGCACCCAATATGCTATTCCGGAACGGTCACTGAGCAGCGACAGCGACCGCGCCAAATTGGGCGCGTTCTTCTTCTGGACGTCCTGGGCCAGCGTGACCAACCGGCCGGGAGCGGCGATCAGCTATACCAACAATTGGCCGCATGACCCGCTGGTGGGCAATTTGCCCTCCGGGTCGCTCGGCATGTGGTCGATCGCGAGCGTGCTGTTCCTGATCGCCGGTATTGGCTGGCTGACCTGGCACCAAGCCCGGCGCGGGGAGGAAGATCATGTGGCGACCCCGGCCAGCGATCCGCTGCTGTCGATGACGCCGACGCCGTCGATGAAGGCGACCACCAAATATTTCGTCACCGTGGTCGGGCTGTTCCTGGCCCAGGTCCTGCTGGGAGCGATCACCGCGCATTACGCGGTCGAGGGTCAGGATTTCTATGGCATCCCTATCTCCGACGTCATTCCCTATTCGTTGACCCGGACTTGGCACACCCAACTTGGCATCTTCTGGATCGCCACTGCCTGGCTGGCGACGGGCCTTTATGTCGCGCCGATGCTGTCGGGGCACAAGCCCAAGTTCCAGCGCCTTGGTGTCAACGTGCTTTGGGTTGCGTTGCTGGTCGTGGTGATCGGATCGTTCGTCGGCGAGTGGCTGGGCGTTCAGCAGAAGCTGGGGCATGGCGCGGGTAATTTCTGGTTCGGGCACATGGGGCTCGAGTTCGTCGATCTCGGCCGCTTCTGGGCGATCCTGTTGTTCGCCGGGCTGATGATCTGGCTGACCCTTGTCGGCCGCGCCTTGTGGCCGGCGCTCAAGACGCCATCGGAAAGCCGTGGCCTTATCGGCATGGTGTTCGTGTCGACGATCTGCATCGGCCTGTTCTTTGGCGCCGCGCTGACCTGGGGTCGCCACAGCTCGCTCTCGATGATCGAATATTTCCGCTGGTGGGTCGTCCACCTGTGGGTCGAAGGCTTTTTCGAGGTGTTCGCCACGGCGGTGATCGCGCTGATCTTTGCCGGGCTAGGGCTGGTGCGGGCACGTGCGGCCAATGCCGCCGTGGTATTCTCGACCACCGTGTTCCTGACCGGCGGCATCCTCGGCACGCTGCACCACCTCTATTTCTCAGGCACGACCACGCCGGTCATCGCCTGGGGCGCCATGTTCTCGGCGCTGGAAGTGGTCCCGCTGGCATTGCTGGGGGTGGAGGCCTTCCACAATTATCGCATGACCAAGGCCGCACCATGGGTGCAGACCTATAAATGGCCGATCCTGTTCTTCGTCGCGGTGTCGTTCTGGAACCTCGTCGGCGCCGGCATATTGGGCTTTGCGATCAACCCGCCGATCTCGCTCTATTACGTCCAGGGCCTCAACCTCACCGCCAGCCACGGTCATGCCGCGCTGTTCGGGGTGTACGGGATGCTCGGCATCGGGCTGATGCTGTTCTGCCTGCGCACCGCCTATCGCGAAGCGGTCTGGTCGGACGCGATCCTGAAGCCGACCTTCTGGACGCTCAACATCGGGCTTGGCGCGATGGTGTTCCTCAGCCTGGTCCCGGCGGGCCTGTACCAGGCCTATCAGAGCGTCACCCACGGCTTCTGGTATGCGCGCTCGCCGGCGGTCGTCCACAGCAAGGTGATGGAGACGCTGGTCTGGATGCGGGTACCCGGCGACATCGTGTTCGGGTGCGGCGCGATCCTGCTTGCGCTGTTCCTCGCCCGGTTGCTGCTCCTTCGCAGCCCGACCGTGGTGCGGACCTACCCGACACCGGAACTGGTGCCCGCCGAATAGCCGGCACTGCCGCGGGGGATCGGGACGCATCGTCGGCCCTGTTCCCCGCTCCCTTTTCGACACGAGACTTTCGCCATGCGCCCCGAAAACGACCGCCATGATCGGCTGATGCGGCTGCCGCCGGTGCTCAGGGGCGGCTTTCGGCCGTTCTTCTTCCTTGGTGCGCTGTGGGCGATGATCGTCGTCGCGCTTTGGATGCTCGCCTTGGCCGGCACCATCACCCTGCCGACCTATCTCGATCCGCTCGCCTGGCATCGTCACGAAATGCTGTTCGGTTATTTGGGCGCGGTCATCGCCGGATTCCTGATGACCGCCATTCCCAATTGGACGGGTCGCTTGCCGATCGCAGGCGCGCGGTTGGCCGGACTCGCCGGTTTGTGGATCGCGGCGCGGCTCGCAATATTGCTCTCCGCCGTCATTGGCGCGCTGCCGGCGATTGCGCTGGACGTCGGATTTCTCGCCACACTCGCCTTCGTCGCGGCGCGCGAAGTACTCGCCGCCAAGAACCGCAATCTCCCGGTCGTGGTTGCGGTCGGATTGTTCGGCATCGCCGACGCGCTCGACCACGCCGAAGCGCTCGGTGCCGCGGTGCCGGCCGGCCTCGGCTGGCGATTGGGCTTCGCGGTCATCCTGATGCTGGTGTCGCTGATCGGCGGACGCATCATACCGTCATTCACGCGCAACTGGCTGAGCAAGCGCGGCGATGTGAAGGGCCTTCCCAGCCAGCCCGATCGCTTCGACATCGCCACGCTCGCGACGACCGCGGTGGCCCTGCTCGCCTGGACTGCGCTGCCCGATACCGCGGTAAGCGGCGGCCTGCTGATCGCCGCCGGCCTGCTGCAGATGGTCCGCCTGGCGCGCTGGTCGGGCTGGCGGACGTGGCGCGAATCTTTGGTGCTGATCCTGCACATCGCCTATGTCTGGCTGCCGCTCGGGCTGCTGCTGCTCGGCGCAAGCCGCTTCGTCTGGTGCATACCACGATCCTCGGCGGTGCACGCGCTGGCGGCGGGCGCCCTGGCGTCGATGACGCTGGCGGTGATGACCCGCGCGACCCTGGGCCATACCGGCCGCGAGCTACGGGCAGACGGGGCAACCCAAGCGATCTATCTGCTGGTCACGCTCGGCGCGGTCGTGCGGTTCGCCGCGCCGATGCTGCCGTTCGATTATATCGCCACGGTCGCGCTGGCCGGACTGCTCTGGGGCGGCGCCTTCCTGCTCTATCTTTTGAGCTATGGGCCCAAACTGCTCGGCCCGCGGCCCGACGGACGGCCCTGAGCGCCCGCAAAAGCAGGCTAAGCCAGCCGCGCGATCATCACCATCCGTACCAGTTCGGACAGCGTGCGCGCGCCCATTTTGGTCATGGCGTTCGCGCGATAAACCTCGACAGTCCGCGCGCTGATATCGAGGTCATAGGCGATCACCTTGTTGGCCTTCCCCTCGATCAATCCCTCCATCACCTCGCGCTCGCGTCCCGATAGACTGGCGAGGCGATGCTGGAACAAGTCGCGCTCGCGCTCCAATTCGCCCTTGCTCTGTAGCTCGGCGAGCGCCGCGCGCACCGCGATCAGGATCGCCTCGTCGCTGAACGGCTTTTCGATGAAGTCCGATACGCCGGCGTGCATTGCCTGGATCGCCATCGGCACATCGGCATGACCGGTAATGACGATCACCGGATCGGTAACGCCCATCGCCTTCAGCTTGGCAACGAGCTCCAGGCCGTTCATTTCCGGCATGCGCACATCGGTGATGATGCAGCCATGTTCCATCGTCGGCACGGCTTTCAGGAACTGCACGGCCGATTCGTACGTGCGGGTGGCGATTTCCGAACAGTCGAGCAGAAAGGCGAGCGACGAGCGGACGCCTTCGTCGTCGTCGATCACATGCACAACCGAGTCACCCGACATTGGCCAATTCCTCTTTTCCCACGCTCGGGATGGTGAAGCGGAACACCGCACCGCCACCGTCATTCGGTCCCGCCCAGATGCGGCCGCCATGCGCCTCCACGATCGTGCGACATATGGAAAGCCCCACCCCCATGCCAGTGCGCTTGGTCGTGACGAAGGGCTGGAACAGCTGATCGGCGACATCCGGGCGGATTCCCGGGCCGGTATCGGAGACCGTGACCAGCGCCATGTCGTCCCCGTCCGGCGTCACGCGCACAACAAGGTCACGGCGCTCGCTTTCGTTCATTGCGTCGATCGCGTTGCGGATCAGGTTCAGGATCACCTGCTGAACCTGCACCTTGTCGACCAGGACCAGGTCGACTGCGGGACTGAGGTCGAAACGGACGCGGATGCCGTGTTCCTTGGCGCCGACCAGCGCGAGCGCGCTCGATTCCTCGATCAGCTTGGGCAGGCTTTCGAGCCGGCGCTCGGTCTCTCCGCGCGAGACGAAATCGCGCAGGCGGCGGATGATCTCGCCGGCGCGCAACGCCTCGCTGGCGGCATGGTCGAGTGCCTCCATGACGCGATCCTGCGGTACTTCGTCGCGCTTCAGCAGCGTCTTGCTGCCCATCAGATAATTGCCGATCGCGCTCAGCGGCTGGTTGAGCTCGTGCGCCAGCGCGGACGCCATCTCGCCGAGCGCGGTCAGGCGTGAGACGTGGACCAGTTCCGTCTGCAGTTCCTGCAGGCGAGTCTCGGTCTGCTGGCGCTCGGTCAAATCACGGACGAAACCGGTGAAAAAGCGCCCCTCGGGAAGGCGTAATTCGCCGACCGAGAGTTCCATCGGAAAAGTCGATCCGTCCTTGCGCTCGCCGACGACGACGCGACCAAGCCCGATAATCCGCCGTTCTCCGGTGCGGTAATAGCGCTCGAGATAGCCGTCATGCGCTTCACGATAGGGCGACGGCATCAGCATACTGACATTGCGCCCGGCGACCTCTTCGGCTGTCCAGCCGAACTGGCGTTCGGCGGTGTCGCTGAAATCGCGGATCAATCCGCCCTCATCGATCACGATCATGGCGTCGGGCACCGTCTGCAGGATCGAGGTGAGGTGCCCCTCCCGCTGGGCAAGTTCGCGCAGCGTCGCCGCTTCGCCCGACCGCGCGCGTTCGAGCCAGGCGCCGCCTGCGGCGATGGCGGCGCCGACGACCAGGAATACCCCGGCCGCGACCCAATCGCCGACCAGTAGCTGCCCGGTGATCGCATCGCCGGCCACGCCGGCCGCCGCGCCGGCGATAGTCGCAACGACGGCGGTCCTGGCGCCACCGATCGCGGCGACCACCACGCCGGGCACGAAGAAAATGTAGGTCGCGCGTTTTTCGAGCAGCGGATCGAGCCCCAGCCGAGCCGCGAATCCCAATGCAATCACGCCGAGCGCGATCAGCATCGTCCTCACCGCGCTCGCACGCTCCACCAGCCGTACCGGCGCGCGAGGCTTGAGCGCCGACCGAAAAGCCTCGCCGGCGCCTCCGGTACGTCCCCTAGGATGAAGACCCAAATTCCCGCTCCCGCCGACGCGACCTAGATCGCGCCAAGTAACCCAAGGGGTCAAGTGCCCCGTCGGAAAGGAGATTCCCAGTGACCGCCCCCTTCGTCGATCTTTCCATCCATCACGCCCCGAAAGGCGCATCGGATCGCATAGCGCTCGGTTTTACCAAGACCTTGCGCTGGGTTGCTGACACGTTCTTCGCCGAGCGCTACGGCCATCGCGCGGTGGTGCTGGAAACGGTGGCCGCGGTGCCGGGAATGGTCGGCGCGACGATCAATCACCTGAAATGCCTACGCAGGATGTGCGACGATCGCGGCTGGATCAAGACGTTGATGGATGAAGCCGAGAACGAGCGGATGCACCTCATGACGTTCGTCGAGGTGTGCCAGCCGACCTGGTACGAGCGCGCGGTCATCATCGGCGTACAATGGCTGTTCTATCTCGCCTTTTTCGCCCTCTATCTGATCAGTTCCAAAACCGCGCACCGCGTCGTCGGCTATTTCGAGGAAGAGGCGGTGATCAGCTATACTCATTACCTCGCCGAGATCGATGAGGGCCGCTCCGAAAACGGCCCCGCGCCGCAAATCGCGAAGCGCTATTGGGGCCTCGCCGACGATGCTACGTTGCGCGACGTCGTGCTCGTGGTCCGCGCCGACGAAGCGCATCATCGCGACGTCAATCATGGCTATGCCAATGAGCTTGCCGGTGTGCCGCAAGGCGCGATCGCGCCCTGCCCGCCTCACCAGGCGATCGAACCATCCTGGAAGCAGGCGGCGTGAGGTGATCAGCGGCGGGCTTGGCCCGCCGCCGCTCGCGAGACCCGGCATGCCCCGCCCCGCCATCCTGCTGGTAGATGACGATCCGTCGGTCCGCTCGGCGATCGCCTTCGCGCTGGGAGTCGAGGGATTCGAGGTCGGTGCCTATGCCAGCGCGGAGGCATTGCTGTCCGCCGCACCACCGACCGGTCATGCCGGCATGGTGCTCGACTATCGCCTGCCCGGCATGGACGGGTTGCAACTGCTGGCGCGGTTGCGCGAACGCGGCGACCAGTCGGCGGCGATCCTGATCACCAGCAACCCTTCGCGTCGATTGCGCGATCTGGTAGCGCTGGCGGGAGCACAGTTGGTCGAAAAGCCCCTACTCTGCGACGCGCTGGTCGAGGCCTTGGACACAGTCGCCCCGCGCCGCGATCAAAGCTAAGAGAACGGAAGGTACGCGTCGGGTTCGCGCCCGCGCCTTTCCGTCGGGCCCGGCGAGGGCGCACAACGGGCAATAGTTATAGTCATTGTCGTCCGCGCCCGATGCGGCGGATAGCGACCCCCTGGGGCATCGCGTCGCCAATCATCTCATTCGCCGCGCGCTGTCCGACGCGCTCGCCGACCGTCCCTCGCTAACCTGGCATTGCCGCGCGAGAGTCGTCGGTCTAAAGGCGCGCCGCGAGGGCGCGTGTGTCGTGCTCGACGACGATCGGCGCGATCGACGCCGCCAAGAAGGTGCTGATCATCGACCATAGAGAGTATCTCCATGAGACTGCGACCGGACGGCTGACCGAGGCCGGCCGAGAACAACTGACGCGCATCGCGAACCTGGCCAAATATCTGTGACAAAGCCCTTCGCGCTCGGCGACATACGCAAAGGCGGATTGCTGGCGATCGCCGCCGCCGCCTTGTTCGGTGCTTCCACGCCCGCCGCCAAGGCGGTCGTGTCGGGTATCGATCCCCTGATGCTCGCAGGACTGCTGTATCTCGGATCGGGCATCGGCCTGACCATATTCCGCATCGCCAGCGGCCAGGCGGGCTGGATGTTCAAGCGAGCCGATTTGCCTTGGCTGGCGGCGGCAGTGGTGTTCGGCGGCATGGCCGGACCGGCGCTGCTGATGCTCGGGCTGACGACGGTGACCGGATCGGCGGCATCGTTGCTGTTGACGCTGGAAGGGGTTTTCACCGCGCTGATCGCGTGGATCGTCTTTCGCGAGCCGTTCAACCTCCGCATCGGTTTCGGGATGATATCGATCGTCGCCGGGGCCGCGCTGCTGTCGCTCGGCGGAGGATCGGGCCGGGCTGTGGTCGGCGGCGCGCTCGCGATCGGCGCGGCCTGCCTGTGCTGGGCGATCGACAACAATTGCACGTCGCGGATTTCGCACGCCGATGCACCCGCGCTGGCGGCGGTGAAAGGGCTGGTTGCCGGAATCGTGAACGTCAGCCTCGCCTTGGCGGCTGGGGCTGCCTTACCGCCCGCGGGCTCGATCGCGCTCTCAGGCCTGATCGGGCTATTCGGTTATGGAATCAGCCTGGTGCTGTTCGTGCTGGCATTGCGCCAGGTCGGCGCAGCACGGACCGGCGCCTATTTCTCGACCGCACCGTTCCTCGGCGCGGTCCTCAGCCTGGTCCTGTTGCGCGAAGCATGGAGCTGGTCGCTCCTTGGCGCCGGGCTGCTGATGGCGTTTGGCGTATGGCTGCACCTAACGGAAGAGCGCCCGGAAGAGGCAAGCCGCTAGCTCTGCCGAACAGAGGCTCCTTCCAAGCTGTCAGCCCGCCACCGGTAGGGCGGCCAATGCGGCTCCGATCTTCAGGCCAGCTCGACCGGCGTCACCTCGTAATCCGCCGCCTTCAGCGCAGCGACCAGCCGGTCGAGATGCGCGCGGTCGCGCGCTTCGCATTCGATGTCGGTGATCAGGCCCTTGGCGGGCAAGGTGGTGAACACGCGCTGGTGATAGACTTCGATGATGTTGACCCGCTGGTCGCTGAAGATCCGCACGACGTTGAACAACGCGCCCGGCTGGTCCTGCAGGCGGATGCGCAACCGCGCCAGCCGGCCCGACCGCGCGAGGTCGCGCAGCAGCACGTTGGCGAGCAGGCGCGTGTCGATATTGCCGCCGCACAGCACGATGCCGACGGTCTTGCCCTTGAACCGCTCGGGATGTTCGAGCAGCGCCGCGAGCCCTGCCGCGCCCGCGCCCTCGACCACCGATTTCTCGATCTGCAGCAACAGGCTGACCGCTTGCTCCAGGCTGCGTTCGCTGACCAGGACGATATCATCGACCAGCTCGCGAACCATCGCCGAGGTGATGCCGCCCGGTTCCTTGACCGCGATGCCCTCGGCCAGCGTGTCGCCGGCGCACGGATATTGGGTGCCGTTGATGCGGTTGTACATCGAGGGATAGAGCTCGGCCTCGACGCCGACCACTTCGATCGGATGATCCGCCGCCGCGGCGACCACCGCCATGCCGCTGATCAGGCCGCCGCCGCCGATCGGGGTCAGGAAGGTGTCGATCGCTGGCACGTCCTCCAGCATCTCGACCGCGACCGTGCCCTGGCCGGCGATGACGCGGGCATCGTCGAACGGGTGGACGAAGGTGAAGCCGCATTCCTGCTCGAGCTGGCGGGCATGGGCATAGGCCGCGTCGAACGTGTCGCCGTGGAGCACGACCTTGGCGCCATGCCCCTCGGTCTGCGTCACCTTCACGATCGGCGTGTTGGTCGGCATCACGATCGTCGCCGGAATGCCCAACCGGTGCGCGTGATAGGCGAGGCCCTGCGCATGATTGCCCGCCGACGCCGCGATCACACCCTTGGCGCGTGCCGCTTCATCGAGCTGGAGCAAGGTGTTGAGCGCGCCGCGTTCCTTGTAGGCGGCGGTGAACTGGAGATTCTCGAACTTGAGATAAACCGTCGCCCCGGTCAGCTCGCTCAGCGTCTTGCTGATGAAGGTCGGCGTGCGGACGATCGAATCGCGAATGCGTTCATGCGCGGCGCGGACGTCTTCGATGGTGACGGGGAGGACGGCGGTCGTTTCGGAGGGAGTCATGCCGGCTCGCCTAGACGATCTAGCGCGGCGGGGGAACACGGCTTATGCCCGCCGCAGCGCAGCGTTTTGAGCGCAAGAAACGGGAGTTGGCCGCGAATGATCCGTAAGCTGGTGGGGGCGGCCGTCGCGCTGTCGATGATCGCGACTCCTGCTCTGGCGGACGGGCTGATCGACAATGTCAACGGCATCACGATGGATGCCGATGGCCGGGTGATCCACTTCAGCGGCGTGCTGATCGGCGCAGACGGCAAGGTGAAGAAGCTGATGCAGTCGGGCGACAAGCGGCCCGACAAGCTCGACTGGCTGTCGAACCAGAAGGGGCGGACCCTGCTCCCGGGGTTCATCGATGCGCATGGCCATGTCGTCGACCTCGGCTTCCGCGCGCTCGAACTCGATTTGTCGGACACCAAATCGCTCGACGAGGCCAAGGCCAAGATCGCCGCTTATGCAGCCGCCAATCCCGAGAAAAAGTGGATCATCGGCGGCGGCTGGAACCAGGAGAAATGGGCGCTGGGCCGCTTTCCGACCGCAGCCGATCTCGATGCGGTGGTCGGCGATCGTCCGGTCTGGCTCGAGCGCGCCGACGGGCATGCCAGCTGGGCCAATAGCGCGGCGATCCGCGAAGCAGGCGTCACCGCCAAGACCGCGACGCCGCCGGGCGGCCGTATCGAAAAGATCGGCGTCCAGCCCGCCGGTGTGTTCGTCGATGCGGCGCAGCAATTGGTCGAAAAGGTCGTGCCTCAGCCTTTGCCCAAGGAACGCGACCTCGCGCTGGCGAAAGCGCAGGAGATCCTGCTCGCCTTCGGCATCACCGCGACGTCGGACATGGGCACGTCGATGGACGATTGGCTGGCGATGCGCCGCTCCGGCGACCGTGGCGCGCTGCGCGTGAGGATCATGAGTTACGGGCTCGGCGTCGACACCGCGGTCAGGATCGGCGGCAACGGCCCGACGCCATGGCTGTATGACGACCGCTTGCGCATGGCCGGGGTCAAGCTGTTCGCAGACGGCGCCCTCGGCTCGCGTGGTGCCTGGCTGCTCAAGCCCTATAGCGACGCGCCGGGGCAGTCGGGCGCGGGGTTCATGACCGACGACGTGCTGCAGAACTATATGAGCCGCGCGGCGATGGACGGCTTCCAGGTCGCGGTCCATGCGATCGGCGACCGCGCCAATCGCCAGGTGCTCGACGCGATCGAGGCGATGTCGAACACTTATAAGGGCGACCGCCGCTGGCGGATCGAACATGCCCAGATCATCGACCCGGCCGACCTGCCGCGCTTTGCCACCCTGAAGGTGATCGCATCGATGCAGCCGACTCACGCGACGTCGGACCGCGCGATGGCGGAGGCGCGGCTCGGCCCGGACCGGCTGGTGGGCGCCTATGCCTGGGCGACGATGCTCAGGAACGGCGTCCCCTTGGCATTCGGCTCGGATTATCCGGTCGAAAGCCCCGACCCCTGGGCGGGCTGGGCCGCCGCGTTCACCCGCCAGGATGCCAATGGCGAGCCGTTCGGCGGTTGGCGGCCCGAGGAAAAGGTGACGCGCGAACAAGCCTGGTGGGCGTTCACCCAGGGCGGGTCCTATGCCGGTTTCGCCGAGGACAAGTTCGGCCGCCTCGCGCCGGGCCAGCTGGCCGACTTCATCATCGTCGACCGCGATCCGATGCTGGCGAGCCCGAGCGACCTGCGCCAGACCAAAGTCGAGGAAACCTGGATCGGCGGTCGCAAGGTATACGTGCGAAAGCAGGGATGACCTTCTTCGCCATTCCCCGGGTTTAAAATTATCGGTTTGAACGCAGCCGCGCCAGCCACGCGCCGTTATCAGGTCGTCCGATCGTCCTGGTCATGCATTTGCACGGCGCGAGTGGCGAGAAGCGGTCGACATCGGCGTGGGTCGGCGCGCCGCTGCGGCAATCGGCTTGGCGTGAATGGTCGTTGGTGAACCGCCGCGCGACGGGGCCGTGATCGAAGCACATAGCCCCTCGACCGCGGCTCGCATCGGATCAGTCGGCCAGTGCGTCGGCCGGCCGGTTCTGGGCGCGGGCGCGTTCGACCCGTTCCTGGCGTTCGGCCATGGCTTCCCATGCCGCCGCGGCCCGCAGGCAGCGATCGCGGACATTGTCCAATGTCGCGGCGTCGGCATCCGCTTGCGCGGCGGCCGCATTCTCTCGAAAAGTATTTTGCGCCAAGGCGGTTCTCCGGCTTGGGGAAAGCGGCGGCGCGGGATCGCGCCGCCGTATGAACTTGGCGTCAGTCGGCGTTCTGCAGGTTGCAGGCCGCCATCTTGCCGTTCCGCGAAGCTTCCAGTTCGTACGATACGCGCTGGTTCTGCTCCAGCGTCGCCATGCCTGCGCGCTCGACCGCGCTGATGTGAACGAACGAATCCTCACCGCCGGAATCGGGGGAGATGAAGCCAAACCCCTTGGTGGCGTTGAAAAACTTGACGGTGCCAGTGATGGCCATGAATATTTCCTTCGATTTCGGTCTTCTGGATGAAGACTTGCCGCTCAAGGGGCAGGGAAAGAAGGAGTGGTGCCGCAGCGCCGAAAACCGTCGATATGCGACTCTAGCGAGAAAGATGTAGCGCGTCCCGCCCAAATTTGAAAGAGCGGCTGCGGAATAGCGCTGGAATATTGTCCTTTTTTCCGCCCGCGCGCGTTTTTTTAAACAGATAATTTTGGTTGGGTGCGGGCTGTTCGTCTCGGAAAAAGATGAGGGCCGCGGTGTCTTGCGACACCGCGGCCCCCGTCCCCCTTTAATCTTTGAGCTTCGGGTCAGGCGACCTGCGCCGCCTCGACCTCGTCGGTGTCGCGCAGCACATAGCCGCGGCCCCAGACGGTCTCGATGTAATTCTCGCCATCGGTCGCCAGGCTGAGCTTCTTGCGCAGCTTGCAGATGAACACGTCGATGATCTTGAGCTCGGGCTCGTCCATCCCGCCATAGAGATGGTTCAGGAACATTTCCTTGGTGAGCGTCGTGCCCTTGCGGAGCGACAGCAGCTCCAGCATCGCATATTCCTTGCCGGTCAGGTGGACGCGGGCGCCATCGACCTCGACGGTCTTGGCATCCAGATTCACCGCCAGCTTGCCGGTCTTGATGACCGACTGCGAATGCCCCTTCGAGCGGCGGACCACGGCGTGGATGCGCGCGGTCAGTTCTTCGCGGTGGAAAGGCTTGGTGACGTAATCGTCGGCGCCGAAGCCGAACGAGCGGACTTTCGAGTCCATCTCGCTGATACCCGACAGGATGAGCACCGGCGTCTGGACCCGCGCGGTGCGCAGTTTCTTGAGCACGTCATAGCCGTGCATGTCGGGCAGGTTCAGGTCGAGCAGGATGATATCGTAGTCATAGAGCTTGCCGAGGTCCAAGCCCTCCTCGCCAAGGTCCGTCGTATAGACGTTGAAGCCCTCGGTCGTCAGCATGAGCTCGATGGCCTTGGCCGTCGTCGGCTCGTCCTCGATCAGCAACACGCGCATCAGCGAAATCCCCTGTCCCTCGCGGCAAGCTGCCCCCGTCGGCCGCCCACACTCGACACATTCCATTAACCTAAGCACATCTGAAGGACAAAGGTTAATTCTTCGCTAACCGGCCTGACTCCGCGAGTCGCGGCGTGTCAACGTGAGTCGCAAGCCGCTTAATGCCGCGTTTGCGACGCGCATAATTCCTTAAATCGGGCAGCAAGGAACTCAATCAGGAGTTCTACGCGAGCCGGCCTCAACGCACTTGGCGGGGTGACGAGATGAAGCGCGATCGACGGACCTTTCCAGTCGGTGAGAATGGCTTCGAGCCGTCCTGCCGCTATCTCCTCATCGACGATGAAATCGGGCAGGCGCGCGATCCCCAGGCCTGCGTGGAGCAGCGGCAAATTGGCGTCGCCATTGTCGCTGGTGAAGCGCCCGTTGGGGCGTACCGCGACCTCCTCGCCCTCCGGACCGCGAAAGGTCCAGGTCGTGCTGGGAACATTGGCATAAGCGAAGATGTCATGCTCGCCGAGCTCGAGCGGATGTTTCGGCCGTCCGCGCCGGTCGAGATAGAGCGGGGAGGCGACGATGCGCGTCTCGACCGGCGCCAGCCGCCGCGCGCGCAGCGAACTGTCGGGCAGATCGGCGATACGCAGCGCGATGTCGAACCCCTCGGCGACGATGTCGACCTTCGCGTCGGACAGCCTCAGGTCGACATGAACTCCGGGATGCTCGACCATGAAATCGGCGACGACGGGCGCGACATGGCGGATGCCGAACGTCAGCGGCGCGGCGATGCGGATCAGCCCGACCGGCGCCGCGGCGGCATCGTGCGCGCTCTCCTCGGCGGCTTGCCCCTCGGCCAGGATACGCTGGGCATGCTCGCTGAGGCTTTCGCCGCTTTGCGTCAGCGTCAGCCGGCGCGACGTCCGGTGGAACAGTGAGGTGCCGAGCGACTGTTCGAGCCGGGTGATCGCCTTGGAAACTGTCGCCTTGGATACGCCCAGCGCATCCGCCGCGCCGCTGAACGAGCGGTGTTCCGCCACCGTTGCGAAGATAGCCCAGGCCTCGAAATCGGGTAGCTTCATGATTCCTCCCGGTGAACGGGATGGGTCTATAATGCGAAACGATTGGTTTCAATCGTTTCCATTTACGCGATGCCGATCATGCCTATCTTGGCGACAACGAATGGAGGTTTTCATGACCTACACCAATATTGCCACCCGTATCGAGCGGCGCGCTTTCGACAGCCTGGGCCGTGCCGATCACGGCTGGCTCAAGGCCCGTCATCATTTCAGTTTCGCCGACTATTATGATCCCAAACGGATGAGCTGGGGCTCGATCCGCGTGTGGAACGACGACGAGATCGGCCCCAATTCGGGCTTTCCGCCGCATCCGCATCGGGACATGGAAATCATCACCTATGTGCGCAAGGGCGCGATCACGCACCAGGACTCGATGGGCAATGTCGGCCGCACCGCAGCCGGCGACGTTCAGGTGATGAGCGCCGGCACAGGCGTCCGCCATGCCGAATATAATCTCGAACCCGAATCGACGACGCTCTTCCAGATCTGGATCGAGCCCAAGCGTCTCGGCGGCTCGCCGTCCTGGGGTGCCAAGCCGTTTCCCAAGGATGGCCGTTCGGGCAAGTTCGTGACGCTCGCCAGCGGGTTCGCCGAGGATGAAGGCGCCTTGCCGATCCGCGCCGACGCCCGGGTGATGGGCGCCACCGTCAAGGCGGGCAAGAGCATCAGCCACGCAGTGGCCGAGGGCCGGCACGCCTATCTCGTCCCCGCCACCGGCGCGGTCGAGATCGACGGCGAGCGTTACGAGGCGCGCGACGGCATAGCGATTTCGGGCGGTCAGACCATCGAGATCAAGGCGCTCGACGACGCCGAACTGGTGCTGGTCGACGCCGATTGATCCCCCCGAGCCGGCACGGCGTTCCTCCCAACGCGCCGGCCCAGCCCCCTCCCTGACCCCCGGGGAGGGGGCCTCCCATCAAACCACCGAAGGAGTTCCCCAATGACCAAGGTTCTCGTCCTGTATTATTCGTCCTACGGCCATATGGAGCAGATGGCCGATGCCGTCGCGGAAGGCGCGCGTAGCGCCGGTGCCGAAGTCGATATCCGCCGCGTTCCCGAGACCGCGCCTGCCGAAGTCGCCAAGGCCGCCGGGTTCAAGGCCGACATCTCGCATCCCGTGATCGAAGGGATCGACAAGCTGGCCGAATATGACGCGATCATCGTCGGTTCGCCCACCCGCTTCGGCCGCATGTCGAGCCAGATGGCCTCCTTCCTCGATCAGGCTGGTGGCCTGTGGATGCGCGGTGCGCTCAACGGCAAGGTCGGCGCGGCTTTCACCTCGACCGCGACCCAGCATGGCGGCCAGGAAGTAACCCTGTTCTCGATCATCACCAACCTGCTGCATTTCGGGTTGACGATCGTCGGGCTCGATTATGGTTTTGCCGGCCAGATGGGCGTCAAGGAAGTGCACGGCAATTCGCCATATGGTGCCAGCACGATCGCCGATGGCGACGGCAGCCGCCAGCCGAGCCAGAACGATCTCGACGGTGCCCGCTACCAGGGCCGTCGCGTCGCCGAAGTCGCGGCCAAACTCGCCGCCTGAACCGGCTGAGCACCTAGCCCGATCGCTCCGCCTCCCTTATGGTCGCAACCCGGCCATAGAGGAGGCGGACGATGCTCAGGGCGACGATTGCCGCGATCGCGATATTTGCCGTTGCGCCGGCGGGCGCGACCGACGCGCCGGCGACCGGCGCCAATGTTCGCAGCGTCACCTATCCCCAAGGTACCTATCGTCAGACCGGTCCGCGCGCTTGGGCCGAATTCGACAAATCGGGCAAGCAAACCAATGCCTTTGTCGAGGACGCGCGCGACGAATGGTCGGTGTTCCTGTTCGACCCGGCGCGCAACGTCCGTGTCCAGATCGACCTGTATCGCAAGAAGATCCGCTACACCGAGAATGGCGGATCCTATGCCGATCTCTATGACGTGACCGGAGCGGCGGCGGGTGTCGGCGCCGCGCCGGCCAATCCGCCAGCCCGGACGTTGCCGCCGCTTGCATCGTCCGACGGCTTCTGGAACAACAGCCCGGTCCGCTATGGCGTCGGCGCCGCCGGCGGCGACAAGGCTGGCGTGCTGCGTGGCGTGGAGGGTGGCGCGATCGCGAGCCAGGGCGACGCCAACCTTCGCTGTCCCGAAGCGGCGCGCGCCGTCAACGGTACCTGGAACGGCCAATGGCATCAGGCGCAAGGCGGCTTTCCCGGTCTCTGCCTGGTGCGGTTCGAGCATTAGGGCGGGCCTACCGACGTTCGGCTATGATGCGAAATCGGTCGAGCAGCTGAGCTCCCGCCACCGCTCCAACTCCTCCAGCCGCGCGCGGTCGCTTGCCTCGATCGCGTCGACCGCGTCCTTGCCGAGCGGCAGCCGCAGAGGTGGGTTTTCGGCGTTCACGACATCGAGCACAGCCTTCGCGCCGCGCCGCGGATCGCCGGGCTGGTTGCCGTCATAGGCGCGCTGCATCCGTGCCGCGGCGCCGACCACCGCGTCATATTCCGGCCGCCCCGCCTCGATCGTGGTCGAGGATCCGGCGAAATCGGTGCGAAAGCCACCGGGCTCGACGATCGTCACCCGCACCCCGATCAATGCCATCTCGCCGGCCAGCACTTCGGAGAATCCCTCGACTCCCCATTTCGCCGCCGAATAGGCCGAGCGCCCCGGCGCGCCGCGCCGTCCGCCGACCGAGGAAAATTGGACGATATGACCCTGACGGCGCTCCCGCATATGCGGGATGACGGCCTTGGTCATGATGATCGTGCCAAACAGGTTGGTTTCGATCTGGCGACGATAGGATGCGAGCGAAGTGTCCTCGACCGATCCGATATCGCCATAACCGGCATTGTTGATCAGCACGTCGAGCGCGCCGAATTCGGCGATGGCAGTTGCGACCGCATGTCGCGCCTGGGTTTCGTCGGTAACGTCCAGCGGCGCGGTCACCAGCCGGCCGGCGCGGCCGTCGCCCAGGCCGGCGAGCTGGGCGAGGTCGCGCGCGGTCGCCAGCAGGCTGTCGCCCGAGTCCAGGATCGCTTCGCATAAAGCACGGCCGAAACCGCGGGAACTACCGGTCACCAACCAGTTGCGTGTCATCGAATCACCTCTTCGAATCGGGGAACGCTCAAGCGGACAGCGCCGCCGCCTGCAGGACGGCGTCGGCGAAATCCTTGGGCGCTTCTTGCGGGAGATCGTGCCCGATGCCGCCCGAAACCAGACGGTGGGCATAGCGGCCGGTAAATTTCGCCGCATAGGCCGCCGGGTCAGGATGCGGTGCGCCGTTCGCGTCGCCTTCCATCGTGATCGTCGGAACCGCGATAGTCGGTCCCTGGGCGAGGCGACGCTCGAGATCGTCGAACCTCGCCTCGCCCTCTGCCAGTCCCAGCCGCCAGCGATAATTGTGGATGGTGATCGCGACATGGTCGGGATTGTCGAGCGACTTGGCCGAACGATCGAACGTCGCGTCGCCGAAATTCCATTTCGGCGACGCGGTGCGCCAGATCAGCTTCGCGAAATCGTGACGGTTGCGCTCATACCCCAGCCGGCCGCGCTCGGTGGCAAAATAGAATTGATACCACCAGGCGAGCTCCGCGGCGGGCGACAAGGGCGCCTCGTTCGCCTTCTGGCTGCCGATCAGATAGCCGCTCACGGACACCATCGCCTGACAGCGATCGGGCCATAGAGCCGCGACGATGTTCGCGGTGCGCGCGCCCCAATCGAACCCACCGATCACGGCACGCGGTATCTTGAGCGCGTCCATCAGCGCGATGACGTCGACCGCCAGCGCCGCTTGCTGCGCGTTGCGCGGGGTATCGGCCGAACGGAAGACGGTGCCGCCATAGCCGCGCAGGAACGGGACGATGACGCGATAGCCCGCGCGCGCCAACAGCGAGGCCACTTCCGCGAAGGCGTGGATGTCATAAGGCCAGCCGTGAAGCAGGATCACGGGCTTGCCGCTCCTCGGTCCGACATCGGCATATTCGATGCTGAGGTCGCCGGCGTCGATCCGCTGAAAGCTGGACCAGGGTGCGGCTGCCGATACGGTGGCGGCGCCCGCGAGCCGCGGCAGCGCGATCTGGCTGGCGACACCGGCGACGGCGGCGAAGCCGAGCAGAGTGCGGCGATCGGTGAGCGTGATGGACATCTGCTTTCTCCTTTTTATCGGGCACGATTAGATCGTATACGATATATCTACCAGTTTGCTGCATCATGTCAACTCTTCCGATTTAATCGCATGCGATCTATATCGGAGCCGCGACCTGCCGCTGTTGGAAGGATGAATGTGAAGGACGATGCGCCCGCCCCCGCCATGCCGAAACTGGCGGATTTCCTGTGTTTCGCGGTCTATTCGGCCAATCTCGCTTATGGTCGCGCCTATAAGCCGATCCTCGATGCGCTCGGCGTCACCTATACGCAGTGGATCGCGATCGTCGCCTTGTGGGAAGAGGATGGATTGACGGTCGGCGCGCTGGGCGAGCGGCTGTTCCTCGAATCGAACACGCTCACGCCGATCCTCAAGAAGCTCGAGGCGCTGGGCTATGTCGTGCGGCGGCGCGACCCCGCCGACGAGCGGCAGGTCATCGTTACCCTGACTCCTGCCGGGCGGGCATTGCGCGAGACGGGCGCGCAACGCACGCTGGTCCAGGCCGCGGGCCTGACACCCGACGACTTCCGCCGGTTGCAGCGCGATGTTACCCGGCTCCGCGACAATCTGCTCCGGAGCGTCGACCCTGCCGTCGTCGACTCCGAGCCCGCCTGATCCTGAAGGACCCGCTCATGACGCCCTTTCCCGCCGACATCTTCACCGAACCCACCGATGTCGACCCCGATACACTCGCCAATCTCGGCCCGTTGCGGCGGCTCGCCGGCGGTTGGGAAGCGCGCAAGGGCATCGACCTCAATCCCAAGGCGGAAGGCCCCGAACGCCGCGAATTCATCGAACGGATCGACTTCCAGCCGATCGATCCGCAAGCCAACGGCCCGCAGCTCTTCTACGGCCTGCGCTATCACATCCACATCACCACGGCCGAAGAGGACATCACCTTCCACGACCAGGTCGGCTATTGGTTATGGGAGCCCGCCACGGGGCTGGTGATGCAGACGCTGGCGATCCCGCGCGGTCAGGTCGCGCTCGCCGCCGGCCACGCCACCGCCGATGCCGACACGATTACGGTCGATGCCGAGCGCGGCCAGACCCAATATGGCATCTGCTCGACCGCCTTCCTCGAATATGCCTTCCGTACCGACCATTACCGCATCACGATCACGTTCAACGCCGACGGGTCGTGGAGCTATGTCACCGACACGACCCTTGCGGTTCACGGACAGGACAAGCCGTTCGCGCATCGCGATCAGAACACCTTGGTGCGAATCAGCGATCCCGCCCCCAATCCCTGGGCGCAGATCATCGCGGCACGCAAAGCGCAAGGTGCGCACGATGCCACTCCGGCAGCAACGGCCGAATAGAGGATCCGATCGACTATCACCGGACGATCCCCGCTAGGTTCAGCGCAATGCCGATCGCCGACGCGGCGCCGAGTGTGGCAAACATGCCGGTCCTAAAGCGGAACACCGCCAGGATCGCGAGCGCGGCTAGCGCCCCTGCCCAGGGATCGACGCTCGCTACCACCGGCGCCGCGAAATGGATCGGTCCGGCGATTACCGGTACGGTGGAGCGAAAGATCGTGTGAATCGCGAACCAGATCGCGAGATTCAGGATCACGCCGACCACTGCCGCGGTGATCGCCGAGAGCGCGCCCGACAAGGCGACATTGCCACGCAACCGCTCGATGAAGGGCGCGCCGAGGAATATCCACAGGAAACAGGGGATGAACGTCACCCAGGTCGCAAGCAAACCACCGAGCGTGCCGGCGAGTAAAGGCGGGAGCGTTCCGGGGTGGCGATAGGCGCCGATGAAACCGACGAACTGGAGCACCATGATCAGCGGGCCGGGCGTCGTCTCCGCCATGCCCAGCCCGTCGAGCATCTCCTTCGCGGTCAGCCAGTGATAGCCTTCAACCGCTTGCTGCGCGACATAAGCGAGCGCCGCATACGCGCCGCCGAAAGTGACGACCGCCATCGTCGAAAAGAATGCCGCGATCTTCGTGAAGACGTCGCTCGGCCCGAGGAGCAGGAGCAACGCGGCGACCGGCGCCAGCCACAATATTAGCCAGAGCGACGCTTGCCGCACCGCCTGGCCAAATGTCGGGTTCGCATGGGCCGGCAGTTCCTCGCCGAGCAACGTATCCGCGTCGGACACGATCGTTCCCTTGCTCGCACCATGGCCGCCGCCGACTATAAAGGCGGCGATGCCGGCGCGGCTGGCACAATAGCCGATCAGCCCCGCGCCGAGCACGATCAGCGGGAACGGCGCGTTGAGGAAGAAGATCAGGATGAAGGCGCTGCCCGCCAATGTCCGCATCGCATTGTTCTTGAGCGCGCGGCCGCCGATCCGCACCACCGCCTGCAGCACGACCGCGAGCACCGCCGATTTCAGGCCGAAGAACAGTCCGACGACCAGCCCGACATGGCCGTACAGCACGTAGATCCAGCTCAGCGCCATGATCGCCACCACCCCCGGCAGCACGAACAGGCCGCCGGCGATGATCCCGCCCCTTGTCCGGTGCATCAGCCAGCCGATATAGGTGGCGAGCTGTTGCGCCTCCGGGCCGGGCAGCAGCATGCAATAATTAAGCGCATGCAGGAATCGGTGCTCGCCGATCCAGCGTTTCTCCTCGACCAGGATGCGATGCATCACCGCAATTTGTCCAGCGGGCCCGCCGAAGGACAATGCGGCGATGCGCAGCCAAACCCAGAAAGCCTCGCCGAGCGACACCGGCTGCGGGCGGGTTACGGGCGCCTCGGCGCCGGACGTTGTCGTGGTCATGCCGGAGCCTCGCCGCGTGAGACCATGGCCATGAGCAATGTCGCCGAACGCTTGTCAATGCCGGGGGTCGGAACGGCTGCGCGGACCCGCTGCTCGATGGCAGTTGCCCGATGTCGGTTCCGGCGGGGCGATGAAGAAGATCAGGTCGCCAGGCCGCCGCGCATCATGTTGGCGGCGGTTCGGAATACGGCGTCCGCCGACAGGCCCGGTTCTTCATAGAGCATCGCATCCGCGCCAAAGCCGAGTTCGACGGTGAGGCGAACATACAGCCACAAATCCTCGCGATTCATTTGGGGAAGGTGCGGCGCATAGGCCTCGACCAGCTTACCCGTCACATAACGGTGCGACTCGATGCGGACATGGGCAAGCCGGGGCGAGCCGTGGAGCGCTCGCAGAATCCAGATCGCTCCCGGCTCGGCGCGCGTGACCGCCGCATTCTCCCGCATCAGCTCCTCGATATTATCCTGCAGGTCGTCGAGGCCTTTGCCGGCATGGCGCGCGATCCAGGCCTCGAGCACGGCGTTCTGGCGCTCCATCAATCGCAGCCCCAGCGCCTCCAGAACCGAATATTTGTCCTTGAAGTAGCGATAGAGAGCGGGAGGCGTAAGGCCCGCTCGTGTGCAGATCAGGTTGGTCGATATGCGATCGATTCCGACTTCGGCCAGCAATTCGCCGGCGACGTCGAGCAGCAGTTCATAGGTTTGCTGCGCGCGCTCCTGTTTCGGGGACGCGCGGTTATTGCTGAGATTCGCGATCACGTCAGGCCTTGGTTGGCGGCAGCGCGGTTGCCCGCGCACCCGAAAGTATCATGGCGCCTATAACCGTGCCTTCCGGGCCGAACCAGAGCGTCGGCATCGCCGTCACCGTGGCCGGACGGACAGGCTCATCCCGCCGCCGGCCCGGTTCCGTCATCCTCGGTGCACGCGCCTTTCAGGGTCAGGATATAATGGTAGATCAACTTGACGCCTTCCACATGTTCGATGTCGCGGCCGAGCTCCGGCATCATCACGCCGGGATCGGTGCTGGCGAGGCGATAGGGCAGGATCGAGCGTTCGGGGTGGCCGGGAACGACGTCGAACGGCCGGTCCCCGGTACCGCGCCCGGCTGCGACCGGGGGTTTGCACATGCCGAGAAGGCGGGCGTCGACCGTCGGCGCGTCGAGCCAAAGACCGGAGGTGCGCGCCGCGCCGGTCGGGTTGTGGCAATGGCTGCAATTGATATCGAGATAGGCGCGTGCGCGATCGACCACGTCGACCTTGGCGTCCTGCCAGTTGGCGTTGCGCGGCACGCCGCTGGCGGGCACGCCGGTCAGATAGCCCATCGTAACCAGCCGCTTCAGCTGGTTGATCTCGCCGCCTTCCCCGGGGAAATCCCGGTTGAGATTGCGCGCCTTGAGGCCGATCGGTTCGATCGCTCGCGTGCGGAAGTCCTGGGCATGGCAACCCGCACACTGATTCTGGTTCGGCACGGAATAATCGAACGATACCTTCTTCCCGCCCTCATCGAGCGTCAGCGCGATATCGGCGCCAGTCCGCGCCAGCGTCGCGTCTCGGCCATCGGTACCCCACACGTACGGCAGCGCGACCCAGCCGGACGCGCGCCGGACCAGCAATCGCGTCTCGATCAGGCGGACATGGCGAAGGTCGAGGCCCGATACGCCGGTCTGATAGGTCGCCGGAGTCATCTTGACGACATCATTGCTGGTCTGGGGGTCGGTTACCCCTGCCGACGCGGTGTAATAGAAGGTCTTGGTGACGATCGTCCCCACGGGAAAATCGAAGGCGGTGTTCGGCCGATAGGCGGCATGAACCCCCTTGGGCATCCAGATCGTCCGCCATTTCTGGGCATAATCGCTGAACAATGGCGTCTGCAGCTCATACGTCACCATCCCCTCGTGCGGGGCGATGCGGCCATCGGCCATTGTGAACAGGCCCCAAGCCGACAGCTTTTCCGGATTGTCCTCGGCATGGAAGGTGACGGCCTGCGGCACATGGCCGCAGGCCGCGAGCAGCAGCGCCGCGCAGAGGGAAGCGACCAGGCGAACGATCATGACTTGGCGCCGCTATCCTTCGTCATCGCCTCAGGCAGCACGATCGCCGGCAGGCGAGTCGGCGGCGCGCAATTGCGCCCTGTATCGATCCGTGCACCGGCGAATTTGGACGGACCATCGGCATTGAGCGTCTTCGCCGCGCCATTCTGGACGCAGATGCCCGGATCCTTGAGCTTCGGATTGGTGAAACCGTCCCACAAGATATCGGGCAACCGACCGCCATTCACCGCCTTGAGCGGGACCAGCGTCGGGTTGCCGGGATCCTCGCCGCCGCCCGAAAAGCGGTTGCCGGTGACGTAGATGTTCTCGGGATAAGGGTCATACGCCGCCGCGATGCCTTTCTTGGTGTCGAAGCCGGTCGAATAATAGCTCGAGATGAGGACGTTGGCGGTCTTGTTATCCTTGATGTCGTTGTCGAAAATCTCGACCTGATCGTTGGAATTGACGATCACCCCGGATCCCGCCGGGACCGAGCTGACCGCGCTGCCCTTCGCACCGAAATTGGCGTGATTGTTGGCGAAGACCTGATTTTTGAAGACGCGGGTCTTGCTGCCCGGCACCGGCAGATTGGGCATGTTGAAGACCAATATGCCGCCGGCATTGCCCGTCGCCGTGTTGCCATAGACGTCGGCGTTGTTCGAATTCTCGATCTCGATTCCGGCGACGTTGCCCTCGGCACGATTGTCGCGGACGATGATATTGTTCGATTGCCCGACATAGATGCCGGCGTCGGATGCTCCCTTCACCACGCTGCCTTCGATCAGCACGTTGGTGACCTGCACCGGATAGAGGCCATAGGCGCCGTTCGACGTCTTGCTGCCGCCGGTCCATTCGGCGCGAACACGGCGGATCACGGTGTTCTTGACGCCGTTGACCTTCAGCGCGTCGCCCTTGGTGTCCTCGAACGCCAGATCCTCGATCGTGAAGTCGTTGCCGGTGACCAGCATGCCCTCGGCGCCCGAACTCTGCTTCGCGAAGGACAGGATGGTCTTGCCCATGCCCGCGCCGCGCACCGTCACTCCGTCGACCGTAAGGCTAAGGCTGCGGCTCAGCGCATATTTGCCGGCCGGAATCTCGATCACGCTACCGGGTTTGGCGTCGAGCAGCTTCTGTTGCAGGTTCTTCTCGAAATCGGGATCGACGGTGAAGCCCTGCTGGTCGACTTTCGGTCCACAGCCGCTGACGAGCGCGAGCATCGCGGCGCAGCCGACAAGCGCAATTCCTTTGGTCATCTTTCTCTCCCCGTTCGATCAGAATTTGAGTCCGAGCTCGATTCCGTAAAAGCCGGGCTGGTCGCGCCGGACATAGGGCGTGTGGAACGTGTCGGCAGTTATCGTATTCAATGTGCGCAGATATTTCTCGTTGAGCAGGTTCTCGGCGAACAAGGCGATCGAATAACGCTCGCCGGGCGAGCGCCAGCCGATCTTGGCATTGACGATGTTGCGCGGCGCCCACAGCCGGTCGATCTTCGACAAGTCGACGCCCGCGCCACCGGCCGCGGCGGGAATGGCGATGAACGCATTGATCGCCCGAGCCGCATCGTTGAGCCGTTGGCGCGACGTATAGCTGTAGCTGGCATCGCCGAAGATCGTGCCGTTGCCGGTATCGTGCTTGTAATGCAGGCCCAGGATGCCGCGAAACACCGGCTCGCCGGTCGGCTGGCCGGAAATGTCGATGCCCTGTTCGGTCCGTTTCACCCATTTCGAGTCGATCAGTCCGGCGGTGCCGGTCATCGAGAAGTCGCGCGAGATCACGAATTGCGTGTCGAGATCGAGGCCATATGCCTCGGAGTCTCCCGACAGCGTGATATATTGCGGAACCGCGCCCCCGGTATTCTCCAGGCTGAGCGCTTGGCGGTTGCTGTACTTGAAATAATAGCCCGAGAGGTTGAACCGCACATGGCGGTCGAACAACTCGGACTTGATGCCGCCCTCGAAATTCCAAACCTTTTCCGGCTCGAAGAAGGAATTGACCTGGACCGAGTTGAACCCGCCCGCCTTGTAGCCGCGCGAGGCCGAAGCATAGAGGTGGACATCGGGGGTCGCATCATATTGCACGACGAAGCGCGGCGAGACGTCGCTGAACGATGCCCGCCGCGTGAACTGAACCCCTTCCAACGCGCCTTCGTCGAAGATCAGACCGTTCGGACCGATCGTCGCGCCAAAGAAATCGGACGCACTGAACAGGACGTCGTCGGGAAAGGCCGGCACACCGAGGATGGCGTTGTAGAGCGCGCCGGGCGCCTTGATCGCATCGAGCCCGGGCGCGGAATACGGGCCGTTGAACCAGCTGAATTTCTTCAAATCGTGCGTGTAGCGAATGCCGGCCGTCAGGCTCAGTTTCGGCGTCACCTTGAAGGTCGCATCGCCGAACACCGCATAGCTATCGTTCGCGGCGCGGTTGCTCATCGTCTCCTGAAAGGTGTTGCCGAATACCGGCAGGCCGACGCTGTCGAGGATCGAGAAGATCGGGAACTGGCCGCCCGTCGCGTCGCTGATCAACCGGTTCACGGAGTCGGTCAGCGCCGTCACGATGCTCTGCTGGCGACCGCGTTCGTGATAATAGCTTGCCCCGGCGATCGCGCTGATCCGGTCGCTTTCATAGCCCAGCCGTATTTCCTGATAGAGGCTGGAATTCCGCTCGGCATTCTCGGTGTCGAGATAGCGGGTGGGATCGTTGGTGCCGTCCTCATCCTCGCGATTGTGCGTCTCGAAATGCTTGAACGAGCTGATGCTGGTCAGGGTGAACGCACCCATATGCTGCGTCGCGGTCAATGAAACCCCGTTCAGGATGCGGGTTTCCTTGTTGCCGATCACGTCGTTTGCGAATGGGCCGAACGGATCCTTGCTCAGGGCAAAGGCGCTGATGCCGATCGCAGCCGGCCCATCCTTGTTGGTGTCGTCATGATCGTAAGCGAGGACGAAATCGGTGTTGGCGCTCGGCGCCCAGCGCAGCGCGATCCGCCCCGAGGTGCTGTTTTCGCGCTCGCGATCGTCATGGGTGACCGCGTCCTTCAGATAACCGTTGCGGCGGTTGATCACGCCGTCGACGCGCAAATACAAAGTGTCGGTGATCGGCACATTGCCCATCACGTCGAGCTTGGTCTTGGCGTAATTGCCGAACTGCGCCGTGGCGGTCATTTCCGGTTCGGGCGACGGTTTGTTGGTGATGATCGAAATCGCGCCGGCGGAGGTGTTGCGGCCGAACAGCGTCCCCTGCGGCCCCTTCAGCACCTCGACCCGGTTGATGTCGTTGAAGAAGATCAGCGACGATCCCGACCGGCCCGAATAGATGCCGTCGATGAAGATGCCGACCGACGGGTCGGTGCCGATCCCGAAATCGTCTGTCGAGACGCCGCGAATGGTGAAGCTGGGCTGGGTCACCGACGTATCGTTGATCGTCAGGCCCGGTGTAAAATTGTCGAGATCGCCTATCGATTCGGCGCTGAGCGCCTTGATGTTGGCGGCACTGAAAGCAGCCACGCTGATCGGCACGGTTTGCAGCGATTGTTCGCGGCGCTGCGCGGTGATGATGATGTCGCCCAACTGGCCCGAATTGTCGGCCGCTGCGGCCGGGGGCGTCTGCGCCTGAGCGGGATCCGGCTGAGGCGCGGGGGCGGTTTGCGCGCCCGCCGCCATCGACCACAACATTGCTGTTCCCGCCAGCAGACCTCTTTCGATCACGCTCTTCATGGCCCTCTCCTCCCATTATTTTTCAGGGATTGAAGGTCATAACAAAATGCTAGTCAAGGCTATATTATGAAACCCTACGGTCTGTGCTTGAGGAAGCCCAGTATCGGCACTCCGTCCACTCAGGCGCGGCGAATCTTCTTCGCCAAGTTCTGCAGGCCCATTCGCTCGACGCTAGCCTTGGCCAGTGCCATCGTGCCGTCGAACCCCGCCAGCGCGGCGATCAGCAGGCGGTTCGCGAGCGTCGGACGCAACAGCAGCACGTCGCAGCAATCGACACCGCCGGTAGCGAACTGGCGCTTGTGCTGGCCATCGCCCTCGGTGAAGTCGAAGCGGCGGCAGGCTGGGTCGGCGAACAGGTCGCGCAACGCCTCAACCTGGAGCACGGCGCCGACCGAGAGATCGCCGAACCGCGGATCGTGGCCGACAAATTCGTAGATGACGGTGCCGTCATGGACCGGGCAGTAAAGATAGGCAGCCGGCTCGCCACCAACGTACAATAGCCAGGCGCGGACATTGCCCTCCGCCGCCATGACATACATGCGCTGGAGGAAATCGGGCGCATCGGGCAAGCCGGCGCCCATCAGCTTTTCCTGATAAGTGGCGAGCGCGAGGCGGCGCGCGACCTCATGGAACTCGCGCAGTTCGGCGGGGGTCGCGTAGCGGCGGACATCGAGCGCACCGCCGGACGCGGCGGCGACCTTCTTCGCCTTGCGCTTGATGCCCGATCGCGTGTTCGACGACAGACGATCGAGATAGGCCTGGAACGTGGTCATCAGGTCGGCATAACGGCGGGTGTAGCGCTGGCGGGTAAAGGCGATCGCCGGACTGGCCGCATAGACGAGCGCGTGACGGTGATGCTCGGCGAGCGAGGTCACCAGATAGCCGTCCGCAGTCGGGTCGAGCGGCGGCAGATCGGGCCGGTCGCCGTCGAGCGCGTCGTCGAGGCTGAGCGGCACGCGAACGAGGTCCCGGCGGATCGCGCCGAGCGTGCGCGCGCCGATCTGGAATTTCAGCGGCAGCGGGCGCGCGCCGGACGTGATCGGCGTCACGCCGCGCGTTCCTCGACCAGGTTCGACCAGAGCTGTTCCGCCTGGCGCCAGCGCGTGCGCAACATGTTGGGAGCGAGCGGCGTCGCTTGCCCGGCGCTGGCGAACTCCGGCAGGTCGCGGAACCAGGTGGTCGAGAGCGTCGACCGCGCATCGGCAAGCATCGCGCATAATCCTGCGAACCGCGCGACATGAACGCCGTTCGGACGCGTGCCGCCACGATTGGCGAGCTCGAAGCCATGGCTAACGATGGTCACGGCTTCATGCTCCTGGGCAACCGCATGGTCGAGCGCGGCGCGCATTTCGCCCTGAGACAGTGCGCAGATCTGGAAATGGCGCAGATTGCCCGGCACGTCCTCGATCACCGTCACCGGCACCTCGGTCACGCCATTATGCGCGACGGGCGCGATCTGGCGCTGCGGCAGGCCGATCTGGCTGGGCCAGGGCGCGTCAGCGCCATTATGGCTGCTGTCGTAACGGAAGCCGAGTTCCGCCAAGGCGACGAGCGTGTCATCGTTGGCGGCATAACTGCCGGCGCGGAACGCGACCGGTTCGGGCGCGCCGCAGGCCTTGAGCAGGTCGCCCGCGCCGGCGATCAGCGCGCGCTGTTCGTCGAGATTATAGTCGATCAGCTCAAACCGGCCCGAACTCTCACCGGCATCGTCCGCCTTCGCGCCCGCCCAATTGGGGTGCATGTGAAGTTGCACCTCCTGTCCTGCGGCGAGGATGGTTTCGACCACCGGGCGGATCGCATCGAGCCCGAACACCATGGTCGGCATCGGATCGACGAAGAAGGTGCCCTTGAGACCGTGCCGACCAAGCATGTCGAGCTGATAGCGGATGCCGACACCGGCCGGATCTAGCGAGCGCTCGATCTGAGTCGCCAGGTCGCACCCCGCGGCGTGGTGGCGCCACATCAGCTCGGTATCGATGGTGAGGAATACGGCTGTCACGCCGCTGGGGGATAGCGGCAGACGGTGAAGATTTTGCCAATTCGCGGGAGGTAAGCCGCTACTAGCCCCTCCCCTTCAGGGGAGGGGTTGGGGTGGGGCCTCTCCTCAGGCGATTAGCTTGCGGCACTGCCCCACCCCCAACCCCTCCCCTGAAAGGGAGGGGCTAAGAAGGAGCGCGATCAAGCGTGCTCGACCACCGAAAGCCGGACGTCGAGATTGCCTCGGGTCGCTTCCGAATAAGGGCAGACGATGTGCGCGGCATCGACCAGTTCTTGCGCGGTCGCAGTGTCGATACCCGGCAGGTCGACCGCGAGCGCCACGTCGAGTCCGAAGCCGCGGCCATCGTCGCGCTTGCCGATCCCGACGCTGGCGGTGACCGTCGCGTCGTCGGCGACGCGGATCTTGCGCTGTCCGGCGACGAAGCGGATCGCGCCGAGGAAGCAGGCGGCATAGCCGACGCCGAACAATTGCTCGGGATTGGTGCCGCCACCGGCGCCACCGAGTTCCTTGGCGGTCTGCAGCTCGACGTCGAGCAAACCGTCTTCGCTGCGGCCATGGCCGGTGCGGCCGCCGGTTACCGTAGCGCTGGTGCGATAGAGAATGTCCATGAGTGCTGCTCCTATATATATCGCGATAAGTGTTGTCGCGATCTGCGAAATAGGCTTGGCTGCGCTCTTGTCAAGAGAAAACTTATCGCGATATATGTTGGAGACGGATTTAGGCGACGGACCCGACCAATGGATGTGATGAAGCTCGACGATCAGCTCTGCTACGCGCTCTATTCCGCGAGCATGGCGGTGCAGCGTGCCTACAAGCCGTTGCTCGACCAGATGGGCATCACCTACCCGCAATTCCTGGTGCTCAACCTGTTATGGCATAACGGGCGGCAGAATGTGGGCGGACTGGCCGAGAAGCTCGCGCTCGAATCGAGCACGCTGACTCCGTTGCTCAAGCGGCTGGAGGCGGCTGGACTGGTAACGCGGACGCGCAATCCCAAGAACGAACGCGAAGTGCTGATCGAGACGACGCCGAAGGGAGAGGCACTGAGGTCGGAAGCGGGATGCCTGGCCGAGCGCCTGGTCGAGACGTCCGGAGCGCCGGTCGCCGGGATCATCGACCTGAACAAGCGCGTGAAGGAATTTCGCGACCGGGTCTATGCCGGGCTGTGAAGCTCCGCGCGGCGCCGCTCCGAGCGCGCGGCCATGAGCGACCGGATACGATCCGCGCCTTCGCTGCTGATGGGATTGTAGACGATCATTCCCAGATCGGGGCGTCCGTCGACCGCGAAGATCGAGAATTCCAGTTCGATCGGCCCGATCTCGGGGTGTCGCAGGCGCTTCACCCCCTCCGCATGGCCGACCACGTCATTGGCGCGCCATAACGCCGCAAAATGCGGGCTGGTGTGCGAAAGCTCATCGACGAGTTGCGCGATCTCTGCACCCGCGCCGGCCCGCATCGCCTCAGCGCGGAACGATGCGACCACTGAGCGCGCGACGTTCAGCCAATCCTCCTGCGCTGCCTGCACGCGCGCATCGGAGAACATCATGCGCAGGATATTGCGTCGATCCGGGGGGAGCCGTGCATAATCGGTCAGCAATGCCGCCGCTGCCTCGTTCCAGGCCACCACGTCCCAGATCGCGGTTTTGACCAGAGCAGGGCTGGGCGACAAGGCGTCGAGCACGCGCTGCAACCGCGGCGTCACCCCCTCGGCACCGCGATAGCGCGCCTCGGGTGGGCGACCGAGGCCCAGGATGAAGAGATGCTCGCGCTCCGGCTCAGTCAGCATCAATCCGGCGGCAATGCGGTTGAGCACGTCGGCGGACGGCGCCCCTCCCCTGCCCTGTTCGAGCCAGGTGTACCAGGTCGGGCTGATATTGGCGCGTTGCGCGACTTCCTCGCGGCGCAGGCCGGGCGTGCGGCGGCGGCCTCCGCCCAAGCCGAACGCCGCCGGATCGAGCCGGGTACGGCGGTCGCGCAGGAAAGTCCCAAGCGGATTGGCGGGTTCGGCTGGCATCTGATCAGAGGCGATCCTGTTGGTACTTATACCATGATAATATCACTACTTTTACAGGATGACGAATAGCCCGACATGACGGTTCGAACAATATCGAAAGGCTGTTCATGCGTGTCTTCCTCACCGGCGCCACCGGCTTCATCGGCTCCCGTATCGTTCCCGAACTGCTCGCGGCGGGGCACGAGGTTCTCGGCCTGACGCGATCCGACGCCGGCGCGCGCGCCCTCGAAGCTGCCGGCGCGCAGGTCCATCGCGGCGATCTGGAACATCCCGAGACTCTCCGTGCCGGCGCGGATCAGGCGGATGCGGTAATCCACACCGCGTTCGACCACGATTTCTCCAAATTCCTGGCGAATTGCGAGAAGGACCGCCGCGCCATCGAGGCTATGGGCGATGTGCTCAAGGGGTCCGACCGCCCGCTGCTGATCACTTCGGGGACGGGCATCGGCAATCCCGAATCGGGCGGACCCGCGACCGAGGATGTGCTCAATAGGAACCATCCCAACCCGCGCGCCGCGTCGGAACTGGCGGGGCAAATATTGCTCGACGCTGGCGTGAACCTGGTCTCGATGCGCCTGCCGCAGGTCCACGACACCGTCAAACAGGGTCTGGTCTCGCCCTTCATCGAACTTTCGAAGGCGAAGGGTGCGGTCGCCTATATCGGCGATGGCCTCAACCGCTGGCCCGCGGCGCATGTGCTCGACGTCGCGAAATTGTACGTCCTCGCAGTCGAGCGGTCGGCGCCCGGCGCGCGCTATCACGCCGTAGCCGAAGAGGGCATCCCGGTCCGCGATATCGCCGAGGTGGTTGGCGCGGGCCTGAACCTGCCTGTCGTTTCGCTGACGCCCGAACAAGCACCGGCGCATTTCGGCTGGCTGGCGATGTTCGCGGGGCTCGATCTCCCCGCGTCCAGCGCGAAGACCCGCGAATTGCTGGGCTGGCAGCCGACCGGGCCCGGGCTGCTCGAGGACCTGAAGGCGATGGATTATTCGCTGGTAGGAATGGGCGGCTGAAGCGACACTCATCCAACGCTCCGCGTAGGCGGCAACCCTGATTCTCCCCTCCCGTTTACGGGAGGGGCCGGGGGAGGGCATGTCGCATTGAAGCGATGAACAAGCCCTCCCCCTAACCCCTCCCGTAAACGGGAGGGGAACGCAGAGATTACCGCGAATGGTAGAAGTCGTAGACCTGCTGTGCGACCGCGGCGGAGACGCCGGGCGCCTTCTTCAGGTCGTCTAGGCTTGCGCCCCGCACCGACCGGGCGGTGCCGAAGTGCATCAATAGCGCTTTCTTGCGCGCCGGGCCGATCCCCGGAACCTCGTCGAGCGGTGACGCGCCGATCGCCTTGGCGCGTTTCTGGCGGTGCGCGCCGATCGCGAAGCGGTGGACCTCGTCGCGCAGGCGTTGAAGATAGAACAGCACCGGCGAGTTGACCGGCAAGGTCAGCTCGCGGCCGTCCATCAAGTGAAAGACCTCGCGCCCCTCGCGGCCGTGATGCGGCCCCTTGGCGACGCCGACCAGGCAGACATCCTCGATCCCCATTTCCTCGAGCACGCCCTTGACCGCGTTCAATTGCCCGCGACCGCCGTCGATCAGCACCAGGTCGGGCCAGTCGCCGGCATCCCGATCGGGATCCTCCGCTTGGGCGCGGGCGAAGCGGCGGGCGAACACTTCGCGCATCATCGCGAAATCGTCGTCGGTCGCCGCCTGCTTGATGTTGAACTTGCGATACTGGCCTTTGCGGAAGCCCTCCGGCCCGGCGACGACCATCGCGCCGAGCGCGTTGGTGCCCTGGATATGGCTGTTGTCGTAGATCTCGATGCGGTTGGGCGGCTCGGCCAGCTCGAACAGGTCGGCGACTTCGCGCAGCAATTTCGCCTGGGTGGTCGATTCCGCCAGCCGCCGGTCGAGCGCCTCGACCGCGTTTCGCTTGGCCTGTTCCATCAGGCGGCGGCGATCGCCGCGCTGCGGCACCGACAACGCGACCTTATAGCCCGCGCGCTCCGCCAGGGCCTCGCTCAACAGCGCACCCTCGGCCAGCTCGCGATCGAGCAGAACGTTCCGCGCCGGCGGCACTTCCTCGTAGAATTGGGTAAGGAAGCTGGTCAGCACCTCATCCTCGGGCACCTCGTTGGTATGCGCGGGGAAGAAGCTGCGATGCCCCCAATTCTGCCCGCCGCGGATGAAGAACGCCTGGATGCCCATCACCCCGTCGCGACACGCGAGCGCGAAGACGTCGGCGTCCCCTACCCCCTCGGCGTTGATCGCCTGCGTCCCCTGGATGAACGTCAGCGCCTTCAGCCGGTCGCGCAGCACCGCGGCGAGCTCGAAGTCCATCGCCTCGGCCGCTTCGGTCATTTGCGCGCCCAGCTTGGTCTGCACCTTGGTCGACTTGCCCGCCAGGAAGTCCTTCGCGTCGCCAACCAGCTCGGCATATTCCTCGACCCCGATCCGCCCAACGCACGGCGCCGAGCAGCGCTTGATCTGATAGAGCAAGCACGGCCGGTCGCGGGTCTTGAAGAAGCCGTCGGTGCACGACCGCAGCAAGAACAGTTTCTGCAGCGCGTTGAGCGTGTTATTGACCGAGCCGGCGCTGGCGAACGGACCGTAATAATTGCCCTTGGCGCGCCGCGCGCCGCGATGCTTCTGAATGCGCGGGAAGTCGTGGTCGGCGCGCAGCAGGATGAACGGGAAGCTTTTGTCGTCGCGCAGCAGGACATTGTAGGCCGGGCGGAAACGCTTGATCAGCTGTGCCTCGAGCAACAGCGCTTCTGCCTCGTTATTGGTCGTGACAATCGTCATCGACCGGGTCTGCGCGACCATCCGCTGGAGGCGCTTGGGCAGGCGATCGACCTGGGTATAATTGGTGACGCGGTTCTTGAGCGCGCGCGCCTTGCCGACATAGAGCACGTCGCCGCGCGCATCCTGCATGCGATAGACGCCGGGCCGCGCCGGCAAGGTCTTCAGCACGTTGCGGATCGCCGCCACGCCCGCGGCAAGGTCGGGCGCCTCACCGCCGCCGCGGACGGTGTAGGTGGCTTTGTCTTCGTTGAATCGGGTCGGCGAGTTAGGATCGGACACGCTGATCAGTTAGGCGCTGGAGGGACGGTCAACAATGCTTAAGAGCTGCCAGTTAGGCTGATGGTGCCATGCAAATCCCATCGATATTCCTGCCGACCATGACACGACGCGAGCTGATTGCGGCAGCAAGCATCGGCGCCATAAGCACAGGACTGACCGGATGCGACGTGCTCATCGGTTGGCATTACCGGTTCCGGCTGACCGGATGGGTCGAGTGTGATGGCGAGGTCGTCCAGGGATCTAGTGTCATCGAGATCGCCCGTATGCGCGGCTATGATAGCGTCGGCGGCAAGGTTCATGGAGAAGCCGTCGCGATCGATATTCCGGGCCGGGCAACGTTGTTCCTGCTGCTCCGAGACGCGGGCAGCCCGGATTGGGCCATCTGGATGCCGCATCACGCCTTTGCGTCACAGCTCAATGCCGCTGCCACCGGCGACGGCAAGGTGCTGGACCGCCTTTCACACAGCGCGGGAACGATCGCGACGCTGGCGCCGGCCTACTATCCGACGATGGCGCGATTCCGCGATATCAACGATCCGGCAACCATCGAGCGGGTCGATCCCGCCGATTTAGCCGCTAGTTTCGGTCCGGGCGCTAGGTTCAAAGGCATCACCGTTGAACTGACCAACGACCGGGTGACGACGGGAATTGGTCGACGTTTGCCTTGGTTAGACAAGACCCTTGGCGGCATGGCGAGGGACAATCGAGCCAACTTGGCTGACGAGCCCCCGTTCGGCGCGATGATTGCCGCACAGGACTTCAGGCGCAACCGCTAACCGCCGGACCGGTGTCCGGCGGCTCGCTGTCTTACTTGATCGCGGCGAGGTCGGTTGCGACCTTCTTGAGCACGTCGTCGGTGATCTTGCCGCCCGACATCGGCGCGACTTGGTTGAGGCTCATCGACTTGAAGCTCTCATACATCGGATGCTGCGAGACGTCGCCGCCCAGGTCCGCGGTGAGCACTTCCTTGCCCTTGGCATCGGCCTCGATCGTCTCGATCGGGGTGTCGAGCGTGAACTTGCTGGTGACGGCAGGCGCGGCGCCGGTTACGGGCCCGACGCTGGCGCCAGTGACTGGTGCCGCGGCGGGAGCCGGCGCGGTCTGGCCGGTGAGCAGAGCGATAGCGATCAGCGACATCATGTTTTCATTCTCCCCTAAAGAGCGCGGTCTGTGTGGCCGCGATTGGCGTCGGAATTATGGCAGGCCGACCAGCCATCAGGCGCGATGCTGATCCCAGCGATCGAATTCATAGGCGATCGACCCTTCGACCAGCCGTTCCCACAGGTCGCCCACGACCTCGGGCGGCACACCCGCGGTTTCGGCGGCGGCTTTGGCGTTGGCGATGACTTGCGCCTTGCGGGCTTCGTCACGGACGGTACCGCGATCCTGCTTGATCCGCGCGGCAGCGGTCATGAAGCGGAACCGGACCGCCAGCAGGTCGACGATCTGACGGTCGACCGCATCGACGCCGGCGCGGACGTCGATCATGGTCTGGCAGTCTTCGGGGAGGATCATGACGCCGTCCCTAGCCCGCTAAAACGGGCGGGGAAAGCTCAGTTGAGGCGCGACAGGCCGGCGATGGTCTTGTCGACCAGCTTGGCGTCGGCGGCGGCGCCATGGGTGTCCGCGATGATCGACGCGGCGGCGCGGGTCGCGACATCGGCGGCCTTGGCGCGAACCTCGGCAACCGCGGCGCGCTCGGCGGCACCGATCTTGTCCTCGGCCATCTTGCCGCGCCGCGCGACCAATTCGGTCGCGTCGGTTTGCGCCTTGGCGACCAAAGCGGCCGCTTCCTGTTCGGCATGCGCAACGATCGCCGCGGCATCGGACGCCGACGAGGCATCGCGCTTCTTGGCCTCGGCAAGCAGGGCCTCGGCCTCGGCACGCAACGCGGCGGCTTCGTCGAGTTGCTGGCGGATCGTCGCGATCTTGCCGTCGAGGATGCGGCCGATCAATGCCGGCACCTTCTGCCAGATCATGATGCCGATCACGCACAGCATCGCCAGCGCCACCCATGCCGGCGGGGTCAAGCCCAATGCCGACGCCTCGTGGTGCAGTTCGGTGGTGCCGGTTTCCTTGGCCAGCGTGGTCGCCTGGAGATTAGCCATTGGCCAGTTCCGCCTTCACTCGTGCCGCCACCGTCGCGCGATCGGGCGTGACGCCCGACAGCTTGGCGACGATCGCCTCGACCGCATCCACCGTCGCATCCTCGATCCCGGCAAGGGCGGTCGCCTTGGCGGTATTGATGCGCGCGGTGGCGTCGGCCAGGGCCTTTTCCTGGTCGGCATTGCCCGCCTTGATCGCCTGTTCGGTCGATGCGGTGGCTTTCGCCTTCGCCTCGCCGACCAGCTTCAGGGCCTGGCTGCGCGCGCCGTCGAGGCTGGCGGTATAGCCTTCCTCGGCCGCGCGTGCTGCGTTGCGCGCTCCCTCCGCCGCGGCGATGTCTGCCGAGATGCGAGCGTTACGATCGTCGATCGTCCGCTCGATCTTCGGCACCATCGCCCGGCCGATCCCGAAATAGACCGCCGCGAACACGATCGCGAGCCAGAATAGCTGCGACGCGTAGATGGAGGCTGCTTGGGATATCTGAGGCATCGGAAGCGCTCGTTCTGCTGCTTACTTGACGACGAACAGGATCAGGATCGCGACGACGAACGCGATCAGACCCAGAAGCTCGGCGGCGGCGAAGCCGATGAACAGGCGGCCCTGCTGGCCGTCGGCGGCCGACGGGTTACGCAGCGCGCCTTCGAGGAACGAGCCGAACACGTTGCCCACGCCGAGCGCGGCCGCGCCGACGCCGATCGCCGCGAGGCCGGCACCGATGTACATCAAACCATGATCAGTCATTTTAAACTCCCAGAATAATTCACAGCATTGAAAACAGCGACTTAGTGCAGGTGCACCGCGTCATGGAGGTAAAGCGAGGTGAGCAGCGCGAACACATAGGCCTGGATCGCGCAGACCAGCAGCTCAAGCGCCGAAACGCCGAGGATCATCAGGAAGCTGCCGATCCAGACGACGAAGCCGATCGGGCTGCCGCTGAGGCCGGCATTCAGACCCTGGACCGCGAAGCTGCCGAACACTTCGAGCAGGATGTGCCCCGCGGTCATCGCGACGAACAGTCGCAGACCCAGCGAGAACGGACGCACCAAGAACGAGATCAACTCGACCGGAACGATCACCGGCAGCAGCACCAGCGGCGCACCGTGCGGCACGAACAGCGAGAAGAATTTCAGGCCGTGCTTCCAGAAACCGACCGCCAGCACGATGCCGAACGAGAAGAAGGCCAGCACCGCGGTCACCGTGATGTGGCTGGTGACGGCGAAGGTGTGGAGGTGCGGGATGATCGCCAGCGGCAGCACGCCGACCAGATTGGCGAACAGGATGAAGAAGAAAAGCGAGAACATGTACGGCGCGAACTTCTTGCCGCCCTTGCCAATGTTCACGTTGACCATCGAATCGATGAACGAGACCGCGCCTTCAGCCGCCACCTGCCAACGGCCGGGGATCAGCTGGCGCTTCAGCCCGCCCGCCATGAAGACGGCGAGCAGCACGAACACGACGACCATGAACAGCGCCGAGTTGGTGAACGAGACGTCGTAGCCGAAAAGCTTGAGATCGATCAGGTGACCGACCTCGAACTGTTCCATCGGGTTGATGTCGCCGGCCATTATTCGGCACGCTCCTTCGAAATGCGGTAGATGTTGCGGAACGCGACGATGATCGCGAGCGCCAGGAAGACCAGCAGCAGCCACGGGCTGGTGCCGAGCCAGTGATCGAGCGCCCAACCGACGATGCCACCGCCGAGCGGGGCGCCGATCAGCTCCATCAATACGCGCGATCCCTGGCCGTACCCCTTGGACGGTTGCGGCCCGACGCTCGAACGCGCCTCTTCAGCGGCGCGCGCTGCGGCGATCCGGCTGTCGAGGTCAGTATTCTGGCGATCGTCGGCCAAGGCGCTGAAACATCCTGATAAAGAAACGCCGCCACGCTCTGGCAAGCGGGCGACGATCGGGGCAGCGGAAAGGCCACAGCCCCCGTTTGCTGAGCGCGCGTTTAGGAAAGCGGCCGGACCGAGTCAACCGTCCGAAAGGACAAGGTCAGATGCAGCGCGGATCGCGCGCCGGCGCCGCGGCGGTGCGAGTCTGCCAATTGCCCGCGGGATCGCGATATTTCTCGCCCGGTACAGTCTTCAGGATCAGGTTGCACCCGGTGGTGAAGGCCATTTCCTCGACCGTCGAGCCGCTCGCCGCGCTTTTCTGGGTATAGACCGCCTTGCGCTGGATGTTGATCTTGTTGACCAGCGCGACGAGGTCCTTGGTCGGCGCGCCGACCACGCCGAGATAGCCATCGGGCATCTCGCCGATCTGCCCCGCCGAACGTGCGGCGGCATAGGCCGGGTCACGCTCCTGCGCCGCGGCGGGCAGGACCAGGGCGATTGCAGCGCCGAAGAGCAGGGCAGAGGCGGTAAACGTGCGTTTCATCGTCAGAATATCCCCGGATTCTGGTCGATCAGCGCCTTGGCCTGGCCGTCCAGCTTGTACACCACTTGCTGAGTGATGTTGATGTTCAGGTTGATCTCGATCGGTTTGTCGGGTGCCGTCACGTTGACGCACCCGCCCAACAATCCGTTGGCGCACGCCGCGCCGATCAAGAACATCCGTCGCATCGGCCGTCTGGTCGGGTCCAATCGCTTCATCGTCAATCCAATTCGTATCATGGCTTGGTCTCGCTTGCGGGAGGCTGAACGGGTTGATTGGCGTCATTCTGCTGACGGATCAGCGCAGGCAAATTGCGCTTTATCAGCAGCGTGGGGTCGTAAAAGCTCTGCGCCGAATCGAGCAGCGAACGGAATGGCGCGCGGATCTTGACGTTGAACACGAAGGGCAGGCGCTGCAACCGCCGGATCAGGAAGTTGGACTTGGTCCCCTCGCCCTGGCTGACTCCGGCGAAATGCGCTTCGGTAATGACTTCGCCCGCCAGCGGCCCGTTGAGGGTCAAATCGAGGTTGCGATAGCGCAGCGACTTCAGCGCCTGGAACGCCAGATTGCCCCAGGTGCCGACATCCTCCTTGGTCACCTGGCCGACATAAGCGAGCGTGCCGCCACCGGGGCGCACGCGTAGTTCGCCATGCTCGATCCGGCCGCCATTGACGTCGAAGATCATCGGCAAGGTGCCGTCGAACACGCCCGTCGCGTTCAAATTCTTGAAGTTGAATTGCTGCAGAAACTGGGCGGCATCGACGCCGGTCAGGCGGAACGTCAGGTGCCGGCCGCCAGGATCGGCGAAGTCGAGCAAAGTCGGCGCAAGATCGAGGCGCCCGCCGGCGAACGGCCAGCGCGCGTCGGTGACCTGAATGCGCTGGGGCCCCAGCAGCTGATAATGGACCACCCCGTCGCTGACCGCGATGCCGGTGTCGATGGTCTTGACCGTCGCGACCTGATCGGGCGCGGAGACCATCCCCAGCAAATCGGTGAAGCGGATTTCACCCGACAGGCCGGTGACCGGGCCGAACGCGGCGGCAAGATAAGTGTTGTGCGTGCGGAACACCCCGTTGCTGGTCACCGCCTGGCGGGTCCAGGCGATATGGCCCTGGCCGGTCACCGTCCCCGCGACATCGGCGATCACGCCTTCGGTCAGCGGAGTCAGCGCGTCGGGCTGGAAGGCCTTGGTGAAGGTCAGCCCGGTAACGTCGAGTTCGGCCGAGCCCGCGCCGCTCGACAGATCGTGCGCAATCGTGACATCCGCGACCTTAACCGCGCCATTGGTCGTGGTCAGCTTTCCGGTCGCGGCGATGCGATTGTCAGCAAGTGTCAGCGAAACGTCGCGGCCGGCAAGTTGCTTGAAGCGCGGATCGTGCGCGGCATCGGCCACCGTCACCGTCCCGCCGACCAGCAGCCGGCCATTGTCCATCCGCCACGTCCCCACCGCTTGTGACAGGATCAGCGGCACCGCGCCGATCTGGCCGCCAGCATCGTCGAATGTGCCGCCGACCGATTGACCGAAGCTGCCATCCAGCTTCACGACGTCGAGCCGGGTCAAGCGATCGGGCGTACCGAGCCGCACTGCCAGCCGATCGAGCAGGAAGCGGCGCTCGCCAAGCCGCAAGGTCGCCTGGGCCGCGGCAACGGCTAGCGGGTTGCCACCCAAGGCACCGTTGAGCCGGAGGTCGCGCGCCACCGCGCCGCCGCCGATCCGCTCGCCTGCGATCCGCAGCATCGCGCCGTCGACGGGGCAAAGCTGGGTGCGGAAACCCCGCGCATCCAGGCCTGAGAGCCGCAGCCGGGCGATCGCCACCGGGGCACACCCCGGATTGATCGCCAGGTTGCCGCGTCCGTCCCATTGCGCTGCTAGCGGCACGCGAAGCGCATCCACCGCGCCGCCGGGGAGCGGGCCGGACATGGTCACTTCGCTGTCGATCCGCGTCCGCCCGTCGAGCCCGGCACTGAACCGTACCGGCGCGAGCGCCAGGCGCGCGCCGCCGGCTTCGTACGGCTCCATCGTCGCGGTACCGGTGATCGGGGCGCCGGCGCGTTGCTGATCGAGATGCGCGACGAGGTCGGGCAACCCGCCGCCGCCCGCGACGAGATCGCCGCGCAAGACCGCGCCGCCGTTCGGCCAGACGAACTGCGCGCCGTCGCGGCTGGTCAGCGTGACGCTGGCGCCGCTATCGGCGACCGCGAGCAGTCGGGAGAGCTTGACCGCCCCGCGCCCGCCATCGGTCACCGCCGACATTTCGGCGGTCAGCGCGAAATCGCGCGCTGCATTGTCCAGAGCCCGGGCCAAATGCGCGGCCAGCGGCGCGACAGGCGTACCGGCACCCGCCGATCCCAGCGAGGCGAAGCGCGCGCGCATCGTGGCGGGCAGCGCCGCTTTGCCGACCTGTACCTTGCCGGTGAACGCGCCTTTGGCGTCGGCATAGCGATAGGCGCCGTCGATCACCGCGGCTCGCCCCGCGATGCCGTCGCCGCTCAGTCGGTCGGCGGTCAGCCGTACCTTGCCCTGGATATCCCGCGCGGTACCCGCGAAGCCGATGGATCCGGCCATCGTCTCGACGGCCAGAGATGGACCGGCCGCCCGATCGGCAGCGACATCGGCATGGCCGTTCCAGCGATCGAAGCCGGGCGCGACCGCGGCGACGATATCGGACCGGAAACGGGTAACTCCATTGCCGCCACAGCTCGCCTCGCCGGCGCGTACCGGCCCGCGCAGGTGGATCGCGTCGGACCAGATGTCGACGCGCAACGCGGCGACCGCCTTGTCGACGACGCACGAGCCGCTCGCGATCTGCTCGCTGATCGCCGCGATCTGGCCGCGGAATCCGCCGTCGAGTCGGCCGCTGCCCGATGCCTTGATCCCGACCACGCCCTGCGGCGATTCCAGCCGCATCCGGCCGTCCTGAAGCTCGAGCCCGATCGCCGGCAGTCGAAAGGCGCCGCCTGCCCCCTTGGGAATCAGGCGGTCGAGCGACCCCAGCGATAAAGTGCCGTCGACGATCCGTGCGCGCATTCGCACATGGCCGGCACGGACGCCGGTCATATGCGCGCCGCCGAAATCGACCGAAGTCTGCACTTCGACCCAATCGGCGACCAGGTCGGGATGGGCGGGATCGCCGATGACGATATTGGTCAGGCGCTGATGGCCGAGCGCCATGTCCTCGATCGTGTAGCGTGCCGGCACCTTGGCTCGCGACAAGGCATTGTCGATGAAATGCTCGGCGACCGGCTTGCGCACCAGCCACAGCCCGGCGAGCACGACCAGCAACAGCGCGAGCGCGACGCCGAGCCCGAACCGGATGCGACCCCCGCGCGACGGGCGGGCAATATCTGGCTCGCTCTCGGTCATCGACACCCTGTTATCGTCATTACTGGCGACGCTACACGCCACGACGGCTTCAGGGCAATTGCGCAGCCCCTTGTCGCCGATTAACCCGTAACGGATGGGGGACGTTCCGGAACCGGATCATCTTGGTCACCGCGCGCGGTTGCGGCAGCGCCTGCTTGCCGATGCCGACGGGCTGCTCGACCATGAATTGATCGAATATCTGCTCGCGCTTGCCATCCCGCGGCGCGACACCAAACCGCTGGCTTATGCCTTGCTGCGCGAATTCGGCGGGATCGCCGGCCTGCTGACCGCCGCCCCCGAGGAACTCGCGCGGGTCAAGGGCATGGGCGAGACCTCGGTCGCCGCGCTCAAGATCGCGCAGGCGACGGCGCTGCGCCTGCTAAAGGCGGAGATTGCGGAGAAGCCGTTGCTGTCGAACTGGCAAGCGGTGCTCGACTACCTCCGCGCCGACATGGCGCATCACGGCAACGAACGCGTCCGTGTGTTGCACTTGAACACGCGCAACATGCTGATCCGCGACGAGCTGATGAACGAAGGCTCGATCGACGAGGCCCCGGTCTATGTCCGCGAAGTCATCCGCCGCGCGATCGACCTGAAGTCCGCATCGATCATCCTGGTCCACAACCACCCCTCGGGTGATCCCTCGCCGAGCCGCGCCGATATCGACCTGACGCGCGCGGTGGTCGAGGCGGGCAAGAAGATGGGGATCGCGGTGCACGATCATATCATCGTGGGGACCAAGGGGTTTGTGAGTTTGCGGGGTCAGGGGCTGATTTAGAGCAGACGACGCGACACCCGCCTGAATTAGGTGTCCGTGGTGACCTCATCCCAATCCAGCCCGCCGTAACCGATCACCCAGTTTATCGCGTGGTGGCGCTCCTGGATGATCTCCAGGTCGACGTTCTGTGCGGGCGGACGCTCGTCAATTTGCGCATCCCTTGCCTCCCAATGAAGGCCCATCGTTTCATCTGCCATCGCAATTAATTCTGCGGGCGATCGTAGTCGCGCTGTTGCAACGAATTCCGGCACGGTGACTTCGGCAAACGGGGGCAGCACGTCCTGAAAGACCGATAGGTCGCATTGCTCATCAGGCGGCGGGAGCTGGTCTAATTGCCCGAGCGCCCAAACGATCATAACCAAGCGTTCAGACAGCCAACTTGCGTTGACCAGTTGTTGATGGGTCGGGCTCGGCGTGTCGATGAAGCCGATCTCGGATGGCGCGAGCTTCCCCCACAAATCGTGTTCGGAAAGCCACGCGGTAATTTCCGAACGATCGGCGCCCGCCGCCAGCCCGGTAATGCAGAACAGTATAAGGGCTCGATAAGCGACATCATTCGCCGATCGAATTTCTTCGATAATGCGTTCTTCAGCCATCTCTGGACAATATCCTCGCGTTGAGCCCGCGCAACGGCAGGTCGTCATTCCCAGCCCCGAGCTATGCTGCGGTTTTCGACGACGAATCCTATTTACTTAGCGCGACCTCCGTTGACAGCCCCGGTCGCGTCCACAATACTCCCACATAGAGCGCATCTGGAGCGCCTCCTGTCCGCGGCAAGGGAGCTTCTCCCATCCAGCTGAGAACGATACTTACGAACCCTTCTTCCGGCCTTTCGTAAGCGGACGTCTGGCATTTGGAAGGAAGGTTTCCGATGCGCCGTACGCTCACGCCGAAGACCAATCTCGATACCCTGCGCAAGGACGCGAAGCGCTGGCTGAAAGCCATTCGCGCGGGTGATGCCGCCGCGATCGCGCGGCTGCGCGAATCCGGGATGAAGCTCTCAGCCGATCCCGGGTTGCGTGACGCCCACCAGGCTCTGGCGATCGAATATGGCTGCGAAAACTGGGTCGCGCTCAAGGCGGCGATCGCCGATCTGGCGCTCGATCGTCAGAGCTATGCCGAACGGCTCGACCAGGTGTTGCGGCATGGCTGGGATGGCGATCCTGCGGTCGCGCGGCGGATCGTCGATCGCCACCCCGTCATCGCTCGCGACAGCCTGTTCACGGCGGCCACGTGCGGCGATGTCGAGGAGGTCGAGCGGCGGTTGGCGCGCGATCCCGGTGCGGCGATCGCGGCGGGTGGGCCGAAAGATTGGAGCGCGCTCGCTTATGTCGTCTATGGCCGGCTCGATCCCGTCAACGGCGTGGCCATCGCGCGGTTGTTGCTGGCGGCGGGCGCCGACCCGAATTTCTCGTTCAACGACGGCTGGGACAATTCCTTCACCCTGGTGACCGGCGCGATCGGCCTGGGCGAAGGTGCCAAGCCGAGCCATCCCCAGGCCGCCGAGCTGGTCGACTTGCTGGTCGCCGCCGGCGCGTCGCCTTTCGACACGCAGGCGCTCTATAACATCTCGATCGTCGGGTCGGACGCCTATTGGTACGATCTGTTGTGGCGGCATTGCGAGGCGCAGGGCGTGACCGATCGCTGGCGCGACGCGGTCAGCTATCGCATCGGCGGGAACCGGCCGCTCAATCCGCTCGACTATCTGCTCGGCAACGCCGTCGGCCAGAACCATCTGGAGCGCGCCGAGTGGCTGCTGGGGCGTGGCGCCAACCCCGATACCCCGCATGCTTATACCGGACAGCCGGTCCATGCGCTGGCGCAACTGTCCGGGTTCGTCGACATGGCCGTCTTGCTCGAACGTCATGGCGCCGCCCCGGTCGCGCTGAGCGGAGCGCAGGCGTTTCGGGCGGCGTGCCTGCGCGGCGACGAAGCGAACGCGCGGGCGCTGCTCGCGGCCGACCCGCGGCTGGTGGCCAATCCGGCGCTGTTGCTGGCGGCTGCCGAGTTCGGCAATGCGCCGGCCATCGCGCTGTTGCTCGCGCTGGGCGCCAATGTGGGCGGATGCGACCATGAGGGTATCAGCCCCCTGCACCGCGCGGTGCAGTCGGGATCGCTGGAGGCCGCTAACCTGCTGATCGCCGCGGGTGCCGAGATCGACCGCCGAGAGCGCAAGTGGAACGGAACACCGCTCAGTTGGGCGGTGGTGCTCGGGCGGCCGCGAATGGTCGAGATGCTCGCGCCGTTGAGCCGCGACCTTTGGCCGCTGGTCCGTCTCGGCCTGAGCGAGCGGCTCGATACCGTTCTTGGCGCCGAACCCGATCTCGCCAATAAAGTGCGCGCGCAAGACGATAGCCCGACGCCGCTGTTCAATCTGCCCGAGGATGAGGACAAAGCGGTCGACGTCGCCCGCGTGCTGCTGCGCCATGGCGCCGATCCGCGGATCCGCAACAAAAGAGGCGAGACCGCGATCGATGCAGCACGGCGGCGCGATCTCGACGAAGCGGCGGACGTGATGGAAAGCTGGCGCCATGACGCCTGAACGACCGGTGTTGCCGCTGCGCATCGTGGTCGAACACCCTGTGCCCGGCGTCGCGCTCGCGCTGCAGCGCGGCGCCAGCGCCAAGGCGACATTGGTCGGGCCGGTTCATGTTTCGACCGACGCGCACGTGTTCGATTTCGAGGTGACGCTCGACGGCAGCACTGCCGCCGGCGAGCCGCGCCTGCTTGGGCCGTTCGTCCAGGGGCCGCCGGCCGCGCGGTTCGTCTATATCACTATCGGCGCGAGCGCGGGGCAGATCGGGTCGCCATGGCAGCGCCGCGCCAAGGTGCCGCTGGGAGCGATCGACTGGCAATCGATCGAGACGCTAGCGCCGGGCGAACGCCTGACCGCGCATATCGCCGGCACCGCGCGCGACGGCAGCCCGGCCTGCGCGACCGTGCCGATCCTGCCGCCGGGTTGGGTGGTTAGGCGATCTTCTGAGCCCGGATGACTTTGAAATTGTCCTTGCTGATGGTTAGCCGCACTAACTGCCCTCGCCCCGGCGGCGGCACGATGTCGACGACCCAGCCATCGGCGACGCTCTCATAGTGGTAATATTCGTGCGGACCGGGCGTCCGGCAATCACTCGCCATGCCGCGCTTGATCGCGAACTGCTGAGCCACCGAAACCACGCGCTTCAGGCTCGCAAGCGAGGGTTGCGGGGGCTGGGACCGAGAGCAGCCGGCTCCCGTCAACATCATCGCGAGAAGTAGCAACCGCTGCATATATCAGATATGAGATCACATAACATCATTTCGCGCAAGCCCGATTGCGCTGGAATCGCATACACCTAGCCTCGCCCGTCATGCCGGCCTTGTGCCGGCATCCACCGGGCAGCACATCCAACACCTGAGGTTTGCAGCGCTGTGGATGCCGGCACAGGGCCGGCATGACGGCAAAAGCCTATTGCGAGCGTTCAGCGTGGCTCGGGTCGATCCGCGACCAGCTTCAGCCAGGGCGTCGTGTGGAAGACGCTCATCAGCAGGTACATCGGCACCATGCCGCTCAGCGGGAAACCGGCCGTCGCCGAGCATAGCGCGATCGGACCGCCGTCAAGGCTCGTGAGTAGCGCCATCGCCGCGAAGGTCGGCGATGCCGCCAGACCGAGCAATTTGGCCAGCCCGGCACCACCGACCGGCCCGGCGGCGATCACGCCTGGCCCTCGTTGCGGAACGCCGCCTCGCCGGCTTCGGACACTTCGACCCATTTGGGATCGGGCGCGGCCTGCTCGGCCTCGTAATTGTCGTGCCAGTTCCACCATTTATACGGCGGCGTCTGTGGATAGCCCTCGGGCGAATCCTCCCAGCTTTCCTGGCGGCCGAGCGGGGTTATGTCGAGATAGGACCAGGTCGTGCCCATCGCCTCGTCGCCGCGATTGTTGATGTAATAGGTGCGGAAGATCTGCCCGTCCTCGCGAATAAAGACGTTGTGGCCGTGCCATTCGTCGACGCCGAAATCCGCGTCGAAACTGTCGGTGATCGTGTACCAGGGCATGTCCCAGCCCATCCGCGCCTTCAGCCGCGCGATATCGGCCTGCGGTGCGCGCGAGGCGTACGCCAGCGTCGTGTCGCGCGCATTGAGATGCGCGAGATGCGCGACCTGATCGGCGCCGAACGAGCAGCCGCGACAGCCATGGTCGGGCCAGCCGAACACGCCGGGCTCGAAAAAGGCGCGATAGACGATCAGTTGGCGCCGCCCCTCGAATAGATCGAGCAGGCTCATCGCGCCATCGGGTCCGTCGAAGCGATAATCCTTGTCGACCAGCATCCACGGCATCCGCCGGCGCTCTGCGGCGAGAGCGTCGCGGGCGCGGGTGAACGTCTTCTCCTTGACCAGCATGCGCTCCCACGCCGCAGTCCATTCGGATGCCGACACCGTCGGCGGGCGGTTCTCAAGCTTGCCGTCCTGTTGCATGACATTCCTCCTGATCGGAAAGGCTCGCGCTCAACGCGCCTTGGTCGATGCCTCTTCCTCGGTCACCGCACCTATCCGGCCGATAACCTGGCTCCAGCCGCCGCTCATGTTGCGATAGGCGGTCTCGTTGCGCGGCAGGACGAAGCCCGAATGGACGACGCGCAACCGGGTGCCGCCATCGACCTTTTCGAGGGTGAAGGTGACGATTGTGTCGAGCCGCGATCCGTAGCCGACATTCGCCTCGTCGCCGCCCTTCCACGAATAAGCCAGGCGTTCGCCCGGCACGACCTCGAGCACTTCGCACTGGATCGTTCCGTCCCAGGCACCAGCGGGAGAGGTCTTATAGGTGAAGCGGTTGCCGACGACCGGTTCGTATCCGGTCGGCGTCATGTTGAGCCAGCGCGCCATCATCGCGCTGGTCGCCAGTGTCTTCCACACCATCTCAGGCGCATGCGGAAACACCTCGTCGACCACGATTTCTCGCGCGTCGGCGTGCAGGACGGTGTCGGTCACGGGTCGATCTCCTTGAGCAAATCATGCAGACTGGCGAGGCGGTCGCGCCAGAAGGCGTCGTAATAGCTCAGCCAGTCGAACAGCGGCGCGAGCCCATCCGGCGTCGCGCGATAGAAGACGTTCCGCCCCTGCGGACGCTCGGCGACGAGTCCGGCGAGCTTCAGCGATTTGAGATGCTGCGAAACCGCGCCCTGGGTCACACCGCTGGCGCGCGTCAAATCGGCCACATTGACCTCTCCGCGGCGCGCGACCTGCTCGAAGACGGCCCGGCGGGTCGGATCGGACAGCGCGCGCATCACGGCGTCAACGGGAATGGCGGATAACATGCGAATCAATTAGCTAATGCTAATCAATTAGTCAATACTAATGCGTTTGAGGTGCCCCATCGGAAAGGCGGCACACCAAAAAGGGCCGCCGCGCCAAGGGCAACACGCGGCGGCCCTCTCTATGGGCGTCGTCGGAGTTAAATTACGACGCCTTTTGACCCGAGCCCTGCGAGAGGAAATTGGTCAGCTCATCCTTCGACACCGACTTGGACTTGTCCGTATCGGCCTGCGTGAAGGCCTGGGCGACCCAGCTCTTGTTCGCGGCATCGTCCTTCAACGACGGATCGGCCTTGGTGCGCAACGCGGTCATCCACGCGCCGAACTCGGCCTTGCTCAGCGAGCCGTTCTTGTTCTTGTCATAGGTGCCGAACTCGCCATTGACGACATCGGCGACCTGCGCGCCCGGATTGGCCGGCGTAGCCGCCGCGGTGGCGCTGTCGGCCGGAGCCGGATTGGCCGCCTGAGCGTTAGGGGCAGGCGCGGTCGGCGCCGGCGCCGTTTGCGGCTGAGCATCGGCGGTGGTCGGCGCCGGCGGCGTGGCTGGCACAGCAGCGGTCGGAGCCGGAGTCGTTTGCGGCGCCGGAGCGGTAGCGGCCGGCGCGGCTGGGACCGGCGCAGTCTGTGGCTGCGCAGGCGATGCATTAGTATCCGGCTGCGGCGTTGCAGTCTGCGTCTGGTTCTGTGCTAATGCAGGCACAGAAATAACGAACGCGCTAGCCAATAATACATGTTTCAGCATGGTATATCTCCTTGCTATTTGAACCTAGTCATGCGACGAAATTTTCATCGCTCCATATGAACTGTTCAATATAGAACATTCAACTTTCGATATGGGTCCGAAATCACCGATGTAAAGGATCTATTCGTCGCACCCTTGGCGCGATTCGGCACGGAGTCGTGCCCCGCTTGCGACGAGCCGACTCACGATTTTCGGGAACCGTCACTTTCACACCACATGCTGGACCGGTGATCGCTGCGCGCGCATGATTGGTGCGATCGGTGGGGACGGAACATGATCGATCGGCGGTCACTGATAGCGGGATTGGGCACCAGCCTTGCCTTGCCGGGCATTGCGCTGTCGCGGACGCCGCGCACCGCAACGCAGCTCCTCGCCGCGGCACGGCGACAGATCGGCGTGACTGTCGCTTACGACGCCGGCTATAGCGTGATCGGCTTTCCCGGCGGCGACGTGCCGCGCGGTAAGGGAGTCTGCACCGACGTCGTCGTGCGCGCCTATCGCGACGCCTTCGGGCTCGATCTACAGGCGCTGGTCAACGCCGATATGCGGGGTGCGTTCGGCGCCTATCCGCGGAATTGGGGCCTGCGCGGCCCAGACCGCAATATCGACCATCGCCGCGTTCCCAATCTGGCGACTTGGTTCACGCGGCATGGCGCCCGGCTGGCCCTGCCGGGGGATCCGTGGGGCTGGCGTCCCGGCGACATCTTCACCTCGCTGGTCGACAGACGCGGCACGCATATCGGCTTCGTCTCGGACCGCCGCGGCCGCCAGGGATGGCAGATCATCCACAATATCGGCGGCGGGGCGCGGGAAGAGGATGCGCTGTTCGACTGGCCGCTCACCGGACGCTATCGCTGGGGGATCGCCTGAAAGACGATTGAGGGGCGCGCATGCGCTTGCTATCGGCGCCGGCATCCCCCGCCGCTCCCATTCGAAAGGCCCTCCATGGTCCCGCGCTATTCCCGTCCCGACATGACCGCGATCTGGGCCCCGGAGGAGCGCTTCAAGATCTGGTTCGAGATCGAGGCGCACGCGACCGACGCGCTGGCCGATCTCGGCGTGGTGCCGAAGGAAGCGGCCGCCGCTCTGTGGGCATGGTGGGCAACCAATCCCAAGATCGACGTGGCGGCGATCGACGCGATCGAGGCAGTGACCAAGCACGACGTCATCGCCTTCCTGACCTGGGTAGCGGAAAATGTCGGGGATGAAGCGCGGTTCATGCATCAGGGCATGACCTCGTCCGACGTGCTCGACACGTGTCTGGCGGTGCAGTTGGCGCGGGCATCGGATATCCTGCTCGCCGATATCGACGCATTGCTGGTCGTGCTGAAGCGTCGCGCGGAGGAGCACAAGCTGACCCCGACGATCGGGCGCAGCCACGGCATTCACGCCGAGCCGGTGACGTTCGGGCTGAAGCTGGCCGAGGCTTATGCCGAGTTTTCGCGCAACCGCGAACGGTTGGCCGCTGCGCGCAAGGATATCGCGACCTGCGCGATTTCGGGCGCGGTCGGCACGTTCGCCAATATCGATCCGCGCGTCGAGGCGCATGTCGCCGAGAAGCTCGGCCTCGCGATCGAACCGGTCTCGACCCAGGTCATCCCGCGCGACCGACACGCGATGTTCTTCGCGACGCTAGGGGTGATCGCCTCGTCGATCGAGCGGCTGGCGGTCGAGATCCGGCACTTGCAGCGCACCGAAGTGCTCGAGGCGGAGGAATATTTCTCGCCGGGGCAAAAGGGCTCGTCCGCGATGCCGCACAAGCGCAACCCGGTGCTGACCGAGAATCTGACCGGTCTCGCCCGCATGATCCGCAGCGCGGCGATCCCGGCGATGGAGAATGTCGCGCTCTGGCATGAACGCGACATCAGCCATTCGTCGGTCGAGCGCTATATTGCCCCCGACGCCACCATCACACTCGACTTCGCGCTGGCGCGGCTGACCGGGGTGGTCGACAAGCTCCTCATCTATCCGGCGCGAATGGAGAAGAACCTCAACAAGATGGGCGGTCTGGTCCATTCGCAGCGCGTACTGCTGGCGCTGACCCAGGCCGGTGTCAGCCGCGAGGATGCCTATCGGCTGGTTCAGCGCAACGCGATGAAGGTGTGGGAATCGGATGGCGAATTGTCGCTGCTCGACCTGCTCAAGGCCGATCCCGAGGTGACCGCGGCGCTGTCGCCGGCCGAAATCGAGGATAAGTTCGACCTCGGTTACCACCTCAAGCATGTCGACACGATCTTCGCACGGGTGTTCGCGAACGCCTGACCGTTAGCCGGCTGTGTCTTTGGGGGCACATGCGGATGCAACATGGCAACACAAGTGCAAATGCTGCAACTGCGAAGGCTTGAAATAATATTGCGCGCATACGCAACTATTTCAATATCGCTCCCAGCCGGACTGATCCGGCTCTAAGGAGAAGCAACCATGCGTATCATGGAGATGCTGGCCACCGCTATGGTGAGTGTCGGCAGCCTGGCGCTGGTGGCGGGGGTCCTTTCCCTCTAAACCATCGGCCCACCGCACCCCGTGAAAGTCGGGGGCGGTCAGGCCGGATGGGTGGGCCAGACTGGTCCCGCTAAGAGATTATCCCAGAACTCGGTCTATTTTCGTGCAGCCCCAAGATCGCTATGCCGCGAGTTTTGGTGGGAGGCGCGCGTGAAGAAACCGCAAACGGTCGCCAAGCTGACCGAATTGGGCCGGGTCCAGCTCTCGCGCACGTTCTTCATGCGCGATTTCCTCTATTCCGACATCGCCGAGATCCACGGCTTGGCGAACATCCCCGACGATCCCGATCTGGCGATCGCGGCGGGTACGCGGTTGTGCGAGGAACTGCTCGAGCCGTTGCAGGACGTGTTCGGTCGGGTCGCGATCCGCTCGGCCTATCGCTCGGCCGAGGTCAATCGGCTGGGCAACGCCAAGGGCTATAATTGCGCGTCGAACGAGCGCAGCGCCGCCGGGCATATCTGGGACCAGCGCGATGCCCAGGGAATGATGGGTGCCACCGCGTGTATCGTCGTGCCGCGCTTCGCCAACGAATGGACGGGGCCCGACGACTGGAAACGCATCGCCTGGTGGGTGCACGACCATCTGCCGTATTCGACGATGGAATTCTTTCCCATACGCTGGGCGTTCAACCTGCAATGGCACGAAAAGCCGTTACGGATGATCTACAGCCATATCCCGGATGCGCGGGGGTATCTGACGAAGTCGGGAATGCCGGAACATGACGCGGATCATCGCGAGCTGTGGGAGCCGATTGTTCCTGGCGCTTAAATCCTTCTCCCGGTGGGAGAAGGATAGCGCAGCTTGGCGGCTCGCCGCCTAGCGGAGCTTGGATGAGGGTAGTTTGAGGAGAGAACAGCGCGAGTCCGAGCTTCTGCCCTCACCCTTCCGCCGCTTCGCGGCTCCCTCCCTCTCCCAAAGGGAGAGGGAATCGGAGACTTACCCCCCGACCGCTTTCTTCACCTTCTGGAAGAAACCCTGCGTCTGGGGGCATTCGTCGCCCGTTTCGGTGCAGCGGAATTCCTCGAGCAGTTCGCGCTGCTTGGCGGTCAGCCTGGTCGGGGTTTCGACCGAGATGCGCACGACCAGGTCGCCGCGGCCCTTGCCCTGGAGCACCGGCATGCCGGCGCCACGCTGGCGCACTTCGCGGCCCGATTGCGTGCCGGCCGCGACCTTTACCTCATGCCGCTCGCCATCGAGCCCCGGGATGGTGATCGATCCGCCAAGCGCCGCCGTGGTGAAGCTGATCGGGGCGTGTGCGAACAAAGTCGTGCCCTCGCGCTCGAAGATCGCATGGCGCTTCACATGGAGGAAGATGTAGAGGTCGCCCGCCGGCGCGCCACGTGGCCCGGCTTCGCCTTCGCCGGTCAGGCGCACGCGGGTGCCTTCGTCGACTCCGGCGGGAATGTTGACGGTCAGCGTCTTGGTCTTTTCGACCCGGCCTTCGCCGCGGCACGACGGGCAGGGATCGGCGATCACCTGGCCAGCGCCGTGGCACGACGGACAGGTGCGCTCGACAACGAAGAAGCCCTGTTGCGCGCGCACCTTGCCATGGCCCGCGCACGTACCGCAGGTCTTGGCCGACGTCCCCGGCTTGGCACCCGAGCCGTCGCATGCCTCGCACATCGCGGCGACATCGATGGTGATCGGCTCCGATTTGCCGTGGAACGCCTCTTCCAGGCTGATTTCCATGTCGTAGCGCAGGTCGGCGCCGCGCTGCGGCCGACGCTGGCCGCCACGGCCGCCGCCCATGAACTCGCCGAACACGCTTTCGAAAATGTCGGAAAAACCCGAGAAATCGTTGCCGCCGCCGAACCCGCCGGGACCGCCGCCCTGCTGGAACGCGGCGTGACCGAAGCGATCATACGCCGCGCGCTTCTGTGGGTCCTTCAGGCAGTCATAGGCGGCGCTCACCGCCTTGAACTTCGCCTCGTGGTCCTTGCAGCCCCCGTTCTTGTCGGGGTGGTATTTCATCGCGAGCTTGCGGTACGCCGACTTGATCGTCGCGTCGTCAGCGTCGCGCTCGACTTCGAGCAGTTCGTAAAAATCTACTTCGGTGGTCATTTACTCGGCCCCCGCCGACTTTCCCCGTCACCCCCGCCTCGGCGGGAGCCCATCTCCTGATCCTGCCTCGGTCGAAGCGAGGGAGATGGGTTCCCGCTTTCGCGGGAATGACGGGTAGAGTCCATCACTTACGCCTTGTGGTCGTCCACTTCGGAGAATTCGGCATCGACCACGTCCTCGCCGCCGGCTTCGCTGCCCGCGGCAGCGCCGTCGGCAGCGGGCGAGGCTTCGGACGCCGCCTGCTTCTCGTAGATCGCCTGGCCGAGCTTCATCGCGACCTGGGCCAGCGCGCTGGCCTTTTCCTTCATCGCCTCGGCATCGCCGCCCTCGACCGCGGTCTTGGCCTCGGCGATCGCCGCCTCGATCTCGGACTTAAGCGCGGCGTCGACCTTGTCGCCATTGTCGGCAAGCTGACGCTCGGTGGTGTGGATCAGGCTTTCGGCGTTGTTCTTCGCCTCGGCCGATTCACGCCGCTTCTTGTCCTCGTCGGCGAAGCGCTCGGCGTCCTTGACCATTTGCTCGATATCGGCGTCCGACAGGCCGCCCGAAGCCTGGATGCGGATCTGCTGCTCCTTGCCGGTGCCCTTGTCCTTGGCACTGACGTTGACGATACCGTTGGCGTCGATGTCGAACGTGACCTCGATCTGCGGCACGCCGCGCGGCGCCGGCGGAATGCCGACCAGGTCGAACTGGCCAAGCAGCTTGTTGTCCGCCGCCATTTCGCGCTCGCCCTGGAACACGCGGATCGTCACCGCCTGCTGATTGTCGTCGGCGGTCGAATAGGTCTGCGACTTCTTGGTCGGGATCGTCGTGTTGCGGTCGATCATCCGGGTGAACACGCCACCCAGCGTCTCGATGCCCAGCGACAGCGGGGTCACGTCGAGCAGCAGCACGTCCTTGACGTCGCCCTGCAGCACGCCGGCCTGGATCGCGGCGCCCATCGCGACGACCTCATCCGGGTTGACGCCGGTATGCGGCTCCTTGCCGAAAAAGTCCTTCACGACCTCACGGACGCGCGGCATGCGGGTCATGCCGCCGACCAGTACCACTTCGCTGATATCCGACGCCTTGACGCCGGCATCGGCCAGCGCCTTCTTGCAAGGATCGAGCGTGCGCTTGATCAGGTCCTCGACCAGCTTTTCCAGGTCGGCGCGGGTGATCGTCTCGACCAGATGGAGCGGAGTCGACGAACCGCCTTCCATGCGCGCGGTGATGAAGGGCAGGTTGACCTCGGTCGTCGCGGCCGAGGACAACTCGATCTTCGCCTTCTCGGCGGCTTCCTTCAGCCGCTGCAGCGCGAGCTTGTCGGTGCGGAGGTCGAGGCCTTCCTTCTTCTTGAACTGGTTGGCCAGGAATTCGACCAGCTTGTTGTCGAAATCCTCACCGCCCAGGAAGGTGTCGCCGTTGGTCGCCTTCACTTCGAACACGCCGTCGCCGATCTCGAGGATCGAGATGTCGAACGTGCCGCCGCCAAGGTCGTAGACCGCGATCGTCTTGCCGTCCTGCTTTTCCAGGCCATAGGCCAGGGCCGCCGCGGTCGGCTCGTTGATGATGCGCAGCACTTCGAGACCCGCAATCTGGCCGGCGTCCTTGGTCGCCTGGCGCTGCGCGTCGTTGAAGTACGCGGGAACGGTGATGACCGCCTGGGTCACCGTCTCACCGAGATACGATTCGGCGGTTTCCTTCATCTTCTGCAGGATGAAGGCCGAAATCTGCGAGGGGCTGTAATCCTGGCCGCCGGCCTGGACCCAGGCGTCGCCATTGCCGCCCTTGACGATATGATACGGGACCAGCTCGGTGTCCTTCTTGGTCACCGGGTCGTCGAAGCGGCGGCCGATCAGGCGCTTCACCGCGAACACCGTATTGTCGGGATTGGTCACTGCCTGGCGCTTGGCCGGCTGGCCGATCAGGCGCTCGCCATCCTTGGCGAAGGCGACGATGGACGGCGTGGTACGCGCGCCTTCCGCATTTTCGATCACCTTGGGCTTGCCGCCTTCCATTACGGCAACGCAGCTGTTGGTCGTACCCAGGTCGATACCGATTACTTTTGCCATTGGTCCTCTGTGGCCCCTCAATCAAAATAAAACCCAGCCCGCGCCCCTCACGAGAGGCGACGCAAGCACCAAATACCCCGGCGATATAGGGGGGGATTCGCTTGCCGCAAGATTGCGTCGTGCCTAGGGATTTCAAGTGTTTCCCAAAGTGGGAGGAAGAAGCAATGAAGTCCGCTCTGCTGCTGGTGCCAGCGATCGCCATTTTGTCGGCCTGTCAGCCGCCGAAAGACGTATCGGCGGACCATGCCTGGGTGCGGCTTGCGGCGGTGCCGTCCAATCCGTCGGCGGCGTATTTCACGCTGACGGGCGGCCCCAAGGACGCGACGCTCACCGGAGTCTCGACGACCGCCGCCGTCCGCAGCGAGATGCATGAGAGCATGAATGCGGGCGGCATGATGTCGATGGCTCCGCTCAAGCTCGTCGCCTTGCGCGCCGGCGGCGAGGTCAAGTTCGCGCCCGGCGGCAAGCACGTCATGCTCTACGGGCTCAAGGCGACCCCCGGCGGCACCGTGCCACTGACCTTCACCTTCGCCGACGGCCACACGGTAACTGCTCCGGCGAAGGTGGTTAGCGCGGGCGACCCAGCGCCGGAATGAGTAACCCATGAGGCAAGAAGTCCGCCCCCTGACCGCCGGCGAGATCGATCTCGCGCGGTCGGTGTTCGGCGATGCCATCGATATCTCGCCGGTGCGCGTGGTGCTCGGCAAATGGGCCTTCTTCCAGCCCCGGAACGTAGTGATGAGCCCGCGCGGCCGGATCCATTTCCATCCGCACGGCACCGCCTATCGCGACGATTTCAGCCATGCCGAATTGGGCGAGCAAGGGCTGTTCGTCCACGAAATGGTGCATATCTGGCAGCATCAATCGGGCATTTTCCTGCCGCTCCGCCGCGTTCCCTGGGCGAGGTACGATTATGCCGTGAAGCCGGGTTGGGATTTGCGCAAATACGGGCTGGAGCAGCAGGCCGAGATCGTACGGCACGCGTTTCTGCTGGGGCACAACGCATTGATCCCGGGCGCGCCGCCCTTGCAGCAGTTGAAGACGATCTTGCCGTTTCGATCGGTGGATGGCGCCCATGGGGCACGGCACGGCTAGCCGTCATTTCCTTCGTCACCCCGGCCTTGTGCC
>NZ_BCYZ01000015.1 GCF_001598455.1 Sphingomonas pruni NBRC 15498
TACAGAATCCCACGAGATTTCAGAGCATTGTCGCTGATCGACATGCTCGATATCTGGTCTGTCCTCACGTTGCAAATGAGGATCACCCGATGCGCAAACCCCGCGATTTCGACGCCGAGTTGAAGGCGCTCAACGACAAGGCCAGGCAGTTGAGAGAACGCAAGGTCCATCAGCTGGGCGAACTGGTGATCGCGACCGGCGCCGATGAACTCTCGATCGAACAGCTGACCGGACTGTTGCTGGCCGGCAAGGAAAGCAAAGATCCAAACGTGAAGGAGAGCTGGCGCAAACGTGGCGCCGCGTTCTTTCAGCGCGAGCGGGGAGGCACTGGTAACAGCAATCGCGGCGACAATGGCGGCGCCGCGCAAAACGACGGCGGCACGCAATCGACTGCTGGCCAGCCGCGCCAGAACTGACACGCGCGCCTGGGTCATGAAGCGCCGCGAGCGAACGCGACACTTGATCGAGCTTGGCGGCCTCGTCGCCAAGTCAGGGCTCATCGAACTTACCGATGACGATCGCGCCGTGATCTTTGGCTTGCTGTTGGAAAGCGCGGCGATATTGCGCAGCGACCAGCGCGAAAACAGCATTTTGGTTTGGCGTCGGCGCGGGAAGCGCGGGTTTGAAGCTGGACAAGCGACCCCATTGGCCTAGATCGTGACCCCATAAATGATCGTTGTCGCCTCACCGTGCGAACTTCCGATATTGGGTGGAGAACGGAAATTGGCGATTGGGCGATTTTGTTCGAAATTACCGAGCGCCCTCGAAGCCCCCTCGATGAATCCAATTGTCCTCAATATGCGAACGCCACGCTCTAAGCGACAATAGTTGGAGAGCGTCCTGATGCTCTCGCGATTGCACCCACCATCCCTGGCATTCTTCAGACAGCGACCGAAGAAGAATACACTGTCTATCCGACATTTCGCAAAATTGCCCTTGGGCGGATGGACCGCGTTCGCGACGGTCCCAAAGCGCATATTCCAAATTATTCAGCCAACCGGCGCTGTAGAATTGCTCCGATAGCCCACCCATTAAATGTAGGAGGCCGCATGCGGCAGCCGTTTTGACCGATCCCGAAATCTGCATGAATTGAAAACCGGATTGCACTCCCGAGGGCGTCCAGTCGGCAAGAATGTGACTGCTCCCAATATAAGATCGTGGATCATCTTCGGCTATATGGGGGTATTCGAATTGACCACGCATCGCTGGTGTTCCTGATCGGCTTTGGTTGGAAAAGCTCTTGCCGGGTATCCAAAAAAAGGCGTTACGGTCGTCCGCTTTTGGGTCGGGAGCAGACTGGCCGCTTTATAAGTCTACGGGCTAGTCGCGATTTCCGCTACGCTGGCGAAACATCCATTTTGGCGGTAATTCGAACGGTGCAATCAAGAGCGCCGTTCCTTGGGAGAATTTATGAGCGAAGACACTGCCCTCAATCCGGTGGAACTGGCGACCGAATTGACGATCGCCTGGCTATCCAATCCGAACACGCGTGCCACGGCCGACGAAGTGCCCGCGTTCCTTGCCAAGATGCATCAGGCGGTGAACGAACTCGCGACCCCGACGGCATCCGGCGAGCCTGCGGCTGAAGAAACCACTGCTGAATATATTCCAGCCGTCTCCGTCAGGAAGTCGCTCGCGTCAAAGGATCACATCATCTCGATGATCGACGGCAAGCCGTACAAGACTTTGCGGCGTCATCTGTCGACGCACGGCCTGACGCCCGACGAATATCGCGCCCGCTACAACCTCAAGGCCGACTATCCGATGGTCGCACCGACCTATTCTGAGCAACGTCGCGCGATGGCGCACAAGATCGGTCTCGGAGCAAAGGGCCGGGCCGCACGCGCCAGCACACCTGTTGCCGCGTCCGCACCCGCCAAGCGCGCGCCGCGCAAGTCGAAGACGGCCTGAACATCAGCGAGCGTCGCGCGGCCTAGCCGTGCGACGCGAGCCGCTTTTCGCACGCCTCTTTCACGAGCTTTTGCAAAAGCTCGATCCGCTCGGCGAGCCATTCCAGCTCTTCCGGCGTGATCTTGTAATGCGGCGAGTAGCGGGCATTCACATAGGCCTGCTGCAGCAGTTCGAAACAGCGCCGACCAAACTTGGTGTCGCGCGGCCAGACCTGGATCAGGTCGAGCACCAGCGGCTCGGCCTGGCTGCGCAGGAAGTTCAGCTTGTGCGACTTCGGGCTGTAGAGGGTCAGGGTCAGCAGGACACAGTGGTATAGCTGCTCCGTCGCTTGATGCAGCTCAAACACAGCCTTGTTCCGCCAGTACTCGTCGTCTCCCTCTGCCCGCTGAAGGTGGAACGTGGAGAGTGAACGCTGAGCGATGTTGAACCAACGGTCGAAATACTTCTGCGCCTCGGCTCGGGCTGACCGAACTGGCAACGGTCGAGGCGTTGCAAGCGGGAATCCTTCCGCTTCATAGAGCGCGATACCTTGCTCGATGGCGTCGATGAAAAACGGTCGTCCATGACTCAGATGCTCGTTCACTTCGGTGAGGCTATGCACGATGAACGTGACCGGCGCGCTGATGCGCTTGGAGATCGTAACCTCACGCAAGAAATGGTCGTCGGCCTTGGCCCAATATTCGACCGGATCGGTCAGGCGCTTATCGTTGACCACGACGAGGATGTCATAGTCGGAATAATAGCCGCCGACCGGGTCTTCGACCCAATCGCCTCGCGCATAGGAGCCGTAGAGGATGACCTTGAGGATGCGGCCCTCTTTCTTCCATTTCTGGGTGGCAAGCGCCGTCGCCTCTTCGAATTCGGCGAACAGAATCTGCACGATACGTTCGAGGTCGCGCCGCTTCCGGTCGGGCAGATGATCGAGGTCGGTTCGCATTGCAGGTCATCCTAACGGCACGATCGCGCTACGGACAGCCTCGCCGGCAACGCAGTGAGACTGCCCGTATCCCATCGTCACTTCCGCTCCGTCAGCCATTTGAACAGCCGCTCCCAGATCGGCTCTCGCGTCGGGCAGTCGAGTGCATTGGCAATGCGGACCAGGCTGTCGGCAAAGTGTCGTTCCACCTCCTCGACGGTAAGCCCGGTCCGCTCGGCAATCTCCGGATAGTCCAGGTCCTCCAGCCGGATCGCGAGGAAGACTTCGCGCTGGAGCCTTGGCAGCCGCCGCACCGCACGTTCCAGCCGCGCGAGGTTCTCGGCTTCGCTCAGTTCCTGGCGCATCACACCGCCTCCGGTGCAAAGGCGAGGAGATAATCCGCGGCCTTGCCGGCAGCGCTCGCCGCCCGGAAGATCGCCTTCTCATCCCCGCGCAACACCGCCAGCCAGTTGCCGATATAATCGGCATGGCGCACAGCCGGCTGGATCGACAGCGACGCACACGCGAAGGCACTGGCCATTTCCGCGACCAGTTCCTCGCGCGCATAGTCCACGCTGCCGAACGCGCCCTTCTGATTGCGATCAAGACGGCTAGAATGGCCGGTCCAATGGCCAAGCTCATGCAAGGCCGTGCGATACCAGTTGATCCGCTCGGCGAACGCGGCCGCCGGCGGCACCGCGACAAAGTCAGCACCGGGTGAATAATAGGCCTCCCCTCCCCCGATCCGAAAGTCCGCTCCGCTTGTCCGGATCAACGCCTGCACGCTCGGGATCATATCGGCGTCCGCCGGGAGGTCGGGCGCGCTGGTCAAAGCTTTGGATAGTCCCTCGCACTGGTCGACATTGAAGACCGTAAACCGCTTGAGAAACGCAATCTGCCGCGCGTCGCGATCCTCGTCTGCCGCCCGCGCCTCCTCGCCCTTCGGCGTGAAGCGATCGGCATAACAGACGACAGTCCCCCGCTCGCCACGCCGGACATTGCCGCCCAGGGCTTGCGCCTGCCGGTAGGTCAGCCAGCGCTGCGACGAATATCCGCCCTGGATCACCGCCGCCCATAGGATCAGCACGTTGATCCCCGAATAGCGCCGCCCGGTTCCGGCATTATGCGGCATGGTGCAGCCACACGCCGCGCTGTCCCAAGGCTGTACCCAGGGCAGCCTTCCTGCTTCCAACTCCGCGATTACCCGCGATGTCACCTCGGCATAAAGGCTCTGCCGGTTGGTCTCAGTTCCGTTGTCCATCTTCCTTACTCCCAAACCACCGCAACCGGCGCCGGAATGGCGGGGTGGGCGGCAGGAGCGGACCGGCAGTCCCGCCGATCAAGGCGGGCCGCATCCGAAGGACCGGAACGAAGAGGAGGACTCCGGCGCAGCCGGAGTTGCGGCACGCCGCGGCGGGACTACAGAGCAGCGACGCCCACCCCGCCAGTTCGCGTGCCGGAGGCACGACGCCATCGCGCCCGCGCGATGTCCGCTGGCCGGAGCTCCGCTCCGGCACACGTCATGTGATCGTCATCCGCATGGACCGAGACGCCGGAACGGCGACTCGGCGACGCGCAAGCGACGTAGAGCGCGGTCATGCCGAAGGCGTGAGACGCCCTGGGATTCTCGCCTCAAAAGTCGCGCTTACGCCAGAGCATCTTTTTGGGCGCTGTGGGGCGCTATGTGGTGCAACTCGGCCCCACTCCTCTTGCGTGTGCTACCATAATCTCAATCCTGTTCGCGGGGCGCCAAAGCAACGCACACAGGATCGTACCATGACCGACAACCCCGACCGCATCCTCAGGCTCAACGCCGTCCTCGATCGCACCGGGCTCAGCCGCTCGACACTTTATCGCAAGGTCGACCAGGGTACCTTTCCAGCACAGGTACAGATTGCTGCGCGCTGCGTCGGGTGGCGGGAAGCCGATGTCATCGACTGGATGCGCAATCCAATGTTCTATTCCGCCGAGAACCCAGTCCATCGGGCGATACGATGAATGACACTGGCACAGCGTCGGATCGGTTCATCAAGCTGGATGAGGTGAAACGCCGCGTCGGCCTTGGCAAGTCGATGATCTACAAACTGATTTCTGAAGGGAAATTCCCCGCACCTTACAAGCTCTCGCCCTTCGCCTCCCGTTGGAGCGATCGGGAGATCACCGCTTGGATTGAGGAGGTGAAGGACGGGTTCGAGGGAAAGAAACGGAAGCTCTGACCGCCCAGTTCGAAGGACATGCCCTCCGTCGCTTTCGAGGGGCAAGTGTCTTCCAGGCAGCCGGTTTTTCTCTTCAACACCCTAAGCGTGCCTCGAATAGGGCCTCGAGATTAGCGTCGTCCGCTTCCGACCCAAAAAGTCGCAATCGTGGATTTCAGCATTTCACCACGAGTTGATTGCCATCGCACCGCCGACGAGCGTCACGTTGAACATCGTGCCGGACCTATTCCGCCAGACCCTAGTTGGCGTGACCGCTGGTAACGTGCAGGATGTTGCCGTCCGGATCCCTGAACCAGATCACCCTGAGCGCGCCCCTGACATGGACGCCCTCCACCACCTTGTCGAAACCGTCGGGATATTCGTCGAGCGTCACTCCCTTGGCGCACAAGGTGACGGCGATCGCCTCGACCTCATCGCCGACTGCCCACACCACGGCATTTGCACGATTGGAGCCGGCAAAATCGCTACGATAGATATTTAGCTTTGTCTCGCCGGTTCCGAAGACGAACCCGTTGCCGTGATCGTCGATCAACGGCAGGCCGAGTATGTTGCCATAGAAGGCCTTGGCCCGAGCGAGATCGGCGCACGGCACAATCGCCGACGAAGCGTGGTTTTTGAGCATGCCAGACCCGTCAGCCGATTGCCGCGGGATCGCTGGCCGGAAAGCTTTCTTCGAGCGCCTCGTCGAGTTTTTCCTGCAGGCGCAGCCCGTCTCCGGTCGGCCGCCCGGCCAGCCATAGCGCCACGTTGCGCACATAGGTCCGGATCGAAGCCTGCGCCTCCGGCGAGTGGGCAAGCCCGTCGCCCGGCAGCTCGCTGACGAAGCTTGGGCAACCCTTGTTCGGGTCCCAATTGTAATCGGCGAAATGGTGGAAGGTGGACTGGGCAATCGCGGGCCCGCCGTTCCGCCTCGGCTCAAAGGCCACCGCGAGGTTGAACGATCTGCCGCTCACCTTGCTCACGCCGGTGGCGATCACGCGCGCGGTCGGGTCTCCGGCGGGAGCATCGACCGCTCCTTCATGCGGATGTGAGGGGAAATAGCGGATCAGCCCGTTCGGTGCCTCCGGATCCCGGAGCACCGGATGCGGCGGATCGACCACGCTGACCTGTTGGAAGTCGCCATTCGCGCCAGAATGGTAATTGGGCCAGAGGATGTAGCCGGTCTCACGGTCATCGATCACGCGCCGGGTGGGATCGGGATCGAGATGCGCGCTATGGAAAAAATGCGCCGCACCGACGCCATCCAGCGTGCAGACCGAACTGCCCAAGTCCATATGGTCGCGCGTCACCAGCAGGCCGCGCCCGCTCTCGCGGAACCGGCCGATCGCAGCGCAATCTCCGGGATCGAGCCCGTCTCCGCCATCGACGGCGAACAGCCATAGCTCGTCGAAATCCGAATGATCGATCGTCGAAAGGATCGGATCAGGGCTGCCGGGCGTGGTGCGATCCCTGGCCGTCACCTCACAGAGCGGTGCCCCGTCTTCATCGGTCAATCCGGCGAGATAATCGCTCACCATCGAGAAGCGGCTTATGTTCCAGTCGTCCTCGGTTCCCGGGATCGTCGTCTGGAGCAGGATACGGATCGGGGACGCCATTAATTCCTCCTGGGCATTGGATGGCCGGACAGGTTGGACGCTCGATTGCCATCTTGGTGGCCGCAGGGCGAAACCGGAAAGGCTCCTGCGTTCATCACTCGGTTACGCCTGACCAACGCGGCTCACAAGCTGCTCCGCTATTTCGACCGGAGCTTCGGTCCAGCTTGTGGCACGGTCGCGCGGCGGGCGCATCTGGACAGGGGGATGTCCAATCAAGACCTTGGAAGGTGCAGGGCTCACCCTTGGGACAGGTGATGGGCGTGGGTTCCGCCCCTTCTGGATGACGCATTTCAATCGGGGCGCGTGGTGCTTTGGAAGATGAGCAACTGACCCTTTATCAGGGAAAGGCTCGACCAGCGCATAGGTTTTGGAAGCGGCGGCGGCCGTTATCTTTCCGGGGCACAACCCGAAAGGCCTCGCTGCATGTCACTACTTACCGGCAAGACGGCACTGATCACCGGCGGAAGCAGCGGTATCGGGTTCGTCACGGCAAAGCGCTTCGCCGCCGAAGGCGCCCAGGTCGCGATCACCGGCCGTCGTGGCGACCTGGTGGAAAAAGCCACCGCTGAAATCGGATGGGGATCATTGGGCCTGGTCGGTGACGTCGCGGATCCAGCACATCACGACCGGGTCGCGGAAGAGATCGCCGTGCATTTCGGCGCGCTCGACATCTACATGGCCAATGCCGGGATCATCACCATTCGCCACTCCGCGGAGGTCGCGGAAGCGGAATATGACGCGCAGTTCGCGGTGAACGCGCGCGGCACGTTTTTCGGCGTGCAGAAGATGCTGCCGATCATGCGCCAGGGCGGGGCGATCATCCTGACCGGGTCGCTGGCCAGCGAGAAGGTGCTGGATGGCCATGCCGTCTATGCCGGCTCGAAGGCGGCGATCGGCGCCTTCGCGCGAACCTGGGCGATCGAACTCAAGGCGCGAGGCATTCGCGTCAATGTGCTGAGCCCCGGGCCGACCGATACCGACATCGTCAACAAGCTCGGCGTATCGCCTGATCAGCTCGAGGCGTTCGAGGCTGGCATGGCCGCGGCAATCCCGCTCGGCCGGTTCGGTCAGCCCGAAGAAGTGGCGGAAGCCGCTTTGTTCCTCGCCTCGGATGCCAGCAGCTTCATCACCGGCGTCAACCTTCGCGTCGATGGCGGCATGGCGTTGCTGTGATGTGCCGGTCGCCTGTTCAATCGTTCGTTACGGAGTGACTTCCCTATGACCACGCCCATCGTCGATCCCGCGATCGAAAGTTTCATCGCCGACGTCGTCAATATCGGCAGTGCCTACGACCTCGACGGGATGGAGCGTCTGTATACGGCCGACCAGACGTTTCTGATCCTGACCGGCGAGGGTGAGGTCACGCGGTTTACGCGCGCCGAGGCGTTCGCCGAGTTCCGGGCACGCCGCGACGCCGGCGAGCCGCCGCTCTCCACCGAATACCGCATTCTGTTTGTCGAGCAGCAGGGGGAGGACGCGGTTGCATTGCTCTATCGGCGGATGAGCCCAGAGGCGCCGCCGGTGATGTACGAGCTCCGCCTGCGGAATCAGTCCAGCAACTGGATGGTCCGCGGCGAGACAGTGACTCCGTGGCCTGGTGCTGCGGCAGGTTCCTTCCTGCCGCCCCGCAAGATGGCGGCCTGATCGATGCGCCCCCGCGATGATTGTTGGCGCCGATGAGCTTTCCCTGGGCCAGGCAGTATCAGCCGAACCATCCGCTGATGCGCTGGATCGACGACAAGCTGCCGCTGCCGCGTTTCGTCTACAATGCGACCGGCGTCGGGTATCCGGTGCCGCGCAACCTCAACTATTTCTGGAATTTCGGGGTTTTGAACGGCGCGGCTCTGCTCATCCAGATCGTCACCGGAGTCGTTCTCGCGATGCATTATGCGGCGAACACCGATGTCGCCTTCGATCACGTCATTCATGTCATGCGCGACGTCAATAGCGGGTGGATCATTCGCTACGCGCACATGAACGGCGCCTCGCTGTTCTTCATATCGGTCTATGTTCACATGTTCCGCGGCGTTTATTTCGGCTCGTACAAAGCGCCGCGCGAGTTGGTGTGGCTGATCGGACTGGTCATCCTGCTGCTGCTGATGGCCACCGCCTTCATGGGCTACGTTCTACCTTGGGGGCAGATGAGTTTCTGGGGCGCGCAGGTCATCACCGGGCTGTTCGGTGCGATCCCGGTGATCGGCAAGCCGATCCAGACCTGGTTGCTGGGCGGTTACACACCTGACAACCCGACCCTGAATCGCTTCTTCGCGCTCCACTATTTGCTGCCGTTCGTGATAGCCGGCGTGGCGATCCTGCACGTCTGGACGATCCATATTCCGGGATCGAACAATCCCACCGGCGTCGACGTCAAGGGGCCGCAGGATACGGTACCCTTCCATCCCTATTACACCGCGAAGGACGGGTTCAGCCTGGCCGTCGCGATGACGTTGTTCGCGGCGTTGATCTTCTTCTGGCCCGACGCGCTCGGGCATCCCGACAATTATACGCCCGCCAACCCGCTCCAGACGCCGGCGCATATCGTGCCCGAATGGTATTTCTGGCCCTTCTACGCCATCCTGCGGTCGTTCACCGTCGACTTTATCCTGCCGGCCAAATTGTGGGGCGTGCTGGCGATGTTCGCCTCGATCGTCCTGCTCTTCTTCCTGCCATGGCTCGATCCTTCTCCGGTGCGATCGGGGCACTATCGTCCGCTCTTCCGCAAGTTCTTCTGGTTCGGTCTGGTACCGTGCGTGCTGGTGCTCGGCTATTGCGGCGGCGCGCCGGCCGAGCCGCTCTACCTGATCCTCTCGCAGGTCGCGGCCGCCTACTATTTCGCGCATTTCCTGATCATCCTGCCGTTGATCGCGCGGTTCGAGAAACCCCGGCCCGTGCCGACCTCGATCACTGCGGCCGTGTTGTCCGTCGATGGCTAGTGGCGCTTCACAGCCCGGCCTGCTGGCGTTTCGAATTGCGCGCCATAACGCGGACTGATATTGTCCGTGTTATGGCGCATATAACGGTCAGTGTTGAATACGGCCTTCACTGCCTTTTGTGGCTGGCCGAATCCGACGGCAAACCGCTCAGCAGTCGTGACCTTGCCGACCTTCAAGGGATCTCCCACAGCTTCCTGGCGAAGATCTTCCCTAAGCTCGAAAAGGCGGGGATCGTCCACGCGACCGGCGGCGTGCGCGGCGGATATCTTCTTGCCCGTGCGCCCGAGGACATCAGCGTCCTGCAGATCGTCGACGCGATCGAAGGCCGCAAGCCGCTGTTCGATTGCCAGGAGATTCGAGGCCGCTGCGCTATTTTCGGAGATCCGCCGCCAGATTGGGCGACCGGGGGAGTTTGCTCGATACATCTCGTCATGCTGCGCGCCGAAAAGGCGATGCGCGATGCGCTGGCGAGTCAATCGCTGGCCGATATCGGGCAAATGGTCGCCAACAAGGCGCCGCCCCATTTTTCATCCGACGTCGAGGGCTGGATCACCGCCCGACTGGGCGGGCGCCTTGGAAAGTCGTCAACGTCGTCGCCCGGCGAGGAGGTTTGTTCGTGAACAATGCGAACATCGAAGAGGAACGACCGCTTGTCGTGATCGTCGACGACGATGAAGCTGTCCGCACCTCGCTCGAGGAATTGATGCTGTCCGTCGGTATCGAGGCCGCCGGCTTCGGCTCAACGCGCGAGCTGCTCGAGGCCGATTTGCCCGAGCGTCCTGGCTGCCTCGTCCTCGACGTCCGTATGCCCGGGTCGAGCGGGCTGGATCTGCAGCAACATTTCGCCGCGACCGGCAACCCCAAACCGATCATCTTCCTGACCGGACATGGCGATATTCCGATGACCGTGCAGGCCATGAAAGCCGGCGCGGTCGACTTCCTGACCAAGCCGTTCCGCGATCAGTCGCTACTCGATGCCGTTGCCACGGGGATCGAACGCGATGTGGCGCAGCGAGCCGATGCGCGGCTGGTGAAGGAATATGCCGACCGTCACGCCACGCTCACGCCGCGCGAGCGGCAGGTCTTCCATCTCGTTGCGCAGGGCCGGCTCAACAAGCAGGTCGCGTTCGACCTCGGCATCACGGAGGTGACGGTCAAATTGCACCGCAGCAGCGTCATGAAGAAGATGGAAGTTTCGACGATCGGGGAACTCATTCGCGTCTGGAATACGCTGCCGGCGGCTCTCCGCGAACAAGCGACCTAGACCATGGTATGGTTACAATCCGGTCTTCACTCGGCGACATGCGGGGGCGGCCAATCCGGCCGTGTCAGTAAGGCCCGTTCGCTTGTTCCAGCCGCCGGTGATCGCAATCGTGGACGACGACCGCGCGGTACGCGAGGCGCTCTTCGATCTGCTGCAGGTGGAAGGGCTGGTTGCGCGGATGTTCGCGAACGGAGCCGCCTTCCTGGCGGATGCGCATTGTCTCGAGTTCGGTTGCGTCGTCACCGACGTCAGGATGCCTGAAATGGACGGCCTTGAACTCCAGCGGCGACTGCGCGGCTTGGGTTCGGCCATCCCCGTGATCTTCATCACGTCCTCGGTTCATGAAGGTACCCGTGAGCGAGCGCTGTCGGACGGCGCGATTGCCTGGTTTACCAAACCGATCGCCGACGCTGAATTACTGGTTGAATTGCGGGCCGCGCTGGAGTGTCGGAAGGCCGGGAGATGAGCGCCGTTCAGGTTCCGCTGACAGAGGCCGATCAAGCGAACGACAAGGGGCTGGAACGATTGGTGCCGCCCCGGAACTGCGCGACACTGGCCGCCGAAATGACTGCCTGGTGGGCGCTCGACATATCGGCCGCGCGTTCCACCATTGCCGCGATCGTTCGCGGCGATGGCCCGGCGCATTGGGTCGAGGCGCTGCTGGCGGGCGTCACCATCGCCGATGTCGACGAGAACAATGTCCATTTCCTCGGTCGCGCCGGCGGGCGGGCGCGAATGATCGGGCAACCGTTCACCGCTTATTGTCCGCCGGAGAGCTGGCAAACCGGCGCTGAATTCATCCTGGTGGCTGTCGCGAACCATCCTCCGGGGGCACCCCGCTCTCGCCCCTTCACGTCGATTACTTTCCGCGACGGCTGGGCCGAGGTCTCCACGAACAAGGCGCACCCCGACATCGTCTACATCGCGGTTGGCGGCACCGTGGCCGATGACCGTTCCTTCTGGTCCGTTCGCGCCAGTGAGGATCGGTATCGCACCCTGATCCATCATCTTCCCGGCGCGCTGCTACAGGTCGATTCCCGGCCAATGATCGCGATATTCGACAAGCTCCGGCAAGACGGCGTTACGGATATCGCTGCCTATCTCGACGCCCGTCCGGATCTTGTCGAGCATTCGCGAGCCAGCGTTCAGGTCACCGATGCCAATGGCGCCGCGTTGAAATTGTTCGGCGTCAATCGCGTTGAAGATCTGATCGGCCCGGTCAATTTCCTGTTCGCCGCCTCGGTCGACACGGCAAGACGAGTGATCGCCGCGCATTTCGCCGGGCAGCGGACTCACGCCGAGATCACCAAGATATACACGCTCGATGGGCGCACTCGCGATGTCGAGATGGCGGTAACCTATCCCACGCCGCCGGAACGGGTGGACGTAACCCTTATCAGCCTTATCGACATCACCGATCGGCTCCGGACCGAGGCGCAATTGCGCCAGTTGCAGGCGGACTATAGCCGCGCGACGCGGATCTCGATGCTCGGCGAACTTGCCACGTCGATAGCTCATGAAGTCAATCAACCGCTCTCCGCGATCGTGACCAATGCCGAGACCAGCCTGCGCTGGTTGTCGCGCGCCGAGCCCAATCTCCCCAAGGTACACCAACTCACGACACGGATCGTCGATAGCGCGCGGCACGCCAGCGACATCGTCCAGCGTATCCGCAGCATGGCGGCGCGTCGCCCGCCGGAGCGGGTCGAGCTAGACCTCAATGAAGTCGTCGAGGAAGCGCTGCAATTCGTTCGCCACGAACTTGAATCGCGGTCGATCAAGCTTTCGGTCAAGTCCGGCCGCCGGCTGCCATTGGTGTTGGCGGACCGCGTTCAATTGCAGCAGGTGATCGTCAATCTGCTTCTGAACGGCGTTCAGGCCCAGAGCGGGCAAGAGGGCCTGATCGACATCGGCACGCTGGCGGCACTCGACGGAACCGTCCAACTCACCATTCATGACGGCGGACCTGGCATCGCGAACGAGAATCTCGGCCGCGTTTTCGGCAGCTTCTTCAGCACCAAGGAAGAAGGGATCGGCATCGGTTTGGCGATCTGCCAGTCGATCATCACCGCGCATGGCGGCACCATCGTTGCCGGGAACCATCCGAAAGGAGGCGCGATCTTCCGCTTCGCGCTGCCGGCCGCCGGGAAGAAGTGATGCCCGGCACCTGGCGTGGGTGCCGGGCGACACGGTTTCAGCTCTTTAGAAAAGCAAGCAGGTCGGCATTGAACCGGTCGGGGTGGGTGGCGGTCAGGCCGTGCGGGAGCCCAGGATAATAGATCGTTTGTGCGCCCTGAATCAGCTTGACCGCCTTGTGCGCGGAATCGTGGATCGGCACGATCTGATCGTCTTCGCCATGGACGATGAGCGTCGGCACGTCGAACTTCTTGAGGTCCTCGGTGAAGTCGGTTTCCGAAAAGGCCTTGATACAATCATGGGCATTCTTGAGACCGGCCTGCATGCAGAGCAGCCAGAATTCATCGAGCAGGCTTTGTGACACCTGCGCGCCCGGCCGGTTCGCGCTGTAAAACGGGATCGCGAAGTCCTTGTAGAATTGCGAGCGGTTGGCGAGGATGTCGCGGCGCAGCCCGTCGAATATGTCGATCGGCAGTCCTTCGGGATTCGCATCGCTCTTGACCATCACGGGCGGGACTGCGCCGAGGAGCACGGCCTTCGCGACCCGGTGGGTACCGTGGCGCCCGATGTAGCGCGCGACCTCGCCGCCGCCCGTCGAATGCCCGACCATCGTAATGTCGCGCAGGTCGAGCCTCTCGATTAGCTCGGCGAGATCGTCGGCATAGCCGTCCATGTCGTTGCGCGTCGCCGTCTGCGCCGACTTGCCATGCCCGCGACGGTCGTGCGCGACGACGCGGAAACCTTTCTCCACGAGAAAGTGCATCTGGATACCCCAGGCGTCGGAATTCAGCGGCCAACCGTGCGAAAAGGTCACGACCGGGCCGGTGCCCCAGTCCTTGTAGTAAATCTCATGGCCGTCCTTGGTGGTGATTATGGGCACGCGGGCCTCCTTTGATGAATGCCCGGCGACCCGTCGTAGATCACCCTCGGGCAGTGTGTCGTTAGGACGGCGCGCCGGAGCCAAGGATCATACCATCCGATATCCCTGCCTGTTCCGGGGAAGAGGCTGCGGGGTTCCCCAGGGCGGGAAACCAGCGCAAGCAGACGGCTGACCTCGCTCAGGCTATCGCCGAGCGCGCCGGACCTGCCCGAAAGGAGAGGGTCTCCAGACCAAAAGCGTGCCCCACGCATCCGTCCGCACGATGGCCGGATGGCCACGTTTCGGCGATTCTCGTTTCGTTGCTGACCATAACGAGAAGGGAAGACCATGAAGATCGTCGTCATTGGCGGAACCGGGCTGATCGGCTCGAAAGTCGTCGATTTGCTCAAGCAGCAGAATCATGACGCCATCGCCGCGGCCCCGAGCACCGGCGTCGACACGATCACCGGCGAAGGTCTCGCCGACGTCATGGTCGGCACCGATATCGTGGTGGACGTTTCCAACTCGCCTTCGTTCGAGGAGAAAGCCGCGACCGATTTCTTCTGGACCGCGGGCAAAAACATTACCGCCGCCGAAGTGGCGGCAGGCGTCCGGCACCATATCGCCCTGTCGGTGGTCGGCACCGACCGCTTGCAGGATAGCGGCTATTTCCGTGCCAAGCTGCTGCAGGAACGGCATATCAAGAGCGCGCCGATTCCCTATACCCTGGTACACGCAACCCAGTTCTTCGAGTTCCTCCGCGCCATTGCGCAATTCTCTGTAATCGACGGGGCGGTGCGGTTGCCGCCGGTTCAGTTCCAGCCGATGGCGGCGCAGGACGTCGCGCGTGCGATCGTCGACGTGGCGCTCGCCGCGCCGCTGCAGGGGACGATCGAGGTGGCCGGTCCCGAGATCTTCACGCTCGACGAGCCGGTCCGGCGCGTTCTCGCGCTCGATGGCGATCCGCGAGCGGTGATCGCCGATCCGGCGGCGCCCTATTTCGGAATCGCGGTAAGCGATCGGTCGCTGGCGCCCGATGCCGGCGCCCGACTGGGGACAACCAGCCTCGACTGGTGGCTCGCGAACGCCTCAACCCCGCCGGCGCGATAGCCGCTTTCCCGTCGCCGGGCAGGGCTGTCCGGCTGCTACTCCACGAGGAGACCAATAATGTTTCGGCAATTGTGTTTGGGTGGAGCCATCACGCTCGGCATCGGGGCGCTGGCAAACGGGACCTTCATGCTCGTTTCGCCGCTAGACTGGTATTTCGCCGTGCCCGGCGTCACCACGACCGGCCCGTTCAACCAGCATTTCCTGCGCGATATCGGGCTGGTCTTCCTGTTTGTTGGCGCTGCCTTCCTGATCGGCACGGCGCGTCCCGGCTGGCGAGTCCCGTTATGGTCGGCGGCGTCGCTCTGGCTGTGTGGCCACGCGCTGTTCCACTTCTGGGAAGTCGCGGTCGGCATTTGCGGTCCCTCGGCGCTGGTCCGCGATTTCGCCGCGGTGACGCTCCCCGCCCTCATCAGCGCGCTGCTCGCTCTCTGGGCGATTTTCCCGACGGTGAAATCGGCGGCGGCAACAGCTTGACCGTCGAGGCTGCGGGGCCGCGGCCCCTAGGGCACCGCAGCCGCATTTTCTGGAAGGACCGACCGTGAAACCGCTTCCTACGCCAGCGCCTTTCGATCCCGGATACGACCGCTCGAGCGACGAACCCGCTTCGCTCGCCACGGCCGGTATCGTCCACGATCTCGGAAATCTGATCCAGATCGCATCGGCCGCGATTAACATCGTCGAACGGTCGCCGGACATGCCGGCGAGCCATACCGGACCGATGCTCCAGCGTGCGCGAGCCTGCCTAGATCATGCGGGAACGATCGTCCGCCAGAATGTCCGCCACCTGCGCGACCGGGCACTTGCTGGCTTGCAATGCGATGCCGCGGCATGCCTCGCCGATATCGCGACCCTGATCGGGGCGATGGATGAGACCGGTCTGATCCTCGACCTTGACGTCGCGCCCGACCTGCCGACTCTGCGCTGCGATCCGGTCGGGCTGCGCCGCGCCCTGTTGAATCTCGCGCTCAATGCCCGCGATGCGATGGGCGGCAACGGAATCGTGGGGATAGAGGCACGCGCACTGGCCCATGGCGAGGTCGAGCTCCGCGTTCTCGATGACGGCGCCGGCATGTCGCGCGAGACGCTCGCGCGCGTTTTCGATCCCTTTTTCACGACCAAGACCGACGGGCTGGGCGGGATCGGCCTGCCGATGGTCGAACGTTTCGTCCGCGATGCCGGCGGGACAATCGCAATCGAGAGCGAACCCGGCATAGGGACCACTGTCACCCTGCGCCTGCAGGCGATGGAGGCGGGTCGATGAAGCTCTATTTTTCACCTGGCGCCTGCAGCCTCGCGAGCCGCATTTCGCTGCACGAAGCCGGGCTCGCTGCGGAGTTCGAACGGGTCGACCCGAAGACGAAGATCACCGAGCGCGGCTATGACTATCTGTCCATCAATCCGATGGGCTTTGTCCCGCTGCTTGCGCTCGACGATGGGAGCACCATTTCCGAGAACGTCGCCGTCCTCGACTTCATTGTCGATCGTGAGCCTGCGCTGGGTCCGGGGGGACAACTGGGGCGCTCCCAACTGCTCGAAATCCTCTCATGGTTGTCGAGCGAATTGCACGTAGCGTTTCGGCCCATGTGGGCCCCGCTCGAAGAGCCGGGCAAGGCTGCGGCAAAGGAAACCGTCGCAAAGCTCCTGGACATCGTCTCGGCGCGGATAAACGAGCTGTATCTATTCGGCCCGCGTTTCACCGTCGCTGATGCGTTTTTGTTCGCCATGCTGCGCTGGGCGAACGCGTTCGGCGTGCGCGTCTCGCCCGAGATGCATGCCTATTTCGAACGCGTCGCCGAACGGCCGACGGTACAACGCGCATTGGCCGAGGAGGGCTTGCCAGATCCGCGCCTTCGCATCGACACCTCATCCTTCGAGGCGTTGGCATGACGAAGATGGTCGTTGTCGGCGCCCGGGGTCGGATCGGCCGGAAGCTGACCGCAACGCTGCGGCAACGAGGCCATGAAGTCGTCGAGGTGTCCCGCAGCCTGGGCGTCGATACCGTGTCGGGGGTTGGGCTGACCGGCGCGCTGAACGGAGCGGAGGTCGTCGTCGACGTCTCGAACTCGCCGTCGCTCGACGGTGCAGACGCGCAAAGATTTTTCGAAGCGTCGGCCCGCAATCTGCTCGCTGCCGGCCGAGCCGCAGGCGTACGGCATCACGTCGCGCTGTCGATCGTCGGCGTCGACCGCCTGACGAGCGGCTATTTTCGCGCGAAGCAGGAGCAGGAAGCGCTGATCAGGGGATCGGCCGCCGGGTTCACGATCCTGCGCTCGACCCAATTCTTTGAATTCATCCGCGACGTGGTGCAGGAAGGCTCCGACCGGGAGATCGCGATCGCTCCCGCTCTGGTGCAGCCGGTTTCCGCCCAGGACGTGGCCGGGATGCTGGCGGAGATCGTCGCCGCCGGACCGCATAACACTATCCCGGAGATCGCCGGCGCCGAGCGACTGCGCCTGAACGAAGTCGCGGCGGAAATCGCCACCGCCTACGAAGACGGTCGTCGCGTCATCGCCGACGTCCATGCTCCATATTTCGGCGCCGAACTCGGCGAGCGCTCGTTGCTGCCGGGGTCAGCCGCCAGGATCGCCCCGCATGGGTTCGACGACTGGCTGCGAGAGAGCCTGCAGCCCGATTGGACGACAACCCGGCGGGCCGATGCCCCCAATTTCACGACCCCTTATCCGGAGGTATAAATGCGTATCCCCCTTATCGGCGCGCTCCTGCTTGCCGCCATATCGCAGGTCGGTACCGCCGCTGCCGGCGACAAGCCCGCGCCAGCAAAGCCGACTATTGTTTTGGTCCACGGTGCGTTCGCCGAATCCTCAAGCTGGGATCCGGTCGTCGCGAGGCTCAACAAGGACGGTTATCGCGTCATTGCCGCGGCCAATCCGTTGCGCGGCGTGACGAACGACGCGGCCGCGGTCGCGCGGATCGTGAAGTCGATCGGCGGGCCGGTCGTTCTGGTGGGCCATTCCTATGGCGGCCCCGTGATCACCGAAGCAGCGGCTGGCAACGCCAATGTGATCGCGTTGGTCTATGTATCGGCCTTCGCGCCGGATGTCGGCGAGAGCAGCCAAGCGCTGTCGGCGAAATTTCCGGGGAGCACGCTCGGCGCCAACCTGATCACGGTCGCGTTGCCTGACGGCGACGAGGATCTCTACATCCGAGCCGACAAGTTCCGTGACCAGTTCGCCGCCGACGTGCCGGCCGCGAAAGCTGCCCTGATGGCGGCCAGCCAGCGGCCGATCACACTCTCGGCGCTAGGCGCGCCATCGCGCACCGCCAGCTGGAAGACACTGCCGTCCTACATGATCTACGGCACCGCCGACCGGAACATCCCGGCCGCGGTGATGAAGTTCATGGCCGAGCGCGCGGGCGCCCGCGACACGGTGGCGATCACCGGCGCGTCGCACGCGCTGATGATTTCGCATTCCAGCGAAGTCGCCGCGATGATCGAGGAAGCCGCCGGCGCGAAATAGGTTCGCCAAATCACGGACGATCCGGTCCCTAACGAGGAAAAGAAATGCCCCAGGATACCCTCGTGCCGCCAGTCAGCCGGGAAAAGATCATGCACGCACTCTACGAGGCGGCGGAGATCGAGCACTGCCTGATGTGCACCTATCTCTACGCCGCCTTCAGCCTGCGCGACGGCGAGGGCGAGGGATTGACGGCGGAAGAGGCCGAGGCGGTGGCCCGATGGCGCCGCGCGATCCTGGGCGTGGCGATCGACGAGATGAGTCACCTGGTGGCAGTCTGGAATATTACCGCGGCGCTGGGCGGGGCGCCGCATCTTGGTCGCGCGAACTTTCCGCTCGACCCCGGTTATCTTCCGGCCGGGCTAGTCGTCCGGCTGGCGCCGTTCAACGAAGCGGTAATCCAGCATTTCATCTACCTGGAACGGCCGGAAGGATCGGATGAACGAGACGGCGCGGGTTTCGAAAGCCCGGTCGACCTGACGCGGGCGATCCCGGGGCTGCGGCTTACGCCGACCGGTTACGATTATCGCACCGTCGGCGAATTCTACGAGGAGATCAGCGGCAACCTGCGCCAGTTCGTCGACCAGATTGGCGAGGCGGCGGTGTTTTGCGGCGATCCCGCCCTGCAACTCAGCCAGGCCGAGATTCACCTGGTTGGCGCCCGTCCGGTCATGCATCTCGAAAGCGCCCTGGCGGCGATCGAGACTATCATCATCGAAGGCGAAGGCGCGCCGGCCGATCGTGACAATTCGCATTTCCAGCGGTTCATCGCGATCCGCGAGGAATTCGATGCGCTCAAAGCCAAAAATCCGGACTTCTCGCCCGCGTACCCCGCTGCCGTAAATCCCGTTCTGAGGCGCCCGCCACAGCCCGAGGGGCGCGTCTGGATCGAAGATATGGATGCAATGGCGACGATCGACCTGGCAAACGCGGCTTATGCGCTGATGCTGCGTCTGCTCGCCGAGGTCTACGCACTGCCGTCGAGCGACGATGACAAATTGCTCTATGTCGGGACGGCGGTGGGCTTGATGCGGGCACTCGCGCCGCTCGCCGAGCGCGCCGCGCGCCTGCCGGCCGGGACTTCCAATCCGCACTGCCATGCCGGGGTCTCGTTCACTGCATTGCGCGATACCGCTGCGCTGCCACCGGGAGCGAGCGCGCGGCGCTATTATCTCGAGCGGATGGAAGAACTAGCCGCGGCCGCCGACCAGATCGAGCAGGCCGATCCGCGTGGCCAGCAGGCTGCCAAGGTGCTGCACAACCTGGCCGGGCGGTTGCGCGATGCACCGGCGATCCCAATCGGACGAGGGTGACCGCCGATCTGTTTGAAGCCGCGACCTATCCGTCGGCGGTGTCCGGGTTAGGGGCCCACGGCGTTATGGGGTAGCGTGACCTATACCCTTGGATGGTTCGGTCACTGCCTCGACCCGATCGACCGTAACCGTGGCGCCACCTAACCTTTTCGATGCCACGCAAAGGCGCGCTTGAGATCACGATCAGGAGGTTAGAAACATGAAGCCCGACAATATCTTGAACCCGGCCGGACCCGCGTCCGACGAACTGGTCCCGTCCCGCTATGCTCTGCGCATCGGCGACATCGAGGTGCTTGTAATCAGCGACGGCGTGCTGCCGCTGCCCACCGAAACCATGTCGACCAATGTCGATCCCGCCGAGCGCGAAGCGTGGTTCAAGACCATGTTCCTGGGCCCGGACGCGTTCGACTGGGCGCTCAACGTGCTGGTGGTGCGCAGCGGCGATCAGACCATTCTCATCGATGCCGGTCTGGGCGGGCAGTTCGATGGCTTTCCGCGCGCCGGCCAGTCGCTGCGGCGGATCGAGGCCGCGGGAATCGACCTGGGCTCGGTAACCGATGTCGTCCTGACCCACATGCATATGGACCATGTCGGCGGCCTGCTCAGCGAAGATGTGAAGAGCCGGCTGCGTCCGGATTTACGAATCCACGTTTCCGCGGCCGAAGTCGAGTTCTGGGCCGCGCCCGATTTCTCGCGTACCGATATGCCGGACCCTGTGCCCGAGGTGCTGCGGTCGACCGCCAAGCAATTTCTCGACCAGTATCACAATAAGCTGCGAACATTCGCCGACGAGCAGGAAATCGCTCCGGGCGTGGTCGCGCGCCGCACTGGCGGCCATACGCCAGGCCACAGCGTCATCAGCGTCAGCTCGGGCAAGGATCGACTGACCTTCGCCGGCGATCTCGTCTTCCCGGTCGCCTTCGATCACCCGGAATGGCACAACGGCTTCGAACACGATCCCGAGGAGTCGGTGCGGGTACGTGTCCGATTGCTGCGGGAAGCGGCTGCGAGCGGCGAATGGCTGGTTGCGACGCACATGCCGTTCCCGTCGGTGGGCCACGTGGCGCTCAATGGCGATCGCTTCCGCTGGGTCGCGGCGTTCTGGGATTACTGACGGACCGAATGTGGGTGCGTTCGTAGCCTGCGAGCGCGCCCCATCCGACTTCCGGGTTGCGGTACAGGCGGATTGAGGCAGCAGGCGCCGGCACCAAGATCAAACGCTCGAAGAATATCCATAATGCGACCCATCCTCGCCATTCGAGTGTAGGCGGCTGTCGCCTGAAAGCCGCCATGCAACAAAATGAGCAATAGGGTTGTAAAAATAAGATCTCGATGAGCCAATTGTTGCGCCTACGGCCGCTTTAACCGCCTCGCCAGGGAAAGCAGCCAGCAGCAAAGTCCCCAAAGCGTCATTCGGACTTTGGCCGAATACTTGCGTTGTATCGTGGGTTCGATTACGGTGCACTCCGTCGAACTGAGCTGACAAGCACCTGTTTTCAGAAGAAAAAGTTTTTGGGCCTTTCCGGGGTATATTCCGAGGTATCGAAAAAAAGCGGATCGATCAGAACCAAGGCAAATCAGCCACTTATTAAATTGGTTCGAATCCCTCCCGCTCCGCCACCCGGCCCTCGACCGAGGTTCGCACCCCGCCGCGGCCGCAGATTGCCCTGCCTCTATCGCAATATCAGCTCGGCGACGGCGTCGATAATCGCCTCGGCGTCGAGCCGGTAGCGACCATAGAGATCGGGTAGGTCGCCGGTTTGGCCGAACCGGTCGGTGCCCAAAGGGCTTACCCGCATCCCTTTCACCGCGCCCAGCCACGACAAGGTGGACGGCGCCCCGTCGATCACCGTCACCAGGCCGGCGGTGTCGGCCAGCGCATCTAGCAGGGTCTCGACATGCGCCGGCGCGCGCGAGCCGCCGGTCCAGCGGCCGGCATGCCGGGCCGACCAGCCGCGATGGAGCAGGTCGGGCGAGGTTATCATCAGCAGGCCGAGGCCGGGCAGGTCTTCGGCCAGCATCGCATGCGCCGTCAGCACTTCCGGGGCGATCGCGCCGGTAAAGGCGATCGCGGCGTCGCGCGGTCCGGTCGGCGGGATCAGCCAATATCCCCCCTTCAGCGCATCATCGGTCCAATCGCTGTCCGTCCGCGCGACCTGCTGAAGCGACCGGGTCGACAGCCGGAGATAGACCGAACCGCCATCGGCCGCCTGCATATGATCGAACGCCCAGCGCATGATCAGCGCCAGCTCATCGGCAAAGGCCGGTTCGAAATAGGTCAGGCCTGGTTGCCCCATGCCGATCAGCGGCGAATTGATCGACTGATGCGCGCCGCCTTCCGGCCCCAGCGTCAGCCCCGACGGCGTCGCCACCAGCAGAAAGCGCGAATCCTGGTAGCAACCATAATTGAGCGCGTCCAAGCCACGCGCGATGAACGGATCGTAGACCGTACCGATCGGCATGAGCCGGGTCCCGAATAACGGGCCGGACAGGCCGAGTGCTGCGAGCATCAGGAACAGGTTGTTCTCGGCAATGCCCAGCTCGATATGCTGGCCGGCGCCGTGTCCGCCCCATTTCTGCGCGCTCGGAATCCTAGCGGCGGCGAACACATCGGCCAATTCCTGGCGGCGGAACAACCCGCGCTGGTTCACGAACGCGCCGAGATTGGTCGAGACAGTGACGTCGGGGGACGTCGTGACGATCCGGTCGGCAAGCGCACGCGCGTCCGCATCGCCGCTCTTCGCCAGGTCCAACAGAATTCGCCCGAACGCCGCCTGGGTCGAAAGCTCCTCGCCTTCCGGCACCGGTAGCGCGGCCGGGACCGGCACGGTGGCGACCGAAGTATCGCGGCGCGGCATAGCCAGCGTGCTGCGGGCAACGAACTCGCGCGTTTCGGCCGCCAGATTGCCGCCGAGGCCGGCAAAAGGCTCCCATTCGTCGCCCGCCGCCACGCCCAGACTGTCGCGCAATTGCTCGACCTGACCGGGATTCATCAGCCCGGCATGGTTATCCTTGTGCCCGGCAAAGGGCAGGCCATAGCCCTTGACCGTATAGGCGATGAACAGCGTGGGGACATCGTCGGCAGCCTGGGCGAACGCGTCGAGCAACGTCTCGATGCAATGACCGCCAAGATTGGTCATCAAACCGGCGAGCGCCTCGTCGTCGAACCCCGCGATCAGCGCCAGAGCCTCAGGCTCGGCCGCGAGATCGGCGGTCAGGCGCGCACGCCACGCCGATCCGCCCTGATAGGTCAGAGCGGCGAAATCGGCATTGGGACAGGCGTCGATCCAGTCGGCGATCGCGGCGCCGCCCGGCCGCGCGAACACCTCGCGCTGGCGCTTGCCGTGCTTGAGCGTGACCACTCGCCAGCCGCAGGTTTCGAAAATGTCGTCGAAACGGCGGAACATCCGATCCGCCGTCGTCGCGTCCAGGCTCTGGCGGTTATAGTCGACGATCCACCAGCAATTGCGGATGTCGTGCTTGTACGCCTCGATCAGGCATTCGTAGATATTGCCTTCATCGAGCTCGGCATCGCCCATCAGCGCGATCATGCGCCCGGTTTCGGCGTCGGCCAGCTGCCCGTGGGCGACCAGATAATCCTGGACCAGGCTGGCAAAGGCGGTGATCGCTACGCCGAGTCCGACCGAGCCAGTCGAGAAGTCGACCGGAATCCGGTCCTTGGTGCGGCTGGGATAGCTTTGCGCGCCGCCGAATCCGCGGAAGCGCTGCAGCGCGTCCAACGACTGCTGGCCGAGCAGATAATGGATCGCGTGCAAGACCGGTCCGGCATGCGGCTTTACCGCGACCTTGTCGTTCGGCCCCAACGCGCCGAAATAGAGCGCGGTCATGATCGTGGTGATCGACGCGCAACTCGCCTGGTGCCCGCCGACCTTCAGCCCGTCGCGGCTTTCTCTCAGATGATTGGCGTTGTGGATCGTCCAGACCGCCAGCCAGCGCAGTCGCGTCTCGACCGCTTCGAGAATGGCGATCGTCGCCGGGTCGGTGTTGGCGCGGGGGGAAACAGGCATATCCATGTCGTCCGAATAGGCGCTGACCGAGCGGCTGTGAAAAGAATTTCTGCATGACGCCGCAACGTCACATCATCACGCCGCCGCCAAATTCTGCCGTTCCATGAATTGCCCGATCAGCCAGCTGCGGAAAGAGGAAATGGCGGGATCCGCCAGATCGTCCGGGCGCAGCTTGAGGTAATAACCGAAGCCGTCGTCCATTGCGGTGTCGAACGGCACCACGAGACGGCCCGCAGCGATCTCCGGCGCGAACATCTCGACATCGGCCAGCACCACGCCGTCGGCCGACATCGCGTAATTGACCGCAAGCGACAGCGTATCGAACGCCAGCCCGCGATCGGCATCGAGGGTGATGCGCGCCTGCCGGGCGTAGGTCGCCCATAACAGCCCGCGCGGCTCGCCATTGATCGTCGAATGCAGCAGGTCGTTGTCGGCCAGGAATTGTTCGAGCGACTTGCCGGCGTGGCGCCGCGCCACCTCCGGCGAGCAGACCGGCGCGACGCGCACCGTCCAGAGCAGATCGGTCACACGGTCGTCGATATTCGGCCGGTCGAACACGATCGCCATGTCGGTTTCGTCGCGCGGCAGGCCGGTCACGGGCGAGCTCGATATGTCGATGCGGATATTGGGATTCTCGGCATGGAAAGTGCGGATCATCGGCATGACGACCTGCTGCAGCAGCGACGGCGGGATATGGACGCGGATCGGCCGCCCGGCTTCCGGATTGATGCTGATCGAGTTGATCGTGTGTTCGAGCCGATCGAACGAGCGTCGCACTTCCGGCAATAAAGCGGCGCCGGCGGGAGTCAGCGCCAGCTTCTGACCGGAGCGATCGAACAGCTTCTGCCCGATCAGTTCTTCGAGCACGATGATGTGCCGGCTGACCGCGCTCTGCGACACGTTGAGCGCCTGCGCCCCCGCAGTGAAGCTCAGTCTCTGCCCGACCGCGTCGAAGGCGCGCAGCGCGTTCAACGGAAGCCAGCGCCGATTGATCTGCGTGCGTGCGATCGTTTTCCTCCGTCCCTCAATGCCTAAATCAGATACCAAACCGCTTTTTTCGGGACATGCAACCGGGCGGGCCGCTCGGAACCCCGTCCTCGCGTTTTTTACATACCGCCATGCGCAAATGCGATTTTTCGTCGTCCGTCCCGCCGTGTCACACCCGATGCCGGTTGGGGGCTGGAGACAGTGTTGGATCTGAACGGAATATCGGCGTTGCTTGGTGCGCGCCCTGCGGGCCATTCGTTGCCGCGCGGTCTCTACAGCGACCCTGCTGCGTTCGAGTTCGACATGGAGGCGGTGTTCGGGCGATCTTGGCTGTTCGCCGGGTTCGAGGCCGAAGTGCGCAATCCCGGCGACTATCTGTCGATCATGATCGGCCATTGGCCGGTGCTGGTGGTGCGCGGCCGCGACGGAGCACTGCGCGCGTTTCACAATAGCTGCCGTCATCGCGGATCGATCCTGTGCAAGCCAGGCAACGGCAATGCCGCCAGGCTGACCTGTCCTTATCATCGCTGGACCTATGGCCTCGATGGCCGGCTGCTCGCCGCGGGGCGGATGCCCGACGATTTCGACAAGGGCGACCATGCGCTTGTGTCGCTTCACCTCGAGACCGTGGCAGGCGTGATCTTCATCTGCCTGGCCGAGACGCCGCCGGATTTCTCGGTCCTGCGCCTTGACCTGGCGCCGCTCTTGGCGCCGCACCGTTTCGACCGCGCCAAGGTCGCGCACAAATCGGTCCTGGTCGAATATGCCAATTGGAAATTGGTGATGGAGAATGGCCGCGAATGCTATCATTGCGCGACCGGCCATCCCGAGCTCGCGCGGACCTTTCCGGTCACCGCCGATGAATATTTCGATCTCGACGGCAGCGAGGCGCGCGCCTTTGCCGCCCGGATGACGGATCTCGGGCTGCCGACCGGACCGGTCGGCGAGGATTGGTGGCAGGCGGTGCGGTTCGGCCTCAATCCCGGCAATGTCGCTATGACCGTCAGCGGCGATTTTGCCGTCAGCAAATTGATGTGCGACCTGGGCGGCGGCGATATCGGGTCGCTGCGCTGGGCGATCGAGCCCAACAATTTCTGCCATTCGACCAGCGAATATACCTTTGCCTTCAACGCCATGCCGGTCGCGCCCGGCGAAACCCACGTCGTCTCGACCTGGCTGGTCGATGAGGATGCGGTGGAAGGCGTCGATTACGATGTCGCGACCCTGACGCAATTGTGGACGCTGACCAACTTGCAGGACAAGGAATTCGCCGAGAACAACCAGATCGGCGTGAACTCGCCGGGCTATCGGCCGGGTCCCTACAGCCCGAGCGCGGAATCGCTGACCTTGCGCTTCGTCGACTGGTATTGTGCCAAGGCGGCCGATTATATCGAGCGAGCGGCGGCATGACCGAGGGCGATGCCCGGCGCTGGCATCCCGAGACGCTCGCGGTGCGCGCCGGCTACGATCCCGCGAGCGGGGCCAATGCCGCCAAGCCGCCAATCTACATGACATCGACGTTCGCCTACGCCTCGGCGCGACAGGCGAAGGACATCCACCAGGCCTATTTCGACGGCACCGGCCCCGAAGTCGGCCATGCCGCGCACATCTATTCGCGGCTGGGCCATCCCAATCTCGACATGGTCGAGGCGCGATTGGCGGCGCTCGACGGCGCCGAGGCGGCGGCTGCGTTCAACAGCGGCATGGCGACGCACAGCGCCATCGCGCTCGCTCATTTGCGGCCGGGCGACGCGATGGTGTTCAGCCGCCCGATCTACGGCGGCACCAACGGGCTTTACACGCAACTGATGCCGGCCCTGGGCGTCGGCCATGCCGAATTCGTCGATGGCTGCGACCGCGCGGATGTGGAAGCCGCGGTGGACGCCGCCTCGCGTCAAGGGCCGGTCAAGCTGATCGTGGTAGAAAGCCCGGCCAACCCGACCGCTGCGATCGTCGATATCGCGATGGTCGTCGCCGTCGCCGATGCGCTCGGCACCAAGACCGGAACGCGGCCGCTGGTGGTGGTCGACAACACCCTGCTCGGCCCCTTCATGCAGCGCCCGATCGCGCTCGGCGCCGATCTGTGCATGACCAGCCTGACCAAATATTGCGGCGGGCATAGCGACCTGCTGGCGGGCGGCGTATCGGGGCGCGAGGCGCTGATCCAGCCCTTGCGCCTGCTGCGCACGACCCTGGGCAGCCATCTCGACCCCTATACAAGCTGGCTGTTGCTGCGGTCGATGGAGACGGTGCATCTGCGCGTCGAGCGCGCGATGGACAATGCGCGCGCGGTCGCGACCTTTCTGCGCGACCACGCCAAGGTGGCAAAAGTCACCTATCTCGGCTTTCTGGCGGAGGGGACGCCGCAACGCGCGGTCTATGATCGCCAATGCGGCGCGGCGGGATCGACCTTTTCGTTCGATCTGGTCGGCGGCGAGGCGGAGGCCTTCCGCTTCCTCGACCGGCTCGAATTGCTGCGTTTCGCGGTGAGCCTGGGCGGGTCGGAGACGCTGATCACGCATCCCGCCACGACCACGCATTATGCGATCTCGCCCGATGAACGCATCGCGGGCGGTATCACCGACGCGACGTTACGGCTGTCTGTCGGGATCGAGCACATCGACGATCTGATCGGCGATCTGCGACAAGCGCTGAACGCGGTCTGATGGCGGCGGACGTCCACGCGATCGACGGCAAGATTCCCGCGCCCGACGAGCGGTTCGATCTGGTCGTCGTCGGCGCCGGCACCGCCGGAACCGATGCGGCGATCGACGCGGCGAAAGCGGGCGCCCGCGTCTTGCTGGTCGACGAGAATCCCGTGCCGGGGGCGATGATCGGAACCGACGTGCCGCAATTCTTCGGCGGCCGGGCGACCGCGGCAGTGCAGCAACAGGGACGCATGGTCGAACAGGTGTTTGCGACCAACTTTCGGCTGGAAGAGGCTTTCGAGGCGGGCGTCGATGTCCGGCTGGGGACCGTTGCCTGGGGATTGTACGTCAATGGCGCGGCGATGCGCGCGCTGCCGGAGCCGATGCTCGGCATTGCCGACGCCGAGCGTGCGCAAATGGTCGGGTTCGACCGCCTGATATTGGCGACCGGCGCGCGCGACATCGCGCTGGGGTTCGCAGGGTGGAACCAGCCGGGCGTGATGGGCGCGCAAGGCTTTGCGCTACTGCTGACCCGCTACGAAGCCTTTGCCGGCCGGCGCGTGATGGTGGTGGGATCGGACCGGCTCGGACTCGAAACCGCGCTGCTCGCGGCCGATCGGGGGATCGAGGTCGCCGCGATCGTCGAGATCGGCGACGCGATCGCGGGTCCTTCAGACCTTGCCGCGCGGGTGGCCGCGATCGGGATACCGGTACTGGCCGGCACCACGATCGCCGCGGCGGTCGGCGGCGCGGATGGGGTCGAGCGCGTGACCCTGACGCGGATGAGCGACGATAGCCGCCATGAGGTGGAGTGCGATACGATCGTGCTGGCGATCGGCGTGCAGCCGGCGACCGAATTACTCCAGGCAGCCGGTGCGGGTCCCGGTGAGGCGATCGCGTTGATCGGCGATTGCGCGGAGGCGCGCGCCCCGGTCTCCGCACGATTGACGGCCTGGGCGGAGGCATTGGGCCGCCACGCGACGGACGATATGATCGTCTGCCAATGCGAAGAGGTAACGCGCGCCGACATTCTCGGCGTGCAGCCGCCGCGCTATCTCGACCGGCCGGCGCCGATGGCGGCACGGTCGCTGGCCACGCTGGCCGCCGACGGCCCTTCGCATCCCGACCAGATCAAGCGGCTGACGCGCGCCGGCATGGGGCAATGCCAGGGGCGGCGGTGCCGCGATCAGGTGCGCTGCCTCCTCGCCAAAGCGGACGGCTTGCCCCTCGACCGGGTGCCGGTGGCGAGCTTCCGCGCGCCGGTGCGACCGGTGCCGCTAAGCGTGCTGGCCGACCGGGACGAGCGTCCCGACATGACCGCCGGCTGGGACGTCTGGTTCGGCATCCCGACGCAATGGACGCCGTACGCCGTGATCGGAACGCCCGAGGAAGCCGAGCACGTCTCCGGCCTGGGCGGTAACATGCATGTCTGACGCGGGTCTGCCAAACGGCGCGGACGTGGTGGTGATCGGCGCGGGGGTCACGGGGCTCAGCGCCGCATGGTGGCTGGCGCGATCGGGCCTCGCCGTCGTCGTGCTCGACAAGGGCATTGTCGGTTGGGAAGCGTCGGGCCGCAATGGCGGCGGCGCGTCGCATTACCAGAGCCCGTTGTTCGCCGAGGAGCAGCGGCTGTGGCCGCAGATGGACGATCTGCTCGGCTATCCCACCGAATATGTCCGCGAGCGGATCATCATCCAGCGCGATCCGGCGTTGCTCGACCATTATCGCGCCGTCGGGCGGATGTGCACGGCGATGGGCTATCCGGTCGACGATCTCGATTCGCGGCAAGCGCAGGAACTGGTGCCGCTGACGGACGAAACGTGCCTGGGCGGCATCCACCTGCGCTTCGGCGGCCACGCCAATCCGCAGCGCACGGTACAGGCTTATGCCTGGGCGCTCCAGGATCTGGGCGGCCGCGTCATCCAGCATTGCCAGGTCTCGACGATCGAGACCAAGGGCGGGCGGGCCAGCGCGGTCGTGACTCCGCGCGGCACAATCGCCTGCGATGCGCTGGTCGTCGCCGCCGGGCCGCAGACCGAGGCTTTGGTCGCGCCGCTGGGGATAAAATTTCCGCTGGCGGCGGCACGCGCCGAGATGATCGTGACCGAGCCGGCGCCGCTGATGAAGATCGGCGGGGTCGACGGCAACGGTCTGTACGGACGTCAGACCTTGCGCGGCAATCTCGCTTTCGGCGGCGGCCCGCACGAGTGGATCGGCACCACGCCAGAGGGCCCGCCCGGACGCCCGACCTCTCCGCTGACCCGCAACCTTGCGCGCCGGGTGGCGGAGATGTTCCCGCGCGCGGCAAAGCTCAACGTCATCCGCTCCTGGGCCGGCGTGATCGAGAACACGCCCGACGGCCGCCCGATCATCGACCGGCCGGCGGACCCCGGCAACGTCACGGTCGCGACCATGTCCGGGGTCGGCTTCGGCCTGTCGCCGGCGAGCGGCCATGCCATTCGCGACCTGGTGGTCGACGGCGCCTGCTCGTTCACCGACATCGCGAAACTCGGCGTAGCGCGCTTCGCCGAGCTCGAACCCGACTGGCGCGAACGGCGCGGATGGGCGGCATGAAGCGCTATTCGGCGATGGCGCTGCTCCGCGCGGGGCTCACCGGCCAGCGCGGCTGGGAGCGCGCGTGGCGCGACCCCGAGCCGAAACCGCATTACGAGGTGATCGTGATCGGCGGCGGCGGGCATGGCCTGTCCACGGCCTATTACCTCGCCAAGGTTCATGGCGTGCGGTCGGTCGCGGTGCTCGAGCGCGGCTGGATCGGCGGCGGCAATACCGGCCGCAACACGACTATCGTGCGCTCCAACTACCGCCAGAAGCCGCTACATGATCTGTTCGATTTCGCGCTCGGCCTGTGGGAGGGGATGAGCGACGCGCTCAATTACAACGTGATGTTCTCGCCGCGCGGCGCGCTGTTCCTCGGCCATTCGGACGCCGACATGACCCAGCTCGCGCAGCGCGGCGATGCGTTGCGCTGCTCGGGGATCGATGCCGAGCTGATGACGCCCGACGCCGTGCACCGCCTGGTTCCGTTGCTCGACATGTCGCCCGACGCGCGTTTCCCGATCCATGGCGGCCTGATCCAGCGGCGCGGCGGAACCGCGCGGCATGACGCGGTCGCCTGGGGCTATGCCCGCGCCGCCGATGCGCAGGGCGTCGACGTCATCCAGAATTGCGAAGTGACCGGACTGGTCATGGCGGGCGGTCGAGTGACCGGCGTCGAGACCACGCGCGGCACCATCGGCGCGGGCCGTGTCGGAATCTGCGTCGCCGGCAATAGCGGACCGGTCGCGGCAATGGCGGGCCTGAAGCTGCCGATCGAGGCGCAGACCTTGCAGGCCTTCGTCACCGAACCGGTCAAGCCGATGATCGATACCGTGGTGATGTCGCAATCGCTGCATTGTTACATCAGCCAGTCGGACAAGGGCGGTATCGTGCTGGGCGGCGATCCCGATCAATTCCCCAGTTATGCCCAGCGCGGCCTGCCGATCCGGCTGGAAAAGGCGGCGGCGGAAGCGATCGCGCTGGTCCCCGCGCTGTCGCGGCTGCGCATGGTGCGCTGCTGGTCGGGCACGACCGACATGAGCTTCGACGGATCGCCGATCATCTCCGCGCTGCCGGTCGATGGCCTCTATCTCAACGGGGGCTGGTGCTATGGCGGGTTCAAGGCGACCCCGGGATCGGGCTGGTGCTACGCGCATCTGCTCGCGACCGGCGAAAGCCACCCGCTTGCGGCGCCCTTTTCCTTCGACCGCTTCGCGACCGGCGCAACGATCGACGAAGCGGGGGTCGGCTTCATGCCGCAATTACGCTGATGATGCTGATCGATTGTCCCTATTGCGGCGAACGCGCCCAGGCCGAGTTCACCTATGAGCGCACGCTCGACTCGATCGTCAGCCTGGACATGCCGGTCGAGGAAGTGCTGGCGCGATTGTTCTCGCGCGCCAACCCACGCGGGGAAGATCGCGAGCTGTGGCGGCATACGTTCGGCTGCCGGCAATGGCTGGTGTTGCGCCGCCACCGGCGGACACATGCCATTGCCGCGGTCGACCCCTATGCGCCGGACGACCCGGAATGACGGCGCCACGCCGTATTGCCGACGGCGCGACCGACAGTCTGCGCTTCACGTTCGACGGCCGCGCGATGACGGCGCGGCCCGGCGATACGCTCGCGGCGGCGCTGCTCGCGAACGGCGTGTCATTGGTCGCGCGGAGCTTCAAATATCACCGCCCGCGCGGCATCATGGCGGCGGGGGTCGAGGAACCCAATGCCCTGGTCACGGTCGGTGAGGGAGGGCGTACCGAGCCCAATACACGCGCGACCGATGTCTTCGTCTATGACGGTCTGGTCGCGCGCAGCCAGAATGCCTGGCCATCGTTGAATTTCGATATGGGCGCCATGAACGGGATGCTGGCGCGGTTCCTTCCGGCCGGATTCTATTACAAGACCTTCTTCGGGCCGGCGTCGCGCTGGATGCTCTACGAGCGGTTCATCCGCCGGGCGGCCGGCCTGGGCAAGGCGCCGGTCGATAGAGATCCCGACCATTTCGAGCATCGCGCGGCCTTTTGCGACGTGCTCGTCGTCGGCGGCGGGCCGGCCGGCATCCAGGTCGCGCGCGACGCGGCAGCGTCCGGCGGCCGCGTGATCCTGGTCGAGCAAGATGCCTTGCTCGGCGGCAGCGCCTTGCGCGACGGCATTGCGGTTCCGGACCCGGTACAAGCCGGCGTGCGCATGATGCTGCGCACGACCGCGTCGGGCAATTGGGATCATGGCTTCGTCACCCTGGTCGAGCGGATCGCCGAACCCGGTCAGCAGCCGCCCGCCGGAATGCCGGCGCAGCGCCTATGGCATGTTCGCGCCAAAAGGATCGTACTCGCGACCGGCGCGATCGAGCGCCCGCTGACGTTCGCGGGCAACGACCGCCCGGGCGTGATGCTCGCGAGCGCGGTGCGCGCCTATATCCGCCGCCACGGCGTACTGGCCGGCCAGAGGGTAGTGATCGCGACCAACAATGACGACGCCTATCGCACGGCCGATGCCGCGCGGGAGGCAGGCGGAACGGTCGTTGCGATCCTCGATAGCCGGCCGGAACCGCCGGCCGCAGAACATCCAACCTTCGCCGATGCCGTGCCGCTGGCGGCGCATGGCGGGCGCGGCGGGGTCACCGCCATCACGGCGCGTGTCGGCGCGACGACGCGGCGGTTCGATGCCGATGTCGTCGCGATGTCCGGCGGCTTCACCCCGGTCGTCCACCTGCACAGCCAGGCCGGCGGGACGCTCGGCTGGCGCGAGGACATCCAAGCGTTCGTGCCCGAGGGCGGGCCCGAATGGATTGAGTCGGTCGGCAGTGCCGTGGGCGAAGTCGAGCCGATCGCTCCCGCTTCGGCAGAGTTGCCCGATCCCAAGCACAGCTTCATCGATTTCCAGAACGACGTCGCCGCCAGCGACGTCGATCTTGCCTGGCGCGAAGGCTATCGCTCGGTCGAGCACCTCAAGCGCTACACCACGCTCGGCATGGCGACCGATCAGGGCAAGACCAGCAATATGGCCGGTCTCGCCCGGCTGGCGACGAGCGCCGGAGTGACGATACCGCAGGCCGGCCTCACCACGTTCCGCCCGCCCTATACGCCGCTAACGCTGGGCGCGATGGCGGGAGCCGATGGCGGCGGTCACGCCGCGCCGCGGCGGCGAATCGCGCTTCACGACGTTCACGAGGCTCGCGCAGCCTTATGGCAGCCGCTTGGTTTGTGGCATCGCCCGCGCGCCTATCCACAGATCGGCGAGACGCTCCATGACGCCGCCCTTCGCGAAGCGCGCGCGGTCCGTACTATCGCTGGCCTCACCGATGTTTCGACCCTGGCCAAGTTCGCGGTGCACGGCCCCGATGCGGCGCGCTTGCTCGAGATGGTCTGCGCGACGGGCATCGCCAAGCTGGCGGTCGGGCGCGGGCGCTACACCTTCATGCTGCGCGAAGACGGCATGGTGCTGGATGACGGCACCGTCTGGCGGCTCGACGAAAACGGCTATCTGCTGACCAGCTCGACCGGTGGCGCCGATCGGATGGAAGCGCATCTAAGCTACGTCCATCGCGTCCTTGCCCCGACATTGCGCGTCTCGGTCGTCGCGCAGCAGGAACATTATGCCGGGATCGCGCTGGCCGGGCCGCGTGCCGCAGCCATTCTCGCTGACCTCACCGGGATCGAGCCGCCCGCGCATATGGGGCTGGCGCGCGCCAAGGTCGCCGGTGTGCCAGCGCTGATCCTGGCCGCCAGCTATAGTGGCGAGCGCGCGTTCGAACTCTATGCCGCCGGTCACGATGCGGCGCCCATATGGGGTGCAATCGAGGATAAGGTGCGCGCGGCCGGCGGCTTTCCCTATGGGCTCGAAGCGCTGGAGTTCCTGCGGATCGAGAAAGGGCACGTGGTGATCGGCGCCGAGGCCGATGGCCGCACCACGCCGCACGATCTCGGGCTCGAGCGCATGCTGCGCAAGGCAGGAGGGTTCGTCGGAGCGCAAGCGCTCGCGCGCCCTGCTTTGGCGGCGCCGGATCGGCGCCGGCTGGTCGGCCTCGTGTCTTCGGAGCAAATTCCCGAAGGCGCGATGCTAGTGGCGAATCACGGCGCCACGGTCGAAGGACATGTCACCTCCGCCGGACCGCGGTTGCTCGAATCCGGTGGCGCCGCCCTGGCCCTGCTCGCCGGCGGCATGGCGCGCGAGGGCGAGACGTTGCTTGCGACCTCGCCGACGCGCGACAGGCACGTTCGCGTCACCGTGACCGCTCCGGTGTTCCACGATCCCGATGGGGCGCGCTATCGTGATTGACGCAGATGTCGCCTTGGCTCCCGCGCGCGACGTGACCGTCCTCGACCTGTGGGAAGGCGAGCTTCCCGCGATCGCCGCGGGCGCGATGCAGGTCGAACCGCGCCGCTGGTGGCTGATCGATCGAGGCGAAGCGACCGAGGAGATAGACACGGCGATCGCCGGGCGTGGCGTGCTGGTGCCGATCGGCGGCGGACTGACCCGCGCGACGATCAGCGGGCCCGGGTGGCGCGATTTGCTGTCGGTCAGCGGCTTCTTCGACGTTCACCATTCGGGTTTCGGCGCAGGAAGCGCGGTAAGCACCATCATCCATCACGTGCCGGTACGGATCCGCGTCACCGGCGCGTCGAGCTGCGACGTCTTTTTCGCGACCAGCTATGCATCAACGCTGGCCGAACTCTGGCAAAAGACCAGCAAGGGGGGATGATCCGATGAACGCGACCACCACACCTACTTTATCGCGGGGGCGCTGGTACGTCGTGTTCATCCTCGCGCTCGTCTATGCGGTCAACATCGCCGACCGCTACGTCGTTTCGACCGTGCTCGAGCCGATCCGCATCGAGTTCGGGCTCAGCGATGCCGGCGTGGGCTGGTTGACCGGCGTGTCGCTGGCATTCTTCTACATCACGGTCGGCCTGCCGATCGCTCGGGTCGCGGATCGCTCGAACCGCCGCAACATCGTCGCCGCGGCGATGATCCTGTGGTCGGCGATGACCGCCTTGCTCGGCCTCACCCAGAATTATTGGCAGTTCCTGCTCGCGCGGATCGGCGTCGGCGTCGGCGAGGCAGGCGGCACCCCGCCATCGACCTCGATCATCGCCGATAATTTTCCGCGCGGGCGGCGTGCTTATGCGCTGACGATCTATGCGCTCGGGCTTCCGCTCGGCGCCTGGCTGGGATCGAGCGTCGCCGGGGCGATCGTCGATCACTTCCACAGCTGGCGCGCGGCGTTCCTGGCCCTCGGCATTCCCGGTGTCATCTTCGGGTTGATCATCCTGCTGACCGTGCGCGAGCCGGTCCGCGGCCGGTTCGAGATGGTGACCGAAAACAGCGCGCCGCCGGCCACGTTCGTCGAAACGTGCCGCTTCCTCTGGTCGCAGCGCTCGGCCTGGCACATCAATGCTGCCGGCACAGTGATCTGTTTGTGGGGCTGGGGCCTGTTGTTCTGGACGCAGACCTTTTTCGAGCGCGCCTATCACTTGTCGACCGCCGAAGCCGGCGCGCGGCTGGGCACGATCTATTTCTGGGCAGGCATCGCCGCGACGATCGCGACCAGCGCCGTCCTGGCCTTGCCGCAGATGCAGGACCCCAAACGGATCGCGCGCTTCCTGGGGGCGATCGTGATCGTCTCGACCATCCCGTCGTTCATGATCTACTGGACGCGCTCGCTGACGGTCGCGACCGCGATGCTGTGGATCGTGATCCCGGCAGTCTATCTCTATGTCGGCCCGACCATGGCATTGCTGCTCAATTTCCTGCCGCCGACGATGCGCGCGCAGGGGATGGCGATCAGCCTGCTCACCGCCAACGTCGCCAATCTGATCATCGCGCCGAGCGCGGTCGGCTGGCTGAGCGACCGACTGACCGGTCCCCTCGGCAACAATACCGAATCGCTGCGCTATTCGCTGCTGGCGCTGTCGCTGACCGGGTTCTGGGCAGGATATCACTATTTGACCAGCGTCCGCACCTACGGGCCGGACGACGAACGCGTGCGGGCCGCCAGTATGGCGACTCCTGCCATGACCTTGCAGAAGGCCTGACCCGCGTGCCGCATTTCATTCTGGTCCTGTCCTGCCCGGATCGGCCGGGCGTCGTGGCGGCGGTGTCGGCGCATATTTTCGCATGCGGCGGCAACATCCTCGATTCCCATCAATATAACGACCCGGAGACCGATCGCTTCTTCCTGCGCACCGTCTTCGTGCTGGCGGACGACGCGCTGGCACCGGATCTCGCGGCCGGGTTCGATCGCCTGCGGCGCGACTATGCGATGGAAATGTCGTTGCGGCCCTGCGGCGCCCGGCAGCGTGTCCTGATCCTGGTCTCCAAATTCGACCATTGCCTGGTCGACCTGCTCTACCGTCAACGGATCGGCGAGCTCGACATGGAGGTGGCCGGGATCGTCTCCAATCATTCGCTCGAGGCGATCGGCAATCCCGATTTCGGCGCAATCTCCTTTCATCACCTGCCGGTCACCGCCGCAACCAAGGCAGAGCAAGAGGCGAGGCTGCTCGCGACCATCGAGCGGAGTCGCGCCGATCTGATCGTACTCGCCCGCTATATGCAGATCCTGTCGGACGATCTGGCCAGGGCGCTGGCGGGGCGCTGCATCAACATCCATCACAGCTTCCTGCCCGGCTTCAAGGGCGCCAAACCCTATCACCAGGCGCACGCCCGCGGGGTGAAGGTGATCGGCGCGACGGCGCATTACGTCACCGCCGACCTCGACGAAGGGCCGATCATCGAACAGGACGTCGAGCGGATCAGCCATGCCGACACGCCCGAGGATCTGATCCGCAAGGGCCGCGACATCGAGCGGCGGGTGCTGTCGCGCGCGGTTGGGCTGCACCTTGATGGGCGCGTGTTGATGAACGGCCCGCGGACCGTGGTGTTCAGGGACTGAGCGGGGAAAAGGCGATGACGATGCTGACGATGATGCTGGCGGCCGCCGCAACAACGGGTGCGGTCGATTATAGCCGCGACGACACCTGGCTCTGCCGCCCCGGCCGCAACGACGTCTGCGCCGGCGACCTGTCGATGACGCGGATCGACCCCGACGGGAGCAGCCACATCGTGCGCGCGCCGCAAGCCCGGCCGGCCGATATCGATTGCTTCTACGTCTACCCGACTGCCTCGCTCGATCCCGGCGATAATAGCGACCTCATTCCCGGCGACGGCGAGAAGGGACTGACCACCGCGCAGTTCGCGCCGTTCCGCAGCGTGTGCCGAACCTTCGCGCCGCTCTATCGTCAGGTCACGTTGACCGCGCTCCGCAAGGTGCTGGTGGCCGGCACACAGAAGCGCGCGGGCGATTTCGACCTCGCTTATGGCGATGTCGTCGCGGCATGGCGCAATTACCTGAAGCGCAACAATGGCGGCCGACCGTTCGTGTTGGTCGGCCACAGCCAGGGCTCGATGCTGCTCAAGAGACTGGTCGCCGAAGAGATCGACGGCAAGCCGATTCAGCGCCGCATGCTCTCGGCGATCCTGCCGGGCACCGCGATCCTCGTGCCGCTGGGCAAGGGCGTGGGCGGCAGTTTCAAGTCCGTGCCTTTATGCCTCACGGCGAGCCAGACCGGCTGCGTCGTCACCTGGGCAAGCTATCGCGCGGATACGCCGCTGGTCGAGAAGGCGCTGTTCGGCCGCTCGGACGAAGCAGGCATGGAAGCCGGCTGCACCAATCCCGCGAGGCTAGAGGGCGGCGCGGCAGTGCTCGATCCGATCCTGGGCTTTCCGTGGTGGAAAGGCGGATACGCGCTCTATGCGACGCCCAAGACCGGCTGGCCGGTCAAGACGCGGTTCGTCCAGATGCCGGGCCTGCTCAGCGGAGAGTGCGTGACCGCGGGCGCGTTCAATTATCTCGCGATCAAGGTCGCGCCGGGCCGCCGAGGCGGGATTGCCGATACGGTGGTCGGCACCGGATCGGTCGGCGACGCGGCCTTCCCCGATTGGGGTTTCCACGTGATCGACATGGCGGTGGTCGAGGGCGACCTGCTCAGGCTCGTCGCCAGCGAACGCACCGCCTGGCGCAGGCGCACCACGCGCCGGTGACGCGCCGGCCGGACCGAAGTCCGGCCGGGCAGATGCTTACAGCTTCACCTTGGCGCGAATGCCGATCGTCCGCGGACGCGCCACGTTGATGCGGCTGCCGGGCTGGTAAACCTGGTAATAGGTCGCGCGCGAGACGTTGGTGATGCCGACCCCGTCGACCAGATTGTTGCCATAGAGGCCGAATTCGAACTTGCCGATGTCATAGGTGATCGCCGCGCTGACGTTGTTCGATTCCGGGATCACCGCGAAGGTCTGGCTCGGACCAGTCGCGACCAGCTTCCCCGCGACAAGGGCCGTGGTGAAGTTGTTGAACGTCGTGTTCTGCGACGACTGATACTGATAGCCCGCCTGCAAGTGCAGGCTGCCATTGCCGACATTGCGGTCGTAGAAGATCTGCGCGCTGCCGGTCCATTGCGGATAATAAGGCGTGCGGTCGCCGTCGAACGCGCCCACCGTCGGGATATCGCCCTTGGCCCGGGAATCGTTGTACGATCCGCTGAGCTGGAAGGTGAGTTCCGGGGTCGCCTTGATCATCGTCTCGAGCTCGATGCCCTTGCTGGTGATCTTGCCCTTGTTGTCGGTGAAGAAATACGAGCAGTTGAGCCGCAGCCGCGTCTGCACGTCGCTCCAGTCGATATAATAAGCGCTGGCGTTGAAGGTGATCCGGCCATTGGCCAGCTTCGCCTTCTCGCCGATCGTATAGTTCCACAATTTGTCCGGCCCGAAGGTGAGCGGCGCCGAACTGTAGCCGTAGGCGGCCAGATTCTGCGTGCACTGGCCGGCAATACCCGTGCTGCCCAGCGGCACCGGCTGGTTGCCGCCGCCATAGCGGAAGCCCTTGGCGACTTCGCCATAGATCATGAAATCGTCATTGACCTGGTACGAGATGTTCCCGCGCGGATTGACCCCGGTCGACTTCAGCCGTGCATTGGTGGTCAGCGGCACATGATCGACGACGCCGTAGACGCCGCCTTCGAACAGGTAATAGCTTTCCTTGAAGTCGAAATATCGAATGCCGGCGGTAAGCGAGAGCTTCTTGGTGACGTGCCAAGTGCCGTCGGCATAGGCCGCGATCTGGCGCTCGTCGACGTCCTGCAGGCCCGAGAAGATGTCGTCCGGCTGGAAGGCCGCATCGACGGTCTGCGAATTATACTGCCCGCCGGGGACGGCGAACGGGCCGTAAAAGTAATTCATGTACGACAGCTTGTCGAAGCCCGGTGTCGGGATGTCCTGACGCAGGTGACGCTTCTGCTTCTCGTAATAGACGCCCACCGTCCAGCTGACCGGGCCGCCGGGTTTGGACACCAAACGGCCTTCGAGCATGTAATCCTTCAGCTTCTGGTCGATCTGGTACAATTCGGCCGGCAGCTTGAGCGCGATGTTCTTGTCGTAGCTCGTCGGCGCCTGGAACAGCGGATAGGTCGTGTTGCTGATCGGCAGGCCGCTACCATAATCCTGGAAGAAATAGCCGATCTGCGGCTCGACGCTGGCGTCGAACCCGATCGCGCGGTCGGTATAGGCGCCCGTCACGATGACATGTGCGAAACCGGCATCATAATCGGCACCCAACGTGTAGAGCCGGAAACGGTCGTCGGTGCCTTCGGGGCCATTGGTCAGGATGGTTTTCTTGTCGAAGCCGCTGAACGCGACATTGAGCCCCATCGCGCGGCTATATTCATAGGTCATGCTGGCATCGACCGTCAGCTTGGGATCCGGCGTCCAGCGCAGCGCGACACGACCCTGATAGGTGTTGTTGCGGTTCGCATCCTTCCTGTTCCGCCGGCCGATATTGTCGATCCAGCCGCCATCGCGCGCGACGTAGAAATTGCCGCGGATCGCGAGCGTGTCGGACAGCGGCAGGTTGATCATGCCGCGGCCGTTATAGCTCATCTCGCCGCCTTCGGTGGCCATGGCGCCGACTTCGACATTGCCGAAGGTCGAGGTCAGATCGGGCTTGGCCGTCACGAAGCGGACCGTGCCCGCCATCGATCCGGCGCCGTAGAGCGTGCCCTGCGGTCCGCGCAGCACTTCGACGCGCTCGAGGTCATAGACTTTGAGGTCAGGGGTCTGGCCCTGGACCGAGATCGGCGTGTCATCGAGATAGACCGCAACGAGCGAGCGGTCGGACGTATCCGACGATGCATAACCGCCGGTCGACAAACCGCGCATGTTGAATTTCTGATAGCCCGGCGCACCCTCGGTGATCGACAGAGAGGGCGTGAATTTGGCGATATCGGCGAGGTTGCCCTGGCCGCCTTTTGTGATCTCGTCGACGTTGATCACCGCGATCGCCATCGGCACCTTCTGCAGCGATTCCGCGCCCGAGCGATTCGCCGTGACGACGATGTCGTCGAGCGAGTCTCCTTGCGGCGCCGGCTTCGACGTATCGGCGCTGGCGGCGGGGTCGGTCGATTGAGCGTGCGCGACTGCCGGGGCCATTGCTCCAAGCGCGGCGCCCGAGAGCAGAAGGGGCATTATCCGCGCGAGCCCTACCCGTTTGTCCGTCGCTTGATGGATTGCATTCATCGTCCCACCCCCCTTCGCCCTGATGCGATTATGTCCTCGGCGCGCCACAGCTTGCAGTTACAAGTCTTTGTCGGGTTCGCCGTCATCAGGCTCCCCCGAATCCCGCCATGCACGAAGCATTTTAATCGCATGGGGCCATCCAATATTGTCATCTGGCCGTAAAGGGACCGTCAGAATTCTCTCGTGGAGAGGCCTTCGTGCAACGGTTCCAGCCAGGGCTCGAACCGCCGCCATCGGCCGATCGACTTGCGGTAGATCGGCTGCCGCACCTGTTCGGAGCTGGCGGTGCGTACGGCGCGCCCGTGCTCGAAATAGCGAAGCGTCCCAGGCTCGAAATCGAGCCCGCAAAAAGCGAGCAGGCGCCGCGTTTCCCCCTCCAGATCGTCCACGAGCGATTCGTACCCGAGCCGGAATATCCGGCCCGGCAGCACCCGATCGAAATGGTCCATCAGCGCCGCGTACCTGGCATAATGGCGCCCGAGATCGCCGAGATCGTAGCTGTACGACTGTCCGCCGGCGAAGCTCTGTGCGTAAAGCGACACGCAGGTGTCGCGCGGGTCGCGGCGCACGTCGATGATTCGGGCGTTGGGCAGGATCAGGTGGATCAGCGCGGCGTGGAAGGCGTTGCCGGGAAACTTGTCGACCGTGTGGCAAGCGCCGGTCCGCTGGCGCGCCCGGGTGGTAGCCAGATACTCGCTGCCCAGGCGCGTCAGAGTGTCGGGCGAAAGGCAGGCCAGCCCGGCGGGATAGTCGGGAATCGTGCGGGCGAGCTTGGTGATGGTCGGTAGCTCGGACAGACCCTCGACCTGGCGGTGCGAGGCGAGGATCTGTTCGACCAGGGTCGATCCCGACCGCGGCATGCCGACGACGAAGATCGGGCCTGGGTCGGGATTGCCGGACCCGGCGCGTGTCGCAAAAAAGGCTTCGTCCGTGGTCGCGATCATGCGCTGGACGAACGACCGGTGCGCCGCCTCGTCATGGGGTTCGATCGATCGGCGCAAGGCATTGGCAGTGCGGTAATGGGCGAATGCGCGAGCATGGTCGCCAGCATCTTCGCGCGCCCGGCCCAATGCGAATTCCGCCTGCGATCGGACGGACGCCGGCAGCGCGGCGGCGTCGCTCAGCCGTTCCATCGCCGCCACGTCGTCGGCCTCGAGGCTGGCGGTCTTGAGGTCGGCGATACTCCACCAGGCGTCGGCCAGCGCAGGCTCGAGCGCCAGCGCGCGACGATAGGCCGCAATCGCTTCATCCCGCCGCCCCACCACGCGCAAGGCATGGCCCTGAGCGAGCCAGGACGTCGCGCGATTTGGCTCGGCCTCGGCAACCGCGGCAAGATCATCGAGCGCGGCGTCCTCGCGGCCCAATTGCATCAGGATCGCGCCGCGCAATGCCCTGACGATCGTCGGCGCCGGTTCGGCCGCCAGCGCCTGGATCGCCGCCAGCGCCTCTTCGTCGCGTTCGGCGCGATGCAGCGCTTCGGCCAGACGGAACCGCAGCGGGCCATACGCCGGGGCGAGCGCCAGCGCCCTTGCCAACAGCGCGATTACCGCAGCGCTTCGCTTGAGCTTGATTCCGATCTCGGCGATCAAGCTGGCGGCGGCGGCGTCGTCGGGATCGAGCCCGTAGTCGCGCAATAACCGCTCGCGGCTTTCCTCGCCGTCGAGCAGAGCCGCCACTGCGGCCTGCAATCGCGGATCGTCGAGCGAGGCGATCGGCGCGTCGTCGATCGGGACACCGGCCAGCGCCTTGATGTCGCGGAGCGCGTGTCGTGGCCCGGTTGCGCGTGAATTTAGCGCCGCGGCGCGTTCGAGCGCGGCCATGGCGGCTACTTCGTGACCGCTCACCGCCTGCGCGATGCCCAGTTCATAGTGCACGCCCCATGCGCGAGGCGCTGCCACGGCCAACGGCTCCAACAGTGCCGCCGCCTGAGCGGCATCACCGACGCGTCGGGCGGCGGTCGCGAGCAGCAGGATCGCCTCCGGCGTCGGATTGCGGGCATGCGCCATGCGCGCCGCGGCCAGCGCGCCTCGCGGATCGCGTCCCAACAGGCGTTTCGCGTCGGAAAGGGAGTCGGAACCGGCCATCGAACGATCGTTGCCGTTTCCGCCCCGCCACTCAAGCGGCGGTGGCGCGACGATGTCATTTTGGCGTTTGCGATGCCTAAAAGTCATTTGTTTTTCGGGAAAGTCGCCGACACACTGCCGGCGATCGGGGAGGCCAGAATGAAGACCACGCGTCGCGAGATCCTGGCCGTTGGCGCCGCAGGCATCGCCCTGCCCGCCCGCGCCGCCGAACCGGCCTGGACGATGCCGGCGGAGGGGCCGGTCGAGCAGATCGACGTGGTTCGCATCCCGATGGCGGACGGTAGCAGATTGTGCGGCCGGCTTTGGCTCCCCGCCGACAAGGCACGCCGGCCGGCACCGGTCGTGCTCGAATATATCCCCTATCGCACGCGCGATGCCTATAGCGCCGCCGACGACCATTGGGGTCAGGTGCTGGCGAGCCACGGCATCGCCTTTGCCCGCATCGACATTCGCGGATCGGGCGATTCCGAAGGACTGCTGCCCGACGAATATCTGGCGCAGGAACAGGACGACGCGGTCGAGATCATCGCCTGGCTGGCCAGGCAATCCTGGTGCAACGGCAATGTCGGCATGCGCGGCATTTCCTGGGGCGGGTTTTCGACGCTGCAAACCGCGATGCGCAACCCGCCGGCGCTGAAGGCGATCATGCCGCTCGCCTGTTCGGACCGGCGCTATACCGACGACGCGCATTATATCGGCGGCTGTCTCGGCCTCACCAATTTCAAATGGGGCGTCAATTTCAAGGCGGTAATGGCCGCTCCGCCCGACCCGGCCGTGGCGGGTGATGCGTGGGAGAGGATGTGGAAGGAGCGCCTTGAGGCCTCGCCGCCGATCTGCGCGCGCTGGACCGAGCATCGCGATGAGGACGCTTATTGGCGGCACGGCTCGCTGCATTTCGATTATGCCGCGATCCGCTGCCCCACTTATGTCGTCAGCGGCTGGATCGACGCCTATAACCGCTCGATCCCGCGGCTGCTCGAGCATCTGTCGTGCCCGCGCAAGGGACTGGTAGGGCCATGGGGGCATACGTATCCCTGGGTCGGCGGAGGCGGATCGGCGCTCGACTGGGCGTGGGAGGAAATCCGCTGGTGGTCGCAATGGCTGCGTGGCGAAGCGACCGGGATCATGGCCGAGCCCATGCTGCGCTATTACCGTCCCGAAGCGGTCCCCGCCCAGGCAGGCGCGACGCCCGGTTCGTGGCTGGCGGAAAAGAGCTGGCCGTCGCGCAACGTGCGGATGCGCGACTATCACCTTACCGATGCCGGCCTGGCGCGCTCGGCAGGTCCGTCCACGCCACGCAAGCATCGCTCGTATAATGCAATCGGGCTGGACACGCCGGAATGGGTGCCGTTCGGCGAGCAGGAGTTGCCGGGCGACCAACGCGCCGACGATGCCAAATCGATCACGTACGATTCAGCGCCGCTCGACGCGCCGCTCGACCTGCTCGGGACGCCGACCATCCGGTTACGCGTGTCGGCGGACAAGCCGGCCGCGCAGGTTGCGGTTCGGCTATGCAAACTGTTGCCCGACGGTAGTTCCTGGCGGCTCGGCTACGGCCTGCTCAATCTGCAGCACCATGACGGTTTTGCCCGGCGCAAGCCGCTCATTCCCGGCAAGGCGGTCGACGTCACCTTCGACCTCGGTTTCGTGGCGCACCGGCTGCATCCCGGCGAGCGCCTGAGGATCGCGGTGTCGGAAGGGCTCTGGCCGCTGGTCTGGCCGTCGCCTGAAGGGCCGACGCTGACGCTCGAGCCCGATGGCTGCCTCCTATCGTTGCCGGTTCGCGCCGCGCCGGCGGTCGAATCCCCGATGCCGATCAAGGTGGTGCCGGTGCCGCCCGATGCCGGCGACGTCACAGTGCGCACCACGAACGAAGGCGGCACGATCACGATGACCGGGACCTGGCCCGACCGATCGCGACAATGCGCCAACGGCACGACGCTGTCGGGCTATGGCCCGAATACCGTCGCCACGATCAAGCATGGCGCTCCCGACACGGCATCGTGGACGGGAGAGAGGATCAGCCGCTACCGGCGCGGCGATTGGGATTGCAGCTTGCGCTGCACCTTCTCCGTCCGTTCCGCGCCGGGCGGTATCGCCGTCGAAGAGCGGATCGAGGCATTCCGCGGCGAGAGCAGCATCTTCGATCGCGCGCACTCCGTCGTATTGCCGGTCTGACCGAAGTTCGGTCGCACTGAAGGAATGGTGGCTGCTCGCCAGAAAAAAAGAGCCCGCCTTAAAGAGGCGGGCTCAGGGGAGGCCCTCCAGGGGTGGAGGGGGAAGAGGATCAGAAGTTGAGCGTGACTCCGACCGCGACCTGGCGGCCTAGCGAATCGTACCGCGCCGACAGCGTGTTGCTGCGCGAAAGGCCGTAATTGTAGGAATTCGGCAGGATCGGCGGAGTCCGGTCGAACAGATTGTTCGCCGAGATGCGGAACGAATAGGCCTTGGTCACCCGGAAGCTGAGCGCCAGGTCGATATAGTCGTACGCCGGGATCCGATAGAAGGTCGTACGCACGCCCGCCGGCGTCCAGCCCAGCGCCGGGTCGCCCGAATTCGTCACGTTGGTGAGCGGCCCCAGATGGCGCCAGTTCACCGAGGCGCTGAAGAACTTGTCGTTGGTCGTATAGGTCCCGCGCAGTTCGTGCGACCATTTCGGGATCAGCTGGCCGCAGCCGCCGCCATAATAGCCGGCGCAATTGTATTTCGGCAGGATCGGCGAATCCTGACCGCCGGCAAGCGTGGTCAACGAGCCGGTAAAGTCGAAATCCAGCCGCCCTGCGCCGCCCAGCGACAACGCATATTGGCTCTGGAAATCCCAGCCGTGCGACTTGCTCTTATAATAGTTGGTCGTACCGCCGCGCAGGAAGCCGGTCGACGGATTGGTCGACGGATTACTGTAGAGCGTGCCGTTGGCGTTGCGCACGAACATCCGGCAGAAGAATTCGCTGCCGGTGGCAAGGCAGCCGTTCGAGAAATAGTCGTAATCGTTATAGCCGATCGAGTCGTTGAGATTGATCATGAAACGATCGACCGACACGGTCAGACCCGGCAGGAAACGCGGCTTCAGCACGACGCCGAAGGTCTTGGTATAGGCCGTTTCCGGATCCACGGTGAAGCCGCCGCGGCGCACCGTGCAGCCGACATCGGTCGGACACAGCAAGGTGGGGCTGCCGTACAGATTGGCGGGCAGGCCGGTGGCGGCGCACACCGCTTGCGACGCTTGGGGAGCGCCATAGATCGGAATCTGCTGACCGGTATTGGGATCCGTCGTGGTCCCGATCGGCGTTGGCCCGCAAATGTCGTTATAGGCGGTCGTGATGCGATCGTAGCTGATGTTGCTACCCTGGAACGCCTCGACCACGGTCGGCGCGCGTTGCGCGCGGTTGATCGATCCACGGAACGTGATGTCCGGGATCGGCGCCCACAAGGCTTCCGCCTTCCAGGTCGAGAAGGTGTTCGGATTGCTGCTATATTTCGACAGGCGGAACGCGCCGTTCAGCTGCAGGAGATCCGCGAACGGCTTGTGTTGCGCGATCGGGGCCTGGACCTCGACCATGCCTTCCCAGACATGCTGCGAGAGGTTCTGGTCGCTACCGCCCATATTGGCGCGCCATAGCGCATCGGCGGTGCTCTCCAGCTCGTCCTTGCGATATTCGGCGCTGAACGCGATCGCCACGCCCTGCTCGGCCCAAGGAGCCTTGATGCCATAGGTACCCAGGTCGCCCTGCACCGTCGCGACGACGTTGTAGAGGCGGTTCACCGTGCTCTGGGTGCCGTAGCTGCCGTTCACCAGATAGTTGAACACGCCGATATTGTTGGTCGGCGAGAGGGCGCTGAACGGATCGAGCGGAAGACATCCGTCCGCGGTTCCCGAGGCGCAGGTCGGCACGCCATTGACGTTGACGACGTTGAGCGCGTTGTTGACCCGGTCGATCGACGGGAAGGACCAGCTATAATCCTGCTGGTTGCGCGCATAGACGCCGCCGACGTCGTAGCTCCAGCCCTTGGCAATCTCGCCGCGGATACCGCCGGTCAGGCGCAGCCCTTCGTTCATATAGCGGTCGTCGAGATCCGGCACGCCGGCAAAGCGATAGCGCAACTCGACCGGCACCATCGCGCTGGTGCCGGCCTGCGCGTCGCAGATCACTTGCGCCTGCGACGCGGAGAGATACGGGTTGTTGCAATTGACCTGATAGGGCGTCGAGCCAAAGGCCGTGTAGCTGTAGATCCGAGCCGGGAAGCCATTGACCGACTTGTCGCGGAACCACATCGCGCTGGTGTAGATTTCCGCGGCGTCGGAGATCTTGAACGAGGCGAAGCCGCCCGCATTCCAGCGTTCGTTGGAACGCTGGAAGGAATAGTCGGAATAGGGGTTGGCGGCGACGGCGGTCGAATAGGGGATGAACGTGCGCGTGCCGTTCGGATTGTTCACATAGGCGTTGCCGGCGTTCGGGCCGGTCAGCGGAGAGACATAGCCGTTATAGGTGTAGGTCGAGGTCGAGCAGGTGAGCGGGCCATCCTTGACGGCCTCGACCAGTTGGCAGCCCGAGGTCTCGCGCGCGTCATAGGGAACGAGGTTGGCCTTGCGGTAATTGACATAGCCCGAAATGTGGAAGCGGTCGTTGAACAGCTTGGTGCCTGCGGTCAGCGACAAATCGGCGCGACCGCCGTCGTTGGTGAGACCGCGGGCCGGTTGGGCGAAGCCGTATTGACTGGCAACTTGCGAGATCAAGCCGGGCTTGTTCTGGTGCACGTATAAATTGTAATTCGCATTGAGCTGGATGCCCGTGAAGTCATCCTTCATGATAAAATTGACGACGCCGGCAACCGCGTCGGAGCCGTAGACGGCGGAGGCGCCGCCGGTCAGCACGTCGACGCGCTCGATCAGCGCGGTCGGGATCATGTTGAGGTCGACGCCGTTCATCGTACCCGCGCGCTTGCCGTCGATCAGCGTGAGCGTACGCTCGAAGCCCAGGTTGCGCAGCTTGACGCGCTGGCGGCCATCCGAATCCTGATAATTCTGCTGGCTGTCCGGCGCGACCTGCGGAAGGCGGTTCAGCACTTCCTCGATATTGACCGCTGCCTGGGCGCGAATCGCGTCGGATGTGACCGAGGTGACCGGCGCAGCGGCGCTGGTGTTGGGACGCGTGATACGGCTGCCGGTAACGATGATGTCGACGTTATTGGTCGGCGCGGTTTCGGGGGCCGGCTGGTTGGTCGCCTCCTGCGCCATCGCAGGCACGGCAAACAGGCCTGCGGCGCAGGTGGTGCCCAATAACAGCGTGTGCAAACGTGACATGACTAAATCCCTCTTTTCTTCCCTGACAATCACTTCGTTGCGCCGGGCCCTCTTTGGCTCCAGCGGCTTGGGCTTGCGTGGCCCCTTGCTTGGTTGGTCATCGCGAAAGTCGAGCCGGGCTGGTGTGTCGAAGCGCTTGGTTGGCTCTCGACCTTCGAGGCCGCGGCATCGGCGGCCGAAAGGCACGGAGTCGATGCGATAATGGCGCGCCCCGCGGACTGCGACGGCCGACCGACTGCCGCGGTAGCTCCGGCAAGTCCGAAGGCAAATGCGCCGCGGCGAGACATCCCCATCGCTATCAATCCCAGATCCTTCGCGACCCGCCAGGGGCCAAAGGCGCCCCAATCGTCGCCGGAGACGTTTCCGGCGACGCACAGGGTTCTCATATATAAAAACTCAATTCAATACCAAAAATTACTTTGGTTTATCATTTTCGCACCATTTGCATACCAATCCACCGTGGCGGTCGCGCGACGGCGCAGCCGCAGCCGCGCGCAGCGGCTATCGATCGCGCAATGACACGCAGGGTTGGAGCCGAGCGCGTGACGTCGGCTTCAGGAAGCGCTCGGCGCTATGGGCGCGCGATAAACCCGCTTATGCCAGCGATCGCGAGCTTCGCTGCCGGCACGGCGGCTTCGGCAAAAGTCAGCCGCAGATAGCGGGCGCGGCGCATTTTCGCGAAGGCGATGCGCTGCGTGGACAGGGCATAGGCGATATTGGCGAATTCGCCCGCCGCCGCTGGTTGCCAATTGGTATTATCGAGGCTCGTCTCGGCGATATAGCCTTTTGGGGGTGCCGCGTCGGTCATCACCTGACGCGAGGGCGTGAGGCTGAATCCCGCAAGATTAGTGTCCGCGCCCAGATCGACCGTCACTTGCACGGGCGCGCCGGGCGTCGGCCGTGGTTGCACCCAGATCGTCGCCGCGTCGTTGTCGAGCAATCGCTCGGCGCCGGGCGCGCTGGCCGACACCACCTTCCATTTGGTCACATCGAGCACATTAGGGTCGCTCGACACGATGGCCGGCACCGGCACCGGCGCGACCGCACGGAACAGCGCAAACTCGCTGATCGCCGGACAGACTGGCGCGTCCAGCACGCGCAGCCGTACGCGGCGCGGCGCGATCGGCGCGTCGAGCCGGATGACACGCTGCGCCGAGATGCAGTCGTGCTGGGCCAGCGTGCGCCAGGTGCCGTCGATCTCCGCATCGATCGCGAAGCGGGTCACCCGCACCCCGAGCGGCAGATATTCGCGTAGGCGAATCACATCGAAGCGCGTCCCCGGCTTGAGGTCCAGCGTCAGCACCGGGCGGACCACGCCGTCGGGACTTGCCCAATAGGTCTCGCGATCGCCGTCGAGCACGCGCGCCGGATCGAAGCCGGGCCCACGGCTGTGGCTGGCATGCGCGATCGCATCGCGCGCCAGATCGCGAGCAAAAGTGGCACGGATCGCGTCGCCGAACGATTTGAGGATTCGCACGTCCTGGTCGGGGATCCGCCCGCGGCGATCAGGCGGGATATTGAGGTTGAGATTGGTGCCCCGACCCACCGACTCGTCGTAGAGCCGGATCAGCCGCTCGGGGCTTTTGACCTTGGAATCCTCGTCGGCATGATAGAACCAGCCCGGACGGATCGACACGTCGGTCTCCGCGGGCCACCAGAGCGCGCCGCCGCGGACCCCGGCATTGCCGTTCTTCTGGTCATAGGGCTCGTTGGGCATGGTCGGCCAGCAAGGGTCGCCGGCGACGCCGTCTTCGTTGCCCACCCAGCGGATATCGGCACCCAGCGGATCGAACGTGCACGCATCCGGCTGGAGCTTGTGGACCAGGGCGACGATCGACGGCCAGTCGTAATAGCGCGGTGCGTCGATCTTCCGCGTTTCGCGCGCGCCGCCATAATAGCCGTCGCCGCCATTGGCGCCATCGAACCACACTTCGAACAGAGTGCCGTAGCGGGTGCATAATTCGGTCAGCTGGGCGCGATAATAGTCGACATAAGCGGGGCGGCCATAATCGGCGTGGTTGCGATCCCAGGGCGAGAGATAGAGGCCGAACGGCAGCTTCGCGCGGCGGCAGGCATCGGCCATCTCGCGCACGATGTCGCCCTGGCCGGCCTTGTAGGGACTGTTGCGGATGCAATGCTCGGTGAGCCTGGTCGGCCATAGGCAGAAGCCGTCATGATGCTTGGCGGTGAGGATCAGCCCCTTCAGGCCGCCCGCCTTGGCCGCTGCAACGATCTGGTCGGCGTCGAAGTCGCTCGGATCGAAGAGCTTGGGATCCTCGTCGCCATAACCCCATTCCTTGTCGGTAAAAGTGTTGATGGAGAAATGGACGAAGGCATATTGCTCGCGGCCATGCCAGCGCCACTGCCGTGCGCTGGGCACCGCGCCGAATGGCTTGGGCGCCGCCGACCGGCCGCCGGCCGTCGCCGGAAGCGCGGGCGTAGCGGCGAGCGCGACGCTCGCGCCGACGAAGCTACGACGATCGATCATTTCGGCAGCACCTGCGCCTCTCCGCTCAGCGTGAAATCGACCCATTGGCCGGGCGCCGTGCCCGGCTGGCCGCCACCCACCCACAGCCGATAGCTACCCGGGAGCACGCGGCGCGTACCGTCGCGCGCGACGGTGCTGATGCTGCGCGGATCGAGGTTGAAGCGTAGCTTCTGCGCCTTGCCGGGGGCCAGCGCCACGCGGCGGAACGCGACCAATTGGCGCTGGAGCACGGGCGCCGTGAACGTCGCGCCCTTTTCCATTGGCGGCACGAGATAGGCCTGCACGACCTCCTCGCCTGCCCGCGCACCGCTGTTGCGCACGGTGACGCGCACATCGACCGGCGCGGCGGTGCCGGCCGCCTTCGCCGCCACCCCCCTATAGCCGAAGCGGGTGTAGCTCAGACCATAACCGAACCCCCAGAGCGGTGTACCGGTGAAGAAGCGATAGGTGCGCTCCTTCATCCCGTAATCGACAAACGCGGGCAGGTCCGAGGTCGATTTGTAGAAGGTTACTGGTAGACGCCCCGACGGGTTGTTCAACCCTGCCAGCGTTTCGGCGAGTGCCGTCCCGCCCGCCTGCCCCGGATACCATGTGGCGAGAATCGCATCAGCCATCGCCGGATCCACCGCGACCGCGCTGCCGCTGGTCAGCACCAGCACCACCGGCTTGCCGGTGTCGCGCAGCGCCTGGAGCAGCCGCTGCTGCGCCGTCGGCAAGGCGATATCGGTCCGGTCGCCGCCGACAAAGCCGGGTACGCTCACCGGCAGCGCCTCGCCCTCGAGATCGGGCGAGAGGCCGAGCACCGCGACCACAACGTCCGACTCCCGGGCCGCGGCTACAGCCTGGGCGAGCAAAGGCTCGGCCGGCGGGACCCATAGCAACCTGATTCCCTCATCCTCACCATGATGGTCGAGTTCGAGGCGGAAATCGTGCTGGCGTCCGTCGCTGACAAACGGAAGCTCGACACGTCCCTTGCCGAGCGGCCCTTGGTGGAGCGGCTTGCCATCGATCCACAGCCGCACCGCGTCGTGCGTCTTGCAGTCCTTCCAGCATGCCGGAATGTCGATCGCCAGCGTGTAGCGGCCGGATCCCGGCGACACGAGCGCGCCCGTCCAGCGTACCGAGAACCCCTTGGCGTCGAGCTGGCCGAGCGGCGCGGCGCGCGTATAATTGAAGTCGATCCGCCGGTCCCGGCGCACAGCCACGGGCGTGCCGGTCACGGTCGCGCTGGCGAAATATTCCGCTTTCAGGCCGGGTTGGCCGTCCGCCATGAAGGCAGTCTCGGGGACCAGCACGGGCGCGCCATCGACCAAGGTCGAGCCTTGGGCATAACGCACATTAGCGGCGCCGAACTGGCGGCGGATGCCTTCCAACGGCGTCACCGGATCGACCGCAGTGCCGTGATAATTGGCTTCCAGGATGTTCAGATCGTCGGCATCGGCACCGATCACCGCGATCCGGCTGCCGGCCGCGAGCGGCAGCCGACCGGCATCGTTCTTGAGCAGCACGATCGCCTTGCGCGCGGCCTCCAGCGCCAGCGCCCGATGCGCCGGTGTGCCGACCTCATCCGGCAAGATCCGGTTCCACGGGCTGGCGGCGCCGAACGCAATGCCGAGCGCCTTTCGCGCCGAAAGCGCACGAACCAGCGCAGTGTCGATCTCGTCCTCGCTCACCAGCCCGCGTTTTATCGCCTGGGGCAAGGCGGCATAGGCCGATCCGCAATTGAGGTCGGTGCCGGCCTTGATCGCCGCGGCCGCGGCCGCCGCCGTGTCGAGCCGATAATGATGGAAGAGGGTGATGTTGGCGACGGCGTCGCAGTCGGAAACCGTGAAGCCCTTGAAGCCCCAGTCGCCGCGCAACCGGTCGATCATCAGCGACGGCTGCGCGCAGACGGGAACGCCATGGATCGCATTGTACGCGCACATCAGCGACCGTGCCTTGCCCTCGGTCACCGCCAGCCGGAAAGCGGGCAGATAGGTCGATTCCATGTCCTGCGGACTGGGATCGACATCGAAGCTGTCGCGCCCGGCCTCCGGCCCGCTATGCACCACGAAATGCTTGGGCGTGGCGATCACCTTGGGGTGGTCGGGATCGGGACCTTGCAACCCCTGGATGAACGCGACGCCGAGATGCCCGGTCAGATACGGGTCCTCGCCATAGGTCTCCTGGCCGCGGCCCCAGCGCGGATCGCGGAAGATGTTGATATTGGGCGACCAGATCGTCAGCCCCTCATAGATCCGCCGATCGGCGCCGATCGGGCGTGCGTTGAACTTGGCGCGCGCCTCGGTCGAGACGACATCGCCGACGCGCCGCATCAGATCGGTGTCCCAGGTCGCGGCCAGCCCGATCGCCTGGGGGAAGACGGTCGCGTCGCCGTCGCGCGCGAGCCCGTGCAGCCCCTCATTCCACCAGTCATAGGCGGGAAGTCCGGCCTCGGGATCGGCCGGCGCCGTATTCTGGAGCTGGGCGGCCTTCTCCTCGACGGTCATCGTCTCGACCGCCTTGGCCACCGCATCGGGATCGGGCCCGAGCAAGGCGAGCAGGATCAACGGGATACTCATTGCGGCCCCAGCGTGCGCAGGACGAGAGCCTTGCGGAGCGCCGCGGCCGGCGCGTCCGACACCACGTCGATGGTCACGCTCTCGCCGGGAAGCAGGTCGAAGCCGTCGTCGCTCGGCTGCGCGGCGAGGTCGCCGAAGTCGAGCATCACCGCACGGGCGAGCGCGCCCGCCGTGATCGTCACGCGCTTGCCCTCCCAACGAGTGGTGAGTCCCGGCGCCGGATAGGCCATGTCCTTGGGTTCGGCGCGCTCGACGACGGCGCGCGAGACAACGCGTCCGTCGACCAGCAACTCGGCGACGGCGAAGCTCGCTCTGGGGTCGACTCCCGCGAACAAATCGGCATCAGCGATGCTCGCCGCCTCCTGCGCGCCGAGCGGCGCGAGCGTCACCTTGGCGCCCTTCGCGCCGAGCGGCTTGCCCGCCATGTCGAACGCGCGAACGCGCCATTCGGCGGCGATCGGCGCGGTCGCGTCGGAGACCAAGGCGATGCGCGTGGCGCCATCCTTATGTTCTGCGACGATCGCCTGCGGCGCGAAGAAGCGCCGCGCGGCGTACTGGAGCAGCTTCCACTGCCCGTTATAGTCGATGCTCGACCACGAAATCGCCGGCCACGCGTCGTTGAGCTGCCAGTAGAGCGAGCCCAGGGTCACCGGACGACACGCGCGGTGGTGCCGTGCAGCCATTTCGATCGCCTGCGCCTGATTGACCTGGGTCAGATAGATCAGGTCGGCGAAGTCGCGGGGCTTGCGCAGCCGCTGGTCGAGATAGAGCTGAAGCCGCGAATTGCCCTCGCCCGCCAGGAACTTCTGGTGCGCCTTGAGGACCGGGCTGTCGATCGCGAGCGGGCCCTTGCCCGCGAAGCCGCGGATCGTCGACAGGTCGGGCATCGCCTGGAAACCATATTCGGACATGAAACGCGGACAGGAATCGAGATAGCGCTCGACCGGCTTCGAGCCCGACCACACGTCCCAGAAATGCCGGTCGCCATCCTTGTCGGTGTCGGTCGGGCCGTCATAATCGGCCGAGGGCGAGCCTGGCCAATAGGGCGTGCCCGGCGCCCCGGTCAGCACCGCGTCGCGCAGCACGCTATCGAACAGCACCGCCATCCCGGCCCCGATCCGCTCCTGTTCGTCGGCGCCGACGCGCTGCTTGAAATCCTTGCGATCGGACCAATGCTCCCAGCCCGACAGGACTTCGTTGCCGCCGGACCAGCCGACCAGAGCGGGATGCGGCTGGAGGCGCTCGACCTGCTCGCCGGCCTCGATCCGCACATTGTCGCGAAACGCCGCGTCGGGCGGCGTCACCGCTCCGCCGAACATGAAGTCCTGCCAGATCATCAGGCCCATTTCGTCGGCGAGCGAATAGAAAGCGTCGTCGGGATAATAGCCGCCACCCCAGACACGGATCATGTTCATATTGGCGTCGCGCGCGCTCGTGAGAATTTGGCGCATCTGCGCCGCGGGCACGCGCGCCGGAAAGCTATCGAACGGGACGAGGTTGGCGCCCTTGGCGAAGATCGGCACGCCGTTGATGCGAAAACCGAAACTGCCGTCCTTGCGGATCAGTTCGGCGGTGCGCAATCCGATCCGTTGGGCGAGGTGATCGCTGGTCTCACCACTGGCGTCGAGAAATGCGTCCACCGCATAAAGCGGCTGCGCACCATAGCCGACAGGCCACCAACGCTGCGGCTTTGCGACCGTAATCGGGGCGCTGATCCAATTCTCGCCGGCAACCAGGCTAGCCGGGCGGCTGACCTCGATTTGCTTGCCCTCAGGGCCGGTGACGCGGGCGCGCACGGTTACGTTGGCCGGACCGTCGGCGATGATCCGCCAGCGCGCGACCAGCCGCGCCTCGGCATCGCCGATCGCTTCCTGGTCGATCCGGAAGCCGTCGATCCGTGCCTCGTCCCACGCTTCGAGCCGTACCGGCCGCCACAGGCCGATCGTCACCAGCCGCGGCGCCCAGTCCCAGCTATATTGGTATTTGGGCTTGCGGATATAGGGCGAGGTTTGCTTGCCCTTGGGCTCGTCGCCGAACGCGGAATCATATTCGCCCGGCAGCGGATTGGGCGCGGCCAGCACCATCGGCTGGAGCGTCCGGATCGGCGACGCGATGGTGACGATCAGCTCGTTGCGCCCTGGCCTCAGCGCCGCCTTGGCATCGACGCGCCAGCGCCGGTGCGCATTGTCGGCGGTCAGCAATTTCGTGCCGTTCACCGTCACCGTCGCAAACGTATCGAGGCCGTCGAACACCAGGTCGACATGCCCGCGCGCCAGCATCGCCGGAGTCACGTCGATCACGCGCCGGAACTGCCAGCTGGTCAGTCCCGCCCATTGGATCGGCGCTTCGTTGATCCCCTTGAAAGGATCGGGGACGCGACCAGCAGCGATCAGGTCCTGTTGGACGCTGCCCGGCACCTGGGCGGGGAACCATTGCGCCTCCTTGGGGTGCGCCTTCACAGCCTGGTCATCGGGAGCGATCCGCACTTCCCACTGGCCGTCTAGCGAGACCGTCTCGCGCGGCGCCGCCCAGGCGGATGCGCTGGCGAGAAGCGCGGGAAGCAGCGCGAGCAGGCCCAGTCTCACTTCACTGCCTCCTTCAGCACCGCGCGTTCGACCGCATAATAGGGCCCGGCAAGCGGTGCGGTGAACTGGAAGCAGATGTCCTCGTCACCGGCCATGGCCGGTAATGTGCCCGAAAAACTGAACCGTGCGGGGGCCGTTGCGGGATCGGGCAACGGGAAGGTGGCGAGAACGATCGGCTCGACCGATTTGTCGTTGGCCGCGGCGATGCAGCGTGCCGTCATCACCAGCTCCCCATGGGTCGTGACGCTATAGTGTTCGCGCAGCGCCCTGGCTTCGTGGGCAAGTCCGTAGTGTCGCGGCAGCCGGGCGACGTCGATCGTGAAGCTCCTCGCGATATCGAGTGGCGCTGCCGGATAGGCGCTGCACGTGTCGAACAGGTTGACGTTGAACACGGGCGCATTGTCGGTCGCCTCCGAGGTCAACGGGACACGCAGGCCGAAGGCTCCATGCGGACAGGCGACCAGTTCGGAGCTGGTCCGCGTGAGCAAAGCCGCCCGGCTGGTATCGAAGCTCCGCGGCTCGGCAACGGCATTGCCGGCGGGTCCGAACGCCACGGCGCGGACCGTCACCCCGGGCTTGAGATCCAGCGGCGCCTTGTAGGCTGGCGACTTCGGGCCGGGCGCTTTCCCGTCGAGCGTGTAGCGGATCGTGCCATAGGCCGCCTGGGTGGCGAGCGCGACGCGCACCCGGTTCGCCCGCAACGCGTCGCCGCGTGTGCCCTGAAGCCGATATCCCACCGCGAACGCGCTATCGGCGACCTCCATGCCCGAGCGCCGCCAGCGCTGGATCTGCGAATCGAGCCGCGTCAGGAAGCCGGCGAAGTCGCGCTTGTCCTTGCCCGACCAGGTAATCTCGGCGAGCGCCGCGGCGCGCGGAAAGAGTAGGTGCTGCAACTGGTACGGCGTGACGATGAACTCGCTCCACGCGTTGCCCTGTGCGCCCAATACATGCGTCGCCTTTTCGGGGTCGATTCCCGCCGGCATCGGCTCATATTTGTAGACATCGGCGAGCGTCTGGATCGACAGCCGTCCAGGAGGCTCGTCACCGCGATCGCTTTGCAGACTGTCGAAATACAAGGTCGGCGCCGGGCTCAGCACCACGTCGTGATTTTGATTGGCGGCGTCGACCGCGCCCTTCTCGCCGCGCCAGGACATCACCGAGGCGGAGGCAGGCAAGCCGCCCTCGAGAATCTCGTCCCAGCCGATCAGGCGCCGGCCCTTGGCGGCCAGATACGTGCCGAACTCGTCGATCAGCCAGCTCTGCAGCTGATTCTCGTCCTTCAGCCCGAGCGCCTTGATCTGCGCCTGGACTTGCGGCGAGCGTTGCCACTGATCCTTGATCGCCTCGTCGCCGCCGAGATGGATATAGGTGCCGGGGAATATTGCGATCAGCTCATCGAGTACCTGCTTGACGAAGGCGACGCCCTGGGGATCGGGGTTGAGCAGATAGGGATTGACCCCCCAGTCGTGGGACACGCCGGGCCGATCGCCGAACACGCCGAACTGGGGATAGGCAGCGACCAGCGCCTGCGCATGTCCGGGCAGGTCGATCTCCGGGACGATGGTGATGCCCCGTTCGGCGGCATAGGCGACCAACGCCTTCAATTGTTCCTGGGTGTAGAAACCGCCCACCTTGGCGCCCGGCGCGCTGCCGGTCGAAGGAGGCGTGCGCCATGCTCCCAGTTCGGTGAGCCTGGGATAGCGTTTCACTTCGAAGCGCCAGCCCTGGTCGTCGGTCAGATGCAGATGCAGCGTGTTGAGTTTCACCGACGCCATCTGGTCCACGATTGCGTAGATCGCCTCGATCGGCTGATAGTGGCGAGCGACATCGAGCATCAGCCCGCGCCAGCCGAAGCGGGGCGCATCCTCGACTGTCACCGCCGGCACTTGGACCGGCTTGCCGAAGCGGCGGTCGGGGCTCAACAGCTGGGCGACGGTCATGGCGCCATAGAGCAATCCGCGGTCGCCCGACGCGGTGACGCGGATGCCTTGCGCGTCGACCACGAGCCGATAGGCTTCATCGCCGCGGACCGAGGCATCGCGGGCAAACGTGATTGCGCCAGGGCCTTCGTGCGGCGCCAGAACCATTCCGCGCTCGTTCCTGACATGCGCGGCCAGTACGCGCGCCGCGGCCTTGGCGCCGCTATCGTCCGGGGCGGTACCGATCGTCGCACCGTCCGACACGGTGAAGCTGCCCGCGCCACGCACGACCGACTGGGGAAAGGGGATCAGCGGGAGCGGATCGGATGCCTGCGCCAACGCCCCGGAACTGTAGAGCAACATCGCCCAACCCAGAGTACGCAGCCGCATCCCGGCAATCCGCATCTTCTATTCTCCGTCGGCCGAGGCGCCGCCGAACGTGTAACCAATATAGATCCTATGGCACAATAGGGACCGCTACCATTTTCGCCCGTTTTCTGTTGCACACCTGAAACCTCTATCCGGCCGCGCTTGCCGATAGATACCAATATAAATCCAATGTCCTCCCATTGCTCGAGCGGTCGGGTTGCGATAGCGTCGCCTGAATGCGAGGCAGCGATGGCGACAAGGCGCCTTCCGGGGGGAGGGATTGATGGCGTTCTCGGATCAGATTGGACGGTTGCGCGAGGACAATCCGTCCCCGCTCTATCTCCAGCTCGAACAGCTTATTCGCGACGCGATCGGCGCCGACATTCTCGTCGCCGGCAACGCGATCCCTCCCGAGCGCGATCTCGCCAGCGAATATGACGTGTCGCGCATCACCGTGCGCAAAGCGATCGGCAGGCTGGTCGAGGAAGGGCTGCTCACCCGCCGGCGCGGCGCCGGCACCTTCGTCGCCGGGCGCGTCGAGAAGAGCTTCTCCAAGCTCTCCTCGTTCACCGAAGACATGGCGGCGCGTGGCCGCCGCGCGAGCAGCAGCTGGGTTTCGCGCGCGCCGGGCCAGGTGAACCCGGAAGAAGCGATGATGCTGGGGCTCTCGCCAGGTGCGCCTGTGCTGCGCTTCGCGCGCATTCGCTATGCCGATGACGAACCGATGGCGCTCGAATTCTCGACCATAGCGGGCTATTGCCTCTCCTCGGTCGATGCGGTCGAGGATTCGCTCTACGCCGCGCTCGAGAAGGTCGGCAACCGGCCGGTGCGCGCGCTGCAGCGGTTGAGGGCCGTGCCTTTCGGAGGCGAGCATGCCCGTATGCTCGGCGTCGATCCCGGCCATGCCGGCCTGCTGATCGAGCGCCGCGCCTTTCTGCGCGACGGTCGTCCGGCCGAAGTCACCCGGTCTTATTATCGCGGCGACGCCTATGACTTCGTTGCCGAACTGAGCGACGTCTAACCCTCTTCTATACGTTCGGCCGCCTGTCATTCCGCTGGAGTATCATGCAATGGATCGCCGCCAACTTCTCCTCGGGGGCGCCGGCGCCGGCGCGCTGCTTGCGGTTCCGGGACGGGCTGCGGTCGCCGCGTACAGCGCCGAAGACAGCGACGGCTTTCCGATGCCGGCGCCGCTACAGCGCCTTCTGCCGCGCCTCCCGGACCTCGATCCTTCGCGCACGCGGCTCGAATTGGGCTGGCGTTTCCATGAAGGCGACATACCGACGCCGGAACCGCAGGGGCACAATGATACTTATCTGAGCGTCAAGGCCGGCAATGCGCGCGGCGCGGCGGCGATGGCCTATGACGATACGGACTGGGCGGAAGTGCGGCTGCCGCACGACTGGGCGGCGGGGCAACCCTTCGTCCGCACCGCCAACGTGTCGGAGGGCTATCGCCCGCGCGGTATCGGCTGGTATCGGCGCGCGCTGCGGCTCGATCCCGCCGATCGCGGCAAGACGATCGAGATTCATTTCGACGGCATCGCCACCGACGCGACGATCTGGGTCAATGGCAGCGTCGCCGCGCACAATTGGTCGGGCTATAACAGCATCTATGTCGATCTGACGCCCTTCGCGCGTTTCGGCGACGAGACGAACGTGATCGTCGTGCGGGTCGATGCCGATGCCAAAGAAGGCTGGTGGTACGAAGGCGCTGGCCTCTACCGCCATGTCTGGCTGGTCCGCCGCGCGTCGGTGGCGATCATCAGCGACGGCGTGCATTGCGATCCGCGCCAAGGGGGCGACGGACGGTGGCGCGTGCCCGTTACCGCGACGCTGGCAAACATCGATCGCGCCGCAGCGAGCGTGACGGTCGAGGCGGCGCTGCTCGATCCTGACGGTCGCGAAATCGCAACGCAGCGGACCGACGTCACGGTTCCGGTGCTTGGACGAGCCGATGCCGCCCTGACCCTCGATGCCGGCAATCCCGCGCGATGGTCCGTCGAGGCGCCGACGCTCCATGCTGTGCGGACCCGCGTGCTGCGCGGTGGCGAGATCGTCGATGAGCGCCGCGTCGCGATCGGCTTCCGCACGGTGCGCTTCGATGCCGACAAGGGGCTGTTCGTCAACGAGCAGCCGGTCAAGCTGAAGGGCGTCTGCCTCCATCAGGACCATGCCGGAGTCGGTGTCGCGATACCCGACGCGCTGCTTGCCTGGCGGCTCGAGCGGCTCAAGGCGATGGGCTGCAACGCAATCCGCATGTCGCACAATGCGCCAACTGCCGAATTGCTCGATTGGTGCGACCGGATGGGCTTCCTCGTCATGGACGAGAATCGCAACTTCAATCCGGCGCCCGACTATCTCGCCCAGCTCGAATGGCTGGTCCGGCGCGACCGCAACCGTCCCAGCGTAATCCTCTGGTCGGTGTTCAACGAAGAGCCGATGCAGGGCACCGAAGCCGGGGTAGAGATGGTGCGCCGCATGTCGGCTGCCGTCCGCCGGCTCGACGACAGCCGCCCGATCACCGCCGCGATGAATGGTTCCTTCTACAACCCCTCCAACGTGTCGACCGTCGTCGACGTGATGGGGTTCAACTATTACCAGGGCGATTACGACAAATTCCACCGGCTGAACCCGACCAAGCCGATGACGAGTTCGGAGGATACCAGCGCCTTCGAGACGCGCGGCGCCTTCGCCACCGATCGCGCGGGCCATGTCATTACCTCCTACGACACCGAGGCGGCGCCCTGGGGCGGCACACACCGCGCATCGTGGAAGAACATCGCCGAGCGTCCCTTCGTCGCGGGCGGCTTCGTCTGGACCGGCTTCGACTATCACGGCGAGCCGACGCCGCACGAATGGCCGACCATATCCAGCTTCTTCGGCATCCTCGACCTGTGCGGCTTCCCCAAGACCGCGTTCGACATCCACAGCGCGCACTGGGTCGATGATCGCCCGGTCGTGGCGATCGCCCCGCATTGGACCTGGCCCGGCCGCGAGGGTCAGCCGATCAAGGTGTTCGTCACCAGCAATGCCGAAACCGTCGCGCTGCGGCTCAACGGCCGCGACCTTGGCGTGCAGCGGGTCGACCGCATCATGGGCAACGAATGGACCGTGCCTTATGCGCCCGGCCGGATCGAGGCGCGCGCGATGCGCGGCGGCAAGATAGTGGCGACAGCGGTCCACGAGACCGCGGGCCCGCCGGTGGCGCTGCGGCTCACGCCCGCGCGCATGGTCATGGCCGGCGACGACGAGGACGCTCAGCCGATCACCATCGACGCGGTCGATGCGCGCGGTCGTCACGTCCCAACCGCCAATCTGGCGACGCGCTTCACGGTAGAGGGCGCGACATTGCTGGGTGTCGGCAATGGCGACCCCAATTGTCACGAGACTGAGCAGTTCGCCGGGCCCGCCGGCGAACGGTCGCTGTTCAATGGTCTGGCGCAATTGATCGTCCGCGCCGACGCAGGTGGGGGACGCATCGTCGTGCGCGCCACCGCATCGGGGCTGAAACCCGCCGCGCTGAAGCTCGACCGCGCCGATATCGCACCGCGCCCCCAGGTCGCGATGGTACCGGCCGTGTCGAAGGTCCGCGATTGGCGCCGTTCGCCGGCCTTCGCTCAACGCCCCGATCCCGGCCTCGCTCCCGCCGATGGCGACAACAATAGCTGGGACTTCATCCATAGCGGCGAGCCCACGCCCGCAGAAGCGCAGCCCGGCTGGCGCATCTATCGGGCGCGCTTCATCCCGTGGAAGCGTATCGCCGCCGAGGGAGGCGTGATCACGTTCGACGCGCTTGGCGGCAAGGCAGAGCTCTGGGTCGACGGCACCCGGATTGCCGTCAAGGAGGGTGCCGCTACCGCTCCCCTAAGCGCACCGATCGCGCCCAGCGCCGGACCGCGTGTCGTTGCACTGCTCGTCAATGCGCCGGCCGGCCAGCCCTCGGGCATCCTGGGCCCGGTGGCGATCACCGGGCGCTGACGCCGATACGAAGGATTTCAGCCAGATCAGCGCACCGCCGCAGCGGGAACCGGGTCGGCGTAACGCGCCAGGAACTGAGCCAGGGTCGGTAGTTTGGGTAATCGTGCCTTAATCCCGGCGTCGAGCCCGTCCAGCGCCTGGCGAAGATTGGCATCGGGAAGCTGGCTCGGCAGCAAATGCCAGCCATCGGGCATCAGGCCCTGCCCCATCATCACCTGGCACCAGGAATCGATGCGGAAAATCTCGTCCTGGTCCTGATGCGCCATCGCCTGCTCGCGGAACAGTTCGAGGCGCGCCGCCAAGGTATCGGGCAGCGTCATCTGTGCCATGCGTTGCCAGAACGGTCCGTCGCGGTGGTTCAGCGCATAATGCAGGATCACGAAGTCGCGGACATGCGTCCATTCGGCCTCCGACCGCGCGTTGAAGCGATCGGCCAGCGCTTGATAGTCCCGGGTGAACGGGAATGACTGGATGAAGCGCGTGATCGCGATCATCACCAGATGGATGCTGGTCGACTCCAGCGGTTCGATGAACCCGCCGGCCAGGCCGAGCGCCAGGCAGTTGCGGTGCCATGCCCGACGGCGCATGCCCGCGGTGAAACGCAGCAGCCGCGGCTCGAACAACGGTTCGCTGTCGAGCGCCGCGAGCAGCGTCTCGCGCGCCGTGTCATTGTCCATATCCTGACTGCAGAAGACGAAGCCGTTGCCGACCCGGTGCTGCAGCGGAATCTGCCAGCGCCACCCGGCGTCGTGCGCGATGGCGCGCGTATATGGCACGGCCTCGCCCGCGCTCTCCGTCTGGACCGCGAACGCGCTGTCGGTTGCGAGCCAGTGGCTCCAATCGTCGAACCCGGCCTTCAGCGTTTGCTCGATCAGGAGCGCACGAAAGCCGGTGCAGTCGATGAAGAAATCGCCTTCGACCCGCTCGCCCGACGCCAGCACCAGCGCGCGGATGTCCCCGCTTTCCGGGTACTGCGACACCTCAGCGATGCGGCCTTCCACACGCTTTACCCCGTCGGCCTCGGCGATACCGCGCAGGAACCGCGCATAAGCGGTCGCGTCGAGATGATAGGCATAAGCCAGGCCAAGCTCGGGATCGGCGGAGAAACGGTTTTCCGCCGCCGCGCGCAGTTCCAGCGAATAATCGCCATAGGGCCGCCCAAATCCGCGATGCCGTGCCTCCAGCCAGAAATGCTGGAAATCGGCTACGAACACCGATCGCCCGACCGATCCGAACGAGTGGAAATAGCGGTCGCCCGGCCGATCCCAATCCTCGAAGCCGATGCCGAGCTTGAAGCTGGCATTGGTCGCCCGGACGAACGCATCCTCGTCGATGCCGATGAACGAATGGAAGGTGCGGACGGTGGGAATGGTCGACTCGCCGACCCCGACCGTGCCGATCTCGTCGGATTCGACCAGCATCACCTCGATCATCGGGCTGAGATGCTTGGCGAGCGTGGTGGCGGCGACCCAGCCTGCCGTGCCGCCCCCGGCCACCACGACGCGCCGGATCCTGTCGGGAGTTGCTTCGGTCATCGGTTGAGCTGCCTTTGGATCAGGGCGCGCAATTGCCGCGCCGCCATGGGGTCGAGGGACGCGAGCGGCCCGCGGGCCGGCACCGGCAAATGCGCCGCCGGACGCTCGGCCGGGCCGAAAATGTAATAGTCGAACATGGCGCGCCACGCCTCTTTCTCGTGGGCCGGACGGTCGCGGAGCGAGAGCATGGCGTGGAGCAACGTCGTCATCGGCGTGTCGAGGAAATCCGGGGCCGCGTTCCACCAATAATTGACCAGCACGTTGAAGTCGTCGAGCGCCTCGACCTGGTGCCACCACAAGGCCGGATAGACGAGGACATCGCCGGGCTCGAGCTCGGCGATCTCGCCGGCCGCCGCTGCCTTGGCGAAATTGGGAAAGCGATCGAGATCGGGCGCGGCGAAATCGACCATCGTCACCACTTGCCCGCCCGGTGTCGGCGCTAGCGGTCCGGGATAGAGATTGGCGACTTGTTCGGGCGGGAACAGGGTGAAGCGACGATGGCCGACGGCACAGCAGGCCGCATTGTTCGACATGTCGAAATGCGCCGCTGCGATCGTCCGGTTGCCGAGCCAGATGCTGGCGAGCGGCGGATGCTGGGCGAACAGACCGTCCGCCGGCGTCAATTCATTCTCCGCGCGAAAGCCCGGGAAGAACGTGTCGAGGTCGGTCGAGCCGATATAGAAAGCGGGCGCTTCAGGCTTGCGGCGCTGTTCCAAGATCCGCGCAATAAAGGCGTCGAACGCGACGCGCTCGCCGCGGAAGTTCATCGCGGTCGCGTCTTCGTTATAGTGGAAGCGGCCGCCGGCTGCCGGGTCGGCGGTATAGCCGACCACCGGCTGTCCGCTGTGGAATCGCGACAGATAGTCCACGGCGCGTTCCGGCGATTGCAGCCCGGCCTGCACCAGCGGCCAGTCGCGCGCGGCGCCCTTCAGGATGGTCGGCACGCCCTCTGCAATGATCGCGGCGAGGTCCGGGTTGGCGATATCTCCGGTACGCTCGCGGGTCCGCCGGGTGACGGCGATCCGGGCAGGTGCCACATCAGCCATCGCGGCGCCGCTTGCGCTCGACCAAAGCGGTGACGTTGCCGAGCGAGGACGCCACCCAGATCGCCGGCCGCAGGAAATCGTCGCGATGCAGCGCCGCGAGCGCCGCGCCGTCGAGCGCGGCAAGGCGGTCCTGCGCAATCGTATAGCCGTCGGGCACGGTGAAGCGGCGCCCGTCCTCGGTCTCGATCCGTAGTTCGACCGGCTGGATCAGCCCATGCTCTTCGAACGCGGCGAACATTGCGGGCGCGACCTGCGACCCGATATAGACGCGCTGGAGCGCGGCCGAGACCTGATCGAGCAGCGGCGCGTTGCCGCCATGATCGAGGAAGATCGCGGCGCCGTCGCCGCCCTGGCGCACGCGCGGATGCGACGGGTCGATATGGATCATCGGCTCGCCGGCAACGCCTTCCGGCGGCACCCCGATCGAGAACGGACCGCGGCTCATCAGCGCGGGGATATAGCGTGCGTCCCAATGCGCGCCGTCGAGATAGAGATTCTCGTCGGCGTCGAACCCGAGCAGGACGGTCGCGCGATAAGCCCCGGCGGGATCGCGCCGGAACAGGATCACATATTCGCGCTGCAATTCCTCGAATTCGGTGGCGAACACCATCGTCTGGTTTACGGCATCGCCATAAGCGGCGCCGCGATCGAGCACGACCCGCAGATCGGCATGGTCGACGTTGTTGAGAAGGACGGGGTTCGCCATCGTTATCTTCTTAGACGAAGAAGGCCGCTTGTGCAGCGGCCTTCCCCATTTTCAGCATGCGATGGCGGTTCAGAACTTGAAGCGCGCACCGACCAGGTAGCGGGCCGAGCCTTCGGCCAGATACCAGGTGTTGCTCGGATCGCGACCATAGGTCCGGACACCTTCCTCGGTGAGGTTGATGCCTTCGAAGCTGACCGCGATATTCTTGGTGATGTCATAGCTCAGGTTGAGGTCGAGCTGGCCGTAAGGCGCGGTGTACACCGGGTTATGGTAGCTGTCGCGATTGAGCTGGCTCAGGAACTTGGCGCGCCAGTTATAAGCCAGGCGAGCCGAGATTCCGTACTTCTCATAAATCAACGTGACGTTGGCGGTGTCCGACAGACCGACCAGCGCGAACTGGTCGACGTTCGGATTGGCCGCCACGTCGATCCCGACATTGCCGCGCACCAGGGTGTAGCTGGCGGCAAGGCCGAAGCCGGTCCGGCCGAAGAAATATTGGCCGGCGATCTCGACGCCGTAAATCTCGGCGTCCTTGTTGTTGATCGGCGTGTTGACCGAGAAGTTGAACAGCGGATCGCTGGCGTCGGGGAGGATGTCGACCGCCCCCAGCGTCGCATCGACAAAGGCCTGATCGAGCGCGCCATTGTGATAGTTCGCCTGGAACGCTGCATTCGCCGCCGTCACGTTGCCGTTATTCTGCTGCAACAAGGCGGTATAGGTGAACAGGTTCACGTCGGTGATGCCGGCATGTAACGCATTGGTCAGCTGATCCTTGGCAATGCCCGAACGCGTGCCGGCAGTGCCCGATGTCGGATCCCGCAGGCCGAACAGGTTCCGGTTGACCAAAGTGTTGCCGATGAAGTTGTGGACGCGCTTGTCGAAGAAGCCGACCGAGAAATAGCTGTCCTTGTTCGGATACCATTCGAGCGACACGTCGAAATTATCCGAATCGAGCGGCTTGAGACCGGTATTGTTGGCAAAACCGGTGGCGGTGCCGCCGATCGCCGTCGGGCGCGGCGGCGCACCGACGCTGGTCGAGGCGAACAGGTTGCCATAAGGCGCACGCGCGATCGTCTTGGAATAAGAGAAGCGTCCCTTCAGCTTGTCGGTAAAGCCGATCGAGAAATCCATCGACGGCAGCAGGTTGTTGTAGCTGCCCTTCGACGTCAGCGCCTGGCGATCGGTCGAGTTGAGGATCGTGAAGTCGTTGTCCGCCTGCCAGACGATGGCGAGCGGCACCGGCTGCAGCGACTGGGCCGTGACCTTGGTGCTCTCGAACCGGGCGCCGGCGACGAGCTGCGCCTGCATGTTGCCGATCGTGCCGTTCCAGGTGAACTGGCCATAGACCGACCAGATATCTTCCTTGACGCGGTTGTAGTTGTTGGCGTCGATATTGTTCTGGTGGTTCACGCCATCGTTCGTGATGCCGATATAATGCTGGTACAGCGTGTTGTAGAGCTTGGTCGCGTCTTCCGTGCGCCAGGCGACCAGCGTATTGGCGTCGGCGTTCGGGTTGTTGTGGGTGAACTGGCACGCCGTGCAGAACTGGAACACCTGTCCCGGCGCCACGGTGGCGATGTCCGGCGGCAATGAGTTACCCCAGTCGCCGAGAACCTGACGCGTATTGTACTGGGTCTGCAGTGTGTTGGTCGTGCGATAGCCGCCGCCGAAATCGAACTTGCTACCGCCGCCGAAATCCCAGGTGCCGTCGAGACGCAGCTCCTTGATCCGCTGCGTCTGGGTCGAGGCGAACTGGCGCTGGATGGCACCGGACAGATCGCCGGCGTCGAGCTTGTTGTCGCAATTGCCCTTCGTGAAAGCCACACCAGCGGGCGTGACGCTCGGCGCGCAGTCGTTGAAGGTCAAGGTCTGCTGCGGGAACCCGCCCGGGGTTGTGGTGAGCGAGTGCGAGCTTACGACCGGCATGTTGAACGCGACCGTGGTCGAGGTCTGACCGTTGGGGTTGTCCGGCAGGCTTTCGGCCTTGCCGATATGCCCGTCGAGTACGAACTTCAGACGATCGGTTGCTTGCCAGTCAATGTTCAGGCCGACGTCCCACAAGCGGTTCTTCTGCGCGCGATAGGCTTGCTCGAACGCCTCGTCCTTCACGCCGTTGATGGTTTCGTGCAGGTAGGAAGTGGTGGCGATGCCATTGGAGGCGTCGTCGAATGTCACCTCGTCGAACGGGCGGTTGAACCAGTTCGACTGGGTCGAACGGCGCTCGGATTCACGCAGCTGCGCATAAAGGCCGTCGGCCGTGACGGTGAGCCCGTCGGTCGGCCGGAATTGCAGCATCGCCTGGCCGTTCAGACGCTCGCGGCTGTCCTCGGAGAAATGATAGCGGCTGTCATTGGGCACCGACACCAGGACGTTCGAATTGGTCGGCACGTTGTTGAGCTTGGTCGCGGCGTTGACGAAACCATTGTTGGGGTTGAGGAAATCCGACAGGGTGCGGATGTTCCAGTCGTCGCTCGCCACGGTGGGGACGGTGAAATTGCGCTTCTGATAGCTGCCGAACAACGACACGCCGACCTTCTGGTCCTTGTCGCTCCAGCTGAGCAGGCCGGACACTTCCGGCGTCACATGACCGCCGCAGCTGATACAGTCGTCGGCGCTGGTGTCGTAGCTCGCCTTCGCACCGATCGTCCCGGTGAAGCCGCTCTCCCGCGCATCGAGCGGGCGCCGGGTGACGACGTTGATCGCGGCGCCGATGCCGCCCGACGGAACGGCGGCGCGGCCGGTCTTGTAGACTTCGAGCGTCTTGACCCCTTCCGCAGCCAGGTTCGCGAAGTCGAACGACCGGCCGAAGCCGGCCGCGCCGTCGCCGCCCTGGTCGCCGCCGACCGAGACGATGTTCGACGTGGCGAGCTGGCGCCCGTTCAACGTGACGAGGTTATATTGCGCGCCGAAGCCGCGGACCGTGACGGTCGAACCCTCGCCGTTGACGCGGTCGATCGAGACGCCGGTGATACGCTGAAGCGATTCGGCCAGGTTGGTGTTGGGGAATTTGCCGATATCCTCGGCAGAGATCGCGTCGACGATACCGTTCGAATTGCGCTTGATCGCGATCGACCGTTCGAGCGAGGCGCGAACGCCGGTGACGACGATGTCAGCACTCGCCGCAGCCTGATCGTCGGCCGGCGCCGGGGCCGCCGCGTCGGGCGCGCCCGTCTGCGGCTGTGCCTGAGCGGCAGCCACGCCCGGCGCCGCGAGCCCGACCGCAAGCGCCAGCGCAGACGCAGAAATTCTCAATGTCCTCATGCCCCGGATCCTCCCTACCTGGCCGACATCTTCCCATGCCGACACGACTATGATGTTAAGCGATGTGGTCTCGCCTCGACCGTCTTCGTATCGAGTCCGACATCGATGTCAATATCGGACAAGGTCCTTTTCGGATCGTTCTGTTCAGCGTTGCGCCAAGGCAACACTGGCCGATTGCAACGGGTGCGCGGCGTCGGTTGCCAAGGTCAATTTGTAGCTGCCCGCGGCCTGCCGCCACCGGCCGTCCCGCCAACGCGCCAGAACCCGCGGATCCGCCGCGATCGTCACGCTGCGCGTCTCGTGCGGCGCCAGAGTCTCGCGGTTCCATCCGGCGAGCCGTAACGGACTACCATCAGGTAAAGTGACGTAGAGTTGCGGCACGGCGACGGTCGCTCGATCGCTTTGATTGGTGATCGCAACCGTCACGCCCGGCTTGGCCCCGCCGGTGAAGCGGGCCTTGGCGTAGCTCAGATTGGCATAATGGAGCCCATAGCCGAATGGGAACAGCGGCTGACTGTTCTGCGCCGCATACCAGCGGTAGCCGACATTGGCGCCTTCCTTGTAATCGACATCGAACGACGCGACGGGCTCGTTGGTCCCGGAACCGGCATTGCTCGCGGCGTCGTTCTTCAGGCTTTCCAGTCCGAGCGGTCCGGGGCGGGGCAGTTGCGTGGACGCGCGCGCGAAGGTCATCGGCAGGCGCCCGGTCGCGTCGACATCGCCGAACAGGACGCGCGCGAGCGCTTCGCCGCCGCGCTGGCCCGGATACCAGGCCTCGAGGACCGCCGGCACGCGGTCGATCCACGGCATCAGCACCGGGCCGCCGGTCTCGAGCACCACCACCGTCTTCGATTGCGCCGCGGCGACCGCGTCGATCAGCGCATCCTGATTATCGGGCAGCGCGATGTCGCGATTATCCTCCGCCTCGGTCGCCCATTGCGTGGCGAAGACGATCGCGATGTCCGCGTCGCGTGCCGCCGCTGCGGCGGCGGCCGGGTCCTTGCCGTCGACATAGGTAATCTGCGCGCCCGGCGCGATCGCCCGGATCGCCTTGAGCGGCGACGAATTGTGATAGGTCACGCGTACGAACGACGCCGCCGCGCCAGAGGTCAGCGGGATTTCGATCGGCACGCCGCCCACCGACCGCACCTGGCTCGACCCGCCGCCCGACAGCACGCCGACATCGGCATGGCCGCCGATCAGCACGATCTTCCGCGCGCGCTTGGCCAGCGGCAGCACATTGCCCTGATTCTTGAGCAGGACCATCGAGGCTTCGGCCACACGCTGCGCCACATCGGCATGCGCCGCATAATCAATAGGTTGCACCGCCGATGGCGACGGATCGTCGTAAAGGCCGCTGGCGATCACCCCGGTCAGGATACGGCGCACCATCTCGTCCAGACGCGCCACGGGAATCGTGCCGTTCGCGACCGCCGCGGCGAACGGCGCACCGAAATAGATTTCCTTGTCGAGTTCCTGGCCCGATTCCTGGTCGAGGCCCGCCATCGCCGCCTTGACCGTCGAATGGACCCCACCCCAGTCCGACATCACCCAGCCGGGATATTTCCAATCGTCGCGCAGCACCTTGGTCAACAGGAACCGGTTCTCGCACGACCAGTCGCCATTGACCTTGTTATAGGCGCACATCACCGAGCCGGGGCGACCGTCCTTCACCGCGATTTCGAAGGCGAGAAGGTCGCTTTCGCGCAGCGCCGCTTCGTCGATCCGCGCGTTGAGTATGGTGCGGCCGGTCTCCTGCGCGTTGAGCGCGAAGTGCTTGACGGTCGAGACGATATGGTTCGATTCGACCCCGCGCACGGCGGCCGCGGCGAGCGTGCCGGCGAGCAGCGGATCCTCGCCCAGATATTCGAAATTGCGCCCATTCCAGGCATCGCGCGTCAGGTTGACTCCGCCGGCCAGCAGGACGTTGAACGTCTTGGCGCGCGCCTCCGCCCCGGCCATCGCGCCACCGGCATAAGCCAGTTTAGGGTCGAAAGTCGCCGCGGTCGCAAGGCCCGAGGGCAATGCGGTTGCGACGTCGTCGGTGCGCCGGTTCATCTGGTTGGCGACGCCCAGACTGGCGTCGCTCTCGCGCAAGGTCGGAATGCCGAGCCGCGGCACGCCAGGCACATAGCCGGCAGAGGGCACCATATCGGCCGGGCGGGGATCGATCCTGTTGGGAAACAGTCCGTGAATATAGGTCAGCTTCTCCTGAAGCGTCATCGCCTCGACCAGTGCCGCGGCACGTGCCGCCGCAGACAAGTTCTTGTTGCGCCACGGTTCTCCGGCGCGATTCGTCGCAGCGGCGTCGGGCTTCTGCCCGGCTTCGCGGGCGGCGAGCGCGGCCGGCAGGGTGACGGTACCGACGCAGATCAATGCGCCCAACAGACGAGACTTCATCGCGGATTCCTCAATCGAGGTAACAAAAAAAGCGGCCGCCACAGCGTGCGGCGGCCGCTAGCCCGCCGGCGCAAGGAGCGGCGGGGGGAGGATTCGACAATCGGAGGACAGGAGCGGGACGCGCGTCGGACGGCAGAGCTCGCGCAGCGGTCGTCATCCCTTTCCCCTCCTTCGGTTTTTCCGAAATGCTTGACGTAGATCGCCAAGACCGACATCGATGTCAATGAGTTTCGGCGAGCAACGCCAGCAAAGCGATAAGGGGTGGAGATGATTCGAAGGGGAGCGCCGTTCGCCGGCCTGGCCATGGCCGCTTTGGCGCTTGGAACGCCGGCGTCGGGACAAACAGCATCCTCCGCGCCTGCTGACGCCCCTCTTCCCGCCGCGTCCAGCGTCGCGAACCCGGCAAACTGGCCCGCGATCAAATCGCCGGTCCGCGAGGACCCAGTGATCGAAGGCAAGATCACCCAGTTGATGGCGCGCATGTCGCTCGAACAAAAGGTCGGGCAGATCGTACAGGGCGATATCGCCTCGATCACGCCCAACGATGTCCGCAAATATCATCTCGGCTCGGTGTTCAACGGCGGCAATTCCGACCCAGGCGGGAAATACAATGCGCCTGCCAAGGACTGGCTCGCGCTGGCCGACGCCTTTTGGGACGCGTCGACCAGCGACGATCCCAAATTGCCGCGCATCCCGGCGATCTGGGGGATCGACGCGGTGCACGGCCATTCGAACATCGTCGGCGCGACCTTGTTCCCGCACAATGTCGGCCTCGGCGCGATGCGCGACCCGGCGCTGATGCGGCGGATCGGCGAGGTGACCGCAGTCGAGATGCGCGTGACAGGAATCGACTGGACCTTTGCGCCGACCGTCGCCGTGATCCGCGACGACCGCTGGGGTCGCAGCTACGAAGGGTTCGGCGAAGTTCCCGAAATCGCCGCCAGCTATGCCGGGCCGCTGGTCAAGGGATTGCAGGGCAAGATCGGGTCCCGGGACTGGCTGAAGGGTCCGCACGTCATCGCCACCGCCAAGCATTTCCTCGGCGACGGCGGCACCAGGGACGGCAAGGACCAGGGCGACGCCCAGGTGACCGAAGCGCAGCTCCGCGATTTGTTCGCTCCGCCCTATGAAGCGGCGATCAAGGCCGGCGTGCAGTCGATCATGATCAGCTTTTCGAGCTGGAACGGCCGCAAGATGACCGGCAATCGCAGCCTATTGACCGGCGTCATCAAGGATCGCTGGAATTTCGACGGCTTCCTGGTCAGCGACTGGAACGCGCATGCCCAGGTCGAGGGATGCACCGCCTCCGATTGCCCCCAGGCAATGCTCGCCGGACTCGACCTGTACATGGCGCCCGACAGCTGGAAAGGCATCTGGGAATCGACTCTTCGTGAAGCGAAGGCGGGGACGATCCCGATGAGCCGGCTCGACGACGCGGTGCGCCGCATTCTGCGAGTCAAGTTCCGCGCCGGCATCTTCGACGCGAAGCGGCCGTCCGAACGGCCGTATGCCGGCCAATATGACCAACTCGGTTCGCCCGCACATCGTGCGGTCGCGCGCCAAGCGGTGCGCGAGTCGCTGGTATTGCTCAAGAATGCGGGCTCGCTGCTGCCGCTCAAACCCGGCGCCACGATCCTCGTCGCCGGCGACGGCGCCGACAATGTCGCGAAGCAGGCGGGCGGCTGGACCTTGTCGTGGCAGGGGACCGGCACCCTCCCCAGCGATTTCCCCAATGCCACCTCGATCTGGCGAGGCATCGAGAATGAGGTGAAGGCGGCCGGCGGCAAGGCCAGTCTGTCGGCCGACGGGCATTTCACGACGAAGCCGGACGCCGCGATCGTCGTCTTCGGCGAGAATCCCTATGCCGAATTCCAGGGCGACCGCAGCGACGTGGCGTTCGACGATCCCGCCACCGTCGACAATCTGGCGATGATGAAGCGGTTGAAGGCCGCCGGCATTCCGGTGGTCGCGGTGTTCCTGTCCGGGCGCCCGCTTTGGGTGAACCCCTATCTCAACGCATCGGACGCGTTCGTCGCGGCGTGGCTGCCGGGATCGGAAGGAGAAGGCGTCGCCGACCTGCTGTTCGGCAAGGCCGACTTCCGCGGCAAATTGCCGTACAGCTGGCCCAAGCGGCCCGATCAGGCGCCGCTCAATGTCGGTGATCCCGGCTACGATCCGCTCTTCGCTTATGGCTTCGGCCTTTCCACCCGCGACAAGGGCGAGCTGGCGCCGCTTCCAGAAGATCGCGGCACATCGGCCGGCGACCGCAACATCCTGTTCGCGCGCGGCAAGCCGACCAATGGCCGGCACTTCCAGTTCGGCGCCGCTGGTGCGCTCTCAGCCGAGCCCGATCCCGCGCTGATATCGGCGCGGCCGGCCGATCGCGGCGCGCAGGAAGATTCGATCAGGATCGCCTGGACCGGCAAAGCGAACGCGACTGCCGCCTTGGTCGGCGAGCCGGTAGATCTGAAGCGAGAGGCCAATGGCGATGTCGCGCTGGTCATCGACCTGAAAGTCGACCAGGCGCCGACCGCCCCAGTCCTGCTGGGTGGCCGCGACGTGACCGCGCGGCTGACGGCGCTGGCGGTCAGCAAGCAATGGGACGAGATCGCCGTACCGCTGCGTTGCCTTGCTGGCGTGCCGCTCGACCGCGTCACCCAGCCGCTCACGATGACCACGGCCGGCCAGCTCGACTTGACGATCTCCGGCATCCGCTTCGCCTCGCCGCCGGAAGGTGTGGTCGATTGCCGCTGACCACCGCCATTGCACGGACGGTAAGGCTGGCTAGGATCGTCATCGTGACGTCCCGGTCTTGCTTCCCCGCAAATTGGTATTATCGCTCCGCCTCACCGGCCGGTCGGCCAGCGGACATTTGCATGGCATGAAGACGGTCACCATCAAGGACGTCGCGGAACGTGCGGGCGTGTCGCCCAAGACGGTGTCGCGCGTCATCAACGATGAAGTCCATGTCCGCCCCGAAGTGCGCGAACAGGTCATGCGCGTGGTTGCGGAACTCGATTACCGGCCCAATGCCTTCGCGCGCGGACTGTCGAGCGCCAAGTCCTTCCTGATCGGAATGTTCTTCGACGATCCGGCATCGGTCTATGCCGCCGACCTGCAGCGCGGCGCGCTCACCCGCTGCCGCGCGCTCAGTCATCACTTGCTGATCGAAGAGGTCGACCGCACTCAACCCGATTGGATGGCGCGGCTCGATGCCACCTTGCGCACGGTGAAGCTGGCGGGCGCGGTGCTCACCCCGCCGATCTGCGACTGGCCGGACCTGATCGACATGCTCGAGGCAAACGAGGTACCGATCGTCCGCATCGCCCCCGGCGACGCACTCGACCGCACCCCGCAAGTCCGCATGGACGACCGCGCCGCGGCGCGCGAAGTGACCGAGAAACTGATCGCGCTCGGCCATCGCGACATCGCCTTCATCAAGGGCAATCCAACCCACAGCGCGACCGTGCGGCGGTGGGAAGGGTTTTGCGACGCGATCGCCGCCGCCGGCATATCGATCCCGCCGAAGCGCGTATTGCAGGGCGATTTCACCTTCCGGTCGGGCCTGGTCGCGGCGGAAGCGATCCTGGGCGATGGTGAGCGGCCGACCGCGATCTTCGCCAGCAACGACGAAATGGCGCTGGCCGCTCTGGTCGTCGCCATGCGCCACCAGATCGCGGTCCCCTCGGCCCTGTCGATCGTCGGGTTCGACGACGCCCCGGTGTCGCGTATGGCCTGGCCGCAGCTCAGCACGGTGCGCCAGCCCAATCCGGAAATGGCGGCGGCGGCGATCGACCTGCTCGTCGGACCAGGACAACAGACTCGTGACGGCAGCGCCTGCGTCGAGCTGCCCTATGAATTCATCGAACGCGGCAGCCTCGCAGCGCCTCCGCGAACTTAGGTTTCTAGAGCGCGATAG
>NZ_BCYZ01000016.1 GCF_001598455.1 Sphingomonas pruni NBRC 15498
CTAGAGCTTACTGCCCGTCGTCCTCGTTCGGCGGCCGCGGCGGGCGGTCGCCGGGGTCGGGCGCGGGCGACAGTCGCAAGGTGCCGTCGCGCTTGACCTGGAGGTTGACGCCGAGCCCCGAGATATTGCCCTCGACCGGCAGCGGTCCGGTGCCAGGGTCGATCGTGGTGCCGTCCTCGTCGCCGTCGATCGCGTTGTCATCGACCGTCGCCGGCACGACCGGTGGTGGCGGCGGGGCGATGCCCAGCGCATTCTGCATGAAGTCCTTCCACACCCGCGCCGGAATGCCGCCGCCGGACAGGCCGGCATTGGGGGTGTTGTCGTCATTGCCGACCCACACGCCGACGACCAGATCCTTGGCGAAGCCGACGAACAGCGCGTCGCGATTGTCCTGCGTCGTCCCGGTCTTGCCATAGGTCGGGACCGATAGTGCCGCCTGGCGCCCGGTGCCGCCGTCGGTCGAGGACGACAGCAGGTCGAGCATTTCGTCGCGTATATTGCCGCCGAGCGACCGCGGCCCGCCGACGATGTTCGAATACCAGGGCTTGCCCTCGCTCGCCTCGATACCGCGCGCGCTGACCGGATAGCCGTCGCCAGCGATCGCGGCGAACGCGCTGGTTAGTTCGAGCAGCGAGCCGGTCGAGGTGCCGAGCGCGATCGACGCGTCGTGCGCGATCGGCGTCGAGATGCCGAGGTCGCGCGCTGCCTTGATGACGTTGTCGATGCCGACCTTCTGGATCAACCGGGCTGCCGCGACGTTGCTCGATTTCTGGAAGGCGCGGCGTAGCGTGATCTTGCCTTCGTAGCGGCCATCGCTGTTCTTGGGGCTCCAGCCGCCGATCGTGATGGGTTCGTCCTCGATCATGTCGTCGGGGGTCATGCCGGCACGCATCGCCGCCAGATAGACGAACAGCTTGAAGGTCGATCCCGGCTGGCGCCGCGCTTGCGTCGCGCGGTTGAACGGGCTGGTCTTGTAATCCTTGCCGCCGACCATCGCGACGACGCGACCGTCGGGGCGCATCGCGACGATCGCGACCTGTGCCTGGCGCAGGCCGGCGCGCTTGACCGCGCGCTCGGCGGCCTTTTGCAGCCGCGGTTCGAGCGTGGTGACGACCTTGGTCTCCTGGCTCAGGTCACCTTGCGTATCGCGGGCCTCGGGCAGGACCCAGTCGGCGAAATAGGTGCCGTCGGGCAATTCCTTGACCGGTCGCACGCGGACCGAGGCCAGCCGGACGTCGGCCTGACCCCGATTGAGGAACCCGGCGGCGACCATCGCGCCGAGCACAACCTTCTCGCGATCCTGTGCACCCCGCAGATTGCCGGTCGGCGCGAGCTTGGACGGCGCCTTGACCAACCCCGCCAGCATCGCCGCCTGGCTGACGCTCAGATGTTCGGGCTCGACGTCGAAATAATGGAGCGAGGCCGCGCGCAGGCCATAGACGTTGTCGCCGAAATAGACGTTCGACAAATAGCGCGACAGAATGTCGTTCTTCGACAGCCACGCCTCGAGCCAGAAGGCGATCAGCGCCTCGCGCAGCTTGCGCCCGGCGGTGCGGTCCGAATCGAGAAACGCGTTCTTGGCCAGCTGTTGGGTGATCGTGCTGCCGCCTTCGCGCACGCCTCCCGCCATGACATTATGCGCCATCGCACGCATGATGCCCCAGGGATCGACGCCCCAATGCGAATAGAATCGACGGTCCTCGATCGCGATAAAGGCTTCGGGCACGTATTTGGGCAGCTTCGACGCATCGACCGGCTTGTCGACCGTGGCGCCCCGCCGGGCGATCGGCGTGCCGTCGGCGGCGAGCAAGGTGACCGACGGCGGGGTCGGCGGCTGAAGCGACTTGGAGAGCGGCGCGGTGACCGCCAGCCAGCCGACCAGGATCACGAACAGCACCACGCATGCGGCCATCGCCCGCACGATGATCCGGCCCCAGCGGCGCTTTTTGCGAACGACCGGGAGATTGCCGGTGTAGCCGGGCTCCGGCTGACCTCCGCCGCCCGGCGACTCAGGTGGAGGAACCGCCGTTGCCGCCTGGCTCAGATAATCGTCGGGATAGGCCGAATGCGCGCCCCATCGGGGGTCGGCTCGTCGGTTGCCGTCAAAGGGGTCGTCGCGCATCCACTGCTTCCACACGGCCCACCGGGCCAACAGGCGTATTACTCAAATAACACAGGCCGTGCAATGCCGCTGTAGCAGATCGCGCGCAGGGAGGCTATCGCGGGGGTATGAGTGGCGAAGGAGCTGGGATGCCGGATAGATCGTTGTCGGACAGGCCGTTGATCGTCGGGATCGGGGGAACGATCGGCGCGGTTTCGTCGACCGAACGCGCGCTCCGGATCGCGCTCGATGCCGTCGAGCGAGAGGGATTCGCGACCCGGTTGTTCGGCGGCGAGGACATGGCGCGGTTGCCGCTCTACGACCCGCGCGCGACCTCACGGACCTCGCAGGAGCGCGAGTTCGTCGATGCGGTGCGCAAGGCATCCGGCGTGATCATCGCTAGCCCGGGCTACCACGGCAGCCTGTCCGGCGTGGTCAAGAACGCGCTCGATCTGCTCGAGGAAACCGCCAAGGACGCGCGGCCCTATCTCGCCGACATGCCGGTCGGCCTGATCGCCACGGCCTATGGCTGGCAGGCAACTGGATCGACGATCGCGGCGCTGCGCTCGATCGTCCATGCGCTACGCGGCTGGCCGACGCCGTTCGCCGCTGCGATCAATACCCAGGTGACGCAATTCGACGATCAGGGCGGCGCAACCGATCCGGCGGTGGTCGAGCAATTGTGCCTGATCGGGCGGCAGGTCGCCCGCTTCGCGCCCTTGGTCGAGCGCACAAGCAGTTAGGCAACACGAGCCCCTCTCCTTCAGGGGAGGGGTACGGGTGGGGGATGCCTCGCAGAGCGCATCGCTTGGAACTGCCCCACCCCAACCCCCCTAGGGGGGAGGGGCTTTTAAAGGACTACTTCTTCAACTTCTTCGCCATGTCGAGATGCTCCTGCACCTTCGGCGCGATCTCGCCCGCGGCGGTCTTCAGGCTGGGCGTGTCGCCCTTGTCGGCATAGCTTTTCATCAGCGACAGCGCGTCTTCGTGCGCGCTGATCTGGCCGTCGACATAGGCCTTGTCGAAATCCGCGCCCTTCAGCTTGCCGAGGTCGTCGAGCTTGGACTGCTGATCGCTGGTTAGCGTAGGATCGGGCTTGATCGCCGGCGTGGCCTTGGCGGCGGCGGCCTTGATCTTGGCGGTCGAGCCGGTGTGCGCCTCGATCATCGTCGCCGCGAATTTCTTGACGTCGGCGGAATCCGAGTTGGTCCTGGCGAGCTTGGCAGCGGCGATCTCGAACGCATCGCTCTTGGCCGCCTTGTCGGCGAACTCCTGGCCGGTCGGTGTGGGATTGAGCGACTCACCGGCAGCACTCAAGGCGTTGCCGGTCGCGTCGATCGCATTGCCGGTCGTGTTGCCGATGTCCGATCCGATGTCGGTTACGGCGTTCGTCGTCTGGTCCTGCGCCTTCTGCGAGCAGGCGGCGAGCACGGCCACCAATACGAGCGGCGCGAAACGAAGTCTGGCGTTCATGACGTTACTCTCCTTCGAGAGCGCAAGAACGCGCTGGCGGCGACGGACGTTCCGGCTCGCGAGCACTCAGCCGAGGCTGGGCAAGTCGAGCCCCTTTTCGCGCGCGCAGTCGACGGCGATGTCGTAGCCGGCATCGGCGTGGCGCATCACGCCGGTCGCCGGGTCGTTCCACAATACGCGTTCGAGCCGCTTCGCCGCCTCGGGCGTCCCGTCGGCGACGATCACCATGCCGGCATGCTGCGAATAGCCCATGCCCACCCCGCCGCCGTGATGGAGCGACACCCAGGTCGCGCCGCTCGCGGTGTTGAGCAGGGCGTTGAGCAGCGGCCAGTCGCTGACCGCGTCCGACCCGTCGCGCATCGCCTCGGTCTCGCGATTGGGGCTGGCGACCGACCCCGAATCGAGATGGTCGCGGCCGATCACCACCGGCGCCTTCAATTCTCCTTTCGCCACCATCTCGTTGAACGCCAGGCCGAGCCGGTGGCGATCGCCCAGGCCGACCCAGCAGATCCGCGCCGGCAGGCCCTGAAAGTGAATTCGCTCGCGCGCCATGTCGAGCCAGCGATGAAGATGCGCGTCGTCGGGCAGCAACTCCTTCACCTTGGCGTCGGTCTTGTAGATATCCTCCGGATCGCCCGACAAGGCCGCCCAGCGGAACGGGCCGATGCCGCGACAGAAGAGCGGGCGGATGTACGCTGGCACGAAACCGGGGAAGTCGAACGCGTTGGCGACGCCTTCGTCCTTGGCGACCTGGCGGATATTGTTGCCGTAATCGACCGTCGGCACGCCGGCCGCCTGGAAGTCGAGCATCGCGCGGACATGGACCGCCATCGACGCCTTGGCCGCCTTGGCGACGCCCTGGGGGTCTCGCTCACGACCGTCGAACCATTGATCGAGCGTCCAGCCGATCGGCAGGTAGCCGTTGACCGGATCGTGCGCGGAGGTCTGATCGGTCAACAGATCGGGGCGGATGCCGCGGCGGAACATCTCCGGAAGCAATTCGGCGGCGTTGCCGAGCAGGCCGACCGACACCGGTTTGCCCTCAGCTTTCGCCCGGTCAAGGATCGCCATCGCCTCTTCGATCGTGTCGGCCTTGTGGTCGAGATAGCCGGTCGCCAGCCGCATCTCGATCCGGCTCGGCTGGCATTCGATCGCCAGGCACGACGCGCCCGCCATCACCGCGGCGAGCGGCTGCGCGCCGCCCATCCCGCCCAGGCCGGCGGTCAGCAGCCAGCGGCCGGTCAGATCGCCGCCATAATGCTGGCGGCCCATCTCGACGAAGGTCTCGTAAGTGCCCTGAACGATGCCCTGGGTGCCGATATAGATCCACGACCCGGCGGTCATCTGGCCGTACATCATCAGGCCGGCACGATCGAGCCCGGCGAAATGCTCCCAGGTCGCCCAATGCGGGACGAGGTTGGAGTTCGCCAGCAGCACGCGCGGCGCATTTTCGTGCGTGCGGAACACGCCGACCGGCTTGCCCGACTGGATCAGCAAGGTTTCGTCGCCTTCGAGCCGGCGCAGCGTCTCGACGATGCGGTCATAGCTTTCCCAATCGCGTGCGGCACGGCCGATGCCGCCATAGACCACGAGTTCCTGCGGATTCTCCGCCACGCGCGCGTCGAGATTGTTCATCAGCATGCGTAAGGGGGCCTCGGTCAGCCAGGACTTGGCGGAGAGTTCAGTGCCGGTCGCGGCCTGGATGTGGCGCTGATTGTCGATGCGGGTCATGCGGAATCCTTGCCGAAGGAAAGGGCGGCGGCGAGTACGCGCGAGAGGTCGGCGCGCAGCGGGGAGGCGAAGTCGGGATCGTAGACAGGCGGCCAGTTGTTCTCGTGGGGTTCGCCCGCGGGTTCGTCGAGATAGGCGCGCATCGCGATCTCCATCTGGATCGCGTGGACGCCCTGGTCGGGCTGGCCGTAATGGCGTGTCGTCCAACCGCCGCGGAAACGGCCGTTGAGGACATGACTGCGGCCGGCGCATTGCGCGACCACCGCATCGCTGAGCGCCGCGTCGCAGGTCGAACCGTTGTCGGTGCCGATGTTGAGTTCGGGAAGCTCGCCCTCGAACAGCCGTGGGACACGACTGCGGATCGAGTGGCAATCGTACAGCACGACGCGCGGATGGAGCGTGCGAAGCCGCTCGATCTCGGCCTGGATCGCGGCGTGATAAGGCGTGAACCAGGTATCGCGCCGCATCGCCATGTCGGGCGCGGCGCCGTCGCGATAGAGCGGTTCGCCGTCGAACGTCTCGGTCGGGCATAGACCGGTGGTTGCTTGCCCCGGATAGAGCGACGCACCCGACGGATCGCGGTTGCAGTCGATCACGCTGCGCGACACGTCGGTCCAGATCATCGTCGCGTCGGCGAGACCGTCGTACAGCTCCCGGATATGCCAGTCGGCGTCGCGGATCGCCCACCAGCGCGAGCGGAAATCGCCGAGCAGCATGTCTGGGATGTCGGTGCCTCCGTGCGGGAAAGAGAGGATCAGCGGGGAGTCGCGGCGTTCGACGCGGAGCCAGGTCATACGGTCGCTCCTGCGCTCGCCTCAGAGTCCAAAGCCGTCCGTACTTCCCTCGTCATCCCGGCCTTGTGCCGGGATCCACCGTGCCGCAGGCTCCGGACAAGAGGCCCAAGCTTCGCGCTCGGTTGCCCGGTGGACCCCGGCACAAGGCTGGGGTGACGGGTAAGGGAGAGGGTCGCAGTCATCCCACCACTCCCGGCAACTCCCCCACCGCCACCAATAGCCGCTTCGACCGCACCAATTCCGTCGCGATCGCCATGTCTGGGGCCATATGGCGGTCGTCGGTCAACGACGGCACGCGCTCGCGCAGCAACCGCCGGACATGCTCGACCGGCTCGCTTGACAGCATCGGCGCGTGGAAATCGCACCCCTGCGCGCCGGCCAGCAATTCGATCCCCAGCACTGCGTCGACATTGGCGGCCATTTCGATCAGCCGCCGGGCGCCATGCGCCGCCATCGACACGTGGTCCTCCTGATTGGCCGAGGTCGGGATCGAATCGACGCTGGCGGGGGTCGCGCGCTGCTTGTTCTCGGACACCAACGCGGCGGCGGTCACTTGCGGGATCATGAAGCCCGAATTGAGCCCTGGCTTGGGCGTCAGGAACGCGGGCAATCCCGACAAGGCCGGATCGACCAGCATCGCGACGCGGCGTTCTGCCAGACTCCCGATCTCGCAAATGGCGAGCGCGATCATGTCGGCAGCGAAGGCAACCGGCTCGGCGTGGAAATTGCCGCCCGACAAGGCTTCGTCGGTCTCCGGGAAGATCAGCGGATTGTCCGATACGCCATTGGCCTCGGTCACCAATGTCTCGCCGGCCTGGCGCAGCACGGTCAGCGCGGCGCCCATCACCTGCGGCTGGCAGCGCAGGCAATAGGGGTCCTGGACGCGCGTATCGCCTTCGCGGTGCGAGGCGCGGATCGGAGAGCCCTCCATCATCCGGCGCAGCGCGTCGGCCGTCTCGATCTGGCCGCGATGGCCGCGCAGCGCGTGAATGCGGTGATCGAACGGCGCGTCGGATCCCTTCGCCGCCTCGGTCGACAGGATGCCCGTGACCAACGCGACGCGGTACAGCCGCTCCGCCTCGAACAAGGCGGCGAGGGCATAGGCGGTCGAGAATTGCGTGCCGTTGAGCAGCGCCAGCCCTTCCTTGGGACCCAAGACGAGCGGCGCGAGCCCCGCCTGTGCCAGCGCATCGGTTGCAGGCAGGCGCTCGTCACCGACGAAGATCTCGCCCACGCCGATCATCGCCGCGGTCATGTGGGCGAGCGGCGCGAGATCGCCCGACGCACCGACCGACCCCTGCGCGGGCACCACCGGCACCAGTCCTTTGGCCAGCATCGCTTCGAGCAATTCGACCGTGGCCGGCGCCACGCCCGACGCGCCGCGCGCGAGGCTGGCGAGCTTCAGCGCCATCATCAGCCGCGCGATCGGCACCGGCATCGGCTCGCCGATGCCGGCGGCGTGGCTCAGCACGATATTGCGCTGGAGGGTCGCCAGATCCTCGTCGCCGATCCGGACGCTGGCAAGCTTCCCGAAGCCGGTATTGATGCCATAGACCGGCTCGTGCCGCGCCAGGATGCGGCCCACCGCCGCTGCGCTCTCCGCGATCGCCGGACGGCAGGCCGGATCGAGCACCGGCACCGCGCCTTCGTAGATGGCCTGCCATGCCGAATAGGGAACGGCACCGGGAGTCAGCAGCATTCGCCGTCCTTCACGCGTAGATGGAGAGGGTTGAAGCCGATCCGGTAAACCAGCTCTGCCGGCTCGGAGATGTCCCACACAGCCAGGTCACAGGCCTTGCCGGGTTCGAGCGTGCCGATGCGGTCGGCGAGACCCAAGGCGCGAGCGGCATTGACGGTTACGCCGCGCAATGCCTCGGTCACGGTGAGGCGGAACAGGGTCGCCGCCATGTTGAGCATCAGCAGCAACGAGGTGGTCGGCGAGGTGCCGGGGTTGCAGTCGGTTGCGATCGCGATCGGCACCTGATGCGCGCGGAACAGGTCGACCGGCGGCAGCTTGGTCTCGCGCATGAAATAGAAAGCGCCGGGCAGGAGCACCGCGACCGTGCCCGCCGCTGCCATCGCCCGAGCATCCGCCTCATCGGCATATTCGAGGTGATCGGCGGACAGCGCGCCAAAGCTGGCGGCGAGGCTCGCGCCGTGGAGCGCCGACAATTGCTCGGCATGGAGCTTGACCGGCAGCCCCGCGCGCTGCGCCGCTGCCAATACCCGTCCCGTCTGCTCGGGCGTAAAGCCGATCCCTTCGCAGAACGCATCGACGGCATCCGCGAGCTCCGATGCGGCGGGGATCATCTCGTCGGCGACCAGGGCGACATAGTCATCGGCCCGGCCGGCATATTCAGGCGGCAGCGCATGCGCGCCGAGCAACGTGGTCGCGACGCGCACCAGCCGTTCATCGCTCAGCGACCGCGCGGCGCGCAGCATCTTGAGTTCGTCGGCGACGGTCAGGCCATAACCCGACTTGATCTCGATCGTCGTCACGCCCTCGGCAAGCAAGGCGTCGAGCCGGGGCAAGGCGGTCGCGACCAGATCGGCCTCGCTCGCCGCCCGCGTCGCGCGCATCGTCGACACGATGCCGCCGCCGGCGCGCGCGATGTCCTCATAGGATGCGCCATCGAGCCGCATCGCCCATTCGCCCGACCGGTCGCCGGCATGGACCAGATGGGTGTGGCAATCGATCAGTCCCGGCGTGATCCAGCGTCCGCCGCAGTCGATAACCTCGCCGGCCACCGCCGGGGCATCGGCGCGCGGCCCTGCGTAAGTGATCACACCGTCGCGGCTCGCGACCACGCCATCCTCGATCACGCCCAGCGCATCGCCGGCCATGGTCGCGAGTCGGGCATTGGTCCAGGTCCGCTCCATGGCCTCCATCTTGCCCGCGCCAATTATTATGTCTAGACATAATCGACAGGAGGACCGATGCCGACACTTTGGTTCGAACGCGCATTGCTGCCCGACGGATGGGCCGAACAGGTCCGCATCGCGGTCGACGGCGCGACTATTTCCGCCGTCGCAACCGGCGTGGCGCCCGAGTCAGACGACCAGCGTCATGGCGCGGCGTTGCCCGGTCTCTGCAACGTCCACAGCCATGGCTTTCAGCGCGGCATGGCCGGCCTGTCCGAGCGCCGCGGCCGCCCTGACGACGATTTCTGGAGCTGGCGCGAGGTGATGTACCGCTTCCTCGACCGCCTGACTCCCGACGATATCGAAGCGATCACTGCCCAGGCCTATGTCGAGATGATCGAAGGCGGGTTCACCCGCGTCGGCGAGTTCCATTACCTCCACAACGATGTCGACGGCGCGCATTATGCCGATCCGGCCGAAACCGCAGGCGCGATCGTCGCCGCGGCGGAGGCGACGGGCATCGGGCTGACGTTGCTTCCCGTCTTCTACGCGCATGCCGATTTCGGCGGCGCTCCTCCCGCGCCGGGCCAGCGCCGCTTCATTTCCGACGTCGACGGCTTCGCGCGATTGGTCGAGGCGAGCCGCGCCAAACTGCCCGCCGATGCCGTGCTGGGCATCGCGCCGCACTCGCTCCGCGCGGTGACACCCGACGAACTCGCCGCGATAATGCCGCTGGCGGAGAAGGGGCCGCTCCATATCCACGCCGCCGAACAGGTCCGCGAGGTCGAAGCCTGTGTCGCGTGGAGCGGCGCGCGTCCGGTCGAATGGTTGCTCGACCATGCCGCGGTCGACGCGCGCTGGTGCCTGATCCACTCGACCCATATCGACGCGCACGAAACCGCGCGGCTTGCGGCGAGCGGCGCGGTTGCCGGCCTGTGTCCGGTGACCGAGGCCAATCTCGGCGACGGCGTCTTCCCCGCGGTCGATTATCTCGCAGCGGGCGGCCGGTTCGGCGTCGGCACTGATTCGAACATCCTGATCGACGCGGCGAGCGAACTCCGCGCCATTGAATATTCGCAACGCCTGACGCTCCGGAAACGCGCGCTACTGGTCGACGAGACCGATCCGTCGGTCGGTGCGACCCTGTTCGCCAGGGCGCAGGCCGGGGGCGCCCAGGCGCTCGGCGTGGCGAGCGACATCGTGGTCGGGAATGCCGCCGATATCGTCTCGCTCGACCTCCAGCACCCCGCCTTGGTCGGTGCGGGGACCGATTTGCTCGACCGCTGGATCTTCGCCGCGCGGCCCGGCGCGATCGATTCGGTCTGGCGCGCGGGCCGCAAGCTGGTCGACCGCGGCCGCCACATCGCCGCCGACACGATCGCCGACCGCTATCGTCGCACGGTCACCGCCCTGCTGGCATGACGGTCGAGGCGCGCATCCGCCGGGATATCGAGGCACGCATCCATTCGGGAGAATGGCGCCCCGGCCATCGCATCCCGTTCGAACACGAACTGGTCGCGACTTATGGCTGCGCCCGCGCGACGGTCAGTAAGGCGCTTGGCGGCCTCGCCAAGGACGGCCTGATCGAGCGCCGTCGCAAGGCCGGCTCGTTCGTCGCGCATCCCCAGGTCCATTCGGCGGTGCTCGAAGTCCCGGATCTGGCGCAAGTCATCGCCGCGCGAGGCGAGGAGTATCGCTGGCGACTGACCAATCGCCGCATCGCCGATCAGGCGGGCGACGTCCCGCTACCTGCCTTGCTGGTCGAAGGCGTGCATCACGGTGGCGGCGAACCCTTCGCGCTCGAACACCGCCTGATCGCGCTGGCCGCCGTACCTGACGCCGCACACGAAAGCTTCGCCGACGAAGCCCCGGGCACCTGGCTCCTCCGCCATGTCCCCTGGACCGCCGCGCGCCACCGCATCCGTGCGGTGGAAGCGACGACGGCGGAAGCGAAAGCGCTGGGCTTGCGGCCGCGCGGCGCTTGCCTCGAACTCGACCGAACGACCTGGCGCGCCGGGCAGATCGTGACGCATGTCCGCCAGCTGTTCCGCGGGGACCGCTACGATCTCGTCGCCGAGTTCAGACCCTAGTCAACGACCCAGAGGAACAGTTCGCGCTGGTCGATGGTCTCGTGCGCGCGCGGCGTCCAGTCGCGTATCGCAAAGGCATGGCTGAGCACGCGGCTGCCGGGCGCCAATTCGGTCTTCAGACGCGCGCCAAGCAGGCCATGGATGTGCGGGATCAAATAGAGCGTGACCACGCTGGCCGCCTCGAGCCGCGTCGCGAATAGATCCTCGCAGCGGAAACTGACAAGCTGCTCGACGCCGGCCGCATGCGCTGCCGCCTCGGCTTCGGCGATCCGCTCCGCGTCGATGTCGACGCCAAGCGCGGTGGCGCCGCGGCGTGCGGCGGCAATGACGATGCGGCCGTCGCCGCAGCCAAGGTCGATGAGATGATCGCCGGGCCCGACCTCGGCAAGATCGAGCATGCGCTCGACCAGCGGCTCGGGCGTCGGCCAGAAGGGTGCATCGAGATGATACGGCGTGCCCGCCCAGGGCCCGCGGAGTGCCTTGAACGCGCGGTCCCCGGCGTTTTCTGCGCCGCTCATGCCGGGGCGAACACCCGCCATGCCCTGTTTCTTGTCGAAATCCATGCTCACTGTTGACCCGATCATGGCGTGTCTGAACCCGCTCGATGAAGAGAATGGTAGGCTGGATACCCAAAATCAAAACAATTACGCTGAACTAGGTCCCGCTGCCCCCTTGAAGGCGGGCCCGAATACACGAAGATCGCAAGATAACGGAGTTAACTCAAAGGCTTGAAAACCGTCCAACTTGGCGCAGTCGGCGCGGGCAGCGCCGGGGTAGCACCGGCACCGAAAATCACCGCATTTCATCATCGGGTTCGGGCGGCGAAAGCTCGGAAAAGTCGGTTAGCGCATCGCAGTTCAAGCAATGGTGCATCCATGATGCGTCCTGAAAATGCATCCCGCACATGCAGCCGCAGAACGGGCAGCATTCTTCCAATTCAAGATCGCCCCAATTCCACACGCCTAGATATTCGGGAACGGCGTCCCTGTCATAACCGACAATCTCGAAAGCATCGGCGTTCTTCGCAACGAAGCCGTTGATTCCCGCGTGCATCAACACCGGGAGAGCGTCGCCGGGCTGAATATCGAACCATTCACCGGATACGCGGCGCGTCGCGAAGTGCCGGTGCAACGTGCGTTCAAGAGCGAAGTCATCATCGGACGTGATCCATCCCACAACCTCTAACAGCGTGGGATTGCCCGTCTGAAGCTCGCGGCGGCGCTTTTGAATATCCTTCGCCTTGCCGATCTTCGTGACGATCCGATCGCGTTCCACTTGGGAAATGAAATAGACCGGCATCTTCAAAATCCAAGTTTGCGCCGCAGGCGTTCGGCAAGCTTCTTCTTCCGATTTGCGAGATACGTCGCTGCCTCACCGGATTCGATGAACTCGAATATCCGAAGCTTCGCATCTAGCAACGTGTCGTAATCTACCTTGCCTTCAACGCCGTCGAAACCGACGCGGAACTTGTCGCCGTTAGGGAATATGAACGCCGCGATCCCGGCGCGTTTGATCGTGAAGAAGCCTGAAGGCGTTTGCTTCCACTTCGAAGAGCCGACGAACCGCTTCCGCATATCGACAAGCTTGATGTAGCGATCGTGGTATTCGCTCGCTTCGGTTGTCATCGTCAGCCTGTCGCAACAGTCAGTGCCAACGGCCATCGCGCCCCAAGTCGGGTGTTCGATCGCGAAGATATAGCGAAGCTCGGTGCCGCATAGTTCGCAGTTGCCGGATAGGTCGCCTAGATCATCGGATGCTAGGAGCCCCCAACCGCTCTGCGGCATGATCTTGCCATGCTCTTCAGCGTGGCACCCCTTGCATAGCGCCTCGCATTCGGTGTGCCCGTATTCCCACGGCTTCCGGCCGGTGACGTAGTGCTTATGATGAACTTGAAGAACAACGCCGTCCGAAGCGGCCGAACGATCGCATCTAGCGCAGCGCCCGCCGTGAAGCTTAATGACTTCACCCCGAAACTGAACCCAATCACGATGGCGATAAAGGTTCGTCAAAGCCTACGCACACATCAAAAGGCGGGGCTGGCAATATGATGCGAAGCCAATGAAGTAGCCATAGCCATTCACGAACCGGGCGGCGTCATCGTGCTAACATTCAGCATCTTCATACTCATAGGCACCGCATCGATGAAGTTGAGGATCAAGGGCTTATCATCTTGAAGGAAGCTATACGTCGCATATCGCTGCCCGCCTTCTTCCGACGAATATTCGCGCTTCGCATTCAGCAATTTGACGATGTGGTTCCGCGTCGCCTCAATGTCGCTCGGCTCCGCTATCAGAACGCAGAACTTCAGCGCCTTACCCTCAACGTCGCGTTCGCCGGTCGATAGCAGAAAGCCCTTCTTCCCGGTCTTGAACGTCCAAGCTTTCCAGCCCGAGCCGCCATCGGCGGGGCCGATCATCTTCAACATGTCGGGATCGGTGACGCGCTTCCATTTCATCGCTCGAGCAGCCGCTTCAATGCGAGCGAAGTCGGGGAATGTTTGAACGCAGCTTCCAACGAATGCCTGAACGAAGTCCATATCGGCCGTGTCGGCCAACGGCGTTTTCGGTGGCGATGAAGGCTTGTCGCACGCCGCAAGCGCTAGGAGCATTGCGAAGCCGACATAAGGCTTCATCGCAGTCAGCGCCCTATTCTTCATGCCACCCCCGCAGTTCGTATCGTTGGCGCACTCTATCGAACATGGGCGAACATGCCATGCGGCAATGTGGGCATCACCTAGCCTTACGTGCTGCCCCGGGTGCTACCCCGAGCGGCCCCCGGCCGGGGAAATATCGCTGAGTCATTGAAGTGATGGTGCTGCCGGTGAGGATTGAACTCACGACCTCAGCCTTACCAAGGATGCGCTCTACCACTGAGCTACGGCAGCACTCACGCGGGACCAAAGGCCCCGACGGAGGCGCGCCTATGTCCGTCGACCCGGATATTGTCAAGGCGCGGTCGGCGGGTTTAGAGTCATTTGCAGCTCCGCTGAAGCGGCGCCGGCCCACTCCCCCACCCCGGCCGCCCATAGAATACGCTGTTGGGCGGCCGGGGTGGGGGAGTGGGCCGGCACCGCAACCGTTTCAGCTTCGCTGAAATCGGATTAAAGCGATTCCCCGTAATGACCGCCAAGAACGACAAACCGGACCGCGCCGCCCGCCTGGCCGAGCAATTGCGCGCCAATCTGCGCCGCCGCAAGGCGCAGGCGCGTGAGGGCGCCGCCGTGGAAACCACGAAAGGCGATGACGCGGACCGCGCGGACGACTAAGCAGCACCGCCATGCAACGCCCCAAGCTCTCGATCGTCGTCCCCTGCTATAACGAGGCACTGACCCTCGAAACGCTGCACGCTCGCGTCACCGCCGCCGCCAAGGCGGAGGTCGGCGAGGATTACGAGCTCGTCCTGATCAATGACGGGTCGAAGGACGACAGCTGGCCGATCATGCGCCGGCTGTCGCAAGGCGATCCGCGGCTGGTCGCGATCAACCTGTCGCGTAATCATGGCCACCAGCTCGCGCTGACCGCCGGACTCGATCTGTGTGCGGGCGAGCAGATTCTGATTATCGACGCCGATCTGCAGGATCCGCCCGAACTGCTGGGCGATATGCGCAAGATGATGGCGGCCGAGGACGCTGACGTGGTCTATGCCGTTCGCCGCAAACGCGAAGGCGAGACCTTGTTCAAGAAGGCGACCGCCGCGGCTTTCTATCGTCTGCTCGATCGCGTGACCGACACGCCGATCCCGCTCGACACCGGCGATTTCCGGCTGATGTCCAGGCGGGCGCTCGACGCCTTCCTGGCGCTGCCCGAACAGGCGCGTTTCATTCGCGGCATGGTCGCCTGGATCGGGTTCCGCCAGGTGCCGTTCCCCTATGACCGCGCCGAGCGTTTCGCCGGCGAGACCAATTACCCGCTGTCGAAGATGCTGCGCCTGGCATTCGACGCGATGACCGGCTTTTCGACCAAGCCGCTGACTTTCGCCAGCCATGTCGGCTTGGCGCTGACTGGTGCCTCGTTCCTGCTGCTGATCTATATCGCGGTCGGCTTCTTCTCTGGGAGCGCGGTGCCCGGCTGGACGTCGCTCGCGTTCATCGTCGTGCTGCTCGGCGCGGTGCAGATGTTCGTGCTGGGGATGATCGGCGAATATCTCGGGCGGCTGTACGTCGAGTCGAAGCGGCGGCCGCTGTACCTGGTGTCGGATGTCGCGGGACCGGTGCAGGGCAAGGCGACGTTGGGATACCGGGCGGAAGATCGTGATCAAGCATTCCCCTCCCGCGTGCGGGAGGGGCTAGGGGAGGGCGTGTCGCCCGCTCCGGATACGAAGGCCGCGGAATAACAGGCCCTCCCCCGACCCCTCCCGTAAACGGGAGGGGAGAGTCAGCCCTTCGGCACCGCCAAGGTCAGGATCGACACACCCGGCGTCATCGGCACGCGCCCGACCATGTGGCGCTCGAGCCGGAAGATGGCCTCGAACAATTTGTTGACCGGACCCGGCGGCGGCGAATCGTCGCTGTCGTCTCGGCCGGTCATCCGGCCCGCCACGCGCGCGGCGGCGGCGAGCGGGAATAGCAGCGAGTTGAAATAGCCGAACTTGCGCGTCTCCAGCCCGGCCGCATCGATCGCCTTTTTCAGGCTCGCTTTCGAATAACGGCGGTGATGATGGTTCACGACGTCGTGCGCCGACCACATCCATTGGTGCGCGGGCACAGCGATCAGGATCTTGCCGCCGGGCTTCAGGCAATCCTTCATCGCGCGCAAGGCGGCGACATCGTCGTCGATATGCTCGACCACGTCGAGCACCGCGATCATGTCATAGGCGCCGCGCTCAATCCCCGGCAGCGTCGGCAGCGGGGCATTGCTGACCGGTTTGTTCAGCCGCTTGCTGGCGATCGCTGCGGCGGCGGGATCGATCTCGATCGCGTCGACCTCGCCGAATTGCTGGAGCATCGCGAGATTGTGCCCGGTGCCGCAGCCGATCTCGAGGATGCGCGCCTGCTTGGGCAGACCGCCGTAGCGCGCGACATAATCGTGCAGGATGTCGCGGCGCGCGACATACCACCAATGCGACGAGTCATGCTCCGCCATGCGGTCGTAAACGATACGGTCCATTATTCGGGGCGATCCATTAGCCAGGGGCAGGCCATCAGGCGAATACCAGCCAGCGATTGAGAATGAACGTGAAGATCGTCGCCAAAGCGATCGCCGGCAAGAGCGGCGCCCAGGCCGGATAGCCCAATAGAGCAGTTCCCACCCAGGTGATCACAGCGTTGAGCCCCATGCCGGAGGCCTGCACCATGACGAACTTGATCTGCTGCGCACCGCCCGGCTGGCGCGTGCCATGCCCCTTGAAGCTCCAGCGGCTGTGCAGGAAGAACCCGGCGGTCACCGCGACGGCGAAGGCGAAGGGCACGGCATAGACTGCGTGCGCGGCAGGAAACACGCAAGTGGTGAGCGGCAGGTACACCGCCGAATAGATCAGCGTCGATACCCCGCCGGCAACACCGAAGCGGATCAGCTGGCCCATCAGCCCGCTCTCGCGCCATGTATCGATTTGTTTGAGAATTGCCGTCACAGCCTTGCCCAGAGCGTGGGCGCCCCCCTAAAGCGCTCGGAGGCGCGAGGGAAGCATTTTGAGCAAGATCGAAAGCTGGTGGTCCGACCTGGTCGCTGAACTCGACCGGCACTGGATCAAATACGCGCTGCTCGCCTGGTTCATCGTCGGCTTGTGGTATTTCGTCAGCGCCTGGCCGCAGATTCGCTCGCTGGGGCTGGGCGACACCGACGACAATATGCGGCTGATGCAGGTCCGCGCGCTGCTCAACGGGCAGGGCTGGTACGACCTGCGCGATTATTATCTCAATCCGCCGGGCGGCTTCGACATTCACTGGAGCCGTATCGTCGACTTGCCGATTGCGGGCCTGATCCTGATCCTGCGGCCGTTCATCGGCACGCCCTGGGCGGAGCGGGTGGCGTGCGGCATCGCGCCGCTGTTGCCGCTGTCGATCGCGTTCATCGGCCTGGGCGCGACCGTCCGGCGGCTGGTCAGCCCGCACGCCTGGCCATTGGCGATGGCGCTATTGGTCTGTGCGTGCACGCCGACGATGCTGATGTTCGCGCCCGACCGCATCGATCACCATGGCTGGCAGCTGGCGATGCTCAGCCTGACCGTCGCCGGTTTGTGTGACCCCAAGGGTGCGCGCGGCGGCGTGATCGTCGGGCTGGCGAGCGCGGTCAGCATCTCGATCGGTCTGGAAATGCTGCCTTACGCCGCGATGGCGGGGGCGATCATCGCGCTGCAATGGATCTGGGATCGCGGCGAGGCGCGGCGCGTCGCCGCTTATGGCGTCAGCCTGGCGAGTGGCACCGCGCTCGGCTACGGCGCGTTTGCTTCCTACGCCAATTCGGTGATGCGCTGCGACGCGCTGACGCCGGTCTATCTGACCGTGATGCTGGTGGCGGGCGGCTTGCTCTTCGTCCTGGCTTGGTTGAGCCCGGCGTCGCGTTGGGCGCGGCTCGGCCTCGCGTTTGCCGCCGGCGCGGTGATCGTCGCGGGTTTCGCCTGGCTGTTCCCGCAATGCCTGGGGCGGCCCGAACAGGCGTCGCCCGAACTGGTGCGCAACTGGCTCGACAATGTGCGCGAGGCCAAACCGATCTATCAGCATCCCTTCCGCCAGGCGTTCCCGATCGTGACCTTGCCGATCATCGGCCTGCTGGGTGCGGCGATCGCGACCAGGCGTGCCATCACCGATCGCGCGCCCATCATGGTCGGCTGGTCGGCCGTGACCCTGTTCACCCTGTTCGCGTGCCTGATGCTGTTGTGGCAGACGCGCGCGGGCCCGGCGGCGCAATTGCTCGCGGTGCCGGGCGCGGCGGCGCTGATCTGGGTCGCGGTGCCGTTGCTGCTCGACAGCCCCAATTTGCTGGTCCGCGTGCTCGGCCCGGTCGTGGTGGTGCTGGTCGCGTCGGGCATGTTCAGCGGACTGTCGCTACGGTTCTTGCCGATCGACAAGCCGGACGCCCGCATGACGACGATCAACCGCGCGAGCGCACGATGCCCTGCCATCAGCAGCCTCGCGCCACTCAATCGATATCCCAGCGCGACGATCTTCAGCTTCGTCGATCTCGGGCCGCGGATCATCGTCGTCACGCATCACAAGGCGGTGGCGGGCCCCTATCACCGCAACGGCGACGCGATCCTCGACGTCCAGCATGCCTTTGGCGGATCGCCCGATCAGTTCCGCGCGATCGCGAGGAAGCATGGCGCGACGATGCTGCTGGTCTGTCCGAACATGGCTGAATCGACGATCTATCGCGCGCGCAACCCAGGCGGGTTCTATGATCGCCTGGCCAAGGGCGAGATGTTCGCGTTCCTCGAGCCGCTTGAATTGCCGAGGAACTCGCCGCTGCGGTTGTTCCGGATCAAATAGGCGCGTCCGTTCCCCAGCACGCCCATCCGTCACGCAAGCGAAAGCTGGGGTCTCCAGCGATGGCGCGATACGGCTTGAGACCCCAACTTTCGCTGGGGTGACGGTTATGGGTCAGCTCAGCCCCAGGCTGATCCGGATGCCGTCGATCACGAATTGCACCGCCAGCGCGCCGAGCAATACGCCCAGGATGCGCGTGATGACCGCCTCTATCCGCGCACCGAGCAACCGCATCAACGGCCCGGCGGCAAGCAGCGCTACCAGGGTCAGCGCCAGGATCGTCGCCAGCGCGGCGAGCACGGCCGCCACCTTCTCGAGCCCGTGATTGCGGCTCATCATCAACATGACCGATGCGATCGAGCCCGGCCCCGCGATCATCGGCATGGCCATCGGGAAGATCGAGACATCTTCGACTTCGGGCGTCTGCGCGATCTTGGCGGCGCGGTCCTCGCGGCGTTCGGTGCGCTTTTCGAACACCATTTCGAGCGCGATCAGGAACAGCATGATGCCGCCGGCGATGCGGAACGCAGACAGGCTGACGCCCAGCGCCTTGAGCATCGCCTCGCCGACCCCCGCGAACACGAACAGGATGATCGCCGCGACCAGCACGGCGCGAATCGCCATCGACCGGCGCTGGGCCGGTGTCGCGCCGTTGGTCAGGCCGGCATAGATCGGCGCGCAGCCGGGCGGGTCGATGACGACGAAGAAGGTGACGAGCGCGGAAAGATAGAGCTCGATCATCCCGCAGTGGTCCGGTCGGCAATGACCTGCTTCATCCGATGGCCGTCCCACAGCCACACGTCCAAGCTTTGCCCGCCATCCGGGGCAACGTGCCAGCGCCACGCGAGCGTGCGATCGTCGGATTGGCCTTCGCCCGTCTCGCCATCACGATAGCGTACGGCTGCTACCGTCGTCGGACGGCCTTTGCATGCTGCACGCGTCACGCGCGGCCGGTCGCCGGCAGCGCGTGGGCTGGCCAAGGTATCGCCTCTATCGACCAGCCATTTCCATTCGCCGCCGGCCTGTCGCGCCCAGATCGTCGAGAAATAGCCTTTGGCCTTGGCCCAGCCGCGGATCCACGGGCCGGTATTGGCCGCGTGGGCGCCGTCGCACGACACGAAACTGTCGGCGGCCCACCACATCACCGAATTGGGGGGATCCTTGCGATCCTTCAGCCATGCTTGTGCTTTGGTCGGCTGGGGCAGGAACATAACCGCATCGTCGTCCGCCCAGCGCCGAAACGCGGTCCATTGCCCTTCGATCTGTGCATCGCGAGCGAAGGATCGCTCGGCGTCGGCCGCGCTGTGTGGGGCGGCGCTCGATGCCGCCAGCATTAGCAGCAGCGGGATCACCAGGCGTCCTTGTCGTAGGACACGTCCTCACGGCGATGCGCGGATATCATCGTATTCCTTAGCAACACCGCGATCGTCATCGGGCCGACTCCGCCCGGTACTGGCGTGATTGCCCCCGCGACGCTCAGTGCGCCGGCGAAGTCGACATCACCGACCAGCCGGCCGTTGCTGCCGCCGGGTTGCGCCGGCTCGCGATTGATGCCGACGTCGATCACGCAAGCGCCCGGCTTGATCCACTCGCCCTTGACCATTTCGGGCCGTCCGACCGCCGCCACGACGATGTCGGCGCGCTTGACCACGCTCGACAGATCGCGGGTCTTCGAATGCGCCACGGTGACCGTGCAGCTTTCCTTGACGAGGAGCTGCGCCATCGGCTTGCCGACGATGTTCGACCGCCCGATCACCACCGCGTCGAGGCCGGCGAGGTCACCCAGTTGATCCTTGAGCAGCATCAGGCAGCCGAGCGGCGTGCACGGCACGAATCCTTCGAGCCCGGTCGCCAGCCGCCCGGCATTGACTGGGTGGAAGCCGTCGACATCCTTGTCGGGATCGATCCGCGTGATCACCGCGCGCTCGTCGATATGTCCGGGCAGCGGCAGCTGCACCAGGATGCCGTCCACCGCGGGATCGGCGTTGAGTTGGTCGACCAGCGCCAGCAGGTCGGCTTGAGACGTATGCGCGGACAGCTTGTGTTCAAAGCTCGCCATGCCTGCGGCGACGGTCGCCTTGTGCTTGTTGCGGACATAGACGGCCGAGGCGGGATCCTCGCCGACCAGGACGACCGCGAGGCCGGGCACGCGTCCCGTCGCCTCGCGAAACGTCGCGACCTGGGTTGCGATCCGCTCGCGCAATCCCAGCGCGAATGCTTTGCCATCGATGATGTTCGCCGTCATGGCTCGGCCTGATAGAGCGCAGCGGCGATCTTCGCCAGCGCTTCGGCGTCCCCGGCGATCGCCAGCCGCTTCAATCTCGCGCGATCGCCGGCAATCAACCGCACGTCGCGCTTGGCGAGACCGAAATGCTTCGCGACGAGCTCGATCAGCGCGGCGTTGGCGGCACCGTCGACCGGCGGCGAGTTGAGCCGTGCCAAGGCATGGCCCGGCCCAGACGAGAGTTCATTGCGGGACGATCGCGGCGTCACGCGCACCGCGATCTCGATTCCCTCTGGTGTCGTGCGCCAGCCGCTCAGAGCGCGCCCGCGCCGACCCACCACAAAGCCAGCCGCCCGATCGCGATCTGCAGGCACCAGATGATCAGCAAGACGACCAGCGGCGACAGATCGAGCGCCCCGAAATCGGGCATGATGCGCCGGATCGGCCGATAGAATGGCTCGGTGATGCGATCGAGCGCCATCCAGATGGCACGCACGGTGTCGTTATGCGTGTTGATGACGTTGAACGAGATCAGCCAGGACAGGATCGCCTGGATGATGATGATCCACTGCGCGACGGTCAGCAGGACCTGCAGGATACTGAGGATGGTAATCAAGTTCTTCTCCGGGGTGCGGCCCTGTCCGTATCGATATAGGAACGAACCGGCTGCGAACAGCCCTCAGGCGCGAACCAGCGTGCCGGCGCCGCGCCGGGTGAAGATTTCGAGCAGCATGCCGTGCGGCACGCGGCCGTCCAGGATGACCGCCGCCTCGACGCCCGCCTCGACCGCGGCGACACAGGTGTCGACCTTGGGAATCATCCCGCCGGAGATGGTGCCGTCGGCCTTCATCGCCTCGATCGCCGCGCGATCGAGATCGGTCTGGAGGTCGCCTGCCTTGTCGAGCACGCCGGCGACGTCGGTCAGCAGGAAGAAGCGCGTGGCGCCCAGCGCGCCGGCGATCGCGCCCGCCATCGTGTCGGCGTTGATATTGTAGGTCTCGCCATCCTCGCCCAACGCGACCGGGGCGACGATCGGGATGAAGCCGTCGCGCGCCAGATTCTTGAGGATCGACGGATCGACCTTCACCGGCTCGCCGACAAAGCCCAGGTCGACGTGGCGTTCGATCCCCGAATTGCGGTCGGGCTCGGTGCGGGTGACCTTTTCAGCGATCACCAAATTGGCGTCCTTGCCCGAAATGCCGACCGCGCGGCCGCCGAGCGCGGCGATCCAGCCGACGATTTCCTTGTTGATCTTGCCGGCCAGGACCATCTCGGCGACTTCGGCGGTGGCGGCGTCGGTGACGCGCAGGCCGCCGATGAATTCGGATTCGACGCCCAGCCGCTTGAGCATCGCGCCGATCTGCGGCCCGCCGCCATGGACGACCACCGGGTTGATGCCGACCGCCTTCAACAGCACCACATCCTCGGCGAAGTCACGCTGCGCCTCGGGATCGCCCATAGCGTGGCCGCCATATTTGATCACGAAGGTCTGGCCCGCATAACGCTGCATGTACGGCAGCGCCTCGACGAGCGTTTCGGCCTTGGCGAGCAATTGGGGCGAAGGGGAATGGTCGGTCATGGGGCGCGCCATACTCATTCCTTCACCTCAGCGAAAGCTGACGCTTGAGCGGGATGAGCGCGATCGGGTGAAGGAAGAGTCCTTCTTCTCCCTCCCGCTTGCGGGAGGGGTCGGGGGAGGGCCTGTCTATAAGTCGACGCGCTATGAACATGCCCTCCCCCAGCCCCTCCCGCAAGCGGGAGGGGAATGCGTTCCGAAGCGCGCGTCGGATACGGCAGAATTCTGTCGCCTGATCGTCCTGCGAGCGAGACGTTATAAAGAGAAAGCTGCCAGCTTTCGCTGGCACGGCGACTGGGGCGGCTCAGGCGCGATCGAGCTTCCTGCCCAGCGCAACGAAGCCGGTGATCAGGAACGGCACCAGCACGATCGACAGCACGATCTTGGTCAGCATCTGCCCTTCCATCAACTGGAGGATCGGGCGCTCGCCGTAAAAGGAGATGGTGATGAACAACAGGGTATCAACAATCTGGCTGATCACGCTCGCCACCATGCCGCGGAACCAGACCAGACGGCCCTTGCCCTCCTGACCCTTGAGCTTGGAGAAGATGAAGACGTTGAGCGTCTGCGACGTGCCATAGGAGACGAAGCCCGCCAGCATCATCCGCACGCTCTGGCCGACGACGATCGGGAAAGCGTCGATCGCCGGCGGATACATGCCAGGATCATGCGGCAGTGCGAGAACGATCTGGATCAAAGCGGCCGAGGTGAATAAAGGCACGAAGCCCAGCCGGACGAGCATCGTCGCGGTCTTCTGCCCATGAATTTCGGCAACCGCGCTCGACAAGACGACGAGCAGCAGGAAGCCGAAAATGCCGGCCTCGACCGCGAGCGGCCCCAGCGCGACCTGTTTGACGCCGAGCACGCCCGCCATGCAGACCATGCCGCCATAGAGGATCGAAAAGACGAAGAGCGAACGAGGCAGCTTTACCTCTGGGGCGGTAGCGGGTGTTTCCATGCCGCGCGACGCTAGCGGCAATTCCGCCAACGTCAAACGGCCCGATCGACAGCGATCGACCGGGCCGCCCCCTGGTCACTTCAGACGCTTGTTGCAGGCGCTCCAATATTGCGGCCAGGTCTGGCCGGGCGTGATCTTGCCGGCGGCCTTGTCGGCCTTCCACTGATTGCCGCACTCGTGCTGGCGAGACGCGGTCGCGGTCTGCGCCGCGCTGCGAGGACGCTTGGCGCCAGTCAGCGTGGCTGGCTTGTCGCCGCTAACGGCGGCGGGTTCGTTGGCGGCGGATTTGGGCAGCGTGCCGCGGCATTGCGCGAGGAACTGCATCCAAGTCTGTCCGGCGGGCAGCGTGCCGGCGACCTTCGCTTCGCGGTATTTCGCGCCGCAAATCTTCATCGGATTATCGGCGGCCAGCGCCGGGGTCGCCAGCACACCGAGTCCTGCAATCGTGATCGCGGCCATCGCGCTTTTCAATATCATCATCCCACGTCCTTCCTTTGCGGCTCGCTCGCCGGAGGCGGTGGCCGACCGGAGGATACCGGCGGCCGTGGGATGGGAAATATCGCACTCGGGGCACCCGAGTCCTCGATTACCTCCAAAATCGATCATTTTGTTCGGCATTCGTTCCCGGCTCGGGCCGGTAACTGAGATGCGCACCGTTGGGGGCACCTAGAAGGAAAGAGGCGGGAGGCCGCTCTGCGGCGCCAGACCCAAGCCTGCCGAGAACTCTCTGTAAACAGCCCGGCCGGTTGCCGCCGGCCGGGCGCTTGGAGCAGTTATTTCATACGCTTGTTGCACGCGCTCCAATATTGCGGCCAGGTCTGTCCGGCCGGAATCTTGCCGGCGGCTTTTGCCGCGCGGTATTGCGCGCCGCATTGACGCTCGCGCGCATACATAGCAGCCTGAGCAGGGCTCGGCTGGCCGGGCGTCTTGGGCGGTTTGGCCACAGCGACCCGCGTCGGAGCCGGTTTCGTCACGACGACCGGCTTGGCGGCGACCATCGGCTTCGCTGGTATCGTCACCGCGGCGGGCTTGGGCAAGGATGCGCGGCATTGCGCCAGATACTGGCTCCAGGTCTGGCCCGCGGGCAACGTCTTGGCGGTCTTGGCGGCCTGATATTTGGCGCCGCACACCTTCATCGCATTGTCAGCGGCGAACGCGGGAGCGGCCGTGCCGATCCCCGCCAACATCGCCGCAGCCAAAGCCATTTTCATGATATGGGTCATCTTCCATGCTCCCTCGCAGGCGCCCATAGCCACGCGGCCCGGGCTGCCGCCTTATACGGCGTGATCCCGCAAACATGAACGCCAGATGACTGAGCCTTTATCATCGAGGGCAGCCTAACTGCATCGGGATGCGGGGGCTGTCCTAGTCAGTTTTTTGCCGTCATAGTTGCGTACAAATCGACCGATCCCATGAGAGCGCGTGCGGCATTGCTGCCGTATCGTTCATGGGAGGCAGTGGGGGCTTATTCGAGAATGCAACGTTTCCTGATCGGCATTGCCGGTATCGCCGTGATTCTGGGGATCGCGCTGCTGCTATCGACCAATCGCCGCGCGATCCGCTTGCGTGTTGTCGGCGCGGCCTTCGCGCTGCAAGCGTTGATCGCCGTGCTTGTACTGTATGTCCCGGCGGGCAAGGCGGTGCTGGCTTGGATGTCCGGGGGCGTTGCCAATCTGCTCGGTTACGCCAAGGCCGGCGTGGACTTCATCTTCGGCCCACTCGCCTCCGATGCGATCGGCGGACACAGCTTTGCCATCTCCGCGCTGCCGGTGATCATCTTCTTCGCTGCGCTCGTCTCGATCCTCTATTACCTCAACATCATGCAGTTCGTCGTCCGCTGGATCGGCGGTGCGATCGAAAAGGTAATCGGCGTCAGCAAGGTCGAATCGCTCTGCGCGGCCGCCAACATCTTCGTTGGCCAGTCCGAATCGCCGCTGGTCATCCGCCCTTATCTCGCCAACCTGACTCCGGCGCAGCTGTTCACCGTAATGACCAGCGGTATGGCGGGCGTCGCAGGTACGATCCTGGCCGCCTATGCTTCGATGGGGATCAGCATCGACTATCTGCTGGCGGCAAGCTTCATGGCGGCGCCTGGCGGCATCCTGATGGCCAAGATCATCATGCCCGACACCGTGTCGCTGGCTGTCGAAGACGCGGTGATCGACTTGCCCGAGGCGAGGATCAGCGGCCAGGGCCCGGCCGCCTTGCTGCCCGAAGGAGGCACGCCCGGCGAGCCGCTGCCCGAAGCGACGCACGACGAGGAAAAGCCCGCCAACATCATCATGGCTGCGGCACAGGGAGCGCAGACGGGCGTGCGGCTAGCGGTCGCGGTCGGCGCGATGGTGCTGGCGTTCGTGGCGCTGGTCGCTCTCGCCAACGGCATGCTGACTGGAATCGGCCATTGGTTCGGGATTGCCAACCTGACGTTCCAGGGCCTGCTCGGCTATATCTTCAAGCCGGTCATGTACCTGCTCAACGTGCCATGGAACGAAGCAGGCGCCGCCGGCGGATTCTTTGGCGAGAAGATCGTGCTCAACGAATTCGTCGCCTATATCGACCTGGGCAAGGTGCAGGCCCAGCTCAGCCCGCGCACAGTCGCGGTGGTGACGTTCGCCTTGTGCGGTTTCGCCAATTTCTCGTCGATCGCGATTCAGATGGCGGTGACCGGCGGGCTCGCCCCCAATCAGCGGCCGATGATCGCCAAGCTGGGCCTGCGCGCACTGGCCGCGGGCAGCCTCGCCAATCTGATGTCGGCGGCCCTGGCCGGATTGCTGATCTCGTAGGAGTCGCAGCCTTGAGCGGTCACCGTGTCGGCACCGGCTCCGCGCCCGAATAATCGTAGAAGCCGCGCCCGGCCTTGCGGCCGTACCAGCCGGCTTCGACATATTTGACCAGCAAGGGCGCGGGACGGAACTTGGGATCGCCGGTCCCTTCGAACAGCACGCGGGTGATCTCCAGGCAGGTGTCGAGCCCGATGAAATCGGCGAGCGTGAGCGGTCCCATCGGATGGTTGAGCCCGAGCTGGCAAGCGAGGTCGATGTCGCGGATCGTCGCCACGCCTTCACCGAGCGCGAAACACGCCTCGTTGAGCATCGGCATCAGGATGCGATTGACGATGAAGCCAGGCGCGTCGTTGGCGCGGACGACCTGCTTGCCCAGCGCTGCGGCATAGGTTTCGATCAACGTCACCGTCTCATCGCTGGTCGCGAGGCCGCGGATGATCTCGATCAGGCCCATAACCGGCACGGGATTGAAGAAGTGGACGCCGATGAAGCGCTTGGCATCAGGCGTCGCCTGGGCGAGGCGGGTGATCGGGATCGACGAGGTGTTCGAGGCGAGCACCGCGGTCGTGCCGAGCACCTTGCCCACCTCTGCGAAGATGGCGCGCTTGATCTCTTCGCGCTCGGTCGCCGCCTCGATGATCAGCCCGCATTTGCCCATCGCCGACGGGCCCTCGATCGTCTCGATCCGCGCGAGCGTCTGATCGGCAACTTCCGCGGTGATCTTTTCCTTCGACACGGCGCGCGCGAGTTGCGCGGCGATGCCCGATTTGCCCGCGTCGGCGCGCTCCTTGGAGACATCGGCCAGCAGCACGTGATAGCCGGCTTGTGCCGACACCTGCGCGATCCCTGCGCCCATCTGTCCCGCCCCGATCACGCCCACGCTTTGCATGTCACTTCCTCGCAAATGATTCCGCGGCCGAGGCCGATGTGGTTCGCCCTAGCCATAGCGATGGGCGCGCGGCAACCGGTCAGTCGATCCGGCGGCAATCGTAGGCGTGAGTCACATAGGGAAAGCGTAGCTTGTGCTTGCCGGCCAGCTCAGGCGTCGCGGCGATCATCGCGCGGACTTCTTCGACCAGGGCGGCCCGGCGATCATCTGGCAAAGCGGCGATGAAACTCGTCGACAATGTGCGGCCGATTATGACCTCCTCGGCCGCCCCGGCGTGATCGTAGCGCATCGTGGTTTCGTGGAGAGGTGAGAAGCCCGGCGCTGGGAATATGGCGCGCCATGCCTGGGACTTCTGGCGAGGAGCATCGTCCTGGTAGCGATCGGTGATCTCCGACAATCGCCGCACCCAAGGCACTTCGACGTCGCGCACGTTCCAGATCAGCCCGAGCGTCCCGCCCGGTCGTAATATTCTGCGGAACTCGGCCAGCGCTTGCGGGGTGGCGAACCAATGGAAGGCCGTGGCGCAGATCACGGCATCGACCGATTCCGCGGCGACCGGCAACGCTTCGGCGGTGGCGATAGCGGTCGCGACGCCCGGCACTGTCGACGCCAGATGGACAAGCATCTCGGCCACGGGGTCGGTGGCGAGTACCATGGCGCCGGTTTCGACGAGCAGGCGGGTGAACAGCCCGGTTCCGGCGCCGACTTCGACCACGCGGCTGTCCGGCCCGATTCCCATCCGGTCGCGCAGCCAGTCGAGCGCCTCGCCCGGATAGGCCGGGCGACTGGCGGCGTAAACGTCCGCGCCGTCCGCGAAACCGGTCGCGGCGGCGCGATGCACGCCGGCCGTCGTCACGGCGCGGGGCGCGGCGGCTGGGCCTCGGCAAGGTAGAGTGCGAACTGATCGTCGGGATCGGTCCATTCGGCGATCGGCGTCCAGCCCCCCGAGCGCAGCAACAGACGCGCGTCGCGCCGGCCGTATTTGTGGCTGTTCTCGGTGTGAATCGTCTCGCCCGCCGACATTTCGAATGGCCGGCCTTCGACCGTGAACACCACGTCGCGCACGGCCTCCAAGTGCATTTCGATCCGTGCGCGATCGTCGTTCCAGATCGCACGGTGGCGGAACGCGTCGATCGGGATCGTCCCGTCGAGCTCGCGATTGATCCGCTCGAGCAGGTTGAGATTGAACTGCGCGGTGACTCCGGCAGCATCGTCATAAGCGCGTTCGAGCACGCCCACGTCCTTGATCCGGTCCATCCCGATCAGCAGCATCGCTCCTTCGCCGAGCGAGGCGCGCATTGCACGCAGCAGGTCGGTCGACGACAAGGGGATCATGTTGCCGATCGTCGATCCGGGGAAGAAGCCCAGCTTGGGCGCCGTATGGACCTGATGCGGCAACGCGATCGGTTTCAGGAAGTCCGCCTCGACCGGGAAAACCGGCAGGCCGGGGAATCGCTCGCACAGCGCGCGCGAGGATTCGCGCAGGAAATCGCCCGAAATGTCGATAGGGACATAGGCGGAAGGATCGAGCGCCTGGAGCACGATCGGTGTCTTGGTCGACGATCCCGATCCGAATTCGACCATGGCCCGGCCCGGCCCGACGCGCTCGGAGATCTCTCCGGCGACCGAGCGCAGCAGCGCGGTCTCGGTCCGCGTCGGGTAATATTCGGGCAATTCGGTAATCGCCTCGAACAATTCCGAGCCGCGATGATCATAGAACCAGCGCGCCGGAATCGCGCGCGGCCGCCGGGTCAGCCCGTCGATCACGTCGGCGCGAAAGGCGGGATCCGCGAAACTTCGGGTGCCGTCCTCGATTTCCTGTTTGAGCATCAGATATCCTTTGCGGGCCGGCGCCGTGACAAATCAAACGTCCTTGGCAAGGCGCACGCCGGTGAACTGCCAGCGCTGATGGGGATAGAAGAAGTTGCGGTAACTGGCGCGAGCATGGCCGCGCGGCGTGGCGCAGGATCCGCCACGCAGCACGAACTGCCCGCTCATGAACTTGCCGTTATACTCGCCGACCGCGCCCTCTGCCGCGCGGAAGCCCGGATAGGGACGATAGGCACTGCCGGTCCATTCCCAGACGTCGCCGAAAAAGGCGGGGCCGCCGGGCGAGGGGCGCGGTTCGACAGGTCCCGCGACGTCCAGCTGGTTGCCGCTGTCGGGATCGTATCCGGCCGCCGCCGATTCCCATTCCATCTCGGTCGGCAATCGCGCGCCGGCCCAGCTGGCATAAGCATCGGCCTCGAAGAAGCTGATATGGGTGACCGGCGCCGCCGGGTCGATCGGGCGGCGGCCGTCTAGCCCGAAGCGCGTCCAGGTGCCGTCGCTTCGCCCCCAATAAAGCGGCGCTTCTATCCCCTCGCGCTGTACCCAGGCCCAACCGTCCGACAGCCAATGGCGCGGCTCGCTATAGCCGCCGTCGGCAATGAACGCCGCCCACTCGCCATTGGTCACGGTACGGTCCGCGATGGCGTGAGGGTGAAGCAGGGTGCTGTGCCTGGGACCTTCGCAATCGAACGCGAAATGCGGGCTGTCATGGCCGATCTCGACCACGCCGCCGGCATGCTCGATCCAGCCCGGCGCACCGGGCATGCCAACCGGTACCTTGCGCGCGCCGGGCCAGATCGCCGGCTCGATCGGATTTTCCGAAAACAGATGAAGGATGTCGGTCAGCAGCAATTCCTGGTGCTGCTCCTCGTGATGACAGCCGAGCCGGACCAGTTCGCGCGCCTCTTCCGGCAATGTCGGCAAGGCGGCGGCCAGAGCGGCGTCGACCGCGGCGCGATAGGTCAGTACCTCATCCAGGCTCGGCCGCGTCACCATGCCGCGGCGCGCGCGGCTGTGGCGACGGCCCTCGGCTTCGTAATAGCTGTTGAACAGGAACGGGAAGCGCTCGTCGTGGAGCGTGTAGCCGGACACGAAGTCGCGCAGCACGAACGTCTCGAAGAACCAGGTGGTGTGCGCCAGGTGCCATTTGGCCGGCGACGCATCCTCCATCGACTGGACCGTCGCGTCCGCATCCGACAGCGGCGCGACCAGCGCCACGCTCAGGTCCCTAACGGCCGCATAACGGGCGCCGAGCGCTTCCGGAGTCGGGCGGAGGCCAAGTCGCGTTCTCATTATGTTCCTCTTTTCGGTCGTTTCGCCGACGGAGTCAATCGCTCAGATAGGAATTATGGGCCAATGCCCAAGGGTTATTGACGCGATGCGCCAGGAACCCAGAGAACGTCGCTGGCGCCGGAATTGTTCAATCGCCGCGCCGCGACGAACAGCCAGTCGGACAGGCGGTTGATGTAGGTCAACGCCTTGCGATTGAGCGCAGTGTCGGTTGAAGCGGCGACCGCGCTGCGCTCGGCACGGCGAACGATTGCGCGCGCCAGATGGAGCTGCGCCGCACCGGCCGCGCCGCCGGGCAGGACGAAACTCGTCAGCGGCGACAGTGAAGCGTTCATCGCGTCGATCTCGCGCTCGAGCCGCTCGATCTGCTCCTCTGTCACGCGCAACCCGCCTTCCATATCGAGCGGGGTCGCGAGATCGGCGCCGAGGTCGAACAATTCGTTCTGGATACGCCGCAAGGCGCTTGCGGTGCCGTCATCGTCGATCGCCGCCAACGCCACGCCGATCGCACTGTTCGCCTCATCGACGTCACCGATCGCCGCCATCAACGGATCGGCCTTGGAAATCCGCCCGCCGCCGACCAAGCCGGTCGTGCCGTCGTCACCCGTACGCGTGTAGATTTTGTTGAGTTTGACCAATGGTCAGTTGCTCAATGCTGGCGGCCGACGAGCAACAGCAACAGCACCGCGATCAGGATCGCGACCGCCTGGAAAATGATGCGGTACATCATCATCTGGTTCGACCGCAGCGAGGTCGCGCTGGGTCCGTCGCCGCTTTTCACATCATCGGTCGCGCCCTTGAGGAACAGGACGACGCCGCGGACCAGGGCAACGACGGTCGCGATCATCGCGGCGATGAGCAGCAGGGCGAGGAAGACGGTCATGGGACCTATCTAGGCTCCGCCGGGCGCGAAGCCAATGGGCGCAATGAACGAGAGGCAGCTTGCGAGAGCCGTGCGGTGCCGTGGCGGTTCGCGGGGCGCGCACTTCCTCCGCAAGCTGTCTCAGATGTCATCGAATCCAGCGGAAGCGCCGGACGGTCGGCTTTCCGTCCGCGCCGACGACGGTCGCACTCTCGATCATTTCCTTGCCGTCCGGCGACACCGTATAGACCCTGACCGAACCGAGATTGCCGCTCTTGCTCAGTCCCATGACCAGCACGTTCGGCTGGGGGGTAGTCATCGCGACACTGTCGGCCTCCGTCTGGTCGCCTGCGATCGGGACGGCCTGGCCGTCGAGGCGCTCCTGCGATGTCATGCGGCGGGCGCTGCCGTCCTTCGCCGTGATCACATAGGTGGTGTTCCACATGCCCTCGCCGGCGTCGGCGAATTCGGCGGTCACGCTGGCGGGACGAGCCTCGACCGGGATCGTCATCGACCCGGTGTCGAGAGTCCATCGACCAAGGATAGGCGAGGCCGAGGGTTGCGGTGCCGGCGCCGATGCGGTGGGCATCGCCATGGCGAGGGCGATCATCGCTAGGGGCAAATTCATCTCTTCTCTCCATTCACGCTGTATTGAACGAAAGGCGCACGTTCTCGACGGACCGCGGGCGGCCCGGTGCAGTTCACATGGTGCAGGCAAAAATTTCGGAAGTTACGCCGCGGGCGTCCCGGGCGGAGCGCCGGCGAAAATATGCGCCTGCCACCGGTGCAGCTGCCAGATCGCCACGAGTTCGATCGTGAGCACGGCCGCCGGCAGCAGCAGGAACGCCATGTCGAGGAACAACACGCCGGTGAACAGGAAGAGAGTGACCGTGGCGGCGCTGTTCACGCGCGCGAGAGTGGCGACGCGGTCCCAATTCCTCTCCAGGACGAACCACGGCATCAGCACATGCCCGGCGACGATACCCCAGACGAGCACCGCCAGGGCCGGGGCGAAACCGCGGTTCCAAGGCGTGAGCAATGGCTGATGTTCGCCTGCGCCGGCGAACCAGCCGGCTATCCCGGCATGGCCGGTCGGCAGGAAGGGAAACCCGGCCGCCGTGCCCACCATCAATAGCGCGGCGAGCGGGAGCAGGCCTAGCGCGACGGCGTGGCTGGTCAGCGCGAACCGACCCTCCTCATGCTTCGGCATCTCGCGCAGCGCGCCGATCAGGCAACCCGCTGCAAAGGTCAGCGGCTTGCCATGGTCGATGGCGGCGTCCAGTTCGCCGCGCATCGCCAGCGCCCAGTCGCGGCGATCATCGCCGAGGCAGGCTTCCGCCAGCGCCATAACGGCACGCGCCAGGATCGCCGTCATACGGATACCTCCTTGAAACCGGATGAGGCGCGCTCATCGGCCGTTGCTCTCGCCAGCGCGAGGCCCTGCGCCGTCAGCCGATAGGCATGGCGTGCGGGCCGGCCGGGTTGCGCCGGCTCACGCCATTCCGCCTCGACCAGACCCTGATCGGTCATCCGCATCAGCAACGGGTAGAGCGTGCCCGACAGCAGGCCGGTTTCCTTGATGATGTCATAGCCATGGCGCCACTCGTTCGGCGTCACGGACAGCGCGTCGAGGAGCCGGAGCATTTGTTTGGAGGGGCGACGAGCGGTGGCCATGGGGTAAATACAACATATGTAGATTTAGGAGTCAAGCCGGCGCCGGAGGACAAGGGCGCCACGCATCCACAATGCTCTGTTGGAACTGCGAGCACTAGCGATCGAAGGAAAATCCGGCAGGAAGCGTGCCGGCGCGCAGCGCGTTGGCGAGGGCCACGCCGTCCATTCCCTGCGCGCGCCAGTCGGCCAGCGTCGGCGCTCCATGCCGCTTGGCGAGGCGATTGCCCGGGGTGTCCAACACCAGGGCGTGATGGCGATAGACCGGCTCGGGCAGGCCGAGCACGGCCTGAAGCAAGCGGTGGGCATGGGTCGAGGGCATGATATCGCGACCGCGCACCACATGGGTCACGCCTTGCGCGGCGTCGTCGACCACTACGGCGAGATGATAACTGGCCGGGCGGTCCTTGCCCTTGAGCACGAGGTCCCCAAGCATCAGCGGCTCGACCGGCATGGTGCCGGCGACTTCGTCGGTCCAGGTGAGCGCTCCGGCGTGCCGCGCGGCTTCGCCGGCGTCGAGCCGCCACGCAAACGGCTCGCCCGCCATCCGCGCCTCGCGTGTAGCGGGATCGATCGAGCGGCAGGTGCCGGGATAGAGCGGCCCGTCGGGACCATGCGGTGCATGCAGGCTGGCGGCAACTTCGCGCGCGATCTCGGCGCGGGTGCAGAAACAGGGATAAGCCAGGCCGTCGTCGCGCAAGCGGTCGAGTGCGGCGTCATACAGCGCCAGGCGGTCGGACTGGACCGTCATCTCGTCCCAGCCGAGCCCCAGCCATTCGAGATCCTGCAGGATCCCGGCGACGTGTTCGGGCCGCGAGCGCGTCACATCGGTATCCTCGATCCGCAGCAGGAAGCGCCCGCCATGGTCGCGGGCGCGGTCATGCGCCTGGATCGCCGACCAGGCGTGACCCAAATGCAACCCCCCGGTGGGACTCGGCGCGAAACGGCTGACGATCACCAATCCGGCCCTTGACCGCGAGTCGCGCGCTGTGCTGTCATCATGGCGTCATCCTGATCGGCTTTACGCTCGCCAGGAAAGCGATGGGGGAAAGCGTGTTTCATCCCGACCTGATGCGACATCCGGACAGTTGTCCCGCGTTGGTGCTGAACGCCGACTATACGCCGCTCAGCTATTACCCGCTCTCCGTCTGGCCATGGCAGACCGCCGTCAAGGCGGTCTTTTTGGATCGGGTCGACATCGTCGCGCATTACGAGCGCGAGGTGCGCAGCCCCAATTTCGCGCTGAAGCTGCCCAGCGTCATCGCGCTCAAGCAATATGTCCGGCCGAGCCAGTTCCCGGCTTTCACGCGGTTCAACCTGTTCCTGCGCGACCGTTTCCAGTGCCAATATTGCGGCACCCACAAGGATCTCACCTTCGATCACGTCATCCCGCGTGCTTATGGCGGCCGCACGACCTGGGAGAATGTCGCAACTGCCTGCGCGCCGTGCAACCTGCGCAAGGGCGGCCGCACGCCGGCCGAAGCCAAGATGCCGCTCCATGTCGAGCCGATCCGTCCGACCAGCTGGCAATTGCAGGAACATGGCCGCAGTTTCCCGCCGAACCATCTGCACGATACCTGGCACGACTGGTTGTATTGGGATGTCGAGTTGGAGGCCTAGGGCCTTTTCCGCACAAATACATCGTCGTCCCTGCGAAAGCGGGGACCCATCTCGTGTGCGCACCGTTGCTACAACCGCTGTGAAGCGCCGCTTGCTGAGGAGCTGGGTCCCCGCGTGCGCGGGGATGACGCATGAGGTTAGTTTGTGCGCCGCCGTGCCATGCAAACGTATGCATCCTCCTGCGCGCGATATTGGAATAAAATGCCATGAATGGGTCCGATAACGAAACGATTGACCCGACTCGCGCTGCGGTGCAGCAAGCTGACATGGCTGACCTCCCCACCATCACCAACAATCCCGACGTGCGTTTCCTGGGCAAATTGCTCGGCGACGTGATTCGCGCTTATGGCGGCGACGCGCTGTTCAAGCGCACCGAATATATCCGCTCGGCCTCAGTCGACCGCCATCGCGGCGTCGGCGGGGACGTCGATCTCGGGCTGGACCGCCTGTCGCTGGACGAGACGTTGGATTTCGTTCGCGGCTTCATGCTGTTCTCGATGCTCGCCAATCTGGCTGAGGACCGTCAGGGCGTCGCGGCCGAACCGGGCGCGGATGTCGCGGCGGCGCTGCAGCGGCTGGCCGATCAGGGGATCGGCAAGGACAAGGTCATGCGTCTGCTCGACCATGCCCTGGTCGCGCCCGTGCTGACCGCGCACCCGACCGAAGTGCGGCGCAAGTCGATGATCGACCATCGCAACCGCATCGCCCAGCTGATGGCGTTGCGCGACCGCAAGATCGCGACGACTCCCGAAGGAGACGATGTCGAGCAGGCGATCGCGCGGCAGATCGCCTTGTTGTGGCAGACGCGCGTGCTGCGGCGCGAGCGGCTTTACGTCGCGGATGAGGTGGAAACCGCGCTGTCCTATCTGCGCGACGTGTTCCTGCCGGTGTTGCCCGGCCTGTACCAGCGCTGGGACCGCGCGCTCGGCGAACGCACGCCGAGCTTCCTCAAGCCGGGAAGCTGGATCGGCGGCGACCGCGACGGCAATCCCAATGTCGTCGCGGAATCGCTCACCGCCGCACTGGCGCGATCCTGCGAGGCGGTGCTCGATTATTATCTAGACGCGGTTCACGCGCTCGGCGCCGAATTGTCGATCTCGACCGATCATACGCGAGTCAGCGACGAGCTGCTCCAGCTGGCGGCGGCGAGCGGGGATGATGCGCCGAGCCGCAACGACGAGCCGTATCGCCGCGCGTTGTCCGGTGTCTATGCCCGCCTGGCCGCGACTCACCGCGCGCTCACGGGCAAGCCCGCACCGCGGCCCGCCGCTCTAAAGGGCGAGCCTTATGCCGATCCGCAGGCACTGCGCCGCGATCTGGTGACGATCGCGCATGCACTGGCGGAAGAGGGCGCGGGGCCGCTCGCCTCGGGCGGCGCACTCGGCCGGCTGATCCGCGCGGTGGATACGTTCGGCTTTCATCTGGCGACACTCGACCTGCGCCAGAACAGCGCGGTCCACGAACGCACCGTCGCCGAATTGCTCAAGGTCGCCGGCGTCGAGCCGGACTATCTCGTGCTCGACGAAGCCGCGCGGGTGGCCCTGCTGCGCCGCGAACTCGCCAATGTCCGCCCGTTGGTCAGCCCTTATGCGGCCTATAGCGCCGACACCGCCTCCGAACTCGCGATCCTGCGCGCGGCGGCCGAGGCGCATGGCAAATACGGGCCGGCCTGTATCCGCCAATATATCGTCTCGATGGCGATGTCGGTCAGCGACCTGCTCGAAGTCCATCTGATGCTGAAGGAAGTCGGGCTCTATGTCCCCGGCGACCCGCCCAGCGCCGCGATCATGGCGGTGCCGCTGTTCGAGACGGTCGGTGACCTCGAGGCGGCGCCGGCGATCATGGCCGAATGGTTCGCGCTGCCCGAAATCGCCGGGCTCGCGGTCGAGCGCGGCGTCCAGGAAGTGATGATCGGCTATTCCGACTCGAACAAGGACGGCGGCTACCTGACCTCTACCTGGCAATTGAGCCGCGCGTCCGAAGCGCTCGAACCGGTGTTCGAGATGGCGCATGTCGGCATGCAATTGTTCCATGGCCGCGGCGGTGCGGTCGGCCGGGGCGGTGGGTCGTCCTTCGCCGCAATCCAGGCGCAACCGCGGGGATCGGTTCAGGGGCGTATCCGCATCACCGAACAGGGCGAAGTGATCGCCGCCAAATACGGCACCGCCGAAAGCGCCAAGACCAATCTCGAGGCGATGGCCGCCGCGACCTTGCTCGCCAGCCTGGCGCCGTCCGCTTTGTCCGATGCCGATCACAAAAGGTTCGGGGCGGCGATGGACGAATTGTCGGCCACCGCGTTCAAGGCGTATCGCGGGCTGGTCTACGAGACGGAGGGCTTCCGCACTTTCTTCCGCGAAATGACCCCGATCGCGGAGATCGCCAACCTCAAGATCGGCAGCCGCCCGGCAAGCCGCAAGAAGTCCGACGCGATCGAGGATCTGCGTGCCATTCCCTGGGTGTTCAGCTGGGCGCAGGCGCGTGTGATGCTGCCGGGCTGGTACGGTGTCGGCCAGGCGCTGGCGGCATTCGAGGACAAATCATTGCTGCGCGAAATGGCGCAAGCTTGGCCGTTCTTCGCGGCGACGCTCGACAATATGGAGCAGGTGATCACCAAATCGGACATGGCGATTGCCGAACGCTATTGCTCGCTGGTCAAGGACCGCGCGTTGGCCGACGCGATCTTCCCGCGCATCCGCAATGGCTGGGAATTGGCGCGCGACGGTCTGCTCGACGCGACCGGCCAGTCGCGGCTGCTCGAAAAGAATCCCGGGCTCGATGCCTCGATCCGCTTGCGCCTGCCCTATATCGAGCCGCTCAACCTGCTCCAGATCGAGTTGATGAAGCGCCATCGCGCGGGCGAAGGCGATCCGCGGATCGGCGAGGGCATCCTGTTGTCGATCAACGCCATCGCCACGGCGCTGAGGAATTCGGGCTAGCCAAGACGCTGAAATCGCCGGCGAGTTCCCTTCTTAACCTGCTACTAACCCTGATTGTCTAACCCGTCGCCCGTGAAGCGGCGGTGGGTTCTCCTCAGATTGCGCGCGCCCGCGGGCCTCGGCCTGCTGGCGATGGCCGCATCATGCCTGCCGCAGGCCGAGCTGCCGCAGCGGCTGGAGGCGCGGCCGATCGCGACCGTCACCATGATCAACAAGCTGGCGCTCGACCTGCCCGCGGACATCGCCGCCAAGCTTCCGGCGCTGGTCGACACGAGTGGCCCGGTCACCGCGATTGCCGCCGCGCAGCCCTTGCTCGCTTTATCGGCGACGCGCAGCCCCGACGATGCCGCGCGCGCGATCGAGTGCCTGACCGCCGCGGTCTATTATGAAGCGCGGTCGCAAAACGACGATGGCCAGCGCGCGGTCGCCCAGGTCGTGCTCAATCGTGTGCGCGATCGCGCCTTTCCCGACAGCGTCTGCGGCGTGGTCTATCAGGGATCAACCCGGCGCACCGGGTGCCAGTTCAGCTTTACCTGCGACGGATCGATGGCGTTTCGCCGCGATCCCGCATCCTGGGCGCATGCGCGGGATATCGCGGTGTCGGCGCTTTCGGGACAAGTCTATGCCCCGATCGGGTCGGCCACTTTCTATCACGCCAATTACGTTTTGCCCTGGTGGGCATCGAGCATGGATCGCGTCGCGACGGTCGGCGCGCATATATTCTACCGCTGGCGCGGCGGGCTCGAAGGTGCGCTCGCCAACAGCCAGAATTATTCGGGGCTCGAGCCCAGCCTGACCGGCCGTACCAGTCCCTGGCCCAGCAGCGAGGGCGGCGTGGCCGTCGCCGGTGCCGGGGGATATGACGCGGGCGAAATCGTCTCGGGCGTCATGGTCCATCGCGGGGGCTCGACGCCGCCCGCGCCGGTCGCCGCGGCGCTGTCCGCGCCGGTGCCGGTGGCGCCGCTGCCGATGGGCAAGCACATCCGAGTCGGCGGAGGCCCCCGTTCCGAAAGCGGCGTTCGCGTCCATCGCGGCGTGGGGCTGGCGGACATCAGTGACGTGCCGGCCGCTCTTCCCGCCGCTGATTAAGGCATCACGCGGCGCGCAAGGCTGCGTGCGGTTTCCGCCAAGCCGCCCCTAACGACCCGATGCTGGTTTCAATCCGTAGCGCAATTCGGCTCGAGATCTCAGCTTTCGCTGGGATGACGGAGGGACATTGGCGTTCTAGGCCGCTGCGCCTTCAAGCTCTAGTAGGAAGGCCTTGCCCTCCAAGCCACCGGCAAAGCCCGTAAGCGTGCCGTTGGTGCCGATCACGCGGTGGCATGGCGCGACGATCGAGATCGGGTTCTTGCCGTTCGCCGCACCCACCGCGCGGAACGCGGTCGGGCGACCGAGCTGGCGCGCGATCTCGGCATAGGACCGCGTCTCGCCGAACGGGATGGTCAGCAATGCCGCCCACACGCTCTTCTGGAAATCGGTGCCGTGGAAATCGAGCGGCAGGTCGAAACGCGTGCGCGTGCCGGCGAAATACTCGCCCAGTTGGCGCACCGTCTCGATCAGCACCGGATGCTCGGGCTGTTCGGTCATCGTACCCAGCCGGACACGATCGGGGTCGTCATTCTCCCACAGGATCGCGGCCAGCCCGCGCTCGCTCGCGACGAGCTTGAGCATGCCAACCGGGGAAGCGAAGCAGGTATAGGCAAAGGTCATGGCTTGGTCCTTCGTAGCTTGGACCAAGGATCTAGGCGCGCCGCCGACCGCCGGCTTCCCGGGCTTTGCGCTCAATGTGCTTTCACCAATCTCAGCGCCCGATTCCCATACGTTGCAGTTCCTTATGCCCTTCCATTTGATGCTTGATCGCTCCGGCCAGGTGCAGGACGACTAAAAGATAGACCAGCTTGGCGATCAGCTCATGTGCCTCACCGAAGGTGGAATGGATCCACTCCTTGGTGTCGGGCGCCATTGTCATGATGAAGCCCAGCCGCGGCCATTCGAACGTGCCGAAGAACAGCATCGGGTGCGTCGCCGCATCCTTCCACGCCGAATCCATCACCCATCCGGTGATCGGCATCGCCAGGATGACGAAATACAGTCCCCAATGGACGATATGCGCTGTCGTCCGCTCCCATGGCTTGTAGCTGGCCGGGTAGGGCGGCGGCTTGTGCCCTATCCGCCATAGCAGGCGCAGGATGGCGAGGCCCAGGATGGTGATGCCGATCGACTTGTGACTGTCGATCATCGGTCGGACATATTCGCCGATCGCGTCATTATGGTCGCCGAGCGGCCAGATCCAGGCGAGGGCGACGTTGATCACCACGCCGATCGCGATCAGCCAGTGCAACCAGATCGCGGTTTTCGTGAACCGTTCGCTCTCCACGACGTACTCCCTAACGCATTGGCAATCAGGCTAGTGCGGGGCCGAAACGAACGCTAGGAATATCCGCCCCCCAAACGAAGTCCTCTATTCCATGCTCCAGCGTACGCCGGCGGACGCGCTCGCCCAGTCCTTTGACATCCTGTCTCCGCGCCTCAATCCGCGTCGCGTCGGCTGGCCGAGCATTGGGGTGACGGCTTTGGTATATGTGACGTTCGTCGCGCTGGTGGTTCAAGCCTTTCTGCGCCAAGGGTTCCTGGTCTGGTCGGTGGGCGTCGCGTACATCCTCTATGACACCGCATTGCTGATCTTCACTGCGGTGCAGATCTGGCCGCTGCGGCACGGCGCGCGTTCCGCACCGCCATCCGACGCCAAGTCGAGCCTCGCCATCATCGTGGCCGCGCGCAACGAAGCCGCGGTGCTGGATGTGACGATCGATCGGCTCGCCGCGCAGAAGGACGCGCCCGACCTGATCCTGATCGCCGATGACGGATCGGACGATGCCACGCCGGAAACGCTCGCGCGCTATGGCCTGGCGCAGCCGGATGTGGGCGCGATCAGCCCGCTCGCGCCCAAATTGCCGTCGCTGCGCTGGCTGCGGTTGCCGCATGGCGGCAAGGCACGTGCGCTCAACGCCGCGATCCTGCATGTCGACGAAGAGATTGTCGTCACGGTCGATGCCGATACGTTGCTCGAACCCGGTGCGATCGCCGCGATGCGCAACGCCTTCGCCGCCGAACCCGAACTGGTCGCCGCGACCGGGGTGATCCGCCCGATGTGCGGGCCCAGCCTGTCGGGCCGGCTGTTCGAATGGTTCCAGACCTACGAATATGTCCGCAACTTCCTGTCGCGTTATGCGTGGGAACGGCTGAACGGACTGCTGTTGGTGTCGGGCGCGTTCGCCGCGTTCCGGACCAAGGCAGTGGTCGAGGTCGGCGGGTTCGATCCAGATTGTCTGGTCGAGGATTACGAACTGATCCACCGCCTGCATCGGTTCGCGCACGACAACGGCCATGACTGGCAGGTACGCGTGGTCGGCGACGCGCTCGCCTCGACCGACGCGCCCGCGACGCTACCGGCGTTCCTGCGCCAGCGCCGCCGCTGGTTCGGCGGATTCCTGCAGACCCAGCACTGGAACCGCGACATGGTCGCTAACGGCCATTTCGGGAAGCTCGGCACCGCGATGCTGCCGGTCAAGGCAGCCGATACGGTGCAGCCGGTGTTCGGGCTGACCGCGTTCATCATCCTGCTGGTGGTCTTGTTCAGCGGCCGCTTCCACATCGTGCTGCCGATCCTGATCATCATGGCGGTCAAGATCCTGGTCGACCTCAGCTTCCACCTGACTTCGCTCCACCTCTATTCGCGCTGGACCGGTCAGACGAAGGGGCTGCGCTTCGTGCCGGCGCTGGCGGCGGCGGTGCTCGAGCCGTTCAGTTTCCAGCTGTTCCGCCACTGGGGCGCGATCCTGGGGTGGAAGGCCTTCCTGACCGGCCGCGAAACCTGGGCGCGGCAGAGCCGGACGGCGATCGCCGAGGTTAAGCGGGAGGGATGACGCTCGGCACGTTTCTACAGGCCTTCATCAGAGCTTTACTCATAACGGATATCGCAACGACGCGCTGTCGAAGGAGCGGAAATGAGAAAGAGCTCAGCCCTCTCGGGAGGTCATGTCCGCCGGCCGTCCTATCGAATCATTTCGCTCCTGGCTTTTTGCGCGATGCTTTCCAGCTCCTGTTCGGTCGCGGGTGCGCAATCCTGGCAGTGCCACGCTCCGGAAGGAACGTTTTCCGACCACGATATCGCCGTCTCCGAGACTGTAACGCAGTTCACGGGCGAGATGATGATACGCAGGGCGAATGGGCTTAGTCGGTGGCATCCGACAGCGAGAGTTGCGTTTACCGACCTCCAACGCGATCCTTCAGGATGCCGGTGCAACGGTGTCGTCGCTACTTGGTATCCGGATAAGCCCGATTACTTCCTGGTCTCTCTGTTGGTCGACGGTAAAGAGACTTCCCTCGGGTTGGTGCCGTATGACAAGCCGGTATCGTTCAAGCTGACCTTTACCCGCGACGGCGAGCTGAGGCTTGAAGTGGGCACCGGCGTGGTGACGGGAGTATCGTCATTTCCGAAGCGCAACGATCTATATCTGGGTTGTTCGACGGCTGATGTCGATTTCCACGTGACGCTCGCCGCGCCAGCCCCACATTCCCCGGAGCGGTGTCCATTCGCCGCACAGGAACAATGGCCGGCGGCGGATGTCGACCGCTATTGCAAAGTCCGCGGTCTGACGGGGTAGGTTGGCGACAAGCGGACCCTAAACCTCACCTGTACGGCCGGTTCAGGGCCGACCAATGTTGCCTTCGATAAACCCTCCTCAGTCAGCACCGACAGGAGGTTGTAATGACGCGTACCATGATGTTTCTTTCGACCGCGGTGGCAGGCGGTCTTCTCGCCCTCATGCCCACCAGCGCATCGGCGCAGAGCTGGGGGTCGTATAACGACGGCTATCGGCACTATGGCTATAATGACGGCTATCGCGATGGCGGGCGCAACCATTGGCGTGAACGCCGCGAGCGCTGGGAAGCGCGCCGGCGCTGGGAACGCGAGCGCGAATGGCGCCGCGAGCATCGCCGCCATCACCGCGATCGGGACTATGACGACTATCGCTATTGATTGACGTCGGCGTGGCGCGGGCTTCGAGTCCGCGCCACGGTTCCCCTTCCGACCTAGTCGGCCGTCAGCCGAGAAACGGTGCTGCCAGCTCCGGCCGTACCCGCATCAGCCTTCCTGTCGCGCGATCGATCAGCGCCCAGGTCGTCACTGCCTCGACCTTTACCTTGCCATCGGCGCCGGTGAATCGCACGTGTCGGTCGAACCGGGCCCCCTGCGGAGGGTCGCTCACCCAGGTTTCCGCCTTCACCGTCTCTCCGGCCGACACGTTGCCGCGATAGTCGATCTCATGCCGCGTCACGACCCAGATCATGCTTTCGCGCTGCTCGGGCGTGGCGATCGTGTTCCAATGCGCGACGGCGATGTCCTGGATCCACTTCACCCACACCGCATTGTTGACGTGGCCAAGCTCGTCGATGTCGGCCTCGGTTGCGGTGATGGGGTAGGACAGGCCGGCCACTATCGCCCTCTCCCCTCCGGGGAGCGTCCGGCCGCGCATGCCCCCGGCATGCACTGGACATCGCGGGGCGATGTCCACCGGACGCTGGCAGACGAGCGTAGCGAAGTCGGGAGAGGGGCAATCTGCTCGGTCAGTGAGACACACTGCCCCTCTCCCCCGAGGGGAGAGGGGGTCATTCCTCCACCCCCAATTGCCAGAGCACGAAACAATGCTCCTCGGCGCTTTCGTACAGGCTGTCGAACCGGCCCGATTTGCCGCCATGGCCGGCGCCCATATTGGTCTTGAGCAGCAACAGATTGTCGTCGGTCTTGGTCGCGCGCAGCTTGGCGGCCCATTTGGCGGGTTCCCAATAAGTCACGCGCGGGTCGTTGAGGCCTCCGCTAATGAACATCGGCGGATAGGCCTGCGCCTTCACGTTGTCGTAGGGCGAATAGGAGCGGATGAGCTCGAACGCCGCCTTGTCCTCGATCGGATTGCCCCATTCGGGCCATTCGCCCGGCGTCAACGGCAGGCTGTCGTCTAGCATCGTGTTGAGCACGTCGACGAACGGCACGTCGGCGATCACCGCGCCCCACAGATCGGGGTCGGAATTGACCACCGCGCCCATCAGTTCGCCGCCCGCCGAGCGGCCCGCGATCGCGATCTTGCGGGCGCTGGTCCAGCCATCCGCCACCAGTGCCTGGGCCACATCGACGAAATCATTGAACGTGTTGCTGCGCTTCTCGAGCTTGCCGTCATGATACCATTGCTGGCCGAGATCGTCGCCGCCGCGGATATGCGCGATAGCGTAAGCGAAGCCGCGGTCGAGCAGCGACAGACGCCCGGTCGAGAAGCCGGGCGGGATGGCGTAGCCATAAGCGCCATAGGCGTAGAGGAAGAGCGGCCGCGACCCGTCCTTCGGAAAGTCCTTGGGATAGACGATCGACACCGGAACCTCGGTGCCGTCGCGCGCCTTTATCTTGAGCCGCTCGGTCGCGTATTTGCCCGCGTCGTATCCCGAAGGAATTTCCTGGACCTTGAGCGTCGTCATCTCGCCCGTCGCGACGTCGTAATCGTAGACCGTTCCGGGCGTGACCATCGATTCATAGCCGAGCCGCAGGACCGGCATGTCATATTCGGGATTGTCGCCCAGGCCCGCGGTATAGCTCGCTTCAGGGAAGGCGATCTGCCGCGGCGCGATCGCCGGATCGTAGCGATGGATCCAGATCTGATCGAGGCCGTCATCGCGCCCCTCGACGACGAAATAGTCGCGATAGCATTCGATCCCGGTCATGTAGAAATGCTTGGAAGGCGCGATCAGCTCGGCCCAATTGCTCGGATCGGCGATCGGTGCGGTGACCAGCCGCCACATCGGGTCGGTATCGTTGGTATGGATGTAGAGCGTGTCGCCATGCGTCTCGACATCGTATTCGCGGCCCGGCTTGCGTGGCGCGACGCAGATCGGCTCGGCCATCGGGTCGCTCGCCGGGAGCAGATAGACTTCACTGGTGACGTGATCGCCCGTGCCGATGACGATCCACCGGCGGTCGCTCGTCTCGCTGACCCCGACGCGGAAACCCTCGTCGTCCTCGTGATAGAGTTCGACATCGGTGGCGGGATCGGCGCCGAGCTTGTGCAGGCGGGCATTGTCGGTGCGCCATTGCTCGTTGGCGAGGCCGTAGAGGAACGCGCTGTCGTCGGCAGTCCAGACGATCTCCGATAACATGCCGGGGATGGTGTCGGGCAGATGCTCGCCGGTCGCCAAATCCTTGACCCGGATGGTGAAGCGCTCCGACCCGTTATCGTCGATCGCGTAGGCGAGCAGCTTGCCGTCGTTCGACACGGAAAAGGCGCCTAGGCGGAAATATTCCTTGCCCTCGGCAAGCGCCGGCTCGTCGAGCAGCAGTTCATCCGCGCCGCCCGCCACCGGCTTGCGCCACCATTTGCGGTACTGGCCGCCGGTCTCGAACGCGGTCCAATAGAGCCAGTCGCCATCCTTTTGCGGGACGGACGAATCGTCTTCCTTGATGCGCCCCTTCATCTCTTCGTAGAGCCGGTCGGTCAGCGGCTTGTGCGGCGCCATCATCGCTTCGAAATAGGCGTTCTCTGCCTCGAGGTAGGCGAGTACGTCCTTGTCTTTCACATCAGGATAGCTCGGATCCTTGAGCCAGGCCCACGGGTCCTCGATGGTGATGCCATGGGTAGTGAAGGAATGCGGGCGGGTCGCGGCGATGGGCGGCTTGGGACTATCGGTCATGGACCCGACATAGCGGCGCCGCGGCACTTGTCGAAGGGGCTGCGTGACGGGAAAGCCGATGCGCCCCTGTCCCGTTCCGTCACAACGCCGCGGCCGTCTTATAGCAAACGCATTCATCCGGCTTGACCTGAGCGTCAGGCCAGCAAATGTGGTGCATTGCGCTTCTCGCGCGTTAACCACCCAGTCGCACCCCGCGACGCCGATGGAATTGCTTGATGTCCACTTATGCCGACCGACTTTCCGCCCTTCGCGAGCAATTGAAGCGCGACCGCCTCGACGGGTTCGTCGTGCCGCTGACCGACGAGCACATGTCCGAATATGTCGGCGCCTATGCGCAGCGGCTGGGGTGGCTGACCGGATTCCAGGGATCGGCGGGGACCGCGGTGGTGCTGCCGGCGGAAGCGGCGATCTTCACCGACGGGCGCTATACGCTCCAGGTGCGCGAGCAGGTCGATGGCGATCATTGGCAGTTCGTCGGCGTGCCGGAGACCAGCGTCTCGGACTGGCTCGGCCGCCATGCCGGACAGGGCGCGCGGATCGGTTACGATCCCTGGCTGCATACCTCTTCCTGGGTGAAAGAGGCGGAAAGGGCGTTGGCGGCCAAGGGGGCGACGTTGGTCGCGGTCGACACCAATCCGGTCGATGCGGTGTGGCCCGACCGGCCAGCGCCGTCGGATGCACGGCTGGTGGTTCAGCCGGATGCGCTCGCGGGAAAGTCCTCGGCGGAAAAGCGCGCGGATATCGTCGACTGGCTGGGCGAGCAGCAGGCCGATGCGGTCGTGCTGTCGGCGCTCGATTCGATCGCCTGGACGCTCAACGTGCGCGGCGCCGATGTCGACCGTACGCCGGTCGCGCTCGCCTATGCCATCGCCAATGCCGACGGCACGGTCGACCTTTACGTCGCGCCCGAGAAGATGAGCGAGGAGGTCGCGGCGCATCTCGGCAATGCCGTGCGCGTGCATGATCGTGCCGATTTCGCCCCGGCGCTGGCGGCCTATAGCGGCAAGCGCGTCGCGGCCGACCCTGAACGTGCGGTCGCGGCGATCTTCGACGGATTGCAGCGCGGCGGAGCCACGGTGCTCGCGCTACGCGATCCGGTGGTGCTGGCCAAGGCGATCAAGAACCCGGCCGAAGCCGCGGGCCATCGCGCCGCCAGCGTGCGCGACGGCGCGGCGCTGACCCGCTTCCTCAAATGGTGCGAGGAAACACTGCCCAAGGGCACCGAGACCGAATTGTCGGCGGCGGCCAAGCTGCAGGAATTGCGCGAGGCGACCGGGCTGCTCAAGGATCTGAGCTTCGACACGATCTCGGCGACCGGTCCGCATGGCGCCAGCCCGCATTACCGCGTCGACGAGGAGTCGAACCTGAAGATCGAGCAGGGGCAGCTCTATCTGGTCGATTCGGGCGGGCAATATGCCGACGGCACCACCGACGTCACGCGCGTCGTGCCGGTGGGCGAGCCGACGCCGGAAATGCGCGACCGCTTCACCCGCGTGCTTCAGGGGCATATCGCGCTGGCCACGGCGGTGTTTCCGGAAGGCACCAATGGCGGTCAGCTCGACAGTTTCGCGCGACGGCCGTTATGGGAAGCGGGACTCGATTTCGCGCATGGCACCGGCCATGGGGTCGGCTCGTATCTCGCGGTACACGAAGGGCCGCAGCGCATCGCCAAGCCCAATTATCCCGGCGGCGGTCCGGCTGAGCCGCTGCGTCCCGGCATGATCATCTCGAACGAGCCGGGTTACTACAAAGCGGGCGAATACGGCATCCGCATCGAGAACCTCGTCCTGGTCGAGCGGCGCGACATTGCGGGCGCCGAACAGCCGATGATGGGTTTCGAGACGCTGACCTTCGCGCCGATCGAGCGCCGGCTGATCGAGCCGGCGATGCTGACCCGGGCCGAGCGCGCATGGCTCGACGCCTATCATGGCCGCGTGCTCGACGTGCTGGGGCCTGAGCTCACTGCCGAGGAGCGGGCATGGCTGCTGGCGAAGTGCGCGCCGATTGGGGGGTAGGGGCGGCTTCAGAATTTGGATAGAACATGACGGAATCGCGCTGATCCGGCTTATTCACCCTCACCCTTCCGGCGCTTCGCGCCTCCTTCCCTCTCCCAGTGGGAGAGGGAAGGGGCCCGCCGGTGGGAAGGGTGAGGGTGAATGGATCAAGTCGATATCATCACGTTCTACCCCAAACACGCCCCATTGGTCGCGATCACTTCGCTGTACAGCTTGGCCGAATCCTTGAACGTGCGTTCCTGCGTCTCGAAATTGACGTGGACGATGCCGAACCGCTTCGAATAGCCGAGCGACCATTCGAGATTGTCGAACAGCGACCACAGCATATAGCCCTTGATCCGCGCGCCCTGCTCGATCGCCTTGCCGACCGCCGTGATGTGCTCGCGTAGATAGGCCGCGCGCAGCGGGTCCTCGACCCGGCCTTGCGAGGCGGCGGGCGGGTCGTAGAAAGCGGCGCCATTCTCCGTGATGTAGATCGTCGGGTCGCCGTAATTGTCCTTCACCCATAGCAGCACGTCGGTCAGGCCCTGGCCGAACACTTCCCAGCCGGTGGTGGTGTAGGTCGCCTGCGGTTGCACGACCATGCCGGCGCGGACGGGGAAACTGTCGTCCGCCTTGGTGACGTTGCGGGTGTAATAATTGACCCCGACGAAATCGATCGGTTGCCTGGCCAGCGCCAGATCCTCCGCGGACCAATCGACCCAGGCCTCGCCGAACACGTCAGCGAGTTCGGCCGGGTTGGTGCCATGGATCGCGGGGTTGAGATATTGGCGGTTCATATAGGCGGTGGCGCGCGCGGTCGCCGCCTGATCCTCAGGCGAATCCGATGCCGGGTATTTTGGCTCGAGGTTCACGACCAGGCCGATCTCGTGCTTGCCGACCTCGCGATAGACTTTCACCGCCGCGCCGTGCGCGCGCATCAGGTTGCGGCTGGCGATCGGCGCCTCGAACACATTTCTGTGCCCCGGCGCGAGCGCGCCGTGGAGGTACCCGCCATCGGTCACTACCCAGGGCTCGTTGAGGGTCACCCACTTGGTCACGCGACCGTCGAGCCGTTCGAACAGCACGCGGCCGTATTCGGCGAACCAGTCCGCACTGTCACGATTGAGCCAGCCGCCGCGGTCGTCGAGCGCCGCTGGCAGGTCCCAATGATAGAGCGTGCATAACGGCTCGATGTCGTTGGCGAGCAACGTGTCGACCAGCCGCTCGTAGAACCCCAATCCGGCTTCGTTCACCTGGCCGATGCCGTCGGGCAGCACGCGGCCCCAGGCGACCGAGAAGCGATAGGCCTTGAGCCCCAACCGCTTCATCAGCGCGACGTCGTCGACCATGCGATTATAGTGATCGCAGGCGACGTCGCCGGTATCGCCTTTGGCCGCCATCAGCCGCGGGTCGTGGCTGAAGCGCTGCCAGATCGACGCGCCGGCGCCATCGGCGAGCGGTGAGCCTTCGATTTGGTACGCCGCGGTCGCGCATCCCCACAGGAAATCGTCGGGGAACGGATTGCTCATTTCTTGTCGGCCTTTTTCTTGCTGGTTTCCTGGGGACCGCCTGGGGCGGGGACGGTACGACGCTGCTCGAGCAGCCAGCGCCACATCGCCGGGTCGTCATAGGCAGGTTCCCACGATCCGTGGGTCATCTGCGGATAGATCGTCATTCTGGGGCGGATGCTGCCTTTGCAGGCATCGACCTTCTTGACGATGGCGAAGCCTTGCTGGGGATCGACGACATCATCCTGGTCGCCGTGGAACGCCCAGATCGGCATGTCTTTGAGCACGCACGGGTCGAGGTCCTTGTCCTCGGACAAGCCGGCGACCGGCACAATCGCGGCGAACAGCTCGGGGTGGCGGAGCGCCCAAGCCCAAGTGGCGTACCCGCCCAGGCTGAGGCCGGTCAGGTAGATGCGGCTCGGATCGACGCGATATTCTGCGCGGATCGAGGCAAGCAGCCGGTCGAGCTTGGCCGTGTCCCAGCGTCTGTCTTCGTCGCTAGCCGCCTCGAGCTGCGGCGAGACCAGGATGAAGGGCGATCCGGGATGCTGCGCGATGATCTTGGGCGGGCCGTTCTTCTTGACCACTTCGATATCGGAGCCGCGCTCGCCCGAACCGTGGAGGAAGATCACCAGCGGCCATCGTTGCGTCCTGTCGGCATCGTACCCGCGCGGCTTGAAGATCAGATAGGGATAGCCGCCCTCGGCCGGCGCCGGTTGCGCGGTCTGCACGCCTTCCGGAAGCGGCGGCGCGGGCGGTTGCTTGGTCGCGGCGATCGTCGCCGCGGCGGCCAGAACCAAGATCAGTCTCCTCATCCCTTGACGCTCCCCGCCATCAATCCGGCGATGTAGTAACGCTGCAGTGCCAGGAAGAGCAGGAGCACGGGGACCAGGGTCACCACGCTCCCTGCCATCATCAACTCGACGTCCTGGACATGCTCGCGGCTGAGGTTGGCGAGCGCCACCGGCAAGGTCTGCTTCTGGCTGTCGTTGAGGATGATCAGCGGCCAGAGGAAATCGGACCAGGAGCCGAGGAAGCTGAACGTCGCCAGGGTGGCCAGGATCGGCTTCAACGTCGGCAGCACGATCGAGCGGAAGATCCTGCCCTCGCTCGCGCCGTCGATACGCGCGGCCTCGAGCATCTCGTCGGGGATCGACAGCGCATATTGGCGGACCAGGAAGATGCCGAACACCGTCGCGATCGACGGCACCAGCACGCCGGCGAAGCTGTTGACGATGCCGAGCGACTTGCAGATCAGGAACAGCGGGATCATCGCGACCTGGGCCGGGATGACGAGCGCGGTCAGCAGGAAACGGAACAGCCGGTCGCGCCCGCGGAAGCGCAATTTGGCGAAGGCATAGCCCGCCATCACGTTGAAGGTCAGCGACAGCAAGGTCGCCAGTGTCGCCAGCGTCAGGCTGTTGACCAGATATCGCGCCATGTCGGTGCTGGCGAACAATTCGACGAAATTGGCGGTGGTGGGATGCGCCGGCAGCAATGGCGGCGGGAAGGACGAGGCTTCGCCAGGGGTCATGAAGCTGACCGACACCATCCACAAGAGCGGCGCCATCGCGAACAACGCGATCAGCCATAAGCCGATCTGAACGGGGAGACCGCCGCGCTTCATTGCGTCCACCGCTCGCTGACCTTCAGCTGGACCAGGGTCAGCGCGAACATGATCAGGAACAGCACGAACGCGATCGCGCTGGCAAAGCCCAGGTTCCACCAGCGGAAGCCCTGCTCGTACATGAAATAGAGGATCGAAACCGTGCTCTCGACCGGCCCGCCCTGGGTCATCACATAGGGCTCGGCGAACAGCTGGAAGTATCCCGCCATGGTCAGGATCGACACGACCAGCAGCACTGGGGCGAGGCCGGGCAGGGTGACGTGGCGGAGCCGCTGGAGCGCACTGGCGCCATCGATCCGCGCCGCCTCGTGCAGCTCTTCGGGGATGGTCTGGAGCCCGGCCAGGATGATGATCATGTTGTAGCCGAAATTCTTCCACACGGCGAACAGCACGATCGCCGGCATCGACCAACGCGGATCGCCCAGCCAGTCGATCGGACCAATGCCGATCCCGCCCAGTACCCAATTCACCAGCCCGTATTTGGTGTGGAGCAGGTAGCGCCAGATCACCGCGACCGCAACGAGCGTGGTGACTACCGGCGCGAAATAGACGGTGCGGAAGAAGCCCTTGAACCGCGCCAGCTTATTGTCGAGCAGCAACGCGGCGGCGAGCGACATCATGATCGACAGCGGCACGCCCAGTATGACGAACCAGGCGGTATTGCCGAGCGCTTTCCAGAATAACGGCGTCTCGAGCAGGTGGACGTAATTATCGAGGCCGACGAAGCGCAGATTGCCGATATCCGCCACCGCATAGATGTCGAAATCGGTGAAGCTAAGGACCAGCGCGGCGGCAACCGGCAAGAAGAAGAACAGTCCGAGCGCGACCAACGCGGGCGCGACGAATCCCCAAGCGGCCCGCTCCTGACTCACGACCGCGCCTCCGCGCGGGGTTCGCCGCCCTGCTTCTTGCGCGCCAATATCCACCGCCGCTTGGCCAGCGTCTCATCGGCGCGTTTGTCGAGCTCGGCGACGGCCTGGTCGGTTGTCAATTCGCCGTGCGCGGCCTTTTCCGAGACGAGCTTGAGGTCGGTCGCGATCTGCTCCCATTCGGGGACCTTGGGTGTGGCGCGCACTCGCATCATCTGCTCGCCGAACGCCTTGGCATAGGGATCCTTGGCGAGTTCGGGCGTCTTCCAAACGCTGATCCTGGGCGGCAGATCGCCGGTCAGCGCATGGAAGCGAATTTGCACGTCGGGCCGTGACAGAAACCGCACCAGCTTCCACGCCGCGTCCTTCTTGGTCGACGACTTGAACAGCACCAGGCTGGACCCTCCGGCATTCGATACGCCGGGGCCGTCGGGGCCGGGCATTGGCGCGGTCATCCATTCGCTTTGATGGTCGGGCGGCAGGCGGCGCTTGAACTCGCCGATCTGCCACGGCCCGGTGATGTAGAAGCTGAACCAGCCGCGGTCGAACTCGTCCCAGACATTGGCGACCTGCGTCGTCGCGACAACCGGGGCCAGCCCGTCGCGCATCGTGCCGAGGTAGAAATCGAGCGCCTTGCGAAACCCCGCGCTGCGGAAATTGCCGCGCGCATCGTCGGTGACCATCGGCGCGGACGCTTGCAGCCCCAGGATTTCGAGCGGCTCGTACTCGTTGAGCGGGAAATAGACGGCGTACTTGTCGGGCCCGACCAGCTTCTTGATCGCCGCCATCTGGCGACGCCATTCCGCCCAGTCGCGCGGCGGATGGTCGAAGCCTGCGCGCCTAAGAATGTCACGGCGATAGAAGAGCAACCGCGTGTCGACATACCAGGGCACGCCGTACAGCTTGCCGTCGACCACATTCGAATCCCAGATGCCGGGATAATAATCCGCGCGCGGAATGGCCGGGGTCGCGGCGACGCGGCCGTCGAGCGGATCGAGCGCGCCCAAGGTCGCGAATTCGGGCACCCAGCTATTCCCCAGCTGCGCCATGTCGGGCATCGCGTTGCCGACGAATGCAGTCAGCAGTTTCTCGTGCGCGGCAGTGAACGGCAGTTGCTGGACGCGCACCTTCACGCCCGGATTTTCGCGCTCGAATTCGGGAACCAGATCGCCGACCACTTCGCCTTCGCGGCCCATTGCCCAGACGTCGAGCACGGTCGTCGCGGGCGCATTGGAACACGATCCCAGCAACAGCGCGGCCAGCCCGGTGGTCAGGACGCCGAACAGCTTCACCCCAGCCAGCCGCCGGTAAAGCCCGCCCGCTGCAAACCGCGCCGGATCGCTGGGTGCGATCGCATCGCGTCCCAGATCATGCCGCTGCGGTGGTTTTCGATCATCGCCACGATCGGGCCCTGGTCGATCCCGAGATAATCGCTGTCGACCCAGCCCGCGGTCGCGGTGACCTTGCCTTGGTCGACCCGGGCTCGCGCGAAAGTGAAGCTGGGATTGAACGAATCGAGGAAGCCGTATTGGCCGTAAATCGCGCCGCCATAACGGTCGCGGAGCGCGCGCGTCGCCGGCTCGACGATTTCCGGGGCGAACGGCAGAGAGGCGACCGCGGCGGTCGGTGCGATCGTCCCGTCGTCGAACCCGTCGGGCAAACCGACGGGACCGCGTGCCGAATAGCCGCTGAAACGGCGTTGCGTACCGTTGACCGGGGCTTGTCCGCCGCCCGGCCCGTCGCACGCGGTCAGCCCCCAGATATCCCGCGAATAGCCGACCCACTTGCCCGGATTCCGCCTGGCGTAATCGCGCTGCCAATAGGTCGCGCGACGGCTATTCTCGAAATAGTCGAACCCGGCGTCGCGCATCGTCGCATCGCGGATGCCGCGCATGTCGAGCCAGCATTGGCTATATTGGTGCGCGAAATGCGGCCCGAAGGCGAGGTGCCGCGTAGCGCCGCTGCCGCGCCAACTGTCGGGATAGGTCGAGCACCAACCGTCATAGGCGTCGCGGTCGAGATAGTGATCGGGCGCGCCCAGCGCGAGCACATACAGAATCTGGCCTTCGGTATAACCGAACCATGGCCGCGCGATGAACCCGCTCTCTGGATGCCAGCCCATCGACACCCGTTTCTGCGTGTCGTGCTGCTGGAACCAGCGCCAGTCGCAGCGCGCATAGATCTTGGCGGCGAGGTCGCGAATCTCGGCTTCCTCGGGCCGATCGAACCATTGCCCGGCGAACAGCACGCCGCCGAGCAACAACGTGGTGTCGATCGACGACAATTCGTTCTGCCGGAACCTGAGACCGCTGTTCATGTCGAGGAAGTGGTAGAAGAACCCCTTGTACCCGGAGACTCCCGCCGGCGCGTCGCCTTGCGGTGCGTTCCAGAAGAAGCGCAAGGTCGCAAGTGTGCGGTCGCGCGCCTGCGCCCGCGTGATCCAGCCGTGCTTGACCCCGATCGGATAAGCGGTGAGCGCAAAGCCGGTCGCGGCGATGCTCGAGAAGCTCGGGCTCGGCCAGCGATCGGGCATCAGCCCGTTTACCGGGTTCGACCGTTCCCAGAAAAAGCGGAACGTTCGGCGCTGGATATCGCCGAACAGATCGCCGGTACGCGCGCGCGACGCGCCGATTGCGGGCAAGGCTGCCGCGCCGAGCGCCGCGCCGCCGGCCAGCAGCAGGTGACGGCGATCAAGCATGGCGGCGACTGGAGGCGCGGATGACGAGTTCGGGCTTGAGCATTTCGGTGGTCGCTTCGACCTGATCCTCCGACTCGGTGATCGCGACGAGCTTTTCCAGCGCGCGTTCTCCGAGTTCGGCAAGATTGAGCGCCATGGTCGACAGCGCGGGCGTGACATATTGCGCGATCGGGACGCCGTCGAAGCCGATGATTGCGACATCGTCGGGCGCGTGCATGCCGCCTTCGGCCAGGGTCGCCATGCACGCGACCGCCATCATGTCGTTGGCGGCGAACACGCCGTCGATATGCGGACGCTGGCTGAGGATCTGCCACGCTGCGTCGATTCCCGACGCCTCGCTGAAATCGCCTTCGATCTCGATCCCCGCATCGGCGCCGAGCAATTCTGTCACCGCCGCGCGAAACCCGGCCCGGCGCGCATCGGCGTCGGCATTGCCTCGCGGTCCGGTGACGTGCGCGATTCGCTTGCAGCCCTGTGCCACCAGATGCGCGACTGCCTCGCGCGCGCCGGCCAGATTGTCGATCGCGATCGTCGGATGCGTGCCGTCGCTGGCCGCGGCATTCATGACGATGGCGGGGAGCCCCTTTGGCAGGTTGCGGCCGAGGAACTCGGCATCGACTTGCGGCGACATCACCAGCAGCCCGTCGACGCGGCCGCGCATCGCCCGGATCGCCAGCTCGGTTTCGTCTGCGCTGCCATGCATGTTCGACAGCAACAATTGCAGCCCGCGGCGGTGCGCCGCGTAATCGATGCCGCGGATGATTTCGGAGAAGAATTCGCCGAACAGATCGGGCAGCACGACGCCGATCGTGTTGGAGCGGCCGCGCGACAGGCTGCGCGCGCCGAGATGCGGCACGTAATCGAGCGCACGCGCCGCTTCGATCACGCGCTGGCGCGTCGCCGGGGTGACGCTGGAATGATTATTGAGCGCCCGGCTGGCGGAGGCGACCGACACCGCGGCGCGGCGAGCGACATCGCGAATAGTGACGGTCGACATGTCTTCCTCCCCGGTGCGCCCTCGGGGGCGCGTGTAACCGTTTCCAAGCGCCTCTTCTAAGCGGCTTGGGGGCGTTGCGCCAAGCGGCATTTTATGTCCGGAGCGGGGCTAAGCCGCTGCGCGTGGAACGGCGAGTGTCGGGCGCGGAAGCGCGCGCCCTCGTTCGTCGAACAGATGCAATGCTTCCGGTTGCATCGCGATCGCCAGCGTCTCACTCGCAGGCCGTGTCGGCAGCGACGCGACCAACGGCTCGGCGAGCCCCTCGATCGCGAGATGGACGTGATGCACCGCGCCGAGCGATTCGACCATCCGGACATGACCGCCGAGCCGATTAGCGGGACCGTCGCCGGTCAGGCGCTCGGGGCGAACGCCCAGCGTCACTGCCGCGCCCGGCGACAGCGATTCCGCTGAGATCGCGGTGTCGATCAGTTGCCCGCCATTCAATCTGACCATCGCGCCCGTTGCCCCCCGCCCGGCATAGGTGGCCGGAATCAGGTTCATCGTCGGCGACCCGATGAAACCTGCGACGAAGATCGTGTCGGGCCGTTCGTACAACTCGTCGGGCGTTCCGACCTGCTCGATAACGCCATTGTTGAGCACGACGATCCGGTCGGCCAGGGTCATCGCCTCGACCTGGTCGTGCGTGACGTAGATCATCGTCGTCCCCAGCGCCTTGTGCAGCCCCGCGAATTCGTAGCGCATGCGCACGCGCAGCGCGGCGTCGAGATTGGACAGCGGCTCGTCGAACAGGAACACCTTGGGCTGGCGAACGATCGCGCGGCCGATCGCGACGCGCTGGCGCTGGCCGCCCGACAATTCCTTGGGCCGCCGGTCGAGCAGATGCGCGATGTCGAGCGTCGCCGCGGCGGCATCGACCGCGGCAGCGATTTCCGCTTTGGGTCGCCCGGTGAGCTTGAGCGCAAAACCCATATTCTCGCGCACGCTCATGTGCGGGTAGAGCGCATAGGATTGGAACACCATCGCGATGCCGCGTTCGGATGGCGGGACATCGTTCACCACCCGCCCGTCGATCTCGACCGTCCCCGAACCGAGCGCTTCCAGTCCGGCAATGCTGCGCAACAAAGTCGATTTGCCGCAGCCGGATGGGCCGACGAACACGACGAACTCGCCGTCGGCGATGTCCAGGTCGATGCCCTTCAGGACCTCGATCGGGCCGAACGCCTTGGCTGCTTGTCTCAGGCGTAAAGTCGCCATCGCGCTCTCCTGCTGCGGCGGCGCCGCTTGCCGCGACCCTAACCGCGTCGCGTCGCGATGCAAGGCGCCGGTGCGTGCGGTTACGTGTGACCCCTAATTGACTCCTTCTCGCCTTGCGCCACGCTGGCACCATTCGGGTCTCGGCGATCGAGACAACGCTGGCTGAACGATCGCGACAGGGCGAGTTCATTGACACTGTGGGATGACCCAGGCGTCGTTGGCAGGAGTGGGGCAGATGATGACGCGGAAACGGATGGGATCGGTAGCAGGAGCGATGTTCGCGCTGTTGGCGGGTGTGGCGCTGCCTGACATCGCCGCCGCGCAGGATTTTCCGTCCACGGCGTCGGCCGTATCCGACGATGCCTATCGCTATATCGACGATGCCGACGCCCTGCTCGACGCAATGGGCACCTCTCCGCCCGATTACGGCTTTCGCTTCGAGGGCATCGACTGCTGGGCGTGGTCGATGGCCGATGGCTCGACGATCCTCGCCGAGCCGCTCGGCGACGATTACCGCTATTACATCTTCGCGCCGGGGAACGATTACCCGTTCTTCGTTGGCGACCGAACCTATGCCTATGGCTTCGACCGGGGGATGCTCGCCGCGGTCTATGGCGACAATGGCGACCTGATCGATCCGTCCGACGATATCATCGACGGTGCTCGATGGCTGTCGGATCGCGGCTTCGACATGAAGCAGGCGATGCAATATCCCGAGCCGGTCTATGCCGGCGACTGGGCCGACAGTATCGGCTGGTTCGGCGCGATCGAGCTGCGGTTCGACAGTTGGCGCAGTCGGCCGGGCTGGATCCGCTATCGCGATGGGCCGGGCCGGCTGCATCATCGTGACTGGCGTAACAAGCTCGGCACGGAATGGCAGAAGCGGCGGCAACGCGCCGAATGGTTCGAACGGTGGCGGCGCGGCGGCTATCGCGGCGCTCCCCAGGGCGGCGGCAAGTGGGTCACGACGCCAGGCGGCGAACGGCCAGGGAGGAAGGGCGGTCCCGACGCCTGGAAGGGGAAGGGCAATTGGATCGGGCGGCCACGGCCGGTTGCGCCGCCTACACCGGGTGTGCCGGGTACGAAGCCTGGCCGGCCGGGTCGCGGCGACGATACCGGGCCAGGATTCCCACGACGTCCACCGCGCTCGGGCCAGCCGATTCCGGGACAGCCGATCCCAACCCCGCCCGCGGCGCCGGTGACCTCGACACCGCTGCCGCCGCCGGTGGTCGTCCCGCCGCCGCCAAGACGCGACGATGCCGGTCGCCCGATGCGGTTGCCACCGCGGATACAGAGCGACATCCCGACCGCTGTTCCGCCAGCGGCGCCGGCGCCTGCCCCTCAGTCGCCGCCCATTTTGCGCGGCGAGCGCCGTATCGAGCGGCCGATGCTGGTGGTGCCGAAGCCGCCGATGGTCAAATCCGACACCGGCAAGCCAACCGAGTTGCAGCCCCTTGAACGGCGCACGATTCCCCCCGGCGTCGAACCGCGGCGCATGCCACCGCCAGCCGTAGTGGCACCGCGGCCGAGCTTTTCGCCGCCCCGCGCACCGGTTTCGGCTCCACCACCACCTCCACCGCCGCCTCCTCCGCCGGCAGCGGCCGCTCCACCCACGCCCCCGGTTGTTCGGCCGGTGGGGCCGGTTTGCGGGGTACGCAGCAGCAGTGGAGCGCCGCGACGCGAAGGCCGCGGCAGGCCCGGCGGCAAGGGCAAGGAGCAATAACTCCCGGTCGGGTCGGCTGAGTCCCGCTGACGTCCAATATCCGGGCTTAAGGAGATTGGCGCACCAGCGGCGCTGCTGCGTCGGCGGGCAATGCTGGCTGGCTGATCCCCGTTTCCTCGTGATATGCGCGGCTGCCGCTGATCGAGGAACGTATGATGCTGCCATTGCTGTCTTTTCTGCTTCTTGGTCAGGCCGCTGCAGCGCAGCCCCGGTCGGCATCTCCACAGCTCGGTCCGCCACCCAAAGCCGCGCCGGTCGATGGCCCGATCGAGCAAATCACATTTGGCCCGATCTTTCGCCAGCGCTTCATGTGCGCGCCGCACCCGATGGGCGAACTCGATTATGCTGGTGACGCGCTAGGCAGCGATTGCGTCGTGACCGGCGGGGTCGCCGGAACGTCGGGTTATATGAAATTCTATCGCACCGACGGCAAGGCCAATGAAGATTGGTATGGCTGGCATGCCGAGGTTCTGGCGCCCGTCTCCGGGACGGTGCTCGGCATATTGACGAAGCCCGAAAACAACGTGCCCGGCACGATGGGGCCGCCGCCGGCGGGACAGATCCGCATCCTGACCAACGACGGAATCGTCGTCGTCCTGGCCCATCTGACCGATTTTCGGGTCAAGGCAGGCGACCACGTAAATGCCGGCCAGACGATCGCGCTGGACGGCAATAACGGCGCGGCACGCAATCCGCATGTCCATATTGGGGCCTGGCGACAGCGTGACGCGGTACCGCTCGAAATCCGCTGGGATTTGCGCGCGCTGGCTGCAACCTGGGACCGCTGAATTCGTTTCACGCGCGGCGCGATCGGAGGGAAATCCGAGCTCGTGCGTTAGAGAATAGTCCGGCGACGCCGTTTTCGCGCGACCGGGCGTGTAACAAGAAGTGAGAGGTCACCATGCGTAAGACAATGATTCTGGCTTTGGCCGCCGCCGGCACGATGCTCGCCGCCGCCACCCCCGCCATGGCGCGCGAAGGATGCGGTCGTGGCTGGCATCGCGGCTGGCACGATCGCTGTGTTCCCAACGGGCCGCGCTATGTCAATCGCGGGCCCGAGGTGCGGTTGGTGATCGGCCGCTATTATCCCCAGCGCGGTTATTGGGACGGTCGCCGCTATTGGTGGCACCGCGAGCGCTGGAACGGCGGATGGCGCTATCGGTAGTCGATGATCTTGGCAGGCGGCGCGGCAAAGCCGTGCCGTCGGCCGGCTTGAGCGCCGCCGGCGGATCTGATCGCGAGTTTGCTCGATCGTAGCGCCGCTACGATCTCGCGCGATCAGATGTGAATGGGTTTGCCCGTCACCGCCATCGCCGCTTCCTTGATCGCCTCGCTGTGCGTCGGGTGCGCGTGACAGGTATAGGCGATGTCCTCGCTGGTCGCGCCGAATTCCATCGCCTGCGCGGCTTGAGCGATCATCGTGCCGGCGACGCTGGCGATGCACCACACGCCGAGCACGCGGTCGGTCTTGGCGTCCGTGATCACCTTCACGAAGCCGTCGGGCTCGTGGTTGGTCTTGGCACGCGAGTTCGCCAGCATCGGGAACTTGCCGACCTTGACCTCACCGCGCTCTTTGGCGGCTTCCTCGGTCAGGCCGACGCCGGCGATTTCGGGCCAGGTATAGACGACCGACGGGATCACGTCGTGGTTCACGATGCCGTGCTGGCCGGCGATATTCTCGGCGACCGCGATGCCTTCGTCCTCGGCCTTGTGCGCGAGCATCGGGCCGGGAACCACGTCGCCTACTGCCCAGATGCCGGGGACCGAAGTGCGGAAGTCGTGGTCGATCTCGATCTGACCGCGCTGGTTGGTCGCGAGCCCGGCCCTGTCGAGCGCGAGGCCGGCGGTGTTCGGCTTGCGGCCGATCGACACCAATACGGTATCCGCCTCGATCGTCTCGGCCGTGCCGCCGGCGGCCGGTTCGAGGGTGAGCGTGGCCTTGCCGTCCTTCACCGTCACGCCGGTGACCTTGGTCGACAGCTTGAATTCGATACCCTGCTTCTTCAGGATCTTGTTCGATTCCTTGCGGACCTCACCGTCGAAGCCGGGCAGGATCTGGTCGAGGAATTCGACCACAGTGACCTTGGCGCCCAGGCGACGCCACACGCTGCCGAGCTCGAGCCCGATCACGCCGCCGCCGATCACGACCATTTGCCCGGGCACCTTGGGCAGTTCGAGCGCGCCGGTCGAATCGACCACGACCTTCTGGTCGATCTCGACGCCGGGAAGCGGAACGACCGACGATCCGGTGGCGATGACGATATTCTTCGCGCGCACGCTACGGTCGCCGACCTGGACGGTGTCGGCGGCAGTGAAGGCGGCATGGCCCTTGAGCCATTCGACCTTGTTCTTCTTGAACAGGAATTCGATGCCGCCGGTCAGCTGCTTGACCGCGTCCTTGCGCTGGCCGTGCATCGTATCCAGGTCGAGCTCGGGCGTGACCTTGATGCCCATCTTGGCCATCATGCCGTTGGCGGCGTGGTCGTAAAATTCGCTCGCGTGGAGCATCGCCTTGGACGGGATGCAGCCGACATTGAGGCAGGTGCCGCCCAGCGTCTCGCGGCTTTCCACGCAGCCGGTCTTGAGCCCAAGCTGCGCCGCGCGGATTGCTGCGACATAGCCGCCGGGGCCGGCACCGATCACCAGGACGTCGAAATCATAGTCAGCCATCATTTCCTCCGTCGCCCCGGCGGAGGCCGGGGCTGGCCAGCGAGGGAGCGATCACACAGCGACCCCGGCCTGCGCCGGGGTGACGCCTAGTATATAGTTACAGGTCGATCAGAATGCGCGTCGGGTCCTCGATCGCGTTCTTGAGCGCGACCAGGAAGGTCACCGCCTCGCGACCGTCGATCAGGCGATGGTCGTAGCTGAGCGCCAGGTACATCATCGGGCGGACGACGACCTGGCCGTCGCGAACCACTGGGCGGTCCTCGATGCGATGCAGGCCGAGCACGGCGCTCTGCGGCGGGTTGATGATCGGAGTCGACATCAACGAGCCGAACACGCCGCCATTGGAGATGGTGAAGGTGCCGCCCTTCATCTCCTCCATCTTGAGCGTGCCGTCCTTGGCGCGCTTGCCGAAATCGCCGATCGTCTTTTCGATGCCGGCGACCGAGAGCTGGTCGGCATCGCGGATCACCGGCACGACCAGGCCCTGCGGCGCCGAGACCGCGACCGAGATATCGGCATAATCGTGATAGACGATTTCCTCGCCGTCGATCTGGGCGTTGACCGCGGGGACGTCCTTGAGCGCCATGCAGGCGGCTTTCACGAAGAAGCCCATGAAGCCCAGGCGGACGCCGTGCTTCTTCTCGAATAGGTCCTTGTACTTGGTGCGCGCCTCGATCACCGCCGACATGTCGACGTCGTTGAACGTCGTCAGCATCGCCGCAGTGTTCTGCGCGTCCTTCAGGCGCTTGGCGACCGTCTGGCGCAGGCGCGTCATGCGGACGCGCTCTTCCTTGCGGCCGGTCGAGGCGGCGACCGACGGGGTTTGGACCGGCTCGGCGGCCGGGGCCGGTGCCGGAGCGGCCGGGGTCGCGGCGGCGGCAAGCACATCGTCCTTGGTCAGGCGGCCGTCCTTGCCGGTGCCGCGAACCGTCGCCGGGTCCACCCCGGTTTCGAGCACCGCGCGGCGCACCGACGGGCTGAGCGCTGCGGGCGTGTCGCCCGAGCCGGGTGCCTGCTGGCCAGCAGTGGCGGCGGGCGAAACGGCGGAGGCGAGGGTGGGTGCAGGCGTAGCCGGGGCAGGAGCCGGAGCCGGAGCGGGGGCCGAAGCGCCCGCGCCTTCCTCGATCGTCGCGAGCAGCGCGCCGACCGCGACATTGTCGCCGACCGCGACCGCATGCTGGCCCATCACGCCGGCGACCGGCGAGGGCACCTCGACCGCGACCTTGTCGGTCTCCAGGCTGACGATCGGCTCGTCGGCCTTCACCGGATCGCCCGGCTGTTTCAGCCATTCGCCGACAGTTGCCTCGACGATCGATTCGCCCAGCACGGGCACGTTGACTTCGGTTGCCATCTTCACCTCGTCATCCCAGCGGAAGCCGGGATCTCATGATCTCATTCCTGTCGCTCGATACACCAGCTTTCGCCGGGGTGACGGGCGGGTTCAACTCTTCCGCGTTCGGCGGATTTCCTCGCGAACGTTATGACCCAGCGCGTCGGCGACGAGCGCGGCCTGCTCCATCTGGTGTCGCTTGGCGAGGCCGGTAGCGGGGGACGCCGCCGCTGCGCGACCGGCATAGCGCGCGCGCCGTACCTTGCACTTGGCCGCGGCCAAGGCTTCCTCGATCAGCGGCTCGACGAAGAACCAATAACCATTGTTGCGCGGCTCTTCCTGCGCCCAGACGATCTCTTCGAGATTGGGCATCCGGCGGACGCGCTCGGCGAGCGGATCGCCCGGGAACGGATAGAGCTGTTCGATCCGGACGATCTGGGTGTTCTTGTCGCCCGCCGCGTCGCGCGCCTCGAACAGGTCATAGGCGACCTTGCCGGTGCACAGCACCAGGCGCTTGGTCTCGGTATCCGCCGACGCATCCGGATCCGACAGGATGCGGCGGAAGTGGCTGTCACCCAGGAAGTCCTCTGCCTTCGACACGGCGCGCTTGTGGCGCAGCAGCGACTTGGGCGTGAAGATCACCAGCGGCTTGCGAAAAGTCCGGTGCATCTGACGGCGCAGCAAGTGGAAGATGTTGGCCGGCGTGGTGCAATTGGCGACCTGCATATTATCGCCCGCGCAGAGCTGGAGGAAGCGCTCGGGGCGTGCCGAGCTATGCTCCGGACCCTGGCCCTCGTAACCGTGCGGCAGCATCATCACCAGGCCGTTGGCGCGCAGCCACTTGGCCTCGCCCGCGGCGATGAACTGATCGATCATGATCTGCGCGCCATTGGCGAAATCGCCGAACTGCGCTTCCCAGATCACCATGGTCTTGGGATCGGCCAGTGCATAGCCGTACTCGAAGCCGAGCACGCCATATTCGCTGAGCGGGGAATCGAGGACTTCGAAATTGCCGTGCTCGACATTCCATAGCGGCACATATTTGTGCTCGTCATTCTGGTCGACCCAAACGGCGTGCCGCTGCGAAAAGGTACCGCGGCCCGAATCCTGGCCCGACAGGCGGACGCCATAGCCCTCCGACAACAGCGAGCCGAAAGCCAATGCCTCGCCGGTCGCCCAATCGAAATTCTCGCCCGACTTGAACATCTCACGCTTGGCGTCGATCACGCGATTGAGCGCCTTGTGGACGGTCAGATCCTCGGGAATGGTGGTCAGCGTGCGACCCAGGCTGTCGAACAGCTTCCGCTCGATGCCCGTCTCTACGTTGCGGCGCGCGGTCTCGGCATCGGCCGGCATGTGCAACCCCGACCAGCGGCCGGCGAACCAGTCGGCCTTGTTCGCCTTGTACGACGCGCCCGCTTCGAACTCGCCCTCCAGCAAGGTATCGAACTGATGGGTGATCGTGTCGATCCAGGCCTGGTCGACCACGCCCTCGGCGATCAGGCGCTTGCCATAGACTTCGCTGACCGACGGATGCTGGCGGATCGCCTTGTACATCAGCGGCTGGGTGAAGCTCGGCTCGTCGCCTTCATTGTGGCCGAAGCGGCGATAGCACCACATGTCGATGACGATGTCGCGATGGAATTTCTGGCGGAATTCGATCGCCATCTTGCAGGCGAAGGTCACCGCTTCGGGATCGTCGCCATTGACGTGGAAGATCGGCGCCTGGACGCCCTTGGCGACGTCCGAGCAATAAGGCGACGAGCGCGCGAATTGCGGGCTGGTGGTAAAGCCGATCTGGTTGTTGATGACGAAGTGGATGCAGCCGCCGGTATTGTAGCCGCGGATGCCGGAGAAGCCGAGGCATTCCCAGACGATGCCCTGGCCGGCGAACGCCGCGTCGCCATGAATCAGCACCGGCAGCGAATGGACATGCTCTTCGAGGTCGCTGGCCAGCGTCTGGATCGCTCGGGTCTTGCCCAGCACGACCGGGTCCGCCGCCTCGAGATGCGAGGGGTTGGCGACCAGCGACATATGGACCTTGATCCCGTCGAACTCGCGGTCGGTCGAAGTGCCGAGATGATATTTCACGTCACCCGATCCGCCGACATCCTCGGGATTGGCCGAGCCGCCGCCGAATTCGTGGAAGATCACCCGCAGCGGCTTGGCCATGACGTTGGCCAGCACGTTGAGGCGGCCGCGATGCGCCATGCCATAGACGATCTCGTTGACGCCCATCTGGCCGCCATATTTGATCACGCTTTCCAGCGCCGGGATCATCGCCTCGCCGCCGTCGAGCCCGAAGCGCTTGGTGCCGACATATTTCTTGCCGAGAAAGCGTTCCCACTGCTCGGCCTCGATCACCTTGTTGAGGATCGCCTTCTTGCCGTCGACGGTGAACTGGATGGCCTTGTCCTTGCCCTCCATCCGCTCCTGCAGGAAGCGGCGTTCCTCGACATCGGCGATGTGCATGTATTCGAGGCCGACATTGCCGCAATAATTGGCGCGCAGGATGTCGACGAGCTCGCGAATGGTCGCCCATTGCAGGCCCATCGTGCCGCCGAGATAGACAGGGCGATCGATATCGCTTTCGGAGAAGCCGTAATATTCGGTCTTGAGGTCGTCGGGCAGGTCTTGCCGGATAAGGCCCAGCGGATCGAGCGTCGCCGCAAGATGGCCGCGCACGCGATAGGTGCGGATCAGCAGCATGGCGCGGATCGAATCGCTCGCCGCCCTGACGATGTCGTCCTGGCTGGCCGGCTTGGCCGCCGGGGCTGCCGCGGCAGGCGCGCCGCCGCGCGCGGGCTTGGGCGCCGGCTCCATCTGGGTCGGATCGAGCGCCGCGGTCAGGTCATCGGTCGACGCCAAGGGCCAGGACGGATTCGCCCAGCTGGCGGTCGACGGGCCGTTCTCCAGCCCTTCGAACCAGCCGCGCCACGACGGCTCAACCGATTCCGGCGATTCCTTAAACTTCCTGTACAGCGTCTCGACGAACGCCGGGGACACGCCCGCGGCGATCTCGCTGAAATCCAGACCTTCGTAGCCCATTCCACACCTCACTCCCTCTCCCGTCGGGATCGGGTTGTTCCACCGGGCCGAAATTCCCCCCGGGAATTTCTCAACGATGCTGGGAGCATCGTTGACCCGGTGGAACAACCCGATGGTTGCGCAGACTTAGGCCCGTCAGGGCCTTAGTCGGAGCTGGGTGAGGGGATCACCCTATCGAGAGCGGGTCCCCTCATCCAACTTCGGCTAGGCAGCACGCTGCCAAGCCCTCGTATCCTTCTCCCTCCGGAGAAGGACCTGAATCACCCCTTCAACACCTCGAGCAGCGTCTCGCCGAGCAGGCTCGGGCTGGCCGAGACCTTGATGCCCGCCGATTCCATCGCCGCGATCTTATCCTCGGCGCCGCCCTGGCCGCCCGATACGATCGCGCCGGCATGGCCCATGCGGCGGCCCGGAGGCGCCGTGCGGCCGGCGATGAAGCCGGCCATCGGCTTCTTGCGGCCGCGCTTGGCTTCGTCCTTCAGGAACTGTGCCGCTTCTTCCTCGGCCGAGCCGCCGATCTCGCCGATCATGATGATCGACTTGGTCTCGTCGTCGGCCAGGAACAGCTCGAGCACGTCGATGAAATTGGTCCCGTTGACCGGATCGCCGCCGATCCCGACCGCGGTGGTCTGGCCGAGCCCTGCATTCGAGGTCTGGAACACGGCTTCATAGGTAAGCGTGCCCGAGCGGCTGACAACACCCACCGATCCCTTCTTGAAGATCGAGCCCGGCATGATGCCGATCTTGCACTCGCCCGGGGTCAGCACGCCGGGGCAGTTCGGGCCGATCAGGCGCGACTTGGAACCCGACAAAGCGCGCTTGACCTTGACCATGTCGAGCACTGGAATGCCCTCGGTGATCGTCACGATCAGCGGCACTTCGGCGTCGATCGCCTCAAGGATCGAATCGGCGGCGAAGGGCGGCGGCACGTAGATCACCGACGCGGTGGCGCCGGTCTTGCTTACCGCCTCGGCAACGGTGTCGTAGACTGGCAGGCCGAGATGCTCGGTGCCGCCCTTGCCCGGCGTCACGCCGCCGACCATCTGGGTGCCGTAATCGAGCGCCGCCTTGGTGTGGAAGCTGCCGGTCTCACCCGTCATGCCCTGGGTGATGACCTTGGTATTCTTGTCGACGAGGATGCTCATTCGGTGCCTCTTCCTGATAGTCGGACGGGGCGCCGTGCCCCTTTAGTAATGTGCGAGTTGTTCAGGCCAGCGAGCTGTCGATGCCCTTGCACGCGACCAGCAATTCCTTGACCGCGTCGACCGAGACCTGGAGGTTGCCCTTGGCTTCCTCGTCGAGCTCGATCTCGATGATCTTTTCGACGCCACCCGCGCCGATCATCACCGGCACGCCGACATAGAGGCCGTCGACCCCATACTGGCCGTCGACATAAGCGGCGCAGGGCAGGATGCGCTTCTGGTCGTTGAGATAGGCTTCGGCCATCGCGATACCGCTAGTCGCGGGCGCGTAGAAGGCAGAACCGGTCTTGAGCAGGGCGACGATCTCGCCGCCGCCGCCGCGGGTGCGCTTGACGATCGCGTCGATCCGCTCTTGGGTCGACAGGCCCATCTTGATCAGGTCGGGAACGGGGATGCCGTTGACCGTCGAATACTGGACGACCGGGACCATCGTGTCGCCATGGCCGCCGAGCACGAAGGTGTTCACGTCCTTGACCGACACGTTGAACTCGTCCGCGATGAAGTGGCTGAAGCGTGCCGAGTCGAGCACGCCGGCCATGCCGACGACCTTGTTGTGCGGCAGGCCGGAGAATTCGCGCAGCGCCCAGACCATCGCGTCGAGCGGGTTGGTGATGCAGATGACGAACGCGTCGGGGGCGTTGTTCTTGATGCCCTCGCCGACCGCCTTCATCACCTTGAGGTTGATGCCGAGCAGGTCGTCGCGGCTCATGCCCGGCTTGCGAGCCACGCCGGCGGTGACGATAATGACGTCGGCGCCCGCGATGTCGGCATAATCGTTCGTGCCGGTGATCTTGGCGTCGAAGCCGTCGATCGGGCCGCACTGGCTAAGGTCGAGCGCCTTGCCCTGAGGTACGCCCTCGACGACGTCGAACAGGACGATGTCGCCCAATTCCTTCTGGGCGGCGAGATGGGCGAGCGTGCCGCCGATATTGCCGGCGCCGATCAGCGCGATCTTCTTGCGGGCCATGAGCACTCCTAAGCGCGAGTGGGCGCGCACAGGGCGCGCGGGAACGCGACGGCGCTTAGGCGCTTGGCCGTCCCGAAGCAACCGCTAAACGGGAGGAATTAACAAGTCTTACTGCAATTCGTTCGCAAGTGCAATAGCGCGTCAATCGTCGACATAGCGGCGCTCGCCGGTCGCCGCGTTGAACCAGACGGTGACCGGACGGCCGGTCGCCTCGTCAAGGAAGCGTTCGTTGGTCGGCTGCCAGTTCGGGTCGGTCGTGTCGCTGGCATTGCCGCGATAATTGACGCGCTCGAACACAATCCCGGCGACGATGATCGCGGGGAAGATCAGCATCGGCCAGCCGGCTGCGTCTACCAATGTGACCCATAGTCCGATCGCCAGCCAGGCAAGGCCAAGCGCGAGGACGACGTTGCGCAACATGTCAGGGTGCCGGGTCGAGAATGACCGCCGTGCCGTAGGCGACGACCTCATTCATCGCCTGCGCGATCTCGCCCGAGTCGAAGCGCATCATGACGACCGCATTGGCCCCCATCACGGTCGCGTTCTGGATCATGCGATCGATCGCGTGGCGCCGCGCATCCTCGACCAGCTTGGTATATTCGGGAATCTCGCCGCCGACGATCGAGCGCAGGCCGGCAGTGATGTTGCCGCCCAGGCCGCGGCTCCTGACGACGACCCCGAACACCTGGCCCAGGTTTCGGACGACAGTGTGGTTTGCGACGTTCTCGGTGGTGGTGACGATCATGCGGCGTCTCCTGTTGGCGCGCGAGCCGGATGCGTTCCGGCGCGCTGGGGCAGGATGAGAATAAGCAAGCCTATCGCGGCCGCAAGCGCCAGCGAGGCCGCCGGCCTGCTGAGATCGAGACCGCCATGGCCAAGCGGCTTATCCAGGAAATCGCCGACCGTGGCACCGAGCGGCCGGGTCAGGATGAAGGCCGCCCAGAACAAGGCGACGCGGCTGGCCTTGGTGGTCGCGTAGAGCAGTGCCACGATAGCTAGCCCGCCGCCGAACAGCGCCGCCCCGCCGAGATAGCCGAGACCGCCGTCGTCGGCGGCCCAGTCGCCGAGCGCGGTGCCCAGCGTCTGCGAAAAGGTGATCGTCAGCCAGTAGAAGGCCTCGGCATTTGGGCCGCGGATATCGTCCGACGAAATCGCGCCGATCGTGATCCTCCAGGCCGCTAGCGACCCCAATACCAGCGCGAGCAGCAGCAGCGTTCCGCCTGCATAGCCAATGCCGAGCGAGCGGTCGGCAAAATCGGCCATCGTCGTGCCGGCGGTGGTCGATGCGATGATCGTTGCCCAATAAAGGAGTGGATGGAACCGCCGCGCCGCGATCTGTGCCCCGACCAGCACGATCAGGGGCACCAGAAAGATGACGGTGCCCAACAGATAGCCCAGGTCCATCGACATCGAGACGGTGTCGCCCGCGGTTTCGCCGAGCGTCGTCGCGAGAATCTTGATGATCCAGAAACCCAAGGTGACGGCCGGCACCTTGCTGAGCGCGGCACGGTCCTGAGCGGACATTCTGTTCCCCTTGGATGCTCCGCCTTGGAGCGGCGCACGCCTCATAGCCGCCGCCGGCGCTCCCGGCAAAGCCCGCCGCGCTGGGTGTTGCAATTCCTTAGGCGTGCGCCACACTGCGGCAAAAGCCGGGGAGAGGGCAGAGCGATGCTGACGCGGGGCGACGATTATCCGGTCCACCAGACTCCCGAGCCGATCGCGATCGCCAGCGCCGAACGCAATTTCTACGACCGCTACTTCTTCAACGGCTATAGCGCCGACGGCCGCCTGTTCTTCGCCGCCGCGCTCGGCGTATATCCCCAGCTCGGGGTGATCGACGCGGCGTTCTGCGTGACGTTGGACGGGATCCAGCACAATATACGCGCGTCGCGTCGGCTCGGCGGTGAGCGGATGGACCTGGAGGTCGGGCCGATCCGCGTCGAAGTGATCGAACCGCTAAAGGTGCTGCGCGTCGTCGTGGGTCCGAACGACTCGCCGGTGCGCGCCGATCTGACCTTTACCGCACGGCACGCCCCGATCGAGGAACCGCGCTTCACCCGGCGCCACGAGGCGCGGTTGCTGATGGACTATACCCGGCTGACGCAGAATGGCGGCTGGTCCGGAAGCGTCGCGATCGGCGACCAAGTCATGACGGTCGCGCCCGATACGCATTGGGGCACGCGCGACCGCAGCTGGGGGATCCGTCCGGTCGGCGCTCCCGACGCACAACCCGCGGGCGGCGGCATGCGCCAATTCTGGTGGCTGTGGATGCCGTTCAACTTCCCCGATCGCGTCGCCTTCTTCCACAGCAATGACGATGGCGCGGGCGAACCGTGGAATCGCCGTGGGGTGATCGCGCCGCTCGATGGCGATCCGCGCGAGTTCAGCGCGGCGATCGGCTCGGCCTATCATCCCGGCACGCGGCGGCTGGCCTCGGTACGGCTGGAGCCATGGCTCGGCTGCACCTTGGACGTGACGCCGCGCGATCAGCATTTCTACATGTCGGGGCTGGGCTATCTCCACCCGCAATGGGGGCACGGCATGGACCACGGTGCCGACCTGGCCGTGGCCTATGATGTCTGTCTGCCGGATTTCGGCGACACGCCGACGATGCTCAACCTGCATATCCAGGCGATGGCCGATGCGGTGCTGACGATCGACGGTGTCGCGCATCGCGGCGTCGGCGTGGTCGAGCAATTGTTCATCGGCCCGCACGCCGCGAGCGGGCTGACCGGCCTGCTGGACCCGGCGCGGTGAACGACTTCCCGACCGCGCCGGAGGATTTCAGCAAGGCCTGGGTCGAGCGGGTATTCGCGCAGCCGGCGGGGTCGCTCGCGGCGCTGGAGTATCGGGCGGTGGGCACCGGGCAGGTTTGCGACAGCTATCGCTTCACCTGCGACTGGCATGGCGGTGACGCGCCGGCGAGTTTCATCGCCAAATGCCCGAGCGCCGACGCGACGAGCCGCGCAGGGGCGGCCATGTTCCATCTCTACGACATGGAGATCGGCTGGTACCGCGATTGCGCGCCAACCGCCGGCGTCGCATGCCCGCGACCCTATTATGCCGCGATCGCCGAGGACGAGCAGCATTTCGCGCTGCTGATCGAAGACATGGCGCCGCTCCGCCAAGGCGACCAGATTGCGGGCGGCAGCGCGACTCAGGTCGCCGCCGCGCTCGACGCGGTTGCCGCGCTGCATGCCTGGCGGCCAGCCGGCGGCGACTGGACGAGCCTGACCTGGGCGCACCACCAGTCCGTCAGCATGGTGATACGCACCGCAATGCCGGCCGCTTATCCGAACTTCCGCGAGCGTTTCGCCGGGCTGCTCGACGCCGAAGTGCTCGATCTCGGCCAGGCGCTGGTCGACCGGATCGACGCCTATCTCGATCGTGAGGCGCCACCCGAATGCCTGCGTCACGGCGACCTCCGGCTCGACAACATCCTGTTCGACCAAAGCGGGCGCACCGCGTGCCTGCTCGACTGGCAGACGGTGGCGATGGGGCGGGCGGCGAACGACGTGGCGTATCTGATCGGCACGAGCTTCGCCGATCCCGCCGAACGCCGCGCGCGCGAGCGCGGCCTGGTTAAGGGCTATCTCGCGCGCCGGGCGGCGCTCGGCGAAGCGCCCGATGGAGAGGCGTTCTGGCGTAGCTATTGCCGCAACGCGTTCGCCGGAATGATCATGGCAATCAACGCCGCCAATTATGTCGAACGAACCGAACGCGGCGACCGCATGTTCGCGGCGATGGCGGAGCGCCCCGCGCGAATGGCGCTCGACCTCGACAGCCTGGCGCTGATCTGATCCCGTTCAGTCGATGCCGTGCCCGGAATCGAGATATTCGTCAGAGCGCATCTCCTCCAAGCGGCTGACGGTGCGCTCGAACTCGAAGCGGCCGTCGCCTTTCTCGTAGAGCTGGGCCGGTTCGGCGTCGGCAGCGGCGAGCAGCTTGACCTTGTGCTCGTAGAGCGCATCGATCAGCGAGACGAAGCGCGCCGCCTCGTTGCGGTTCTCGGGCCCGAGCTTGGGGATACCGACCAGGATGACCGTGTGGAAGCGCCGTGCGATGGAGAGATAGTCGGCGCTGCCGCGCGCCTCGCCGCACAATTTCTTGAAGCTGAACACCGCCACGCCCTTGAGCGATTTGGGCACGTGAAGCGTACGCCCGCCCTGGACCGGAATATCCTCGCTCGGCACGTGCGCGGCATCCTCGGGCGGATAGTCGGTCAGGCGGAAGAAGGCGGCGGACAGGTTGCGCGTCGCTTCGGGGCCGTTCGGCACCAGCCAGGTCTCCTGCTGGCCCAGCCGGTCGCGGCGGTAATCGACAGGACCGTTCAGCGGCAGTACGTCGAGGCGGCTCTCGATCAGGTCGATGAAGGGCAGGAAATGCTCACGGTTGAGCCCGTTCTTGTAGAGATCGCGTGGCGGGCGATTGGACGTGGTGACGACGGTCACGCCCGCCTCGATCAGCGCGGTGAACAGGCGCGACAGGATCATCGCGTCGGGCGAATTGGTCACCATCATCTCGTCGAACGCGAGCAGGCGGGCTTGCTCGGCCAATGCGGCGGCGACCGGGGCGATCGGGTCGCCGGCTTCCTTCCTGCGCTCCTCTGCGATGCGCTGATGCACTTCGAGCATGAACTCGGCGAAATGGACGCGGCGCTTGCGGTTGATCGCGAGGCACCCGAAGAACAGGTCCATCAGCATCGATTTGCCGCGCCCGACATCGCCCCACATATAGACGCCGCGCGGGGAGTCCGGCTTGCGGCCGAGTGCGCGCCACAACACCGAGCCGCGTTTGGGCTGAGCCTCCAATTCCTGTTGGAGGCGATCCAGACGTTGGGCGGCGGCTTGTTGGTCCTGGTCGGCCCGGAGTTCGCCAGCGGCGATCAGGGCGTGATATTGCTGGAGGACCGTGGTCACCCTCACCCTTCCCACGCGGCTACGCCGCGCGGG
>NZ_BCYZ01000017.1 GCF_001598455.1 Sphingomonas pruni NBRC 15498
GGCCGCCGCCCTGGCGCAGCGTGCGGATGCGGTCGCGCCGCCCGGTCAGGATCTTGTGCGGATAGCATTGATGCCCCACGTCCCAGATCAACCGGTCGTCGGGCGTGTCGAACACATAATGGATCGCGGTCGTCAGCTCGACCACGCCCAGCCCCGAGCCGAGATGTCCGCCGGTCGTCCCGACCGCGGAAATCGTCTCCGCACGCAACTCGTCCGCCAGCTGGCGCAATTGCTCCGGCGCAAGTCTGCGAAGATCGGCCGGCGTCGAAACGGTGTCGAGCAACGGGGTCTCGAAGGAAGTGGTCATTTGGTATCGGCTCCTGCGCCCAACTTAACCCAACAGCGCCGCGACACAATCGTGCGGCCAACGGCCATCTTTTCGGAAGTTCGCGAGATGGCGACGAGCTCCGGGCGACGTCAATGCGGCGCCTCGGCGGGTGCCGGCGCGGCGGGATCGGTCATCGGATCCTGCAATTCCGGAGCGCCCGATTCGGACGGGGCCCCAGCCGATGCGTCGGGATCGCTCAGGGGATCGTCGAATTCCGACGGGCTCTGCAATTCGACGCGGTGGTGTCGCAAAGCACTCACTTCGCCGGCGCGATGCTGAAGCCAGACCGACCGCAAGGTCGCGTAGGGGTCCACCGCTCCGCCGAACAAGGCGCGCAATTCCTGGTCCGATTCGGCGCGCCGGTCGAGGCCGTTGATCACCCCGCTCGGAAACTGAAAGCGCCAATCGTTGAACGGGTTGCCGACCGCGACCGGCAAGACGGCCCCACCCAACGGCCCGCCCAGGATGTCCCGCATAGTGGTGGGACCGACCAGCGGTAGAAAGATGTAGGGACCGGGACCAACGCCGTAATAGGCCAGCGTATCGCCAAAACTGTTATCGCGGTGCGGAAGTTTGAATTCCTTCGTCTTGGCGATATCGAAAAGGCCGCCGACACCCAGGGTCGAATTGAGCGTGAACCGCGCCAGCGTCTCCGCCGCCTTGCCGAACTTGAACTGGAGCAAATAGTTCAGGAATACGACCGGCTCGGTCAGGTTACTCAAAAAATTGCGAAATCCCGATCGCACCGGTTTCGGCACGACGTGTTGGTAGCCCATTGCGAGCGGCCGATAGACGGCCTTGTCGAGCGCCTGGTGAATCCCGAACATCGCCCGGTTGAACCCTTCCAGCGGGTCACCGCGATGGGGGTCGACCGCGGTCGCGCGAAACGGCGCGTCCCCAGCAGGTGCAGCACCGGCGGACTCGGGGTCGGATAGCGGATCGGCAAATTCGGGAAGCGCCGCCGAAGAGCTGGTCGGCGACGAGTCGACAATGGGCGGCGCCGGAGCAATGGGCGATACCGGCGCGACGATAGGCGCCGCCCCGGCCGCGGGTGCCGGCGCGACGACCGGTGGTGCCGGTGGCGGTGCCGTTTGCTCTTGAGCCGGGGTGGCGATCAGCGCCACCGCCGGAAGGAGAAGCGGGATCGTCAAAAATCACCCTTCGCCGCCAGCGCATCGAGATGAGTTACCAGCGCTTTGGCGCCACCCTTGGCCAGAACGGTCGCAAAATCGGACCGCCGCGTCGCGATCTGGCTGATCGAATTGCGGTAAAAAACATCAATTATCTTCCAGCTGCCGCCGCTTGCGCGCAGACGATAACTGATCGGGATGTCAGCCTTGCCCGGCGTAACCAGCGTGGTGCGGACCAACTTATCGCCGCCCCGCGCGTCGATCTGCGGCGCAATCACGAAGCGCTCGCCCGACCAGCTGTCGAAATTGGTCGCATATTGCGAGATGGTCATGCGCCGGAAGGCAGCGACCAGAGCCTGTTGATCGGCTGGCGGAGTCGTCGTCCAGGCCGGTCCGACCGCGAGTCGCGTCATCAGCGGCAGGTCGAACGCCCGGTCGATCACCGGGCCGATCGCCGCCGCACGGCTCCTAACCGTTCCCTTTGCCTTCATGATCGTAATCAGACCATCGTCGAGCGCCTGCACGGTGGTGCGCGCGGGATCGGTCTGGGCGATGGCGGGAACGGGAATTGCAAGCGCGAGCAACAAAGCGGAGGAGACAGTGATACGCATCGAAACACTCCTGATCGGCCGCCGGGCAATACCCCGCCGAGTGTGAGGGCGTCCACCCTTGTCGCGCGCGAACATCTTGCCGCGTTGCAATAATGCGTCTTTTGCAACTGGATGCGAACGACTATCTGTGCGCTCAGGGGCCTGGCGAAAGCGGGTCGCGGCATTTCGAAAGACGGAATTGCATGCAGGATAAGATGACCGGTCCTTCCTCGCCTTCGATCAATGTCCTGCTGGCGAATCCGCGCGGTTTCTGCGCGGGCGTGGTCCGCGCGATCGAGATCGTCGAGCGCGCGCTCGACCTATATGGCGCGCCCGTCTATGTCCGGCATGAGATCGTTCACAACCGCCACGTCGTCGAGCGGCTGCGCAACAAGGGTGCGGTGTTCGTGGACGAGCTCGACGAGATCCCCGAAGACGCGCCGACCATCTTCAGCGCGCATGGCGTACCGCGGTCGGTCCAGGAAGCGGCCGTCGCCCGCGGACTGCCGGTGCTCGACGCGACCTGCCCGCTGGTCACCAAGGTCCATGTCCAGGGACGTCGCTATGCCAAAGCGGGGCGGACGCTCGTGCTGATCGGCCATGCCGGCCATGCCGAGGTGATCGGCACGATGGGTCAGATCGATGCCCCGATCCATCTCGTCTCGACGATAGACGACGTTGCCGCCCTGCCGCTCGCGGACGATACGCCGATCGCCTATATCACTCAGACCACCCTCAGCGTCGACGATACGCGCGGCGTGATCGCGGCGCTTAACCAGCGCTTCGACGACGTCCAGGGCCCCGACGTCGCGGATATCTGCTACGCCACACAGAACCGTCAGACCGCGGTCCGCGACCTCGCCAGGCAAAGCGATCTGCTGATCGTCGTCGGCGCGCGAAACAGCTCGAATTCAAGCCGATTGCGCGAAATCGGCGATGAAATGGGCGTGCCGAGCTATCTGGTCGACGATGGCGGCGGCGTCGACGCCGCCTGGCTCGACGGTGTGGAGACGGTCGGAATCACCGCAGGCGCGTCGGCCCCTGACGAGTTGATTGAGAGTGTCATCGCAGCCATTGCTTTGGTACGTCCGGTGTCGGTGAAACCGCTGGACGGCGTCACCGAAGACGTGGAATTCACCCTCCCTACCCCCTTGCGCAACATCACTCGTGCTGCGGCCGAATAGGATTACCCGATGACCTTACCGCTTTCCCAGATCGCGCGGATCGGCGCCTATACGCTGACACAGCATATCAAGGGCGGGAAATACCCGCTGGTGCTGATGCTCGAGCCGCTGTTCCGCTGCAACCTGGCCTGTCCCGGCTGCGGCAAGATCGATTATCCCGATCCGATCCTCAATCAGCGCATGTCCTATGAACAATGCATGGAAGCGATCGACGAATGCGGCGCGCCGGCCGTTTCGATCGCCGGCGGCGAACCGCTGCTGCACAAGGATATGGCGCGGATCGTCAAGGGCTATATCGCCAAGAAGAAGCTGGTGATCCTGTGCACCAACGCCCTGCTGCTCAAGAAGAAGATCGACGAATACGAACCGTCGCCCTTCTTCACCTGGTCGATCCATCTAGACGGCGACAAGCAGATGCACGACCATGCCGTCGATCTCGACGGTACCTACGAAATCGCGATCGAGGCGATCAAGCTCGCCAAGAGCAGGGGCTTCCGCGTTCAGGTCAATTGCACGGTGTTCGACGGCGCCAATGCCGAGCGGCTGGCGGCATTTTTCGATGAGATGGAATCGCTTGGCGTCGAGATCACGATCTCGCCAGGCTATGCCTATGAGCGCGCCGCCGATCAGGAGCATTTCCTCAATCGCGAGCGGACCAAGAAGTTCTTCCGCGACGTATTCGCCCGCGGCAATGGCGGCAAGGACTGGACCTTCACCAACTCGCCGCTGTTCCTCGATTTCCTCGCCGGCAACCAGACCTATGAATGCACGCCATGGTCGATGCCGCTGCGAACCATCTTCGGCTGGCAGAAGCCCTGCTATCTGCTCGGCGAAGGCTATGTCGCCACCTTCAAGGAGCTGATGGAAGGCACCGACTGGGAGAAATACGGCGTCGGCAAATACGAGAAATGCTCGAACTGCATGACGCATTGCGGGTTCGAGGGGACGGCCGCGACCGACGCGATCCGCCACCCGCTCAAGATGTTCAAGGTCGGCCGCAACGGCGTGAAGACCGATGGCCCGATGGCGCCCGATGTCGACCTCTCGACCGCCCGGCCTGCCGAGGATGTCTATTCCTCGCACGTCGAACTGGAGCTGGCGAAGATCAAGGCGGCCGATCCCGAAGGCTTCAAACGGGTTCAGCGCGCGGCCTGATCCCGCCCCCTTTGCCGGCCCTAGCGGGCCGGCAGCCCGAACCGGTCTATCCCGGCGCCAATAATCGCATCGAATGCCTGCGTCAGGCTTCGAAACGCCTGATCGGCCTGGCGGCCGGTGCGGATCAGCGCCGGCAATTGCCGCGGATTTCGCGCGAGCGAGGCGAGAACCGGACCCAGCGCCATCCCGCCGTCCGGACGCATCCCGACCAGGGCTGCGGGCGGCAAGTCGTCGTCGGCACCATCCGATATCACCCGTAGCGCGGCGAACGGCAGCCCTTTGCGCACCGCGACGCGCGCAGCAACGTGGCTCTCCATATCGACCGCGATTGCGCCGGTCCGCTCGTGCAGGATGCGCTTTTCGGTCGCGGTCGCCGCGATCGCGTCGTTCCCAACAATCCCGCCGCGATGAGCGTGCGGCAGCGCCTTCTCCAGCCGTTCAACCACGATCACATTGCCGTCGATCACGACATCGCCGGGTTGCAGCGAGGGGGCGAGCGCACCGGCGATGCCGCATGACAGGACGAGGCCGGGAAACGTCTCCGCTCTGGCGTCGAGGCTACGGTCGAGCGCCTCCGCATTGCCGCCGCCGATGACGACGGAGAGGTCTCGGCCGGGTCGATCGAAAATCCGCGCCTCGCGCTTGAGCCCACACGCTATGATCAAAGTCACATGCCGACCGTGACGCGCTTGGTGTTCGAGCGCTTGAGATTGCGGTAGCGCGCCATCGCCCAAAGCGGGAAATATTTAGGGTAACCGTGATAGCGGAGGTAGAAGACCCGCGGGAATCCACCGCCGGTATAATATTCCTGCCCCCACAAGCCGTCGGCATCCTGGTTGGCGGCCAGCCAATCGATGCCGCGCGCTACCGCTTCGCTGTCGACCTCACCGGCTGCCATCAATCCCAGCAACGCCCAGGCGGTCTGCGATGCGGTAGACGGCGCAGAAACATGGCCGGTGCGGTCGAGGTCGTAACTATTGCAGTCCTCGCCCCAGCCGCCATCCGGGTTCTGGATCGTCCTGAGCCACGCGGCGGCGCGCGCGACCATCGGATCGCCCTGACCGAATCCCGCCGCATTCAGCGCGCAGAGCACGGACCAGGTACCGTAGATATAATTGACTCCCCAGCGGCCGAACCAGCTGCCCTCGGGTTCCTGCTCGCGGCGGAGATAGTCGATCGCCGCCGCCATGCGCGGGCTGTCAGGCCGTTCGCCCAGTTGCGCCAGCATCGACACGCAACGCGCGGAAACATCGGCGGTTGGCGGGTCGAGCAATGCTCCATGGTCGGCGAACGGCAGATTGTTGAGATAGTCATAGGCATTGTCGGCGTCGAACGCGCCCCAACCGCCATTCCTGGACTGCAACCCGACGGTCCATTCGACCCCACGGTCGATCGGCATGCGATCGGCCGTCCCGGCGCGGTCCATCGCCATCACGACCACAGCGGTATCGTCGAGATCGGGATAATGCGCGTTATTGTACTGGAAGGCCCAGCCGCCGGGCCGGACGCCGGGCCGTTCCTCCGCCCAATCCCCCGCCACATCGAGCACCTGACGCGGCTTGAGCCAATCGAGCGCGGCATCGGCGCTGGCAATATTGGCTTCACCCCCCGCCTCCAGCATCGCATGCGCCGCGAGCGCAGTGTCCCACACCGGCGACACGCAGGGCTGGCAATAAGCCTCGTCTTCCTTGATCACGAGAAGGTTCTCGACCGACTGCCGGGCGATGGCGCGCACCGGATGGTCTTCCGCATAGCCCAACAGGTCGAACATCATCACGCTGTTCGCCATCGCGGGATAGATCGCGCCGAGTCCGTCCTCACCGTTTAGCCGCTCGACCACCCAGGCCTCGCAGGCCCGGATCGCGCGTTGCCTCAGCTTGGTCGGCCACAGACCGTCACCGGCCTTGAGCAACCGGTCGAGCGTGTTGAAGCCCTTGGTCCACAGCCATTTCGGATCGGCGGCCTTGGTCCCGGCGCGCACTGCCTCGCCCGTATAGAGTTCGTCGACCTTGGTGCCCTTGGCGTTGCGCGCGACGGGTTTGAGGGCGCCCAGCACGAGCAGCGGCACCACCACGGTGCGCGCCCAATAGCTCATCTTCGACAGGTGGATCGGGAACCAGCGCGGCAGCAGGATCAGCTCTGGCGGCATGGTCGGAACGGTCGACCAGGGCCCGGCGTCGAACAAGGCGAGCTGAATGCGGGTAAACACATTCACCGCCGCCGCGCCGCCCGCCGCCAGGATCGCCGTCCGCGCGCGCACCATATGCGGTGCTTGGAGGTCGTCGCCGATCATCTTGAGCGCATAATAGGCTTTCACGCTGGCGCTGACATCGAAGCCACCGGCATGGAACAGTCCCCAGCCGTCATGCGTCGGCGACTGGATGCGACGGAGATAGCGACCGATCTTCGCTTCCAACGCTATGTCGACCGGTTCGCCGAGATAATGGCGCAGCAGCACATATTCGGCCGGGATGGTGCAGTCCGCTTCCAGCTCGAACACCCAATGGCCGTCGGGGCGCTGCGCCGCGGTCAAGGCGGCCGCGGCGCGATCGACCGCCTGATCGATCGCGGCAAGCGGATCGGCTGACTGAAGCTTGGTGGCCATGCCGATCCGTTAGCGCGTCCGGGCACCAATCGCCAAGCGCGCGGCGGTCTCGCCCGAGCGGAGCGCGCCTTCGATCGTCGCGGGCAGGCCAGTACGCGTCCAATCACCTGCCAGGAACAGGTTACGCCAGCGCGTCGCGGCCGGAGGGCGCTTCGCGTCCTGCTCGGGCGTTGCTGCGAAAGTGGCGCGCTTTTCCTTGACGATCTGCCACGCCGGCATCGGCACGGTGAAGCGATAGGCACTTTGGATATCCGCCCAGAAGCGCCGCGCCAATTCCTCGCGGTCGAGATCGACGATGGCATCGGCGGCACTGACCGTCACGGAGATCCGGTCGGGAAAAGCAAACAGCCATTCGGCTGTGCCGCCAAGTACGCCAAGCATCTGCGCCGCGCCTTCGGGCGGCGCGATCGCGAAGTGGCCGTTGACGATCGAATGGAATGCGTCGGGCGCCGAAATCTCCGGTAAGAGCGTGGTCGCGACCCAGGGCGGCACGGCAAGGATCACTGCTTCGTCATCGGCCACAGGTTCGGGGCCGGCGCCCCAGTCGAGCGCGGTCGCGCGATCGCCGAGCGTTTCGATCGCGCGGAGCCGCCTGCCGGGCGTGAATGGCGTGTCGCGCGCGGCAAGCCAAGCCAAAGCCGGGTCGATGAACGCCGCGCCAAGGCTGGGTTCGGCGATGCGCGGCAGTGTCGCCTTGCCACCGCGCAACAGCGATTCGCGCAGCACCGCCGCGGTCAGCCGGGCCGACCCGGTTTCGGGCGGCGTGTTGAGCACGGCGAGCAGCACCGGCGCCATCAGCTTGCTCCAAACCGGGCCTGTCGCGTCGATCCGGTCGCCCACTGCGTCAGCCGCGCCGCCGGTCAGCAATCCGGCGAGCCTGGCATAGTCCAACGTGCGCGTTCCCGGCACGCGGCGGCGCTTCGACAATACCCACCAGGGCAGCACGCCGTCGTTCATCCGAATCATCCAGCGATCGCCGCCGGCGAGGTCGGCGAACGCGAAGTCGGCATGGTCGGGACCGGCAAGAGGCATCGTTGCCCCGATCGTCGCGCGGAACGCCGCGACGGACCTGTTCCCCGCCAGCACCAGATGGTTGCCATTATCGATCGTGAGCCCGAGCTGCGGGTCATGATAGGAGCGGCATCGCCCGCCAGCCTGGGCCGCGGAATCCCCGATGCGCACGGTCAATCCCGCCTCGACCAGCCGCACCGCCGTCGACAGCCCGGCGAGGCCAGCGCCCGCTATAGTCGCCCGCGCAAAGGTCAACGCGTCACCAGCAGCCGTGCCACCGTCCACAGCAACGCCGGCTTGCTCACCCTGACGCGCCGGCGCGGCGGCGCCCAGCCAACGACCTCCATGCGCTTGAGCAGCTTCGAATAGACCGCTTCCATCAATCGTGGCGCGATCAGATGGCCGTTCGGCCCGGCAGCGAGAATTGTATCGGCGGCCCGATAATGGTCGTGCGCGCGCGTCACCAGCGGACGCACCGCCTGGTCGATGCGCGGATCGGCGACCACCTCGGCCGGCGTGGTCAACGCAATCCCGGCGGCCCTCAAGGCCTCGGCCGGGAGATAGACGCGACCGATCTCGGCATCCTCATCGATATCGCGCAGGATATTGGTGAGCTGAAGCGCGCGGCCAAGATGGTGCGCAAGCTCGATGCCGGGCTCGCGAGGCATGCCGAACACGCGCACCGACAGGCGGCCGACTGCCGACGCCACCCGATCGCAATAGAGGTCAAGCTCCGCCATCGCCGGCCAACGAATGTCGCCGGCCACGTCCATCGCCATGCCGTCGATCACCGCATCGAAATCGGCGCGGTCGAGATCGAAACGGCGCACCGCCTCCGCCACCAATATGGCCTGCCCCGGGTCACCGCCGGCATAAAGCGAGTCGAGGTCCCGGCGCCAACCGTCGAGCGCGGCCGCGCGTCCTTCCCGCTCCCCGTGTTGATCGTCGGCGATATCGTCGACCGCCCGGCAGAAGCCGTAGATCGCATACATCGCCTCGCGTTCCGCCTTTGGCAGCACCCGCATGCCGGCATAGAACGAGCTGCCCGTGACCTGGGTCGCCGGCGCGCTGGCGGCGATGTCCGTCATGCCGCGCGCCTGAAGAGGATGGGAAGTGCTGCGCCAAGCGCCAGCCAACCGGCCTCAATCCTGCCGTGATGGACGCGCTCGCTCAGCGGGTCGCGCGTTTCCAACCGGTCGCACAGGCTCAGCGCCAGCCGGTGGATCGCCGCCACTTCCGCCGCCAGCCGCCGGTCGCGGATCTGCTCGGCGAAACCGGCCGACGAGTCGAGCAGCTGCCGCGTCCGCCCGACCAGATCGGTCAGGATCGCCCGCAATGCGGGCGTGGAGCGCTCTCCGCCAAGATCCTCGACACGCAGGCCGGTATCGAGCGGGATATAAACGCGGTCGAGCTCTCGATAATCCTCGGCGCAGTCCTGGAGGTGATTGATGATCTGCAGGGCCGCGCACAAAGCATCGTTGGCCGGCCAAGTTTCGCGGCTTTCCCCGTGAACATCGAGGACATAGCGCCCGACCGGCATCGCCGAGAGCCGACAATAGCCGATCAGCTCTTTCCAGTCGCGATAGCGGGTGACCGTCACGTCGCGGACGAACGCGTCGAGCAAGTCATGTGCATGAACCGGATCGATCCGGCGTGCGGCCATCACTGCGGCCAGCGCCATCGCCTCCGGCGCCCCCTTTCCGTCGAGGCCGGCCCGCATCTGCGCGAGCAATTCGAGCTTGGTCTCGGGCGAAGCCTGCGCATTGTCGGAAATGTCGTCCGCGGCACGAGCGAAGCGATAATAGGCCATGACCGGCGCGCGATGCTCGGGGCGGAGCAGGAAGCTCGCCACCGGGAAATTCTCGTCGGTGTGACCCTTGCCCGAAGCAAGGTCGGTTACTTCTGTCATCGCCCCGCCGCTGCCTGCGCCCGACCTTTCCACATGCCGCCACGACCGCGCATGTGCTGCCAGGCCGATAGCAAGGTGCATGCGGCGTAGAAAGCCGCGATCAACGGCAATGCCACGCCCCAGAGCGGCGAGCGGCGATAGAAAGCCAGCATCGGCTGAAACGCGATCGCCATCAGCGCCCAGGCGGCAATCCCCGCGAACCGCGCCGCGCCGTGGCCGAAAAGCGCGAGCAACGGCGGCGCGGCATATACGAGTGCCAATCCCAGCAGCGTGCCGGCAAGCAGCAATGGCGAATAGCGCAACTGAGCATAAGCCGAGCGCGAGATCATCGCCGCCACCACGCCGAATCCGTCATACGGCCGGATGCTCCGCGACCGGTCGGTCAGGCCGAGCCAGATGCGCCCCTGCCGCTTGAGCAAGGCTCCAAGCGCGCAATCGTCGATCAATGCACCACGAATCGCGGCGATGCCGCCCGCAGCCGCCAGCGCTTCGCGCCGCACCAGCATGCACCCGCCGGCCGCGCCACCGAGGCCTGTGGGTCGATTCACCAGGGCAAAGGGATAGAGCATCTGGAAGAAGAAGACGAAGGCGGGGATCAGCATCCGCTCGGCGAAACTGTCGGCCCGGAGCTTGGCCATCAGGCTGACCAACGCGAGTCCGCTCGCCTCCCCCCGCGCGACGAGCGTGCGCAACGTATCCGGCGCATGTTCGATATCGGCATCGGTGAGCCACAGCCAGGTTGGTGCGCTCCCGGCGCGCTCGATACCTTGCGAGACCGCCCATAATTTTCCGGTCCAGCCGGGCGCGAGCGGCAGGCCACGGACGACCTCAATCCGCTCGACCCCCAGCCCGCGCGCGATGTCGGCGGTACCGTCGCTCGACGAATCGTCCATCAGGATGATGCGGAAACGCCCGGGATAATCCTGTGCGGCAAGGCTGCCGATCGAACGCGCGATTACATCGGCCTCATCGCGGGCCGGCACCACTGCCACCACGTCGGGCCAGTGCTTGGGGTCGGCGGGCACATCGCGCGTATCGCGTTCGCGCGCCAACCAGAAGCCATGCCGGGCAAAGATCAGCACAAGCCAGATCGCCAGCGACAGTCCGGCGACGACCGTCCCGATCACCGCACCATTCCCGCATCGCGAAACCAGGCGATTGCATCGGCCAGCGCTTCGCGATGAGGCCGCGCGCGATAGCCGAGTTCGGCCTCCGCTTTGGCCGAGGTGAAGAACATGCGGTGCTTCGCCATCCGAAGCGAGTCGACGTTGAGGAACGGATCACCCCCGGTAACCCGCGCAACCTGCTCGTTCACCCAGGCAAACGGGAAGAGCGGCGCTCGTGGGATACGGATCATTGGCGGCTTGCGACCGACGATCGCGGCGATTTCGGCGAGCATGTCGCCCAGCATCACGTCCTGTCCGCCCAGGATGTAGCGCGTGCCGATCCTCCCCTTGTCGTACGCGAGCAAATGGCCGGCGGCGACGTCGTCGACATGGACGAGATTGAGTCCCGAATCGACAAAAGCCGGCATCCTGCCGTTCGCCGCTTCGACGATGATACGCCCCGTCGGCGTGGGCCTGACGTCGCGCGGGCCGATCGGCGTGGACGGCTGGACGATCACTGCGGGCAGGCCGCGTTCGGCGACCATCGCCTCGACCAGCCGCTCGGCCACAACCTTGCTCCGCTTATAGGCCCCTACCACCTGGTCCGGTGCCGCCGCGCGGCCTTCGTCGGCGGGCTCGCCGTCGCGCGGCTTCAACGTGGCGACGCTCGACGTATAGACGATACGCTCGACCCGGGCGGCGAGCGCAGCTTCCATCACGATCCGCGTTGTCGTCGCGTTGTTGCGGACGATCTCCTCGGGATCGGGTGCCCAGAGGCGATAATCGGCGGCAACGTGGAAGAGGTAACGCATCCCGCTCATCGCCCGCGTGACTGCCTCGGGATCGCGCAGATCGCCCTCGACGAGGTCGCCCGGAAAATCGGTGAGATTAGCGCGCGGGCTCGATTGGCGGACGAGGCCGCGCACCCGCGCGCCGCGCTCCGCCAGCGCGCGCGCCACGGCCGAGCCGACAAAACCGGAAACGCCGGTCACGAGGACAAGTGAAGATGATGCGTCGGAAGGACCCACGCGCGCGCTCTACACAGGACCCGCGTCGCAGGATAGAGAGCAGTAAATGGGAGGCATTCAGATCGCGATCCTTGCTGGCCTGGCATGGGGAATGCTGGTGCTGAGCCTGATCGGCTCGGCCTATATGGTCGCGGCTGCGATTACGCTGCATTCCTTCCTGTCGCCGCGTGCCGCGGCAGGGCGCCGCAACGATGCCGTCACGATCCTGAAGCCCCTATATGGTGCCGAACCGCGCCTGGCCGACAATCTGGCAACATTCCTGGCGCAGGATCATGGCGGACCGGTCCAATTGCTATGCGGGGTTCAACGCCCTGACGATCCCGCGATTGCCGTGATTGAAATGCTGCGCGCGCGTTTTCCCAAGGCGCGGATCGACCTGATAGTCGATCCGACGCCGCATGGTGCCAATGGCAAGATCGCCAATCTGATCAACCTCGAGCCGCATATCGCACACGAGATCGTGGTGCTGAGCGACAGCGACATGGTGGTCAGGTCCGACTATCTATCGCGCCTGCTTGCCACGCTCGACACGCCCAAGACGGGCGCAGTGACGATCGCCTATAACGGCCGCGGTGATGCCGGTTTCTGGTCGGAGATGGTCGCCGCCGGGCTCAGCTGGCAGTTCCTGCCAGGCGTGGTGTTCGGAGCGATGTACGGTCTGGCGCGGCCATGTATGGGATCGACCATCGCGATGCGGCTCGAGACCATGGCCGCGATCGGCGGCTTCGCCGCCTTTGCCGACGTGCTGGCGGATGACTACGCGATCGGCGAGGCAGTTGCGGCATTGGGACTCGAGGTCAGAATGCCGCCAATGCTGGTCACTCATGCCTCGACGGAAGCTAGTTTCGGGGAGTTTTGGCGGCACGAACTACGCTGGGGCGCGACGGTCCGAAATGTTGCGCCAGCCGCTTATCTGACTAGCGTGATCGCCATGCCGCTGCCGCTTGCGCTCCTCGCGATCCCGCTTCAACCGCTGCCGGGCCTCGCGATCGCCGGGCTCGCTTTGCTTGCCCGCCTTTCGGCCGCCATCGTAGCGGACCAGCGTGGCGGCGCACGGACCGCGCCGTTATGGATTCTGCCGTTGTGCGATTGCCTCGCTTTTTCGGTGTTTATTGCCAGCTTGTCGGTGCGATCGGTTGATTGGCGCGGTGCAACACTTAGAATGGCACAACGTGGCCGGATCTCGGCCGAACCGGAGTTACCTTTCCGATGATGCGCTCGCTGTTTCTTCAGGCCCCTTCGTTCGACGGTTATGACGGAGGCGCGGGAGCTCGGTACCAGATGAAGCGTGAGGTGCGCTCCTTCTGGTATCCCACCTGGCTCGCCCAGCCCGCGGCGCTGATCGAAGGGTCGAAGCTGATCGACGCGCCGGCGCATGATCTCAGCTGGGACGACATCAAGCACGAGGTCGACGACAAGGACCTTATCATCCTGCACACCTCGACGCCGTCCTTTCGCCAGGACGTCCACACCGCCGAGCTGATCCGCGCACGCAATCCCAAGGCCCTGATCGGCCTGATCGGCGCCAAAGTCGCGGTCGAGACGCAGAAATCGTTGGAAGCATCGACTGCGGTAGACTTCGTTTGCCGCAACGAATTCGACTTCACCATCCTCGATATCGCCAAGGGCATGCCGCTCAGCGAGGTCCATGGCATCTCGTATCGCGATGCCGACGGCTCGATCGTGCACAACAAGGATCGCGCGGTGATCGAGGACATGGATTCGCTGCCGTTCGTCTCGCCGATCTACAAGCGCGACCTCCAGATCGAGAAGTATTTCGGCGGCTATCTGAAGCACCCGTACGTGTCGTTCTACACCGGCCGCGGCTGCAAGAGCCGCTGCACCTTCTGCCTATGGCCGCAGACGGTCGGCGGGCACAATTACCGCACGCGGTCGATCGGCCATGTCATCGAGGAAGTGAAATACGTCCTGGAGGCAATGCCCGAGGTGAAGGAGATCTTCTTCGACGACGACACGCTGACCGACAACGCGCCGCGGATCGAGGAGCTGTCGCGGGCGCTCGGCGAACTCGGCTTCGGCAAGCCTGGTTTCCGTGTCTCGTGGAGCTGCAACGCCAAGGCCAATGTGCCGAGGAAGACGCTCGAAGCGATGAAGGCCGGCGGCTGCCGGCTGCTGCTGGTCGGCTATGAGAGCGGCAACCAGCAGATCCTGCACAATATCAAGAAGGGCCTGCGCACCGACGTCGCGCGGCAATTCACCAAGGACTGCCACGAACTGGGCATCGTGATCCACGGCACCTTCATCCTCGGCCTCCCGGGCGAAACCGAGGAGACGATCGAAGAGACGATCAACTACGCCAAGGAAATCAACCCGCACACCATCCAGGTATCGCTCGCCGCGCCCTATCCGGGCACTTTCCTGTTCAAGCAGGCGACCGAGAATGGCTGGTTCGACGGCACCGATCATCTGCTGACCGATGGCGGCAACCAGATCGCGCAGCTGAGTTATCCGCACCTGCCGTCGACCGTGATTTTCGACAAGGTCGAGGAATTCTACAAGCGCTTCTACTTCCGGCCGTCCAAGATCGGCTCGATCGTGTGGGAAATGGTGCGCGACTTCGACATGATGAAGCGCCGCCTGCGCGAAGGCGTCGAATTCTTCGACTTCCTGCGCCGCCGCAAGGAAGCCGCATAACCGACGTGAAGCGGCTGATCATCACAGCCGACGACTTCGGCGCCTCGGTCGAGGTCAACGAGGCGGTCGAACAGGCGCACCGCAACGGCATCCTGACCGCGGCATCGCTGATGGTGGCCGGAGACGCCGTGGAGGACGCATTGGCACGCGCCCGCGCCATGCCGGCGCTCGGCGTCGGACTGCACGTCGTGCTGGTGGAGGGGCGCCCCGTCCTGCCGCCCGAACGGATTCCGGCGCTGGTCGATACCGACGGGATGTTCCGCACCGACATGGCGCGCGCCGGCGTCATGATTTTTACTTCCCCCGCGGCTCGCCGACAGCTCGCGGCGGAGGTCGACGCGCAATTCGCCGCCTTCGCCGCGACCGGCCTGCCGCTCGACCATGTCAACGCGCACAAGCATTTCCATCTTCACCCGACCATTGCTGGCGCGATCCTGAAAGCCGGGCGGCGTCACGGCATGCGGTCGGCTCGTGCTCCCGTCGAACCGCGCGGTCCGTTGCGAGCGATCGACGGCACCAATACCGGACCGCGTATCGAGACGGCATGGGCTCGCCTCGTTCGCGCACGGATGCGCCGCGCCGGGATGGTCGTCCCCGACCAGGTGTTCGGGCTCGCTTGGTCGGGCGCGATGACCGCTGAGCGCATGAACGGTCTGCTGGAGCGGCTTCCCGATGGACTGACTGAGATCTACACCCATCCCGCGACCGGCTCCTATCGCGGCGCTGCGTCCGGCTACGACTATCGCGGCGAACTGGCCGCGCTGATCGATCCGCTTGCGAAGGCCGTTATTACGCGCGACAGCATCGCGCTCGGCCGCTTCACCGATTTCGTCTGAGGAAACGTCCATGAACCTCGTGCCCGATTGGGGGGAGTTCGACACACAAGCGCCGCTGCCCACCGGTCCGGTGCGGCTCGGCTCTCCCGAGCATCTGATGCTGTTCAGCCGGATGATCCTGGACACGCACGATCCCTATCGCCCCGCGCTGATCGACTGGCCCGAGCTCGAACCGGAGACACGCGCGAAGATCGTCTCGCTGTCGATCTGGGACATGGCGGTGCAGACGGAGGGACGCACGGGACTGTTCGTCAAGACGTTCAGCGAGACGGTCAAGGATCCGCTGCTCAAATCCGCGGTCGAGATGGACGCGTTCGAGGAGCGCCGGCACAAGGTCGTGCTCGCCGATATGGTCCAGTCGTACGGCATCGAGCTGCAGCCCGAGCCGGATTACCGCAAGCCCAAGGATGCGGAATGGGCATTCATGCGATCGGGCTATTCGGAATGTATCGACAGCTTCTTCGGCTTCGGGCTGTTCAAGCTCGCCAAGGATACCGGCTTCTTCCCGCCCGAGCTGATCGACACGTTCGAGCCGGTGATGCGCGAGGAAGGCAGGCACATCCTGTTCTTCGTCAACTGGGTCGCCTGGTGGCGCCGCAACATGCCGTGGTGGCGCCGCCCCTATTTCGAGGCCAAGGTCATCGTCGTTTGGCTCTTCCTGATCTGGGAACGGATCGATATGGCCAAGGGCATGGGGGACAATAGCAAGGCGCAGGAGAACAACTTCACACTCAACGGCTCGAAGGAGCTGGGCGTCGAGGTGACCTTTCCCGAGCTCGCGCGGATCTGCCTGTCGGAGAATGACCGGCGGCTCGCGAATTACGACTCGCGGTTGATCCGTCCGCGCTTCGTGCCGGCGATGATCCGCCTCGCGCTGAAGTTCATCCGCGCGCCCAAGCCGGCGGGAGACACCGCCTGAAGATTTCCGCCAGCGCCGGCTTGCTGCTGGCCACCGTCGCGGGACTGGCTGTCGCGATCTGGACCTTCGGCGCCACCGGCTTTGCCGATGTCGCGGCCGTGGCGCGCCGGATCGGCCTGGGCGGATTCCTGTTGCTGTGCGCCTGGTCGCTCGGGACGTTCGTTTTGCTCGGCGCCGCGTGGCTTGCCGCCGCACCCGGCGAGGGGAATGCGCGGATCGGCCGTTTCACCTGGGCGAGAATGGTGCGCGAAGCGGTGTCGGACCTGCTGCCATTCTCGCAGCTCGGCGGAATGGTGGTCGCCGCCCGGTCGCTTTCGGTCACCGGCATCCCCACCCCGCGCATCTATGGTTCACTGGTAGTCGACCTGACGACCGAGATGGCGGCGCAATTGGTCTATACCCTGTTCGGGCTGGCGCTGATGGCGTCGCTGCTGATCGGCGATGGCGCGGCGGTTTCGCTCCGCCCCGCTATTCTCGGCGGCACCGCGATCATGATCGGGATCATCCTGTTCTTTTTCGTCGCGCAACGATCTGCACTCGACCTCACCGGGCGCATCGGAGAGCGCTTCATACCCGGATCGCAAGGCGCCTTCAGCGACGTTCGCGCCGAGCTTGCGCGTATCTATACGCGACGCGACCGGGTGGCGGCCGCGTTCGGCTTCAACCTTGCCGCCTGGGTAGCGAGCGGTCTGGGCGGCTGGCTGGCGCTTCGCCTGATGGGCGTGCCGATCTCGCTATGGGCCGTGCTGTCGCTCGAAAGCCTGATTTTCACGCTGCGCAGCGTCGCCTTCTTCATACCTGGCGCGCTCGGCGTGCAGGAGGTCGCCTATGCGCTGGCCGCGCCCCTGTTCGGCCTGCCGCCGGAAAGCGCGCTCGCGCTATCGCTCGCCAAGCGCGCGCGGGACGTGGCGATCGGCCTGCCGACATTATTGTGCTGGCAATTGGCCGAGGCGCGGCACATCGCGGCGCGCGCCGAGCGGCGCTGACCGACACCGCCCGCGTGTTGGGCGACACCCGGAGCTTCCGAACGGTTCACTTGACCGCGAAACGCAGGCGCAACCCCAAAACCAGCGCATCCGCGGCCGCGCCCCAACTCGGATGGCGGACATATTGCACGTCGGGTTGTACCTGCAGCCATTTGGTCAGCCGACGCGTCGCGGTCACTTCAATCGCGGTCTCCGCGCGCCGTCTCGGCGTGAACGCGGCGGCGAACGTCCGTAGCGCCGGGTTCCCCAACCGCGCGTGCGCGACCGCAATCCCGTACGAGCGATCGTCGGTCCCCCACGAAAATCCTCCGCCGACATACACTCCGATGTCATTGACCTCGGCCGCCGCGCGTCCTGCTCGGAGCCAGCCCCGAAGTGCTCCCGTCTTTTCGTCGCCGGCGAGGGTTTGCTCATATTGCACATAGGCGCCGGCGCTTCGCCCCCGCCCAGTGCCATCGAGCCGCGCGAAGCGGTCGGTGTAACACCATCCGCCCAGCTGCAGTTCGCCACCGCCGCCGATCTTCACCATCGCTTCAGTCGCAAACAGAGCCCCGCCGCGACCGAGCGGACCGGGAAGCGTGCGATGCGGGTGGTTCGGATCGCCCGGCACCGCGTCGAAAACGGCAGTGCGCAGCGTCCAGCGCGGCCGTTCAATCGCGACGACCAGACCCGGCGACGTCACCGGAAAGATCGACGGGCCATTCGACCCGGATTGCGAATAATCCGGCGCGATACCGAACGAGCTGTTGAGGAACGGCGAGCCGACCGACTGCACGTCGAATTCGCTGTTGAGGTCGATCAGCCCGGCTTTGGCCCGGACGCCCCCGCCCAGCGGCGCCGCGACCCAGGCTTCGAACGGACGGATCGCGTACGGCGCATCGATGTTGCTGACGACCTGGGCATCGCCGGCATCGCGCGCAGAAAAGCCGCCGCCATGGAGCAGGAATATATCGGCATGGGCACGCGCACCGGCCACGCCGAACAGATCGGTGCCGCTATCGAGATCGAGGTCGAGCCGTCCCATCCAGCGCACGCCGCGGCGTTCGCCGCCCGCAGCCACTCCCATGATATCGGTCGTATAGCGTAAGTCGGCCGCTGGCTTGTCGTCGGCTCTCCCCACGGCGGGAGAGACAAGCGCGATCGCGGCGCAGGTGAGACGTAAGAACCATTGCACGACTTGGCACCGATCGCTTCTGCCGGGCCGGCCGGCTGGCCGCGCCTAAACAGGCGCGATGAGGAGATCAATGCATTGCCCGATGGCGGACTGGCGCAGGATCAAGGCTCCGTTGCGGTGACGTGGCTTTGCCCGCTTTTTCGGCCGTTCGACTCTATTGGCCGATCGAGATGCGACCAGTCGATCGTTACACCTCTGGCGTATGGAGCAAAATCCGTTCATTCTGCGTTCCAAGAGGGCGGTATAGGATGGAGCGTTGCTTCCTCCCGGTGAACGGAGATTTTAAAATGACGTCTTCCTTACGTCGCGTTGCCTTGATGGGTGCGGTCGCCGCGACCTCGTTGATGCTCGCGGGCTGCATGACCGAAACCACCTACCGACCGGCGACCGGCTCCGGCTTCTCGCGCGAAGGCTATAGCGATCGCCAGATCGAGGCGAACCGCTTCCAGGTCACCTTCTCGGGCAATACCATGACGGCGCGAGATACGGTCGAGCGCTATTTGCTGTTCCGCGCCGCAGAACTGACTGAGCAGCAAGGCTATGACTATTTCGTCATGGCCGATCGCGATACGGACAAGAAGACGCGGACCTATGTCAACGACTTTGGCGGCCCCTATGGCGGCGGCCTATGGGGTCCGCGCTGGCGCTATTATGGCCGCGGCTTCGGCTGGCGGAGCTGGGACCCGTTCTGGGGCGATCCCTTCTTCGACCGCAACATCGACGTGAATACGGTCGAGAAGTATGAGGCCACTGCCGAGATCGTGATGGGCAAGGGCCCCAAGCCGGCGGGCAACGTCCGCGCGTTCGACGCCAAGTCGGTGATCGCCAATATCGGGCCGACGATCGTCATGCCGAAATAGGCCAGCCGATTGGACTGAAACGAAAAGGCCGGGGAGCGATCCCCGGCCTTTTTATTTACTCTTACCCTCTCCCGCCTGCGGGAGAGGGAGGGCCCCGGCGCGAAGCGGCGGGAGGGTGAGGGTCTTCTTTCTTCTTCTCTCGGTACACGCTTAGAAGAAGAAAGAAGACCCTCACCCAACCCTCTCCCGCAAGCGGGAGAGGGCTTTAGCTCGCCACTACGCGATCTGACCGTGGCAATGCTTGTACTTGAGCCCCGAGCCGCACGGGCACGGCGCGTTGCGGCTGACCTTGCCTTCCCAATCCTTCGGGTCCTCGCCCAAATCGGGCTGTTCCGGCCGAACGATCGATAACGGCGGCAGACCCAGATCGCCCAGTCCGCGCGACCCGCCATCGATATCGGCGCTGTCGTCATCGCCCGAGAACGGGTCGAAATGCTGGGTGATGAAATCGGGCAGTTCGGGAAGCTCCGGCGGCGGCTGGAAGCGGAACTCGGCCGTCGCCATCACCTTGGTCACGTCCTCGCGGATCGATCCCAGCATGCGCTCGAACAGTGCGAACGCTTCCTGCTTATATTCGTTGATCGGCGTCTTCTGCGCATAAGCGCGCAAATGGATGACCTGGCGCAACGCATCGAGCGTCGCGAGATGCTCCTTCCAGTGATGATCGAGATTCTGGATCAGGATCGACTTTTCGATCGTGGTCCAGGTCTCGGGCTCGATCTCGGCCGCCTTGGCGTCGACCAATGCCGACGCCGCCTCGTTCAACCGCTCCTCGACCATCTCGACATCGACCGCTTCCTCCTTGAGCCAGTCGTCGATCGGCGGCTCGATCCCCAGCATTTCGGAGATCCTGACCTTCATCCCCTCGACATCCCATTGCTCGGGATAGGAATTGGGCGGGCAATGATCGCTGACGATCGTGTTGATCGTCTCGGTCCGCATGTCGACCACCACGTCACCGACCGTTTCGGCATCCATGATGTCGTTGCGCTGCTCGTAAATGACCTTGCGCTGGTCGTTCATGACGTCGTCATATTCGACGACCTGCTTGCGGATGTCGTAGTTGCGCGCCTCGACCTTTTTCTGCGCGGTCTCGATCGCCTTCGACATCCAGCGCGACGGCGGCAAGGCCTCGCCATCCTCCAGGCTCGACCGCATCATCTTGGCGAACAGGGTGTTCGGCCCGAAGATGCGCAGCAGATCGTCGTCCAGGCTGAGGTAGAAGCGCGACAAGCCCGGGTCGCCCTGGCGGCCCGACCGGCCGCGGAGCTGATTGTCGATGCGCCGGCTCTCGTGGCGCTCGGTGCCGAGCACGAACAAGCCGCCCGCCGCCAGCACTTCCTGCTTTTCGACCGCGATCTCCTGACGGATGCGCTCGATCGCGGCGTCGCGCTCCGGTCCCTCGGGCATGTCCGACAATTCGTCCTCGACTCGGAAATCGAGGTTGCCGCCCAACTGGATGTCGGTGCCGCGGCCCGCCATGTTGGTCGCGATGGTGACCGCGCCCTTGCGGCCCGCCTGCGCGACGATGTGCGCTTCCATCTCGTGATAGCGCGCGTTCAGCACCTTGTGCTCGACCTTTTCCTCGTGGAGGAATTCGGACAGCATTTCGGACTTCTCGATCGACACGGTGCCGACCAGAACCGGCTGGCCCTTTTCGGCATGGGCCTTGATCGCCTTGGCAATGCCGCGGAACTTGTCGTGCGTGTCCTTGTAGAACGTGTCTTCCTCATCGACGCGCTGCACGGGCACGTTGGTCGGGATCGACACGACGTTCATCTTGTAGATGTCGTAGAATTCGGCCGCCTCGGTCGCCGCGGTGCCGGTCATGCCCGCCAGCTTGGGATACATGCGGAAATAATTCTGGAAGGTGATCGAGGCCATCGTCTGGTTCTCGGGCTCGATATCGACGCCTTCCTTGGCCTCGACCGCCTGGTGCAGGCCGTCCGACCAGCGCCGGCCGTCCATCATGCGGCCGGTGAACTCGTCGATGATGATGACCTTGCCGTCTTTCACGATGTAATCGATGTCGCGCTTGAACATCATGTTCGCGCGCAGCGATTGGTTCAGGTGGTGGACCACCTGGGTATTCTCGAAATCGTAGAGATTGGTGCCTTCGAGCAACCCTGCCGCTTCAAGCATCCGCTCGACGGTTTCGGTGCCGTCCTCGGTCAGGGTGACCGACTTCTGCTTCTCGTCCTTCTCGTACAGATCGGGCGCGAGTTGCTTCACCACGGCGTCGACGCTCTTGTAGAGCTCAGATTTGTCGTCGGTCGGGCCAGAAATGATCAGCGGGGTGCGCGCCTCGTCGATCAGCACCGAATCGACCTCGTCGACGATCGCCATGGCGAATGGGCGCTGGACCATCTGGTCACGCTCATACTTCATGTTGTCGCGCAGATAGTCGAAGCCAAATTCGTTGTTGGTGCCGTAGGTGATGTCGGCCGCGTAGGCCTCCTTGCGCTGGTGATCGGTCAAATTGGGAATGATGACCCCGACCGTCAGCCCCAGGAAGGTATAGACTTGGCCCATCCACTCGGCGTCGCGCTTGGCCAGGTAATCGTTGACCGTGATGACATGGACGCCGGTTCCCGGCAGCGCGTTGAGGTACACCGCCAGCGTCGCCACCAGCGTCTTGCCCTCGCCCGTCCGCATTTCGGCGATTTCGCCACGATGGAGGACGATGCCGCCGACCATCTGAACGTCGTAATGGCGCTGGCCGAGCACGCGCTTGGCGGCTTCGCGCACCGTCGCGAACGCTTCGGGCAAGAGGTCGTCGAGGTTCTCGCCATTGGCCAGGCGCTCACGGAACAGCACCGTCTGGTTGGCGAGCGTCGCGTCGTCCATCGCCTGGAGCGCGGGCTCGAAGCTCGCGATCTTGTTGACGATGCCGCCGAGTGACTTGACGTACCGGTCGTTGGACGACCCGAAAATGGATTTGGCGAGTCCGCCGAGCATGATGATTTCCTGTTATATGGGTACGCGCGAGCCCAACGGGCCGCGCCGAACGATTACGAATGGATGTGGCTGGGCGGGCGCTATTCGCGCCGGCGGCTCGCAAAGGCAGGGACTGAGTCCGACAACGCGAATACGGGTAACGCCAGGACCACGGCATGGGCCGGCCCGGCAATCGCCTGGATCGGTCGCGCCGCGACCTGGCGCCGCACTTCGGCAGTCGCCTTGACGGCCGTCGCCACCACCGCGCTGCTAAGCGTGGTCGGCACCTGCGCCGCACGTGCGCCACCAGTGCCGCTCAAGGCGGACAACAAGGCAGACAGGAGCAGGAGCAGGTTCAAGCGAGCGCTACTTCATCGATTATGACGGACGGTGACATAGGGTCGCGTCAGCCAAAGGTCTATCAAATACTCTCAATACCTCTGTCTTGCTTCCAGCTTGCAGGACCGTGGTTTGTTAAGGCGCGCGCGTTCACAATCGCCAACCGCGCCGGTAGTTTGCCTGTCAAAAAGTGTAATGAATTCCGGGTACCGTGTAAGTCGAAGCAATCGCCTTGCCGGATGCATCCCGGGCGGGCTTGAACCGGCCGTTGCGGGTGAACATCGCACACGTAGCCGCATTAAGGGCGGGCGACGCGTCGCTCTTGATGATTGTACAACCGGAAACCATCCCGCTGGGTGCCACGTCGAGGCGCACAGAGACGGTCCCACTCCCCTTCCTAGCCGATGCCGGAACCTCGGCGTCGCGGACCCAACTGCCCGGATTCTGGAGCGGAGTTACCGGGCTGCCCGGCTGCGGCGTGACAGCGGCCGTCGAGGGCGCGCCACTGGACTCCGGCGGAGGCGGCGGGCTCTCCAGCTTCCACATCATCGATGAGCTCCACTTGCTCGTCGTCGGCTTGTTCTTCTTGTTGCGCGGCACTTCGAACCGGCCATTGGCGGTCATGAAATTGCACGTCGTCTCGTCGAGCAAGGGCGATTCGGAACTCTTGGTGACCTTGCAATCAGTCACCCGCCCGGTGTCGTCGATCGAAAGAGTGAAGCTGACGCGACCCTGCTCACCCGACGCGCGCGCTGCCGGCGGATAGCCGTCCTGGGGAATCCAGCTGCCGGGATTGCCGATCGGCTTGGTCGTTGGAATTGGCTCGTCATCATCCTGCGCCATAACAGCGCCTGGAAACGCGAAGGCGGCCAATGCCAAAACGACGGCAATACGCATATTATTCTCCCCAGTCGGCGCCAAGATAGAGCAACCCGACCCGACTTGTCACCGCCGCCTTTGCCTGTGCGGCGCACCTCTCTATGAGAGCCGCCATGACCGACCGCTCTCCCCTCGCCCCCGCCGCCTTTCCCGATCTGCCCGACATTGCCGGGATCACGCGCCGTGTCGCGAAAGCGCAGTACAAGACCTGGGACCGTTGCGACCTGACCTATGTCGAGCTGGCGCCCGGCACGGCCGTCGCGGGCGTGCTGACGAAGAGTCGCTGCGCGTCGCCCGAAGTCGATTGGTGCCGCGCCGCATTGGTCCTGGGCCGCGCTCGCGCGCTCGTCGTCAATGCCGGCAATTCGAACGCCTTTACCGGCGATCGCGGACGCCACGCGGTCGAAGGACTTGTCGCCAGTGTCGCCCGCCATCTGGACTGTCAGCCGTCGGACGTGTTTGTCGCCTCGACCGGGGTGATTGGGGTGCCCTTGCCACTCGACAAGGCCGAAGCGGGGCTCGCCGCCGCCTTCACCGCCGAGCCGTGCGACTGGGAAGACGCGGCCGCGACGATCATGACCACCGATACGTTCGCCAAGGCGGCGGTGACGCGCGCGGTGGTCGACGGCAAGCCGGTCAGCCTGGTCGGGATCATCAAGGGATCGGGCATGATCGCGCCCGACATGGCGACGATGCTGGGCTTCATCTTCACCGACGCCGCGGTCGATCCCGCCTGGCTGCAGGCAGCGCTCGCGCGCGCCAATACGCGCAGTTTCTCGTGCATCACGGTCGATAGCGACACATCGACCAGCGATACCGTCCTCGCCTTCGCGACCGGCGCTGCCGGCAATGTCGCGATCGCGCATGACGACGATCCCGGCGCCGATGCCTTCGCTGCGGCGCTCAACGACCTCTGTCTCCAGCTCGCGCATCTTGTCGTGCGTGACGGCGAAGGCGCCACCAAGTTCATCGCGATCGAAGTGACCGGCGCCGAAAGCGACGCCAGCGCGCACCGCATCGCCCTGAGCATCGCCAACTCGCCCTTGGTCAAGACCGCGATCGCCGGGGAGGACGCCAATTGGGGGCGGGTCGTGATGGCGGTGGGCAAGGCCGGCGAGCCCGCCGAGCGCGACCGCGTGGCGATCCGCTTCGGCGAGACCCAGGTCGCGCTGAACGGTCTCGCGGTCGAAGGATATGACGAGGCGCCGGTCGCCGCGCATCTCAAGGGCAAGGAGATCGACATCGGTGTCGATCTCGGCCTGGGTGACGGGCGAGCCACGGTGTGGACCTGCGATCTCACGCATGGCTACATCTCGATCAACGCCGATTACAGGAGCTGACGACCGTGCTGACGATCTGGGGCCGGCTCAACTCGCACAACGTCAAGAAGGTCGCCTGGTTCGCCGAGGAACTGGGGATTTCCTACGTCCGCCACGACGTAGGCGGGCAATTCGGGATGAGTGACGCCTATCTGGCAATGAATCCCAATGCCCTGATCCCGACGATCGACGATGACGGCTTCATCCTGTGGGAATCGAACGCGATCCTCCGCTATCTCGCCGCGCGCCATGGCGGCGTGCGCTGGTGGCCCGACGAACCGCAACTGCGCGCCCTCGGCGATCGCTGGATGGAGTGGCAGAACGGCTATGCACCGGTGCAGCTCGACGCCTTCGTCAACCTCGTGCGCGTCGCGCCCGACAAGCGCGACATGGCTGCGGTCGCGCGATCGGCGCAGCGTTGCGGTGAGCGAATGGCGATCCTCGACCGCTATCTCGCCCAGACGCCCTGGCTATCGGGCGAGGATTTCGGTGTCGGCGACGTGCCGATGGGCGTCTATGCGCATACCTGGTTCACGCTCGGCATCGAACGGCCTGATCTGCCAAACGTCACCGATTGGTACCGTCGCCTGCAATCGCGGCCCGGTTACGCCAGTCAGGTGATGATCCCGCTGACGTGACATCACCCCTCGCCCGCAAGCGGGAGAGCGAACGGCAAAAGAAAAGGGCCGCACCCAAGAGAGTACGGCCCCTTATTGTTACGCTGCCTCAGCTCAAGCGAGTTCGCCCTCGAGCCATGCCTTGATCCGGCCCTTCGGCTCGGCGCCGATCTTGGTCGCTGCCGGGCTGCCGCCCTTGAACAGGATCATGGTCGGGATGCCGCGCACGCCATAGCGTGCCGGGGCGTCAGGATGGTCATCGATGTTGAGCTTGGCGATCGTCACCTGCTCGCCCAGCTCTTCGGAAATCTCTTCGAGGCTCGGGCCGATCATCTTGCACGGACCGCACCACTCCGCCCAGAAATCGACCAGCACGGGTTTGTCGGAATTAAGCACGTCCGCCTGGAAGCTGTCGTCGGTGATCTTTTTGGTCGCCATGGGGAATCTCCTTTGCAGCCGAATGTAGGCGCAGCGATGCGCTTGCTCAACGGGTCTGACCCTAGCTTTGCTCCATCGCGGCAAAGCCCGGCTTGTGAGGGGCGAGCACCGCCTCCGGCAAATCGAAAAGACGGGCCGCCGCCGTGTAGAGCAATGCGGCCTCTATCCGCCGTCCGGGAAAAATCACGCGCAGGGCCTCAGCATAAGCCGCCATCTGGCGCAGATGGAAGACCGGCACTTCGTCGAGCCCGAGCGGCACGCGGCGGCCTGTCTTGAAATCGATCACGCGGACGCGGTCCGGCTCGACCAGCAGCCGGTCGACGGTTCCCGCGATAACATATCCGCCGGGCACGACTGCGGAGATCGGCGCCTCGCCAAGCGAATTCGTGCCGAACAGATCGCCATGCGCAGGGTCGTCGAGCACCGCCATCACGGTCGCGATCAATTCGCTCCGCATGGACTCGTCGGCGACCTGCCCGACCGCCGCCAGCCAGCGATCGGCGGCCGTTGCGCGGCGATCACGCGGCAAGGCAGGCAATCGCTCGAACAAGGCATGGATCAGCCTGCCGCGTTCGGCTGCCGTCCGCATCGCCGCCGAGGGCGGCGGGTCGGACACATCGTCCTCGCCGACCGAGGAGGGCGCGAGCGGCCGTGGCGGCCGCGCCTCGATAGGAGCAGGCTGGAACGCCCAATCGGGCAAAGCGACGATATGCGTCTCAGCGGCGCGCGACGGCCGCGTCCTGACCGGCGGCTGAGGATCGTGGCCGGCGAACGAGCGCCGTGGCCCCTCCTCGCGTTCCGCCGCACCAAGCGCCGAGAGTGCCGCTTCCGCTGCCGCATACCAGCTATTTTCGGACGGCACGCCTTTTGATCGCGGTCCCAACGAACCCGCTATCTCCAGTCTCTCTTCGGCGCGCGTCGCGGCGACATAGAATAATCGCCAATGCTCGGCGAGTTCGCGGGCGTCGGCGGTCGTGATCGCCTCGGCCAAAACGCCCGACCGTTGCTCCTTGCGCGGGCGGAACACCGGCAGCTTGGTGTCCTGATCGGCCTGCCAGTCGAGTGTCGAGCGTGGCCGTGCCTCGGGATCGGCGGTGGCGTCGGCAAGGATCACCAGCGGCGCCTGCAACCCCTTGGCGCCATGCGCAGTCATCACCCGGACGGCGTCGAGCGGCTGCGACGGATCGCGGACGATCTCGACATCGCCGCGATCGAACCAGTCGAGGAAGCGCTGCAGCGACGGGATCGCGACGCGCTCGAACTCCAGTGCAGCATTGAGCAGTTCGTCGATCGGATCGCGTGCTTCTTGCCCCAGCCGCCGGATCAGCTTGCGGCGCCCATCTAACGGCCCCGTAAGCATCTCCTCGAGGAAGACGTAGGGCGTGGTGAAATCCGCGCGCCGCAGCATTGCGGCGAGCGGCGCGATCCGCTCGGCAGATTGTGTGGCCTGGAGGTGAGTCCATAATCCGCCGCGGCGCTTCATGGCCGCGCGCATCAGCTCGTCCTGGCTCCAGCCAATCAGCGGCGAGACCAGCAAGCTGGCCAGCGCGAGGTCGTCTTGCGGCTGCAATACGAAGCGGATCGCGGCGAGCAAATCCTGTACCGCGAGCGGCGCGGTCAGCCGCAGACGGTCGACTCCCGCGACCGGCACGCCCTCGGCATAAAGCCGTGCGACGATCAGCGAGGCTAGCTCGCCGCGGCGCTTGACCAGGATCATGATGTCTTCGGGGCGAAGTGGGCGGCCCTTGCTCTCCAGGATCAGCGGATCGTTCGGATCGAGCCACGCCTTGACCTGGGCGGCGATCCGCGTCGCGTGGGCGCGCACCGCATCGGTGACCCAGCCTTCCTCGCCCTCATCCTCTTCGCCCGCGAGAGTCGGTGCCCACAAATTGACCTGGCCCGGGCCCTCGACCTTGCTCGCATGCCGCTGGTTGTCGTCCACCCCCAAGCCACCGCCGGGCAGCACACCGATCGCGGCGTCGACGAAATCGAGGATCGGCTGGGTCGAGCGGAACGAGGAGGTCAATGCGAGCTGCTCGAATGGCGTCGGCTCGATCTCTCCGATGTCGCTCGTCACCTCGGCGAGGTCACGGAAATGCCGTTCCGCCCAGCGGAAATTGAGCGGATCGGTACCCTGGAAGCCAAAGATCGCCTGCTTATAGTCGCCGACCGTGAACAGCGTCCGCCGCCGTTCGCCCCGAGCTCCCAGGCCGGAAAAGAAGTCGCTCGCGATCGCGTCGACGATTTCCCATTGGCGCAGATTGGTATCCTGCGCCTCGTCGATCAGGACATGATCGGTCGCTCGGTCGAGCTTGAAACGAACCCAGTCTCCCATCCCGTCTTGGCGCAGCAGCGCGACCGCCGCGTCGATCAGATCGTCGAAATCGACCGCGCCGATCCGGCGCTTGGCAGCGCGATAGGCGAAGGCATAATCGCGCCCGATAGTGAGCCCAGCCGCCAGCAGGTCGGCATAGTCCGCCAGATGGCGCATCTGGATCAGGCGGGAAACCTGCGCGTGGCAATCGGCCGCGGTCGGCGCATAATCCTCGTCCTGCGGTGCCTGCCCTTTGGCGAACGAGCGCAATTCGCCGTCCTGCCGCGCCCAGACGCCGTGCAATTCGTCGAGCGTCGCGGTCCGCTGCTCGGGGCTTCTCGTCAACCACTCCTCGACGATGTCGGCCCGAGCCAGCCCACTCTTGGTGCCCCACGCCCGATTGCAGTCGCGCAACCTTCCGAGCAGGTCGTCGTCCAGTTGAGCGCAGCCGTCAGCGATTGCCGCCTCGACATCGTCGACTCCGATCAGGGCACGGCGGACATATGGACCGACCCCTTCACCCATCGGCAGCGCCGCCATCGCCGCCGGGGCACGCGCACAGGCACGTAGGAAAGCCTCCGCGCCCTCTTCGCCGAGTCGCAGGCTCAGCGCGCCGACCGCCCGTACGGCACCGTCGCGCCCCTCGCGCTCGGCCTCGACCAGCAATTGCGCCAGCGTCTCGCGCGCCAGCGCCGATTCCTCGCGCGCCTCGAGCGGCCGGAACCCTGGCGTCAGTCCCGCTTCGACGGGAAAGGCAGCAAGCAGCGACTGGCAGAAGCCATGGATCGTCTGGATGCGCAGCCCCCCACCCGGCGCGTCGAGCACCTTGGCGAACAAGGTTCGCGCCCGCGCGATCAGCGCCGGGGTGGCGCGCTCGCCTAGCGAGGCGAGATCGGCGCGAATGTCGGTCTCGGACGCCCGCACCCAACGCGCCAGGCGCTGGTTGATCCGCCCTGCCATTTCCGCGGCACCTGCCTTGGTGAAGGTCAGACAGAGGATCGCGCCGGGATCGGTCCCGCCGAGCAACAGACGATAGACGCGCGCCGCCAGCACCTGCGTCTTGCCCGTTCCCGCCGACGCCGCGAGCCAGACATGCGCCGACGGGTCGCTGGCGCGCGCCTGCTCGTCGACGAGCCGCGGGAGGATCGAGTCAGCGCTGCTCACGGCCATACCATTCGTGGCGGCGCATCAATTGGTCGTAATCGCCAAACGGCGCATATTCAGGCTTCAGCTTAGCGGTGAACGGCGCCCCGCCGGTCAACCACACGTCCGCCGCCTCGGTGAAATTGCGCCGCGCCTCGGCAACGAATTCGTCGGCCGGGATCGGGTCCTTCTTCTTCGGGTCGCAGGGTGAATCGACATAACCGAAACCGCCGGCGCGATTGCGCGCAAGCGACCAATATTCGAAGCCCTCGGCCTTGCCCGCGACGCCGGCGAACTTGCCCGCCTCGGCGATCATGCCGAGCAAGCCGAGTTGCAGGCTGAAGCCCGCGCGCACCGCCGCAGTCGAGGGCGGCTGTCCGGTCTTGTAGTCGACCACCACCAGCCCGCCATCGTTGAGCCGGTCGATCCGGTCGAACCGACCCGACAGTTCGACTCCGGCCAACTGCAAAATGCCCTTGCCCTCGACCGCAAGAATGCTCCGTTCGCCGGCGCGATCGGACACTTCGCGCGCGATCCAGTCGACCGCTTCGATCAGGCGCGGCCCCCATAATGCCCGGATCATCGGATGCGTGCGCACATCGCCCAGCAAGGCCTCTGCTCGTGGGCGCAAGGTTTCGGGATTGGCGCCATCCTCGCGGAACCAGCTTTCCAGGATCGCGTGAACCTGATTGCCGCGCCAGGCAGGGCTTGGTTCGGCGTCGACCGGATCGATCGCCCCCAGCCGCAGCATCCGCCGTGCGTAAAAGGCATAGGGGTCGGCCTTGAGCCGATCGACCTCGGTCACCGAGATCTGGCGCGGCCGATCCTCGACCGCGGGTGACGGCTCGGGCCGCGACGCCGGCTCGTGCATGCCCGGATTGTCGATCGTCGCTGCCCATGAAGCGAGATCGGGATCGCGAACGAAGCGATCCCCCGCCAGCGCTTCGAGCCGCAGCCAGAAGCGCGACGCCAGGGTTGGTGATCGCCCGTCGCGGCGCGCGCGTGTGATCAGCACTTCGGGCGCGCCCAGGGCATTGGCGAAATCATGCGCCGCGACGCCGATGCCGCGATCGAGCCCCGGCAACCCCAGTTCGGTGCGGATGCGCGGCGCCAGCCAAGGATCGGGGGCGGCGATCGCCGGCCAGGTACCCTCGTTCAAACTGCCGAGGATCGTCAGGTCGGCGGTCTGAAGGCGCGCCTCGATCAGGCCATAGATCGCCAGCCGCGGATGCCCGCCCTGCGGAGGACGAATCGCGACTTCCTCCATCAAGGTGCCCAGCAGCGGCGCGACGCTGGCCGGATCGACCAGGGGCGGCCCATCCGCTGCGCGCAGTTCGAGATCGGCGAGCAATTCGGCCGCGGCGCGCCCCGCCGGCCCCGCCCAGACCGCGAAACCGCAAAGGGCCTCCGCGGTCTCTAGCAGCGTAGCGATCATTGCAGCCAGCGGTTGCGCGCCATTGCCGAAGGAGCGCGCCAGGGGTTCGAGTAAGCCGCGCATTTCCGGCCAGACCTGCCGCGCCGCCGCGCGAATCGGCGCCTCGCGCTCGTCACCGTCGAGCAGATGCGCGTCGATGCCGGCCAGCCCGGGTGCCGGGCGCGGCCCACGCAGGGCGCGGTCGAGCGCGCGCACGCCATCGAGCCACAAGGTCCGCGGTTCCCCGCTCTGGACGAGCGGGTGCTTGAGCAGCGCCAGCAGCGCCAGCGGCGCAAAGTCCTGCGCCGCCGCCTCCGCCATCATCGTCAACAACGTGCCGGGCGCACGCGTCGCGAGCGGGCGGCCGGCGGTATCGTCGACATCGATCCCCCAGCGCGCACAATGCGCCGCGACGCGCTCCGCCAACGCGCGGTCGGGCGTGACCAGGGCAGCGGTACGCCCCTCGACTTCCAACGCGCCGCGCAATGCCAGCGCGATCGCCTGTGCTTCGTCGGCGGGGGTCGCCAGTTCGACCGCACGAATCCCGGTCAATCGCCGGTCGGGCGCCTCCAGATCGGTCCACTTGCCGGTGAATTCGGCGGGAGCAAAAGCATTGGCGATCGCCTTGCCACGCGCGACGGATGCGTCGTGATCGCTGCCCTCGCGCCAGGTCCGCACTTCACCGCGCCCTGCGCTCATCCGTTCGAGCAGCAGCTTCAACTGGAATTGCGGATGGGTTTCGATCGATCGCGCCTTGAACCCGCTGGCATCCGGCTCGTGCGGCCCAAGCGCGTCCCATTCCTCGGCCGGCATCGCGATGGCGAGATCCTGGAAGACGACCAATCCCTGGTCGAGCTCGGCGACACGCCGCAACAAGGCGGCCACTGCCGGCGCCGGGTCGGTGATTCCCGCCGCGCAGACGAAACCCGCCGGCGGCGTCTCCTTCCAGCGCACCGCCAACCGGCGCAGCATGATCGCACGCCGCGCCGCCGCGTCCATCGCCTCCATCCGAGCCAATTCCGCCGGCCAGCGGTCGATGACGATGCGGAACAGGTCGAGTGCGCGCTCCCAATGGCTGGTCAATTCGCGCCCGACGTCGAGCTCGGCAAGTTTCGCCGCCGCGACTTCCTCGACCAGCAATTGGTCGAGCGTTCGTGCCAGAGCGCCGGCCAGACGCACCGCTTCGTCGGCGGCAACCGGCTCACCCTGTCGCGCGCGCTCCTCGCTGACCAATCTGGCCAGGACCATCCGCCGCGCCAGCGGATCGACCGGTGGCGGTAACAGCTCGAGATCGTCAGCCGGATCAAGCATCGCCCCGGCCGCCTCGTCGAGCGCGGGGTCGCCGATCGTCACCAGCCGTGGCAGCAACAGGCCGCCGCCGCTAGCGCGGACGAATGCGTCCTGTACGGCACGCCGCCCGCGATTGTTCGGCAGCAACACGACTCCGCGCGCGAGCCGCATCGGATCGTCGCCGAACCGCTTCATCAGCCCGGCAACTAGCGCATCGGCAAAAGCACGCTGCGCTGGAATCGTATAAAGCGCGAGGCCGCGCTGTGGGGCCAAACTCATGGCCGCCAAGGGCCGTGACGGAGCGAAATCCGCTGCAGAGCTAGAAGCGAGGAAGGAGCGATGCCGAAGCGCATCGTGACCGACGAGCGACGACGCGCTGCAGCGGATTTCGCCCGCCCCACAGGGGTCGGGCGCAGCTTTTCGCTGGACGGCGTCGCTTGCTTGCGTGGGCCAGCTGGCCCGCGCTGCGCCGCGCTCCTAGCCAGCAAAAAGCTGCGCCCGATCACGGCCTTTGGCGGCCATGAGTTTGGCCCCTAAGCATCGATCAGGAGCGCTTCCGTCTTGGCAATCGCCGGCGGCGTGCCGACGTCGAACCACAACCCCTGGTGGACGAAACCATAAGCGCGGCCCGCTTCGATCGCGCGGTTCCAGAATATATTGGTTGAGAAGGGCCCTTCCGGCCAATCGTGGATCACCCTCGGCGACAGGATCTGGACGCCGGTATAAACGAACGGCGCCACCCTGCCTGGCTTGCGGCGCCCCGTGATGCGGCCATTGGCGTCGAGGTGGAAGTCGCCGAGTCCGCCATGATTGTGCGCGCGCGCCAGCGGAACCACCAGCAACAGCGCGTCCATCGCATCGTCATCCCAGCGCGACGCAAGCAGCTTAATCGTATCGGCCGGTCCATCGACCCACAGATTGTCGGCATTGGCGACAACGAACGGCTTGTCGCCGATCAACTCGCGCGCCTTCACGATCCCGCCGCCGGTTTCCATCAACTGATCGCGCTCGTCGGAAATGACGACGTCGATACCCTTCACACGATTCTTGAGATGCGCTTCGAGCGCGTCGGCGAGATAATGGACGTTGACCACCGCGCGCTTGATCCCCGCCGCACGCAGGCGGTCGAATACGTGATCGAGCAAGGGCTGTCCCGCGACCTGAATCAACGGCTTGGGCCGCGTCGCGGTCAGCGGCCGCATGCGCTTGCCGATACCCGCAGCCATAACCATTGCGGTCTCGGGAACCGTCCCGCCCGGGTCCGGTCGCAGCGACAGCGTACGGTTCGGGGTGCGTTTCGCGGTCATGCGCGAGCGATCTCCATCGGGTCGCCGCGCAGGTCGGCGGGGATGTTGGCGTCGAACCACGCTTTGACCGGCGCCAGCGCGGGATGGTCAAGATCGCGGTTCAGATAACGCCACACGCGAGGGCACATTGCCGGATAGCGCGGCTTGCCATCGCGCCGCCACAGCCGGGTGAAAATACCGACGATCTTCGCGTTCCGCTGCGCGCCGAGCACATGGTAAGCGGCATCGAAATCGTCGCCCGCGCCGGTCACGCGGCGATAACGGTCGAGCATCGCCGCTTCGATCTCGGGTTCGACATCGCGCCGCGCGTCCTGCAGTAACGACACCAGATCATAGGCCGGATGACCCGCCAAAGCGTCCTGGAAATCGAGCAGGCCGAGCGCTTCGGTACCGCCGATCAGCATCAGATTCTCGGCATGATAATCGCGCAGCACCGTCACCGGCTCGGGCGCCAGCGCATGCTCGAACACCTCTCCCCAGGCTTCGGCGTATCCTTCGGTATCGACCGTCACGCCGACCGCCGAACAATACCATTCGGTCAGCAGATCGGCTTCGCGCTGCAATTCCTTGCGATCGTATGGCCGCCACGGCCCCGCGGGTTCGCCGCGCAAGCGGATCAGGATGTCGACCGCCGCCTCGTACATCCGCAACAGGCTTTCGGGTGCGGCATCGACCGTTTCGCGCATCCGGGCGTCACCGAAATCCTCGATCAGCACCAGACCTTGTTCCAGATCGGTGCCGAAGATCGCCGGCGCAGGGAATCCTCGCGCGACCAGCCATTGCGCGACTTCGATGAACGGGCGCGGATCCTCATGCGGCGGCGGCGCATCCATCAGGATCGCGCTGCGGCCGTGATCGGCAACGCGGAAATAGCGGCGGAACGAGGCGTCGCCGGCGAGCGGCAGCACATCGCCCTCTCCCCAGCCCAGTTTGGCGAGGAAATCGGCGGTCCCCGCCGGTGGATTCATGTCAAGGGCCATCGCCCCTCCCATGCCGTGGGCACGGTTGCTGTCAAGCGGCGTCCGCCATCGGGTGCGAAGTCCAAGGTCAACGCCAAGGCATCGGACCATCGGCCGGGCGCGCGCTCGGGCCATTCGATCAGCAGGACCGAGTCCTCGCGCGCTTCGTCGAGCCCGAGTTCGTCGAGTTCCTCGACATGCTCGATGCGGTAGAGGTCGACATGCATCACCGGCAGCCGCGTCTCGGGCGGCGCGTACGGCTGGACGATCGCGAAGGTCGGCGACGGGGCTTCCTCTTCGAGTCCCAAGGCGCCGAGCAGGCCGCGAGCGATACTCGTCTTGCCGGCACCAAGAGGGCCGGATAGCGTAATAACATCACCGGGTCGGACGACTGCCGCCAAGCGCGCACCGAATGATTCGGTCGCTGCTGCGTCCGGCAGGATCATCAAAAGCCGCTCAGCAGCATGTCGATCGCGTTCATGATCGCGTCCTGCTGCTCGCTCAGATTTGCCACGCGGCGTCCAAGTTCGCTGACGGATATGGCTGTCATGAGCGGTGTCATCATGATCATTTCTTCATCGGCGATCTGGAATATGGGGTTCAGTCTGTCGATCCGTCGCCTGATCGCGTCGGGCGGCACCAGCGGCACGACCAATCGCGTTTCGACATAGTCCAACCAATCCGTCTGGCAGTCTAGCAACAGCGGCTCACCCGCTCGTTTGTAGACGTCGAACCTTGCCATCAGAACATGCGGTATTTGGCCAGCGGAAGCCCATGTTCGCGTACAAATTCGTTATAAGCTTCCATGGCGTCACGATTCTCTTCGATCCAACGCCTGCGACGTTCTTCGCGCACCACACGGTCGAGCCCTTCCTCGCAGGCGCGCGAAATGTTGATGTCGAGCGCGCGTGCTTCCTCCACCAGTTCGGCGTCGAGTGACACGTTAGTGGGACGCCGGAATGCGGAACGATCTTCGCGGACTCGGGCCATCACAACCTCCTATGCGCATAGATTATGCGCATCGAATTCGAGGCGCAAGCTATCGCGGCAGTTCCACGATCAGCAATGTTCCCTCGCCGGGCTCGGACAGTAACTGGATCGTCCCGCCATGCGCCTCGGCGAATTGCCGCGCGATCGGGAGGCCCAGCCCCAATGCGCGGTCATCGTCGCGCGCCGCGTGTCCGCCGAACCGATCGAACGCATGCTCGATCGCATCGGGGATCATCCCCGGTCCATCGTCCGACACGACGATCCGTGCCGTCCGGACATCGCCATCGGTATGGAGCAGCACGCGTCCGCCCTCCCCGATCCCGCCGACGGCGTGACGCAGGAGGTGTTCGATCATCTGGCGCAGTTTCTTGGCGTCCCCTTTCACCATTCCGGTCGACGGCGCGACCTCGATCGCGAAATCGACTTTCTTGCGCTTGGCGATCGGCGCGATCGTCTCCGCGGCGTTGTACGCCGTGGTTTCCAGGTCGACGGTCAGCCGCTCGATCTTGTTCTGATCGGCCTCGGTCAGATCGAGCACGTCGTCGACCAAAGCCGCCAATCGCGCGACCGATTCGAGGATCGCATCGACATAGGAATCGGCCTGCTTACTTAGCTTGCCGGCATACCCCTCGCCCAGCATCTCGGCGAAGCCCTGGATCGAGGTCAGCGGGGTGCGCAATTCGTAGCTCATGTTGGCGACGAACGCGGTCTTGACCTGATCGGCAGCTTCCAGTGCTTCGTTGCGGTCGCGCAGTGCCTGTTCGATATGCCGGCTGTCGGAGATGTCGAGCATCGTGAACAGCGCATTGCCGTCGGGCAGCGGCACGCCGGCGAATTCGAAATGGCGTCCGTCGGCGAAGGCGACCCGGCCGCCTCGCTGTTGCCGCCCGACCGCCGCCGACCGCACGATCTCGGCGATGACGCTCGCCCTGCCCGGTTGTGCGAGCCGGGCGGAGCCTTTCTCGACCAGCGCGTCGATCCGGGGATGGCTGGTCAGGAACTCCTCGTCGAATTCCCACAGCTGGCGGAATTTGTTGTTCCAGATCTGCAGGCGGCCATCGCCCGCGAACACGCCCAGCGCCTCGAACAGATTGTCGAACGTGGCGGTGCGGACGCGGAGCAAGGTATCGCGCGCGCTGGCCAGCTGGACCTGTTCGGTACGATCCTCGAAGATCAGCAGCAGACCGCCGTCGGGCAGCGGATTGCCGACCAACCGCAGGTGCACGCCGCCCGGCAGGGTCCAGGTTTCCTCGATCGCGCCGGTCGCCGCCAGGAACCAGTCGCGTCGCTCCGCCTTCCAGCCAGGGAAATCGCGCACCTCAGGGAGACGATTCGCCTCGCGCATCCGCTCGAGCACGCGGTCGAATTCTGGGCGATCCGCCAGCCATTCGCTGCGCATCGCGAACATGCGCTGGAACGACTGATTGCAGAAAGCGAGGCTGCGATCGGCGGCGAATTGCGCGACGCCCGCCGACAGCCGATCGAGCATCGCACGCTGGGCGTCGGAGAATCGCTTCATCCCGCCGCGCGCTTGCTCGAGATCCTCGATATCGATCGCGAACCCGGCAACACCGCCTGGCGGCGACGGTAGCGGCACGTCGTGGATCCGCAACATACGCCGCGCGCCGCCGATCGTCGCGGGCATCGATTGGACGTTTGGGCGATCGGTATCACGCGCGACGAGCGCGCTGGCCAGCGGGCCGCCGATCCCCGACCCTTCGATCAATTCGACCTGGCGCGTCACGACATCCTTGGCGTCGCTCGCCTCGACCGCACGGACATAGGCCGAATTGACCATCGCCAGTCGCATGTCGGGTCCGCGATACCACATCGGCAAAGGTGCCGCCTCGATCAGCCCGCGCAGCGCCGCGAACGCCTGGCCCAGGTCAGTGGCTTCGTCGCGTAACTGCCCGATCTGTGCCTGGCTTTCGGTCGAATCGAAGAACCAGACGACCACGCCGCCGGGCGACCCCACTTCACGCGGCGCGCGCTGGCCGCGCACCGATAGCATGCGCGTCGATCCTTGCGGCCGGATGGTCAGCACGAACGGCTCGCCGGCCTTCTGTGCCGCAGTGACCGCGTCGCTCAGCAGTACCGCGTCCTCGCTGGTCAGGCCGGTGCCTGGCGATACCAGCTCCGCCAGATATTTGGGGGGCGGCACCAGCCCCAGCCAGTCGGCCAGCCGATCCGGCAATTCGAGCCGGCCATCGGCGCGCACCACCATCGCCAGTGCCGGGGCGGACGCCAACAGCGCGTTCAGCTTGTCATTGCCCGCCAGCGTCGCCGCGGCTGCCGCGCGGGCACGCAATCCGGCGTACAGGATCCAGCAGGTCGCGACGATTGCCAAAGCGAGCGCCGCCCCGACAAGCCCGAGGGTCGTGGTCGACACCATCAGAAGCGGCCCCCGATCATCACCAGTCCGAACTAATCCCGTTCGCGCCTCACCCGTCGAGCGCCTGCATCTTCGTAGAGAGAAGAGCAGGCATTCGACAAGCGGGACCCGAACGGGATCGGGCCGATCACGGCAATATCAGCGATAACAGACCTTCTTGACCGTCTCGACGACCTTGGCGGACGAGATCAGCGCGAGCTTTTCCAGGTTCGCGGCATAAGGCAACGGCACGTCCTCGTCGGTCACGCGCAGCACGGGCGCGTCGAGGTCGTCAAAGCCTTCCTCCATGACGAAAGCCGCGACTTCGGAGGCGATCGAGCAAGTCGGCCAGCCTTCCTCGACCACGACGATACGGTTGGTCTTGGCCAAGCTCTTGAGCACGGTCTTGCGGTCGAGCGGGCGCAACGTGCGCAGATCGACCACTTCGGCCTCGATGCCATCCTTGGCCAGCTCGTCGGCGGCTTCCAGGCTGATCCCGACGCCGATCGAATAGCTGACGATCGTGACGTCCTTGCCCTCGCGCATAATCCGCGCCTTGCCGATCGGCAGCACCCAGTCGTCGACCTGCGGCACGTCAAAGGTGCGCCCGTAGAGCAATTCGTTCTCGAGGAAGACGACCGGATCCTCGCTGCGGATCGCTGCCTTGAGCAGGCCTTTGGCGTCCTGCGCGTCATACGGCGCGATCACGATCAGGCCAGGAACGCTGGCATACCAGGGACCGTAATTCTGGCTGTGCTGCGCGCCGACACGGCTGGCCGCACCATTGGGACCGCGGAACACGATCGGGCAGCGCATCTGGCCACCTGACATGTAATTGGTCTTGGCCGCCGAATTGATGATGTGGTCGATCGCCTGCATCGCGAAGTTGAACGTCATGAACTCGACGATCGGGCGCAGGCCGCCCATCGCCGCGCCCGTGCCGACGCCGGCAAAGCCATATTCGGTGATCGGCGTGTCGATCACCCGCGTGTCGCCGAATTCGTCGAGCAGGCCCTGGGTGACCTTGTACGCCCCTTGGTACTGCGCGACTTCCTCGCCCATCACGAAGACGCGGTCGTCCTTGCGCATTTCCTCGGCCATCGCGTCGCGCAGCGCCTCGCGCAACGTCAGCTTGACCATTTCGGTCCCGGCGGGGACCTCCGGGTCGGCGACTTCGGCGTCGTGCTTGGCCGCTTCGAACATCTGGCGCGCACCGGTCTCGACCAAGTGAGGCTCCGGCGCACCGCTCTCGGCCGCTTCCTGCGCGACCTCGGGCTCTTCAGCCCGCGCGGTGGACGCAGGGGCCGGAGCGGGCGCCGTCTTCGATACTTCCTCGCCCTCGACAGCCAGGGTCGCGATGACCGTGCCGACCTTCACGTTATCGGTGCCCTCGGCGATCAGGATCTGCGCGATCGTACCTTCGTCAACCGCTTCGAACTCCATCGTCGCCTTGTCGGTCTCGATCTCGGCCATGATGTCGCCCGACTTGACCGTGTCGCCTTCCTTGACGAGCCACTTGGCGAGCGTACCTTCTTCCATCGTCGGCGACAGCGCCGGCATCTTGATCTCGATCGCCATCTCAGTACGACTCCACCAGCACGTCGGTATAAAGCTCGCCCGGTTCGGGCTCCGGCGTCTGCTCGGCGAAGTCCGCCGCCTCGTTCACCTGCTTCCTGATCGCGGCTTCCACCGTCTTCAGCTCGTCTTCCTTCACGCCCAGTTTCTCGAGCAAGGCCTTGGCGTGCTCGATCGGGTCGGACTTGTCGCGCACCGCCTGGACTTCCTCGCGGCTGCGATATTTGGCCGGGTCGGACATCGAGTGGCCGCGATAGCGATAGGTCTTCATCTCGAGGATGAGCGGTCCCTTGCCCGCGCGGACCCAGGCCAGCGCCTCTTCCGCAGCACCACGGCACGCCAGCACGTCCATGCCGTCGACCTGGATGCCGGGAATGCGGAAGCTCTCGCCGCGGCGATAAAGCTGGTCTTCGGCCGAGGCGCGGTTGACGCTGGTGCCCATGGCGTACTGGTTGTTCTCGATCACATAGATGATCGGAAGCTTCCACAGCTCGGCCATGTTGAACGATTCGTAGACCTGGCCCTGATTGGCCGCGCCGTCGCCGAAATAAGCGAGGCAGACGCCGCCATCGTTGGAATATTTGTGCTTGAAGGCAAGACCGGTGCCCAGCGACACCTGCGCCCCGACGATGCCGTGCCCGCCGTAGAACTTCTTCTCGGTCGAGAACATGTGCATCGACCCGCCCTTGCCCTTCGAGATGCCGGCGGCACGACCGGTCAACTCGGCCATGATCAGCTTGGGGTCGATGCCGTAAGCGAGCATGTGACCGTGATCGCGATACCCGGTGATCACGCTGTCCTTCTCACCGTCGAGCGCCGACTGCAGCCCGACCGCGACCGCTTCCTGACCGATATAGAGGTGGCAGAAGCCGCCGATGAAGCCGAGGCCGTAGAGCTGGCCCGCTTTCTCTTCGAAGCGGCGGATCAGCAGCATCTGCTTGTACAGTTCGAGCAGTTCCTCCTTCGACGCCGGATAGGGCTGCGGCTCGTCGGGCCGCGGACGGTTGCTAACTGGGGGCTCGCTCTTGGCGCGCGCTGGGGCTTTTGCCACGATGGGGAAACCTCGTTTCCGTAGGGGGAGAAAGGGCGGCCTATAGGCCGGACCTGTTGCGCTTTTCAATCGTGCGCTGCGCTATTGGCAATCCGCACGATAACTTCATGACCAACAAGCAATGCCACGGTTGCGGAATGCGGGACGCTCCGCCTAAGGCAAGCCGGATGTTCCCCGCCGACCATCCTTTCCGCATCGCCAATTTTCGCGCCTATTGGTTGTCGCGCTTCGCGGGAACGGTCGCGCTATCGGCCATGTCGATCATCATCGGCTGGCAGGTCTACAGCATCGCGCGAGACGCTCACCATCTCAGCATCAAGGAAGCGACCTTCCTGCTCGGCATGATCGGGGTGGCGCAGTTCGTACCCTTGTTCGTGCTGACGCCGATCGTCGGGCTGGTCGCCGATACGTTCGACCGCCGCTGGATCGTCCGGGGCACGACCGCGCTGCTGGTGGCGACGACGGTGATGCTCGGCACGCTGACCTGGATTCACGCATTGAGCCTGCCAGTGCTGTTCCTCGCCGCCGTGATGATCGGCTTGGCACGCGCTTTTTCGGGCCCGGCCTATTCCGCGCTCGCCCCAAACCTGGTTCCACGCGAGGTGCTGCCCACCGCGATCGCGGTCAGCTCGATCGCCTGGCAGGTGGGCGTAATTGTCGGCCCCAGCCTGGGCGGCTTCCTCTACGCGATTCACCCGGACGTCGCCTATGGCACGTCGACCGCGCTCTTCCTTATCGCGCTCGGAATGATCTTCCTGATCGGCAAGGTGCCCCAGCCGCAGGCGCAAGCCGATCATCGCCCGCTCCATCGCATCGTCGAGGGCTTCCGCTACGTCCGGCACAACCGTCTGGTATTGGCAGCGATTACGCTCGATCTGTTCGCGGTGCTGCTTGCAGGCGCGACCGCCTTGCTGCCGGTGTTCGCGCGCGACATCCTGCATGTCGGGAGCCAGGGTCTCGGCCTGCTCGCCGCAGGAATGGGAATCGGCGCGACGTCCACGGCCCTATTCTTCTCATTCCGTCCGATGAAGACCAATGTCGGGCTCAAGATGCTGATCGCCGTTGTCGTGTTCGGGCTGGGGATCCTGACGTTCGGCACCGCGCATCTGATCCTTCCGAGCCATGCTTTCTATCTCGCGCTGGCTGGCCTGATCGTCGCAGGCTGTGCCGACATGGTGTCGGTCTATGTCCGATCGTCGCTGATCCAGCTCCACACGCCCGATGAGATGCGTGGGCGTGTAAGCGCCGTGTCGCAGCTTACCATCTCGGCCTCGAACGAATTGGGGGAAGCCGAAAGCGGGCTGCTCGGCTCACTTTTGGGGCCAGTCGGCGCGGTTGTGTTCGGCGGGATCGGTTGTATCGTCATCACCCTGCTCTGGTCGCGACTGTTCCCCGAACTCAGACTTGCAAAGTCGTTCGACCCGCCCGAAATCCTCGAAAGTGCCCCCGAACACGGAGTGATACAGCCATGAAGGCCAACACCATCCTGGAAACGATCGGCAACACACCGCACATCCGCGTCCAGCGACTGTTCCCGGACAGCGAAGTGTGGATCAAGTCGGAGCGCTCCAACCCCGGCGGCTCGATCAAGGACCGTATCGCTCTCAGCATGGTCGAGGCGGCCGAACGCGACGGCAAGCTCAAGCCTGGCGGCACGATCATCGAGCCGACCAGCGGCAACACCGGCGTCGGCCTGGCGATGGTCGCCGCGGTCAAGGGCTACAAGATCATCCTCGTGATGCCAGAATCGATGTCGATCGAACGTCGCCGCCTGATGCTCGCTTATGGCGCGAGCTTCGACCTCACGCCGCGCGAAAAGGGCATGAAGGGCGCGATCGAGCGTGCGCTCGAACTGATCGAGCAGACGCCCAATTCTTGGATGCCGCAACAATTCGAAAACCCTGCGAACATCGATGTCCATGTCCATACCACGGCTCAAGAAATCCTCAGCGATTTTGCCGATTCCCCGATCGACGTGCTGATCACCGGTGTCGGCACCGGCGGGCACATTACCGGTGTCGCGGAGACGCTGAAAAAGACCTGGCCGAACCTCAAGGTCTATGCGGTCGAACCCGATGCGTCCCCTGTCATTTCGGGCGGCCAGCCCGGCCCGCACCCGATCCAGGGGATCGGCGCCGGCTTCATTCCTGCCAATCTCCATACCCAGGCGCTCGACGGTGTCATCAAGGTCGACGCCGGTGTCGCCAAGGACATGGCCCGCCGTGCGGCTCGGGAGGAAGGGATGCTGGTCGGGATCAGCTCGGGCGCGACGCTCGCCGCGATCCTGCAGAAACTCCCTGACCTTCCCGTTGGCACGCGCGTGCTCGGATTCAATTACGATACTGGGGAACGCTATCTGTCGGTACCCGACTTCCTCCCTGAAAGCTGAGCTCCGGGTTACGAAAAAGGCCCGTTTTGGGGGAACAAAACTGGCCTTCGGGATTTCGGCAGCGGACGCTTTGCGCTAAAGGCCTGCGCCCGCGCGACTTCGCGCTGGTGAAAGCGCGCCACCTCCACAGGTATACCTTTGATCGAACCGCCGACCCGTACTCCCTCGTTTGTGCTGCGCCTGATCCTGGGCGCGGTGGCGATTCTGCTGGTCGCGATTCCAGTCGCGATCGTCACGATGATGCCGCCAGTGCGCCCCGTTCCCAAGGGCGTAGCGGTTCTGCCGCAGCGAGTCGTTCCCCCGACCGAATTGCCGCCGGTCGAGCCGGTCCAGTTCCAGTCGGTCGACCCCGATGACGCCAAGGCGTTCAACGCCGACGTTCCCTTTTCGACATTGCCCAATCCACCTGCTCGGCCGTTCATATTTTCCGGCTCGACCGACGCGCGTCTGCGCGCGATCGACTGCCTGGCCGTCGCCCAACTCTACGAAGCGGGCGACGACACCGAGGGCGAGCGCGCGGTCGCCCAAGTCGTGCTCAACCGCGTCCGTCATCCCGCTTTCCCCAAGTCCGTCTGCGGCGTGGTATTCCAGGGATCGGACCGGAGCACCGGTTGCCAGTTCAGTTTCTCTTGCGACGGCGCGCTGTCCCGCTGGCGCCCCAGTCCCGCGGCCTGGAAGCGCGCGCGGGAAGTAGCGATCGCGGCACTCAACGGTTCGGTCTACGCCAAGGTCGGCTATGCGACGCATTACCACACCGATTGGGTCGTGCCTTATTGGAGCGCGAGCCTCGACAAGATCGCGACGGTGAAAACGCATTTGTTCTTCCGCTGGACCGGCTGGTGGGGAACGCCCGCCGCTTTCCTCAGGACGGTTTCGGGATCCGAACCGAACATCGCCGCCTTGGGCGGTCTGTCGAGCGCGCATGTCGGCGAAGTCGACCTCGCCAACGTCAATCCGGCCGAGATCAACGGCGCGCCCACCGCCGGGGAAGCAGCTGGCTCGCCCTTGTCGATCGATCCCAACAGCTTCCTCGTCACGCTCGATGCTCGCGCCGGTGCGGATTCCTTCCCAGCGGTGGCGACCAAGGCGTGCGGCGCACGCGATTATTGCAAGCTGATGGCGTGGACCGACAAGGCGCACACCCCGGCCAACCTGCCGCTTGGTCAAGCGCAGATCGCAACGATGTCGTTCAGCTATCTGCGCGACAAGGCGCACGGCTACGAAAAGGCGCTGTGGAACTGCGCCCAATTCAAGCGGCCGTCCAAGGGCGAGTGCATGAAGTTGCAGGTGCTGGGCCTGCCGCAGACGACCACGCCTCCGCCGGGCACGCGCCCCCTCACCCCGCCTCCGGCGACCGGCACGGCGCCGGGCAAGCCGGGCGTGGCGCCACCGACCATGACTTTCTCGGTAAAGCCGACTCCCGCGGTCGCACCCGACGGCCTGAACGGCGTCCGTCGCAAGGTGGGTGATAGTGCGCCCCTGCCCAAAGCGGCCGCGACGCCGGCACCGCGCCCCACTGCGTCGCTTCCCGAACGGCCATAACCCTTTCCGATCGCGAGCGGCGAGTGCCGATCACGGCGACCGCGAAACGTTTTCCCGGCCATAAACGCGCCTGAAGACACTTCGACCGTCACGATCTTGGGTCAGCTCATCGACGCGGGTGCACTTGGGAGGCTCCCCGCCCGGAACATCCAGCCCTTTCCGACTATTTCATCCGAAGAATGATGTTGGGCGCGCTCCGCAACGTCATTCCTTCGGGGCGTCACAATGCGCGCGGCGATGGTTCAGGGACACCGCCGCGTTGGGACGAGTTGCTTATGTCAGGGCGCTATTCGGATGCATGATTTAACCTCGGGCATGAGGGCGGCACGTCGCGTGTCGGCTGCACCACGCTATCGGACCAATGCGGCGCAGCTCATCGCGTTCTCGATAGTTCTTGCGGAAATGTCGCTATTCTTTCACCCGGCGGGCTTCGCCGGGGGGCCGAGCGACGATCAGCAATATCTCGATATCGCGCTCGGCTGGTACGCGCACGGTCCGCAGATCGGCACTTCGCATTGGGCGCTGCGGCACCCGTTGATCCTGTCGATCACGGCAATGTTCCACCTGTTCGGCCCGTCGATCGACTCGCTGCTACTGGTGCCGCGATTGTTCTACGCCTTGTTCGTCGGCGTGACGGTGGCGACAGTGCTGCGGTTCGCCGGAACGCGCGCCGCGATCCTTTGGCTGGTGCTGGTGATCCTGTCGCCGGTGATCCACGCCATGGGCACCAGTTGCTATCCCGAAATGCTCGAACTCGCGTTCGGCGCGATGTCGATTTGGGCATTCCTCAATGCCCGCCGCTCGGCGGGCGGCGCCGCGCTCGCATGGTCGCTCTTCTCCGGACTCATGCTCAGCTGCGCGGTGCAAACGCGCGAGACGGCGGCATTCGTGCTGCTTTTCTACGGCTGGGCATTCCTGCGTGATCAGGCAATGCCGCGCCGCGCCTATCTTTTGCTCGGCCTCGGCTTCGTCTTGCCGCTAGTGATCGACAATGCCTGGCTATGGGCGATGACGGGCGACCCGCTCTATCGCCTGCACGTCGACAAGCACCACGTTCTGATCGCCAGCGATCATATGGTCGGCAAGACTTATTCGGGCAGTCCCTTTCTCAATCCCGATCTCGCCAGCCGATGGATCCCGGCGGGGCCGACACGCCTGCATTGGGCGATCAATCCGCTGGGCGATTTCCTGATCGATCCCGCATTCGGCTTCGTCATCCTGGGATGGGCACTGAGCGCGCTGCCATTCTTCCGCGATCGAACGATCCCACGGCCCAACATATCGACCCTGTTGCTGCTGCTGTTCGCCGTCGCCAGCTATGTGACCGTCACCTGGGTGTTCACACTACGACCGCAGCCGCGTTATTACCTTTTCGTGCTCGCCGCCGCGACGATCGGCTTCGCACTCTATCTCGATGCGGCGTTGGCGATACCCCGGTTGAGGCGGCGCGTGTCGATCCTGCTCGGCCTGGTTCTGCTGGGCGGCGGCATCACCATCGCCGTCGCGCCCGACCAAGGCTGGCAAGCAAAGGTGATCGTGCCCTATATGGCGGCGCATCCCGGACAATATAGTGCCGAGGAGCATATCGTCGGCCGCGCCTCCTATCCGCTGGCCCGGCTCGGCATGGCGGGCAAACTGACCGCGGCCGAGCCGGCGGTCGGCGCCTACCGCCTCCGCCTGATCGACAGCGCGATGTTGGACGGTTCTGAACCGTTTCCGCGCGACCCCGCCTATCGCGAGGTCGCTTATCTGGAGCGACCAACGCCGTGGCTGTTACGGCTTATACGTCCACACTACCGCAACCCGATCCTGGTCGAGCAGCGGCTACGCTAAGAATTCCCCTCTCCCGCCAGGGGAGAGGGTTGGAAAGAACGCTATCGATCGACGTCAGGCGGCCGCGAACATCTCCGGCGGCAGGGCCATCAGCGCTTCCGCCCCGCTTTCGATCTTGCGGCGCAATGCTCCTGCGTCGGGCATGATGCGTTCTGCATAGTAACGCGCGGTGGTCAGCTTCGCGTCGAGGAACGCGACATCGCCTTCACCCGCCGCCTTCAGCTTCGCCGCCGCGGCGGCCATCCGCAACCACATCAGACCGACCGCGACGATGCCCATTAAGTGCATGTAGCTGTGCGCGCCTGCGCCGACATTGTTGGGATTGGTCATGCCGTTTTGCAGGAACCACATGGTCGCGGCCTGCAATTCGCCATTGGCCTTTTCCAGCCGCGCGGCAAAATCGGCCGTTGCCGGATCGCCCTTCGCGGCGGCCACTTCCTCGCCGACCACCTTGAACAGCGTCTGCACCGCGCGCCCGCCATTGGCGGCGAGCTTGCGGCCGACCAGGTCCATCGCCTGGACGCCGTTGGTGCCTTCATAGATCATCGAGATACGGGCATCGCGGACATACTGCTCCATGCCCCATTCGCGGATATAGCCGTGTCCGCCATAGACCTGCTGCGCATTGGTCGCGATGTCGTAGCCCTTGTCGGTGCCATAGCCCTTGATCACCGGAGTCAGCAGCCCGACCAGATCGGCGGCGAGCTGCCTTTCCTCCTCGCTCGCGGCGGCATGCTCGAGGTCGACCTGGAGCGCACCCCACAGGCAGAGCGCGCGCAATCCCTCGGTCATTGCCTTGGCGTCCATCAGCATGCGGCGCACGTCGGGATGAACGAACAGCGTATCCGCCTTCTCGTTCGGTTCGGCCGGCCCGGTCAGTGCCCGGCCCTGACGGCGATCATGGGCGTATTGAACGGCGTTCTGATAGGCGGTTTCGGCGACGGCCAGGCCCTGCAGTCCCACGCCGAGCCGCGCGGCGTTCATCATGATGAACATCGCGGCCAGGCCCTTCATCTCCTCGCCGACCAGCCAGCCCTTGGCACCATCGTAATTCATCACGCAGGTCGAATTGCCGTGGATGCCCATCTTGTGTTCGATCGACCCGCAGCTGACCGCATTGCGCTCGCCGAGCGATCCGTCCGCGTTGACGAGGATCTTGGGCACGACGAACAGCGAAATGCCTTTCGAGCTGTCGGGCGCGCCGGGAGTCTTGGCCAGCACCAGATGGATGATGTTGCTGGTCAAATCGTGCTCGCCGGCCGAGATGAAAATCTTGGTGCCGGTGATCGCATAAGAGCCGTCGGCCTGTGGCTCGGCCTTGGTACGGATGAGGCCCAGGTCGGTACCGCATTGCGGCTCGGTCAGGTTCATCGTGCCGCCCCACTCGCCCGACACCATCTTGGGCACGTAGAGCTGCTGCTGCTCGGGGCTGCCCTTGACCAGTAAAGCGGCGATCGCGCCGTGGGTAAGGCCAGGATACATGGCGAACGCCATGTTGGCAGAGATCATGAATTCCTGAAACGCGGTCGAGACGACGTGCGGCATTTCCTGTCCGCCGAACGCCGCCGGCGCGCTGAGCGTGCCCCAGCCCGATTCGACGAACTGCAGATAAGCTTCCTTGAACCCCTTGGGCGTCGTCACGCTGCCGTCGTCGTGGCGCGTACAGCCCTCCAGGTCGCCGGATTGGTTGAGCGGGAACAAGACTTCGGCGACGAACTTTCCGCCTTCTTCGAGCACGGCATCGACCGTCTCGGGTGTCGCATTCTCGAAGCCCGGCAAATTGGCGTAGCGCTCGATCCCGAGCACATGATCGAGCACAAAGCGCGTGTCGCGCACCGGGGGCGTGTATTGCGGCATGGTCAGTCCTTCTGGTGATCGGCGCGCGAGCCTTGCTCGAGCAACGCGATGAAATCGTTGAGTTCTGCGATGGCGGCGTCGATGTCGCGCTTTTGCTGGTGAAGAAGGCCGACGCGCTCCTTGCAACGATCGATCGTCCGCTCGCGCTGGGTGCGGCGGTCGTCGCCGACATCGTACAGGTCGATCAGCTCGCGAATCTCGGTCAGCGAAAAGCCGACGCGCTTGCCGCGCAGGATCCAGGCGAGCCGTGCGCGGTCGCGATGCGAATAGATCCGTTGCGTGCCGCGCCGTTCCGGCGAGATCAGCCCCTCATCCTCATAGAAACGCAGCGCCCGCGCCGTGACGCCAAATTCGGTGGACAGGTCGGAAATGGAAAAGCTGTGCCGGTCATGGAGCGGCGCGATCGGGGCGTAGGACGGAACCCAGGACATGGCACCTTTTTACGCGTACTTGACGTTAACGTCAAAGGGGTCGTGCGCTCATTTGGCCGACGCGCAGAGCATCCTACCTCTGCCGTCACGCAACGCGCTCGCCTCCGACGGCGAATCGCTCATCCGTTCCGCGCTGAGCCCGGCTAGCGAACCACGCGAGGAACAGGCTTTCTGGCAGGCGTCGGGCAAACGGCCGGGGAAAACGATCCGGTCGCCCTCGAACCTCGCGTCGAAATTGCAGCCTGGGGTGTCGGTGAGCTCGACATGCAGATCCTCGCCGGCGCGGGTCGCCTCGCCTTGCGCGCTGCAATGATAGGTGTCGCCATAATCTACAGAGATGCCGATCCGAAACGCGGTCGCGCTCGGCACCACGCAGATGCGGTCGCGGTCGCGTGTATAGAGGCCGGTCGGGTCGGTATTGGCGGGATCGGAGATCACACCGGCTTCGATCGCTGCGGCTTCGAGGCTGGTCGGAGTTGAGGTCGCTTGCGGGGCGGGCTGGCCGCCATGGCAGCCGGCCAAGTTCGACAACACTGTCAACATCCCAACCCGGGCCCATAATATGCTTCCCCGGCAAAGGCCGGGGCCCAGCATCGGCCCACTAAGTTGGGAAGGACAACTCGCAGGCTCAGACGCCACGAAACTGGGCCCCGGCCTTCGCCGGGGGAGCGTGAAGAACGATAAGACGGACTTCCACACCACCCAGACCATCTCACCCAATTCGAGCCAGTCCGTTCTTCATCACTCGCCGATAGAAGCACGACCGCTCACCGGTATGGCACGCCGGGCCCGCAGGATCGACGATCAGCCACACCGCATCCTGATCGCAATCGATCCTGATGTCGCGCACGCGCATGACATTCCCCGACGTCGCGCCCTTACGCCACAATTCCGCGCGGCTGCGCGACCAGAACACCGCGTCTCCGCTTTCGACCGTTGCCGCCAGCGCTTCCGCGTTCATGTGCGCGAGCATCAGCACTTCACCCGAATCGCCGTCTGTGACCACTGCCGTGATCAGCCCGTCGGCACCCCATTTCGGATCGAGCGTCAGCCCGGTTTCACGCGAGTCGGTCATGCCCCTCCCCTAGCGCGGCACCGCGATCCGACAAAATCGGCACAAGGCGTATGACAAATACGCGACAAACCCGGCAGGCGTCACTATATGGCCGAGCGCCACAGCAGCACGGATCGCAGGGTCCGCACTGAGTACGGACACCATGCTGACCACGAATCCTTTTGACGACGACAAACTCCGCGAGGAGTGCGGCATTTTCGGTGTGTCCGGTGCGGACGGCGCCGCGGCGCTGGTGGCGCTGGGGCTGCACGCCCTCCAGCATCGCGGACAGGAAGCCGCCGGCATCACCAGTTGGGACGGCAAGCATTTCCACAGCCACCGCGCGATGGGCCATGTCGCCGGCAATTTCGACAAAGACGAGATCATGGGCGGGCTGCGCGGGCAGACCGCTTGCGGCCATGTCCGCTACTCGACCACCGGTGAGACCGCGCTCCGGAATGTCCAGCCGCTCTATGCCGAACTTGCCACCGGCGGGTTCGCGGTCGCGCATAACGGCAATATCTCCAACGCTTTCCGTCTGCGCAACGATCTCGTCCAGCGCGGCGCGATCTTCCAGTCGACCAGCGATACCGAAGTCATCATCCATCTGGTCGCGACCAGCTCCTATCGCGATCCGCTCGACAAGTTCGTCGATGCGCTGCGCCGGGTGGAAGGCGCCTATTCGCTGATCGTGCTGACCCCGACCGGCATGATGGCGTGCCGCGATCCGCTCGGCATCCGGCCCCTGGTGATGGGCAAATTGGGCGACTCGGTCATCTTCGCGTCAGAAACCGTCGCGCTCGACGTGGTCGGGGCAGAATTCGTCCGCTCGGTCGAGCCGGGCGAGCTGATCATCGTCGAGGACGGCAAGCTGCGCTCGCTGCGCCCGTTCGGCCAGACCGCGCCGCGACCGTGCATCTTCGAATGGGTCTATTTCTCGCGGCCCGATTCGATCGCCGGCGACCAGTCGGTCTATTCGGTCCGAAAGGCGATCGGCGCGCAGCTCGCGATCGAATCGCCGGTCGAGGCCGATCTGGTCATTCCGGTGCCCGATTCGGGCGTGCCTGCCGCAATCGGCTATGCCCAGCAATCGGGTATCCCGTTCGAGCTGGGCATCATCCGCTCGCATTATGTCGGCCGCACCTTCATCCAGCCGGGCGCCGAGGTCCGTCGCCTGGGCGTGAAGCTCAAGCACAATGCCAATCGCGCGCTGATCAAGGACAAGTCGATCATCCTGGTCGACGATTCGATCGTCCGCGGCACGACCAGTCTCAAGATCGTCGAGATGATGCGCGAAGCTGGGGCGCGCGAAGTGCATATGCGCATCGCTTCCCCGCCGACCACGCATTCCTGCTTCTACGGCGTCGATACGCCCGAGCGCGAGAAGCTGCTCGCGTCGCGCTATTCGGTCCCGGGCATGACCGACTTCATCCATGCCGACAGCCTAGCGTTCGTGTCGATCGACGGCCTGTACAAGGCGCTGGGCGAAGCGGGGCGCAACGGGCCCGCCCCCAAATATTGTGACGCTTGCTTCACCGGCGATTATCCGACGGTGCTGACCGATTACAGCGACGCGCATATGGACGAGCAACTCGCCCTCCACCCCGAAGCCGCGGAATAACATGACGAAAAGATTTGAGGGCCAGCTTGCGCTGGTGACCGGCGCGAGCCGTGGGATCGGCGCCGCCACGGCAAAGGCGCTCGCGGCAGAAGGCGCGCATGTCATCCTGACCGCGCGCACCGCCGGCGCACTCGAGCAGGTCGAGGAAGCGATCCACGCCACGGGCGGCACCGCGACCATCGCGCCGCTCGATCTGATCGAAACCGACAGCATCGCGCGATTGGCCAGTGCGGTCGCGGAACGCTGGGGAACGCTCGACATTCTGGTGCTCAACGCGGCGACGCTCGGTTCGCTGTCCGCAGTACAGGCGATCGATCCCAAGGAATTCGCCAAGGTCATGACGCTCAACGTCAGCGCGCAACAAGCGCTGATCGCCGCGTTCGATTCGGCGTTACGCAAATCGGCGCGCGCGCGGGTAGTCGGTGTCACATCCAAGGTCGGTCGCCAGCCGCGTGCCTTCTGGGGCGCGTACGGCGCGTCAAAGGCAGCGTTCGAGACATTGATCCAGGCCTATGGCGAGGAAGTCGAGGGCATCAGCAACATCCGCGTCGCCCTGCTCGACCCCGGCGCCACGCGCACCGCGATGCGCGAGCGGGCATATCCGGGTGAAGATCCCGCCAGCGTCAAGCCGCCGGAACTAGTGGCGGACAAGATCGTCGAGTTGGTCGCTAGCGATGTCGCGTCGGGGCATGTCGAGCGGATGGGCTGAGGCTCGAACCCTAGCCTCCCTACTCCGTCACTCCGGCCTTGTGCCGGGGTCTGCCGGGCGGCAGACTATGGCGTGGAGATCGAACGAACACCTTGCGTCTATCTTCTGGCCAAGGCGTATCACAGCACGCTCTTCACTGGGGTTACGTCCAATCTAGTAGGTCGAATCATCCAGCACCGTGAGGGTACATTCGGCGGCTTTACCAAAAGGTACGGCGTCTATCGACTTGTCTGGTATATGACCGGAGATACGATGGAGGCCGTCATCACGCGCGAAAAGCAGATCAAACGCTGGCCTCGCGAATACAAATACAATCTAATTGAAGAGCTCAATCCGACTTGGAATGACCTTGCGGTGGGTCTCGGCCTTCCGCCTCTGGCACCGTGACGTGCTGCCCGGCAGACCCCGGCACAAGGCCGGGGTGACGATGTAGTCGTGCGGAGTTGACAGTCCCTATTCCGCCGCCGCCTCGATCTTCTTCCAGAATTCGGCTCGCTCCGCCGACAGCTTCTCGGCCGTCGCGGTCGGCCACGATCCCGACATGACGACAACCAGCTTCTTCGCCGGATCGACCATGATGCTCTGGCCGAAAATACCGAGCGCGGCGAAGCGGCCGCCGGGCATCGTCCACCACTGATAGCCATAGCCGAAGCCGCCTTCGTCCTTGGGGATCGGCACCTGGTTGGTGGTCGCGCTGGCGAACCAGCCGTCGGGCACCACGCCCTTGCCACCCGACAGCGCGAACATCCCCATCCGGGCATAATCGCGCAAGCTCACCGACAGGCAGCATCCGCTGACCTCGCTTCCCGCCGGGTTGGTCATCCAGAACGCGTCGCGCTCCATTCCCCAGGGCTTCCACACCTTCTCGGTCAGATAGTCGGCCAGGCTCTTCTTGGTCGCGCGCTCGACCAGCACACCGATCAGGTTGGTCTCGCCGGTCTTGTAGACCCATTTCGTACCGGGCGTGCTCTCGCGGGGAAGCTTCTTCATGTACCAGACGGTCGGGTCCTGCCCCGCCGGTACTGGGTCGGAGAACATCCGGGCCACGTCGGACTTGGGATCAGTATAATCCTCGTTCCACTTCACGCCCGACGTCATCGTCAGCAGCTGGCGCACCGTCACGCCGTCATACCCGCCGCCGGCGAGATCCGGGATGTATCGCGTCACCGGATCGTCGATCGACTTGATATACCCGTCACGGATCGCCGCGCCGACCAGGGTCGAGGTGAACGACTTGGCGACCGAGAAGCTGGTCCAGCGTCCATCAGCGCCGTAGCCGAGCCCATAGCGTTCGAGCCGGACCTTCCCATCCTGCACCACGATCAGCCCGGCGATGTTCAGGTCGGCCAGGCCCGCTTTGACGTCGGTCTCCGCTATCGGGAGCGGTTTGCCGTTGGGGAGCGGGCGGACCTTGGCCCCAGCCTTGACGACATGGCCAGGGAAGATCTTTTCCATCTCGCGGAAATTCTGGTCGCGCTGCGGCTGGCTCCAGAACAACACCTCGGCGCCGACCTGGCGAAGCTTCGCGCTATTGTCGGGCGTGGCGATGACCGATTGCGCCGACGCCACCCCCGCCAGTGCGAATGCGGCAAGCAGACCAAAACCTTTCATCACCCCTCCTTGATCAAGGTCACCTGCGCGACATCGATCCCGCCGCCGCGGAATCCGCCCTCACAGTACATCAAATAAAAGCGCCACAAGCCGATGAAATGTTTATCGAACCTGTCCGGTAATTTGCCCGCTGCGACGACCGCATCGAACGCTTCGCGCCAGCGCTTAAGCGTCTCGGCATAGTCCAGCCGGAAAGCGTGCCGATCGCGCCACGCCAACCCGACTTTCTCCGCCAGCGCCTGGAAGCGGCTCTCCGACAGCAGCATGCCGCCTGGGAACACGTAGCGCTGGATGAAGTCCACGTTGCGCGCATAGCCCTCGAACATCGCGTCATCGATCGCGATATACTGGATCGCGGCGCGCCCGCCGGCCTTGAGCACGCGGGCGATCGCGGCAAGATAATCCGGCCAGTATTCCTCGCCGACGGCCTCGACCATCTCGATGCTGGCTACGCCATCGAACGTCCCGGTGACGTCACGATAATCGATCAGCTCGATCTCGACCCCGTCGAGCCCCTGCCGCGCCATTCGTGCCTCGGCATAGGCCTTCTGCTCGGTCGACAGCGTGATGCCATGGACGGCGATCCCCGCCTTCGCCGCGGTCTCCGCGAACGAGCCCCAGCCGCAGCCGATTTCGAGGATATGATCGCCGGGCTTGGTCGCAGTGCGATCGAGAATGGCCTTGAGCTTGACGTGTTGGGCGCCTTCCAGGCTTTGGCCCGGCACGTCGAACATCGCGCTCGAATAGGTCATCGTCGGATCGAGCCACAATTCGTAGAATTCGTTGCCCAGATCATAATGGTCGTGGATGTTGCGCCGCGCACCGGCGCGATCGTTGCGGCGCGCCTTGTGCCACAAGCGGCGCAACAGCCGAGACACGCCCTGCGCTCGGCCCGTGCCTGCGAGACTGTGCCGGTTGAGCGAGAAGAGCTCGAACAGCGCCACCGGATCCGGGCTTTCCCATTCGCCCGCCGCCCAAGCCTCGTACCAGCCAGCCGAGCCTGCGGTCGCCAGCCGCCACAAGGCCCGCCAGGTGTTGAGGATGACGATTGCCTCGGGCCCGGGCGCGCGGCCGCCAAGCCGCATCGGCGCGCCGCTCTCCGGTAACGAGACGGTAATTGCCCCCTGATCGAGGCACTTGTCGATGCGCGCCAACAGCCGTCGCCCGATCGGCGCGAACGGTCCTCCGCGGCTGCGCTGCCCCCTATCGCTCGTAGGCGCATCCATGCCTTTCCTCAAAGCATGTCGCAGACGTTTCGCCAAGTGATTTGGGTAAGTTATCGCACCATTTTGGCCGCGGTCAGGGCCCGCTCGCGCGCTTCGCGATGACCGATCAGCTTGGCGGGATAACCCGACGGCCGGCATCCCGCCTGCTCGGGATCGTGGATCGCGGGATCGGGGATGTGGGCGAGTTCGGGTACCCATTGCCGAATATAGTCGCCTGCGTCGAACTTCTCCGACTGAGTCAGCGGTGCCATGATCCGGCCCCACATATTGGCATCGATCCCGGTGCCGGCGACCCATTGCCAATTGACGCTGTTATTACCGTAATCGACATCGACCAGCGTGTCCCAGAACCATTGCTCCCCTTCGCGCCAATCGATCAGCAGGTGCTTGATCAGGAACGACGCAGCGATCATCCGCACGCGATTGTGCATCCACCCGGTCGCCCAGAGCTGGCGCATGCCGGCATCGACGATCGGATAACCCGTCTCACCGCGCTGCCACGCCCGCAGGTCGTCTTGCGAAGCCTTGCCCGAGCGCCAAGGAAGGTCGTCGAACCGCTCACGGCCGTTTTTGGCACCATAATCAGGCAATTGCAGGATGACGTTCTGTGCGTAATCGCGCCAGGCGAGTTCGCTCAGGAAGACCGACGACGACCCGCCCTTTCCCGCCATTCGGTGCCAGACATAGCCAGGCGAGACCTCGCCGAAATGAAGATGTGGCGACAGGCGCGAACTGCCCTCGATCGACGGCAGGTTGCGGGTGTCGTCGTAGCGATCGACCTCATCGACGAAATCGTCGACTCTTCGGTGCGCGCCCGCTTCGCCGGGCACCCATTCCCTGCCGAAGCCGGCCGCCCAGTCGGGATTGGTCGGCAGTAACCCCCAATCGGCCAGCGCGTCGCTCTTCGGCCAGGACGACGGGGCGGCGATCTCACTTGGCCGGTTCAGCGGACGCGGCGGCGGCATGACGTCGCGCAGCGCCCGCCAGAACGGGGTATAGGTTTTGTACGGCGCGCCCCCACCGGTCGTGATCGACCCGGGTGGCGCAAGATAATTGCCGTCATGGCACACAAGCTCGATCCGCTTCGCCACCGCGCGCTCGGCATTGCGCCACCATGGCTCGTAATGACGGATGGCATGGACGGTACCGGCGCCGACCTCTTCCGCGACCTTGACCAATTCTTCATCGCACTTGCCGCGCCGCAGGATCACCCGCGACCCTTTGGCGCGCAGGTCCTTGTCGAGCGCAACCAGACTGTGATGCAGCCACCAGCGCGAGGCGGCCCCCATCCGGCGATGCTTGGGTGTTTCGTCATCGAGGACATAGACCGGGATAACCGGCCCCTCATGCAACGCAGCCGCCAGGGCTGGCTGATCCGCCAGGCGAAGGTCCTGGCGAAGCCAGAGGAGAGTTGGGCTACCCATTCCCATCTACACCGCTTCTATCCGGCGGGTTCCAAGCGACATCACGGCATCACTCGGTAGGAAAGCAAATATCCTTGGGCGGGAATGTGATAATCGCTCCGGGCCCTGTCGACAGACCATTCTCTGCAAACCAATCAATCGGCGCACAAGCGACACGCCCTTTTTTCGCAACAATGACCTGCTTCGCGGTCAGCGAGCCGGAAGGCGAGGCAACGATCAACATGATCACCGGTCCGTCACCACCTTTAGGAGGCGAAGGAAGAGTCACGTCGATATTACCCGACAGTGGCGCACCTGCCACCGATCGGGCGTTGACGAACGCATAGGCGCCACGAGCGTCTGCAACCGGCGTTTTCGACGCCGGCCGAGCTATAACGACCGAAACGCCCGCGGTCGATTGCACGGGAGTAATGTCGACTTTCTCCGTCTGCGCAAAAGCGACCGAGGGAAGGGCGCCCAATAGCGCGATCGCAAGCGTCCGTGTCACTCTGCCCGTGGCTCTTTCTCGACCTGCCAGGTCTGCCCCTGGCTCAGCAGTTTCTGCAGGTCGGGTTTCTTGCCTTCGCTCACCTGCTTGTTCTGCGCGATGACCGCGCTGTCGAATGTCGGGGCGGGATCGTCGTAGATCACGCCCAGCGCCATCGGAAACGCCCCGAACGGCATTTCGACCAGCATATGCGCAAGCCCGCGGTTGGTCTGGTCATGAATCGCGACACCGGCGCTCTGCCAGTCGCCATCGACCACGTCGACGACCTTCAGCACCAGCCGGTCGGTGTCCATCGTCAGCCCCTTGGTGCCGTTCGCGAACAGCAATGGCTGGCCGTGCTCGACCCAAAGCTGATGCCCGGGAGCATTGGCCTTCTCGGTGAAGGCCGCGAACACGTCGTCATTATAGACGATGCAGTTCTGGAAGATCTCGACGAACCCCGCGCCTTGATGGGCATATGCCGCCTTGAGCACGGCGGGCAGGTTCTTGTGGACGTCGATGCCGCGCGCAACGAACCGCGCGCCCGATCCGAGCGCGAAGGCACACGGCTTGGCCGGATGATCGACGGAGCCAAACGGAGTCGACGGCGACCGCGTGCCCTCGCGGCTGGTCGGCGAATATTGCCCCTTGGTCAGCCCGTATATCTCGTTGTTGAACAACAGGATCTGGCAATTCAAGTTACGCCGCAACAAGTGCATCGTGTGGTTGCCGCCGATCGACAGCGCGTCGCCGTCGCCGGTGATGATCCACACGTCGAGATCGGGATTGGCGAGCTTGACCCCCGTCGCCACCGCCGGCGCGCGGCCATGAATCGTATGGAAGCCATAGGTCTCCATGTAATAGGGAAAGCGCGACGAGCAGCCGATGCCGCTGACAAACACGGTGTTTTCGGGCCGCGCGCCGATCTCGGGCATGGTCCGCTGCACCGCCTTCAGGATCGCATAGTCGCCGCAGCCCGGGCACCAACGCACTTCCTGGTCGGTTTCCCAGTCCTTGGGCAAGCTTTTCGCTACCGGTGGCGTCATGTCGTTCATGCGAGGATTCCTTCGATCGCCGCCTCGATCTCCGCGATGCGGAAGGGCTGGCCCGACACTTTATTGAGCGGCTTGGCGTCGACCAGATATTGATCGCGCAGCACCGTCTTGAGTTGCCCAGTGTTCATTTCCGGTACGAGGATCTTCTCGTAACCCTTCAGCAAGTCACCCAGATTCGCCGGCATCGGCCAGATGTGGCGGAGGTGGATGTGGCTGACATCGAGCCCCTTGCGCCTCGCCCGCTTCACCGCCTGATGGATCGGGCCGAAGGTCGAACCCCAGCCGACTACCGCCAGCTTGCCGCCGGGATTGCCGATCTCGATGGCCTGGTCGGGCACCTTGATCCCGTCGACCTTCGCCTTGCGGGTGTCGGTCATTTCCTGGTGGTTGGCGGGCGAGTAATCGATATTCCCCGCGCCCTGCTTCTTCTCGATCCCGCCGATGCGGTGGAGCAGGCCCGGCGTGCCCGGCTTGACCCAGGGGCGCGCGAGCTTGTCGTCTCGGGCATAGGGCAGGAAACCGCTTTCGGGTGCCTTGTCCAGGAAGGTCACCGGAAACGGAGCGTAATCGCTGACCTCGGGCACCTTCCACGGCTCGGCCGCGTTGGCGATATAGCCGTCGGTCAGCAGCATCACCGGAGTCATGTACTGGGTGGCGATGCGGCAAGCCTCGATCGCGACCTCGAACGCGTCGGCGGGCGAACGCGCGGCGACGACCGGCATCGGCGCGTCGCCGTTGCGGCCATAAACGGCCTGATAAAGATCGGACTGCTCGGTCTTGGTCGGGAGGCCAGTCGACGGCCCGCCACGCTGCGAGTTGACGATCACCAAGGGCAGCTCGGTCATGATCGCGAGGCCGATCGCCTCGCCCTTCAGCGCGATGCCGGGGCCCGACGACGAAGTGACGCCGAGCTGACCGGCATAGGAAGCGCCGATCGCGCTCGCGACCGCGGCGATCTCGTCCTCCGCCTGGAAGGTCGTGACGCCATATTCCTTGAGCCGCGACAGATGATGCAGGATCGCGGAGGCCGGCGTGATCGGATAGCCGCCGAAGAACATCGGCAGATCGGCGAGTTGCGCACCCGCGACCAGTCCCATCGAGACGGCTTCGGCGCCGGTAACGGTACGGTACAGACCCGGCTCGGCCGCCGCCGCCGGGACATGGTGCTGCTTGAGCGGACCCGAGAGTTCGGCGGTCTCGCCATAAGCATGGCCGGCGTTGAGCGCGGCGATATTGGCCTCCGCCAGTGCCGGCGCCTTGGCGAACTTGGCCTTGAGCCAGTCGATCAGCGGCTGGCGGTCACGGTCGAACATCCAGAGCGCCAAGCCCAGCGTCCACATGTTCTTGCAGCGCAGAGCTTCCTTGTTGCCCAGCCCGAAGGGCTTGACCGCCGCAACGGTCAGCGCGGAGATGTCGAACGCCAGCACCTGCCACTTGGCCAGGCTGCCATCCTCGATCGGGTTCGACTCGTACTTCGCCTTGGCGAGGTTGCGCTCGGTGAATTCGCCGGTGTCGGCGATGATCAGCCCGCCGGGCTTGAGCTCGTTGACATTGGTCTTGAGCGCCGCCGGGTTCATCGCGACCAGCACGTCGAGCGCATCGCCAGCGGTCTCGATCGAGGTCGACCCGAAATTGATCTGGAACGCCGACACGCCGAACAGCGTGCCCAGCGGGGCGCGGATTTCGGCGGGAAAGTCGGGAAAGGTCGACAAATCGTTGCCGGCGAGCGCGGTGGACAAAGTGAACTGTCCCCCGGTCAGCTGCATGCCGTCGCCGGAATCTCCGGCGAAACGGACGACGATCGATTCTGCTTGTGGGTTTGCCGACGCCTCGGTGGGCGTCACTTCGTGGACGGCGGTCGCCATGTCAGCACTAAATCCTGCGGTCGTGTTCGGGGTCTCTCTAAGCGCGGAACCCCCTGGAGCCAACGTAGATACATTACATCCCCGTGAAAACCGTTCTTTGCCATACCGGCGAAACGAAAGTGCGCGATTACGCGGCCGGGCTCGAAACGTCAGACCCGCGGCCCGTTCGACCCGGCGGCCGCGGACGCCGCCTGACGCTGTTCGAAAGCCTGATCCTCGAAGACCGCACCCAGTGTCAGGATCGCCGCGACATGACGTCGCGCGATCGCCAGAACATCGTCGCCATAGCCGCCGCCGACCGTGCTTGCGAGCGGAAGGCCTCGCTCGATCGCCAGTCGAGCGACCAGTTGCTCGCGGCGTGCCAGACCGTCGTCGCTCAGATCGAGCCGGCCCAGCCGATCGCCGCCGAACGGATCGACTCCCGCCTGATAGAGGATCAGGTCGGGCCGCTCCGCGTCGAGCAGCGGCGCGAGCGTCTCTTCCAACGCGGCGAGATAGGCGTCGTCGCCCAGCCCATCCGGCAGTGCCACGTCGAGCGTCGAGCGCGCCTTGCGCGCCGGGAAGTTCTTCTCGGCATGGATCGAATAGGTTGCGATTGCCGGGTGACCGGCGGTCAACGCCGCAGTGCCGTCGCCCTGATGTACGTCGCAATCGACGATCAAGACGCGGCGCCCCTCCTCCGCGAGACGGATCGCCGCGATGGCGAGGTCGTTGAACACGCAATAGCCCGCACCGGTATGGGCGAGCGCATGATGGCTGCCGCCCGCGCTATTGGCGGCAAATCCGCGATCGAGCGCGAGCCGCGCCGCCAAATAGGTGCCCCCGGGAACGATCTGCGCCCGGTTGGCGACCGTAGCGTTGATTGGAAAACCGATCCGTCGCTCCTTCTCGCGCGGCACTCGTGCCTCGATCACTTCGGCGACGTAATCCGGGTCGTGCGCGGCTTCCAACCATCGGCGCGGCATCATTTCCGGCTCGAACCACGCGATCGAATCGCCGGCCTCGCGGAGCAAGTCGCGGATCGCGCCGTTCTTGTTCCATTGATAGCCGGATTTGGGTTGCCCTGGTGCGACATAGTCAGGGTGATGGACGACCGCGATCATAAGTTTTAACTTAAGACCTAAATTGCCAGACACCAGCGAGAGGATTATCCGAATGACCGAGCCCTTCGTCCGCCCCGACGTCCGCGGATTTCTCGATTTCCTCAACAATTTGCCCGGTCCCAAGATGCACGAACTCGACGCGCCGACCGCGCGCCAGATGTATGTCGCGATGAAGGATGTCGGCGATCCGCCGGTGGGCGAGCTCGGCACGCTGCTCGACCTTTCCATCCCCGGCCCGGGCGGCAATATTCCCGCACGCCTCTACGATCCGCGCGCCAGCCGCGAACCCGGCCCCGCAATCGTTTTCTTTCACGGCGGCGGATTCGTGATCGGCGACCTCGAGAGCCATGGCAGCTTCACCGCCGAAATGGCGCGCGTGCTGGACTTGCCGGTGATCGCGGTCGATTATCGCCTCGCTCCCGAATTCCCCTGGCCCGCCGCGCCGGACGATTGCGAAGCCGCCGCGCGCTGGGTCGCCAACAGTCCCGTCGAACTGGGCCGCTCGGTGACTTCGTTGGTGCTGTGCGGCGACAGCGCCGGCGGCAACCTGGTCATTGTCACCGCCGCCGCGCTGCGCGACCAGCCCGCCAAGGTACCGGTGATCGCGCAATTGCCTTTCTATCCGGCGACCGACGCCAGCAAGGAATATCCGTCCTATGCCGAATTCGCCGAGGGCTATCTGCTGACCCGCGACAGCATGGAATGGTTCATGGCGGCGTATAAGAGCGAAGCCGACCATATCCGCAGCTCGCCGCTGCTCGGCGATCTTGCCGGCATGCCGCCGGCGGTGGTGGTGACCGGCGGTCTCGACCCGATCCGCGACCAGGGTCGCGCCTATGCAGCCGCACTGGCGCTAGCCGGCGTGCCGGTGGTGTTTCGCGAGGCCAAGGGCAATATCCACGGCTTCATCACGCTGCGGAAAGCGATCCCGTCGAGCGTAGGCGACGTGATGGGCGCGTTCGCGGCGCTCAAAGATATCATCGTAGAGGCCGAAGGCGATCGCGCGATGGCACAGGCGGCGGCATGAGCGACGCCCCGGCCAAGACCGATCTGCCCTATCGGCCCTGCGCCGGGGTCATGCTCCTCAATCGCGACGGTTTCGCGTTCGCGGGCCAGCGTATCGATACGACGATGGAAGCCTGGCAAATGCCGCAGGGCGGGATCGACCCCGGCGAAAGCGCAGGCCAGGCCGCCGTCCGCGAACTCGGCGAGGAAATTGGGGTGGGCCATGACAAGGTCGAGTTGATCGCTCAGGCGCCTGGCGAATTCTATTACGATTTGCCCGACGATCTGATCGGCAAGGTTTGGAGGGGCAAATGGCGCGGCCAGCGCCAGACTTGGTTCCTCTATCGTTTCCTGGGCGAGGATCTGGACATCAACCTGGCGACTGCACATCCCGAGTTCAGCACCTGGCGCTGGGTCGACCCCTATGAACTTCCCGCGCTGATCGTGCCGTTCAAGCGGAAACTCTACGAAGACGTGATCGCGGCGTTTTCGGCCCATCTTCTGCGCTAACCGTCTCTGCGCCGTAACCCCGGCATTGTGCCGCGGTTACGATGCAGCGATTCGATCGGCGCCATGGCAGCGCTTCCGGCATTCCGCCCATATCGCGCGCCAGGAAACGTTGCGCATACGATTGCATGAACCGCTCGTCGCGACTCCGATTTCAATGGCAGGACAGCTGTACTATGTGGCGGGTCATGCGCCTCCCCCTGCTTCTCGTTGCGGCAGCGCCGATGTTGCTCGCCAATGCCGATCCCGCGTCGATCCCACCGCAGATCAAGACGATGCTCGACGCGGCACTCGCATCGGGCAACGAAGGCGACGTGGCGACGATCATGAAATATGCCGGCACGGCCGCTCCCGACAGCAAGGAAGCGATCGCCAAGCTGGTCGACGACTGGAAGAAGAGGCGCAGCGACGAAAAGATACACAAGCTGCAAGATGCCAGCTTCTTCGATTTATGGTCGGGACGCGCGGAACTGAGCGGATATATTTCGACCGGTAACAGCGACACTGAGGGCCTATCAGGCGCATTGTCTCTCACCCGCGAGGGGCTCGACTGGCGTCAGAAACTCAAATTCCAGGCCGATTACCAACGCAGCCTGGGAGTGACCTCACGCGAACATTATCTCGCTTCCTATGAGCCCAACTGGAAGATCGACGACCGATCGTACATTTACGGCTCCGGCTTGTTCGAAAGCGATCGCTTTCTCGGCTATACACAACGATATTCGGCGTCGGTCGGCGCCGGCTATAGCGCGCTGAAGAGCGACAAGGTGAAGCTCGATCTCGAACTGGGGCCCGCCTATCGGGCCACCAGTTTCACCGATGGCGGGGACGAACGCAGTATCGCCGCGCGCGGCAGCGTGGATTTCGCCTGGAAGCTCTCGCGCGGCCTGCAATTGACCCAGAACGCTTCGGCCTATGTCGAGCGCTACAATTCCACGGTCACCGGCACGACCGCGCTCAACGCCAAGGTACTCGGCCCGCTTTCCGCCCAGCTGTCCTACAACGTCCAGTATGAAAGCATGCCGCCCGAAGGCCGCGTGACGACCGACCAGATCAGCCGAGCCGGATTAGTCTACGCTTTCTGATCCCTTGCCGGCTTTCGGGTCACGGCTTCACCAATCGATCGCGACCGCCTAGAGCGGTGGCATGACGGAGACGATAGAGGCGGCGATCCTCGAGCGCGTGCGCGACGAGCCGATGCTCGAGCACACCCGCGCTTGGGCCGCGATCAACAGCGGGACGCGTAACCTCGCGGGCCTGAAGGCGATGGCGGCGACGCTGGCTGATGCCTTTTCCGCGCTGCCCGGAAAGGTCGAGTTGGTCGACCCTGCGCCTGCCACCAGCGTCGCACCGGATGGCCATGTCAGCGCACTCGATCATGGCCAGCATCTCGTCGTCCGCGTACGACCCGATGCGCCGGTCAGGATGCTGTTCACCGGCCATATGGACACGGTCTATCCGGCCGATCATCCGTTCCAGGAACAAAGTTTCCTCGATCACAACACGCTCAACGGTCCCGGCGTCGCCGACATGAAGGGCGGGCTGGCATTGCTGCTTGCGGCGTTGAAGTCGGTCGAGGCGTCGCCGCTGGCGAGTCGGATCGGCTATGACGTGATGATAAATTCGGACGAGGAGACCGGGTCTTTCTCATCGTCGGCACTGATCGCCGACCTGGCGCGCGGTAAGGTCGCGGCGCTGACCTACGAACCCGCTTTGGCCGACGGCACATTGGCCGGCGCACGCGGCGGCACGGGTAATTTCTCGCTCGTCGTCCATGGCAAGAGCGCGCATGCCGGACGCAATCCCGATGACGGCCGCAATGCGATCGTCGCGGCGAGCGATCTCGCGGTGCGCCTGTTCGCGGCGAAGGAGGAAGGGCTCGCGGTAAATCCCGCGCGGATCGAGGGCGGCGGCCCCAACAATGTCGTTCCCGACCTGGCCATCCTGCGGATCAATTTCCGGCCATCCTCGCCCCAGGCGATCGCCCGCGCGCAGGCCGCGATCGACGACGCGGTCGCCGCGGTTGCCACTGCGCGCGACGTCCGGATCGAAGCGCATGGCAGCTTCAACCGACCGCCCAAGCCGATCGACGCCGGCGCCGGCAAATTGTTCGATCTGGTCAAGCAGGTCGGCGCCGGGCTCGGCCTCGCGATCGGCTGGAAAGCGACCGGCGGCGTGTGCGACGGCAACAACATTGCCGCGGCGGGAGTACCCGTGGTCGACACGATGGGCGCCCGCGGCGGCGCGATCCACTCGGCCGATGAGTTCCTGCTGGTCGACAGCCTGCCCGAACGCGCGGCCTTGTCCGCGCTCACCATCATGCGCATCGCCGAAAAGGGGGGATTGTGAATTTCCGTATCCGTGCCGCGAACGACGAGGATCTCGATCATCTCTATGAGATGGCGAAGCTGACCGGCGGCGGCTTCACCAACCTGCCAGCCGATCGTCGCGCGCTCCGCCGCCGCCTCGCGCAGAGCAGCGCCGCTTTTGGCCGCGCCGAAGACACACTGGGCGACGACGTCTTCGTGTTGATGCTGGAAAATGTGGAGACCGGCGAGGTTCGCGGCACGTGCCAGATCTTCAGCCAGGTCGGCCAGCAGCATCCCTTTTACAGCTATCGCATCGGCACGCTGTCGCAGAAGAGCGAGGAGCTCAACCGTACCTTCCGGGCTGAGATGCTGACGCTGTCGACCGATCTCGAGGGCTGCAGCGAAGTCGGCGGGCTGTTCCTTCATCCCGGCGAGCGCGCCGGCGGGCTCGGCATGCTGCTGGCGCGCAGCCGCTATCTGTTTATCGCCATGCACCGGGAGCGGTTCGCGGAGCGTATCCTTGCCGAATTGCGCGGGATCATCGACGAGGCCGGTGGATCGCCGTTCTGGGACGGCCTGGCGGGGCGCTTCTTCGGGATGAACTTCCAGGATGCCGACCGCTTCAATGCGACTCACGGCCACCAGTTCATCGCCGACCTGTTCCCCAAACACCCGATCTACGTCGCCATGCTGACCGAGAGCGCGCGCAGCGTCATCGGCCTGCCCCATCCCTCGGGCCGGGCGGCGATGCGGATGCTGGAAAATGAAGGTTTCGCGTTCGAGAATTATATCGACATCTTCGATGGCGGCCCGACCATGACCGCACGGACCGACAAGGTGCGGAGCATTGCCGAAGCGGTGACGAGCAAGGTGATCGCGATCGAGGATGACGGCGGCGAACGCGCGCTCGCGGCGGCCGGTCATCTGTCGGACTTCCGCTGCGCCTTCGTCCAGCTGCGCGCCGCGAGCGGGGGCGTGGCGATCGACCGCGCAGGAGCCGAAGCGCTCGGCGTCGGCGAGGGCGACGACATCACTCATGTCGGCCGCTTCTGATGCCGCTGATCGAGATCAATTTCGATGGCCTGGTCGGTCCAAGCCATAATTATGCCGGCCTGAGCCTGGGCAACCTGGCCGCGACCGGCAATGCCGGACTGACCTCACGCCCGCGCGAGGCGGCGCTCGAAGGTGTCGAGAAGATGCGGGCCAATCTCCGGCTCGGTTTGACCCAGGGCCTTTTGCCACCGCACGACCGGCCCGACGATCGCTGGCTCGCTGCTCTGGCGACCGATTACGCATCCGCGCCATCGCATCTGAAGGCGCAGGCCTTGTCCGCCTCCCCTATGTGGGCAGCGAATGCGGCGACGGTGTCCCCAGCGCCCGACGCGGTCGACGGCCTGTGCCATCTGACCGTCGCCAATCTGGTGACGATGGCGCATCGCAGCCACGAATGGCCAGAAACGCTGGCGCAGCTCCGCCTCGCCTTTGCCGATCCGGCGTTCCTGGTGCATCCGCCCGTCCCCGCCCCGTTCGGTGACGAAGGTGCTGCCAACCATATGCGGCTGTGCGAACGCCACGGTGAGCCCGGCGTCGAGATCTTCGTTTACGGCGAAAGCGGTGGCCCCTTCCCCGCCCGCCAGCGCCGAGAAGCCTCGGAAGCGGTCGCGCGCGCGCACCGGCTCGATCCGGCGCGAACCATCTTCGCCCAGCAATCGGTCGACGCAATCGCCGCGGGCGCCTTTCACAACGACGTCGTCGCGGTCGCAAATGAACGCGTGCTGTTCGCGCACGAACTCGCCTTCGAGGATAAAGCCGCCCTCTATGCCGACATCGCCGCGAAGGCGCCCTGGGTCGAGATCGTCGAGGTACCGGCGCATCGCGTCAGCCTTGCCGACGCCATCCAATCGTATCTGTTCAACGCGCAGCTGGTGACGCTGCCCGACGGCACGATGGCGCTGATCCTGCCCGGCGAGGCGCGTGGCAATGCCGCGGTCTGGTCCTGGCTGGGCGAGATGATCGCCGGCAACGGGCCGATCCGGCGGCTCGAAGTAGTCGACGTCCGGCAATCGATGCGCAACGGCGGTGGCCCGGCCTGCCTCAGGCTGCGTGTGGTCTGCGACCCCGCGACGGTCGATCCACGCTTCCTGGTCGACGAGGCGAAGCTAGACCGGATCGCCGGAGTTATCGAGGCACATTGGCCCGAGGAGATCGCGATCGCCGAGATCGGCGACCCGGCATTGCTCGACCGCATCCGTACCGCGCGTCGCGCCTTGCTCGACACTCTCGGCCTGATCGAGTTGATCGACCGGTAAGGCTGGAGCGGCGTGCCCGATTTCCCAATCGGACACGCCGCTCTAAATTGTTCGTGATCGGCTATCGCGCCGGCCGGTTCTTCACCACGCGGTCGAAATAATTGAAGATCGTCGTCCAGACATGGATGTCGCGCGCCGCGGCATGCGTCTTGCCGGGATAGAACATCATTTCGAACGGACGATTGGCCGCCTGCATCTTGGCGGCGAACGCGGTCGAATTCTCGAACACGACATTATCGTCCGACATGCCGTGCACCAGCAGCAGCGGGTCGCTGATCTTCGGAGCGTCATCGATCGCGTCCGACGTCGCATAGGCTTTGGCGTCCGCCCTGGGGTTGCCCATGTAACGCTCGGTATAATGCGTGTCGTAGAGTTCCCACTTGGTCACCGGCGCGCCCGCGACACCGCCAGCATAGACGCCCGGATTGGCCTCCAGCATCTTGAGCGTCATGTAGCCGCCATACGACCAGCCATAGATGCCGATCCGATCGGGATCGACATAGGCCTGCTGCTTGAGCCACTTCGCGCCGGCTAGCTGGTCCTGGACCTCGATCGATCCCATCGCGCGATAGATCTTGTCCTCGAACGCCTTGCCGCGATTGGGCGAGCCGCGATTGTCGAGCTGGAAGAAGATATAGCCCTTGCTGACGATCAACTGCTCGAGCGGGCTCTCCCAGCCGCGCGTCACGGTCTGGCTGTGCGGGCCGCCATAATGCTGGAAGAATACCGGATAACGCTCGCCCGGCTCCATCTGCGGCGTGATCATTTCGTAATAGAGGTCGGTGCCGTCGGCCGCCTTGATCGTGCCGAACGTGCGCTGCCGATGGGCGCCGAGATAGGGGTAATAAGGATGCCCCGGTTTCACCGCATTCTCGTTGACCCAGCCAAGCTTCTTGCCCGCGGTATCGGCGAGATAGGTCTGCGGCGGCTGGTTGGGATTGGATCGCGTGACGATCAGCCGCGTTGCGGCGCTGTCCATCACCGCCTTGTTGGTCCAGCCGCGTTCGGTCAGCCGGGTGACGGCGTTCGGATGGGCGATATCGACCGTGTAGAGCTGCTGCTCGAGCACGTCGTCCTTGTTCGCCATGAAATAGAGCCGTCCGCGCGCTTCGTCGACGCCGACCAGATCGGTGACTTGCCACGGCCCCTTGGTCAGCTGCGTCCACTTGCCCTTGGCGAACCGGTATAGGTGTCCGAAACCGTCGCGCTCGGACCACCAGATCAGGCTGCCGTCCTTCATCGCGTGGTAATTGTCGCTGAGATTGACCCAGCTGTCGGGTCCCGACCTTTCGCTGAACCACGTCCTCGCCTTGCCCGTCGCCGGGTCGACGGCGAGCATGTCGAGCTCGGTCTGGGCGCGGTTCTCGCGCTGGACCAGCAAGGTCTTGCCGTCGGGCGTCCAGTCGACGCGGGTCAGGTAGATGTCGGGATCGCTGCCCAGGTCGACCTTGACCTTGCCGCCGGTCGCCGGGTCGATGACGTAGAGCTGGACCTGAACGTTGGGCGTGCCGGCCGACGGATAGCGCTGGTCGAACACCTTGGTGCCCTCGGCGCCGATCGCCGCACGCGTGACGATACCGACCGGCGCCTCGTCGAACCGTTCGACCGCGACCAGTCGATCGCCAGGCGCCCACCAATAGCCAGTGCGGCGGTCCATTTCCTCCTGCGCGACGAATTCGGCCTCGCCCCAATGGACGGTGCCACCGCCGTCCGCGGTCAGCGCCTTGGCGGCACCGCCGGCGAGCGGCTGAACGAACAAATTCTGGTCACGCACGAAGCTGACGAACCCGCCCGCCGGGCTGATCACCGGGTTGAGCTCGCCGCCCGGCGTATTGGTCAGCCGCTCGACCTTGCCGTCGAGATGGGCGAGGTAGAGGTCGCCGTCGAGCGGAACCAGGATCGACTTGCCGTCGGGCGCCCAATCGTAGGCGACGATGCCCTTGTCGCCGGCGATCCGCGCGCGTTCGCGCTGCATCTTTTCCGCTTCGGACAATTCCGCGCCGGTGCCGACTTTCTTCGAATCGACCAGCATCCGTTCCTCGCCGGTCGCGGTGTCGCGCGCCCATAGGTCGAAACGGCTTTTCTCGTCGGCACGCGGCTTGAGCAGGGTCAATAGCTTGCCGTCGGGCGACAGCTTCATCGCGCGGGGCTGGGATCCCGACAGATCGGGGCTGCCGAACACCCGATCGAGCGTCAGCGTCCGCTGCGCATCATCAGCAGCCACGGCACTCGTTCCGATCGCGAGAACCGCCACCAGCCCGATCATTCCACCGGTCAACCATGTCCGCATGTCCTTCGCGACTCCCTGCGCACCCGACTGAACGCGGGCGTTGCCGGGGCTTATCGCGGGCGCGGAACGTTCCGTAAAGGGCCGCGGACACGCGACATTTGCGGCACCGGCTTTTCCCCCTTGACCTCAACTATGGCTGAGGAAGTATCTCCACCGGCACGGACACTTCATACGAGGAACGATCCATGCCCGGCACCTTTATCGAGCACGTCAACGTCACGGTTCGCGATCCCGAACGCAGCGCCAAGCTGATGCACGATTTGTTCGGCTGGCACATCCGCTGGCAGGGCCCGGCGATCAGCGGCGGCCGATCGATCCATGTCGGCGACGATCGGTTCTACTTGGCATTTTATACGAAGGACGGCGCCGGCACCGCCGACGACGCCTTTCGCAAGGGTCGTCCGCTCAACCATATCGGCATCGTCGTCGACGATCTCGACGATGCCGAACGCCGCGTGATCGCCGCGGGGCTCGAGCCGTTCAACCATGGCGATTACAAACCCGGCCGACGGTTCTACTTCTTCGACTTCGACGGCACCGAATTCGAATTGGTCAGCTACAGCTGAGACCACCGCTCCGCCGGAAACATCCGTTCAAATGATCGTCGACCAGCCCGCAGGCCTGCATCCAGGCATAGACGATCACCGGGCCGACGAATTTGAAGCCGCGCTTGCGGAGTTGCGTCGAAATTTCTTCGGACAGCGGCGTCTTGGCGGGCACGTGCACGCCGTCTCCCCTGAGCGGCTCGTCCTCGACGAACGACCAGCAGAATTCGGCGAAATCCTCGCCGGCATCGTGCATCGCCAAATAAGCGCGCGCGTTGCCGATCGTCGCCTCGATCTTGGCGCGCGAGCGGATGATCCGTGCGTCGCCGAGCAGCCGTTCGACATCGGGCGCATCGAACCTGGCGACGGTCTCCGGCTCGAAGCTCGCGAACACTTCGCGGAACGCGTCGCGCTTCTTGAGGATGGTCGACCAGGAGAGCCCGGCCTGGAAACCGTCGAGCTGCAGCTTCTCCCATAATGCGCGTCCGTCGCGCTCAGGCACGCCCCATTCCATGTCGTGATAGGCTTGCATCTGCGGGTCCGAACCCGCCCAGGGACAGCGATTGGTCATGCCCGTCCGATAGCGATCCGCGCGGCGCTTAGCGAGCGATCCCGCAAGCTATACCGATCGCAACCCAATTGCGTTGCGCGACGGGCAAACGCCCAGCAGGATTGGCATTCACTTTGCGCAAGGGAGCAAGGAGGATCGTCATGCCCCGCTGGACCACCGCCTGCCTTCTGCTTGCTTCCTTGCAGCTCGCCAGCCCCGCAATGGCCGGGGAACGTCCGTTCGACAAGGCGCTGGCCGACTTTCGCGCGCTGCACCGTGCCGAGGTAAAACGCGCTGGTATCGTCGGCAGCAGCTTTTACGTCGTGCGCGATGGCCGGATCGCCGTCGCCGACCATCTCGGCGATCAGGACGCCGACACCAAGACGCCGGTCGACGCGCAGACCATCTATCATTGGGCGTCGATCACCAAGACCATGACCGGGATCGCGATCATGCAGTTGCGCGATCGCGGGTTGCTCAAGCTCGACGATCCGATCGTCCGCTACGTCCCCGAGCTCGCCGGCGTGCACAATCCGTTCGGCGATACCGGCGCGATCACCATCCGCCAGCTGATGAGCCATAGTGCCGGCTTCGGAGGCGCGACCTGGCGCTGGCGCGACAGCGACTGGCAGCCGTTCGAGCCGCCGAGCTGGGAGCAGCTCAAGGCGATGATCCCCTATACCGAGGTGAAGTCCAAACCCGGCAGCCGGTTCAGCTATTCCAACCCCGGCATCGTCTATCTCGGCCAGGTGATCGAGCGGCTCTCGGGGGAGGATTTCGAAGTCTATATCGACAAGAACATCCTCCGGCCGCTCGGCATGGTTTCGAGCTATTTCGATCGCACGCCGCCCTATCTGCTGCCGCACCGGACGCACAGTTATTACATCCGTAACGGGAAAAGGGTCGAGGCGCCGTTCGATGTCGATACCGGCGTGACGGTATCGAACGGCGGGCTCAATGCGCCGCTGCCCGACATGGCGAAATATGTCGCGTTCCTGCTCGGCGATCCCGCGCGTCAGGCCGAATATGATGTGGTGCTCAAGCGCAGGTCGCTCCAGGAGATGTGGAAACCGCAAATCTCGGCGGGCGAGGATTATACCCAGGGCCGGATGGCGAAGACGACCTGGAGCGGGCTGTCCTTCTTCCTCGACCAGACCGACGGCATCCGCATTGTCGGGCACAATGGCGACCAGAACGGCTTCCGCGCCTATCTGAGCCTTTGTCCGGACCAGCATATGGGCAGCCTGCTGACCTTCAACACCGAGACGCGCGAGGTGGAGAACGACCCTGGCAATCGCGACATGCCGGAATCCCGGATCGCGCTGGCGACGGATAATTTGTGCAAGGCGGTGGTGCGGCGCTAATTCCTCCCCGGCACGGGGAGGGGGACCAAGGCGCGAAGCGGCTTGGTGGAGGGGCCCCGCAAGGCGGCCGCCCCTCGCTCGCCG
>NZ_BCYZ01000018.1 GCF_001598455.1 Sphingomonas pruni NBRC 15498
CGCAGCCGCGAAGCGGCGAGGATGGGATTTTACCCCTCCACCACGCGCTGACGCGCGCGGTCCCCCTCCCCAAGCGAGCTTGGGGAGGAATTTTAGGAGGCGCCCTCCTCCCCCTATGCTAAACCGCCCCCATGGACGCAGTCGGCATCATCGGACTCGCAGCCAGCGTCAGCCTGTTGAGCGGATGGCGGCTGTACCTTTGTATCTTCGCCACGGGGCTCGCCATGCACACCGGCTGGATCGCGCTGCCGCATCAGCTGCACAGCCTCGACGTGTTGGCCAGTTGGTGGGTGATCGGCGCAGCCGGTGTCGGCGCGCTGGCCGAATTCCTCGCCGACAAGGTGATGTGGATCGACAGCCTGTGGGACACTGTCCACACGCTCGTCCGCCCGGTCGGCGGCGCCTTGCTCGCGCTGGCGATCGTCGATCCGCATGACACCAAATGGCAGGTCGTCGCCTTGCTGCTCGGCGGCGGCGCGGCGCTGCTGACGCATGGCGCGAAGGCGGGAACGCGCGCCGCGGTCAATGCCAGCCCGGAGCCGTTCAGCAACATCGCGGTGTCGAGCGGCGAGGATGTCGCGACCACCGGGCTGCTGATCGCCGCGATCGCCAGCCCCTGGGCGGCGGTGGTGATCGCGGTGCTGGTGGCGGGTGCGGCGGTGGCGATGCTGCTCCTGCTCCGCCACGCGTTCAGGCGGCTGTTCCCGAAGAAACAACCGCCTGCATCGACCTGATCAAATCCTCCCCATGAAATGGGGAGGGGGACCATTGCGCCAGCAATAGTAGAGGGGGCGTGCCGCATGCGAGCCCGATGCGGCAAACCCCCTCCACCACGCGACTAACGCCGAGTGGTCCCCCTCGCCGTGAACGGAGAGGATTTAGATCGCTACCTCACCGGCAGCGGACATTGTCCTTGTCGATCGCTTGGCCGGCAACAGCACCGGCCGCCGCACCGAGCAGGATGCCGAGCGGCTCCGACCGGCCGGACGTGATCGCCGCGCCCAGTGCGCCACCGGCGATGCCGCCGACGATCAGCCCGGTCGTCCCGTCCGAACGGCGGCAATAATAGCGGCCGTCGCGCCCGACATAGACGCGGTCGTTGCGGCTCAGCCGGCGCTCGCGATAGCGCGGATTATCGACATAATATTGGTCGGCATAATAGCCGTTATAGCGCGGATCCGGCCGGTTATAGTCGTACTGGCGATAACTCCGGTAATCGCTCGCATAGCCGGGCTGATCATAGGTTTCTGTACAGCCGGCGGTCGTCACCGCGGTGGCCGCGATCAACGCAAGGGTAAGGATACGCATCGAACTCTCCTCCTGTTATCCCGCACCGCTGGACAATGCGCCGGAGGCCGTTTGGTTGCGGATACGTAAGTATCCGTAAAGGAGAGTCCGATGCGCGCGATCAGTGGACCGAGGCCGGCTTCAGCGCCTCGCGCTCGGCCGCGGTCGGGATCGCTTCCGGATCGGGCCGGAAATCCTCGGGCGCGCGGTCAGTCCCCGGCTTGGCGGCGTCGAGCGCTAGGTCGGGCGCCTCATGCCCCTCGGTGTCCGCCGTCCACGGCCCGCGCGGCATCTTCACCCATCCGCGCCACAAGGCGGCGGCCAGTCCTGCGCCGACCGCCAGCACCGCGCCCGCCGCGACCGACCGGTTGCGGGTGCGGTTGTCGGCCTTGAAGCGCCCATGGCTGTCGCGGCGTTGCTTGCTGTTCGGCATGATCAGTCTCCCAAATGTCGAGTGCGAGCAGTCAACACATGCGCGGCGCGTCCTGTTCCGCCCACTGCGATGGGCCGCCGCGCTGCCCCTTCAATCGCGAACCGTGCATTGCTGTTTGTGCCGTTTGTGCCGGTCGAGCACGCGCCGGTTATGCTCGACCTCGCTGAGCAGCCGCGCCAGCCGCGCGTGCTCGCTGTCGCCGCGATGGCGCGCGGCGGCGAGCGCCAGGGTGAAGTCGGTGCTCGGCTCGACGCCGACATGGCGGCAGATGGCCGGCCACATCCGCGCCAACAGGCTCATCCGGCGGTGATTGGCCTGATGCTCGGTCATCGTGTGGCTGGGCGCCAACTGGCTCGATCTCCAGAAGTCGTCGAACAGCGCGCGCTCGCTCCGGTCGCCCAGCGCGTAGAGCATGGCCAGCACCGCGCGGAATTGCGGAGAGGGCGCCGCCGGCGCGGTCGCGCATCCGTGCATGATGTCGTCGAGCGCGACGAGGCAAAGGAAGATCAGACGGTCACGCGCGAGTCGCATGATATGAACATAAAGGGAACACCGGCGCCTGGCGATGATCTTGCGCAAGCGACTGGCGATGGCGCGCGGCGATCCTCGATACGGACGAAGCCGCGCCAGGGCCGGGATCAAGCCGTCGCCGCGCGCCGCGCATTGTCAGGCAGCGTCTTACCCGTACTGCGATCGAGCCCATGCGGCGCAATGAGGCGGCGCATATGCGCGCGCCTCGCGCCGGTGACCGGAGAAGGCGACGGCGGCGACCTCTCAAAAGGGTGCGGCGACCGCCTCGAAATCGAGATGGTCGGCGTCGAATCCCTGTGGTCCGGGGATCGCCGACAGATTGCGCACCTTGATCGCCGGGGCCGACGAATGGCCGACCACGGCGGAGCCTGAACCGTCGAGTTGAACGCGCGCATCGCCTGCGATCAGCGTCATGCCCTTCAGCGTGCCCGGCCTATAGTGGACCAACAGGTCATAGCCGCGCGGCGCATTACAGAATTCCTGGATCTCGCCGAGTTCGAACGAGCCGGGAATCGACGGGCCCGCGCCGGCAACACCCGTTCCGGTGCTCACCTTGCACATCACGGGGACGCGAAGAACCAGATCGATGCCGAACGACTCGCTGTTGGCTGCCGACGTGCCGGCCGCCAAGAGAAGCCCCGCCACCGCTAATTTGCCAATCCTTCTGACCATGATGACGCCCGCCGCTTACTGAAACTACGGCGCTCACAATATCCAGTCCCAGTTAAGGATTGGCAAAGGCCATCATTTCCAAAACGGGTATGATCAAAATGAGTATTCAGTTGTAAAAAACTGACAAAAACCGCGTTTCGTAGGCGAGCATTCGTAGAGAATTCGTTGGATTCTATCGGCTTGGCGAATTGATCCAATTCGGCACAAGTAACCACTCACCGTTAACCAATCGTTAGACTCGACTCTCAATCCATTTATGTATTTGGTATATCGAAGGTTAAGGATTGAGTCGGGTGGGGGAAATGAAAGCCAATACGCCGCGCTTCGCGGCACGGATCGCTGTGGTCCTCGCTCGGCGAGCCGATCTAGCGGGTGCAATTTCCAGATTAATTCCGACGGCGTTGCGCGTTTCCGCCCGGACCGTGATTTCGGGGTGCGCGGGGGCTGCGGCCGTGGTCGCGCTGCCGTCTTCGGCTCAGGAAATATCGAACGTTCGCAGCGTCGACATCGCGCTAGCCGGCCACATTTCACAGCGCTGTGGCATGGCGGCGGGGCAGAGCACCGACCTTGGTAACTTGTCGCGCCCCAGGATCAGCGCGACCACGCGGGTCCAGCTGGACTGCAATGTGCCGTTCACGATGTCGATACAGGCACAGCGCGGGGCGATCCAGAACCTGCTGATGCCCGGCGGGCAGGGCGGGTATCAGGGATCGGTTCCCTACAGCCTCAACGTCGAATTGCCGGTCCGCCGGCCCGACCGGGAGCTCCTAACGCGAGCGTTCGAAGGCCGCGCCTTGGTTGCGGGCCAGACCATGTCGAGCCTTGGCGGGATCGCCCAGGATGGGATGCTGCTACGGCTGGATGTGGGCAATGTGACGAGCAGCTCGGGCCTCCTTGCCGGAGAATATGGTGAAACCATCGTAATAACGATGGCGCCGACCTGATGAAGTAACAAAAAAGGTCACAATAATACCAGAGATTGCTGGGCACGAAGTCTTGGCCGTTCGTGTAGATTAGCGTCCGCGTCTCACAATATTCAGTGGGAACTGATGTATATCAACCAGCATTTAGTTGTCATCGGCCAAGTATTTAGTAAATGACTGATATGTCGGCGAATCGTTTCGATATGGTATCGAACAGCCGTCATTGGATAAGGGTGGAAACCAATGAAGAAGCTTCTTTCGACTGCCGCCGTTGCGGCGCTCCTCTCGACCGCTGGCGTTGCGCACGCCGACAATATCAATTGGTCCGGTCAGACCCCGGGCATCTTCCCGGGCTCGACCATCTCGTACAGCGGTGCGCTCGGTCATTTCGGCTATAACATCGCGACCGCGATCGGTGGCGTCGGTTACGATCAGTCGGGCAGCAACGCCGGCAACGCCGACACGGCGAATTCCGACGTGACGAACACCTGGACGATTTCGGGTAACGTGACCAAGGACTGCTCATATTATGGTGGCAGCAGCACCAGCCATACGCTGGACTTCGGCACGATCGGCGTGAACACCCAGGCGGCGACCTCGGTCGGCAGCGCGTTCAACATGATGTCGGCCGCGGTTGCGACCGTCAACAGCACGACTGCGGGCTGCAACTTCAACAACGACGTCTCGATCACCAAGAGCAATGGCGCCGACGGCATGAAGAACGCCGCCGCCGGTGGCTATGACACCAACAACTTCCAGGCGAACATCCCGTATTCGGTGGCCGCGACCTTCACGGCCGGCGCGCAGGGTGCGGTTGCCGCTGCCAACTCGCAGACGCTGACTGCGGGCACCGGCGACGGCTCGAAGGTTGGTCATTACGGCGCCTGGCGCTCGAACATGACGATGGTCGTCAATGCTCCGGTGCCGCCGAAGGCGCTCGTCGCAGGCAACTATTCGGACACCCTGACGGTCGAGCTCAAGGCGCTCTGATCGTTCGGTACCCGAAATAGGCAAAAGGGGAGGGGGGGATTTTTATCCTCCCCTCCTTCCTTTACCTAATTTTACATTTGAGTGCGCGACATAGCCGCGTGAATCATTGGGCGGGGGCCTGAAACGGTGTTGAATACTTTCTCGCGCGCTGTCGTGCGCTCGGCTGTTGCTGTCGTGGCGGCTATGGGCATGGCGGCGTCGGTCTTTGCCATGCGCGTCTCCCCGATGATCGTCGAGATGACGACGACCGGTAGCAACTCGACCGCGCGCGTTGAGGTGCAGAACCTCAATGCCGGCCGCTTGCCGTTCGAAACGCGCATCACGAAGCTCACCTTCAACGAATATGGCGTGCCGACCGAAACTCCGGCGGACGGCGATTTCCTCGTCTTCCCGCCGCAGGGTATGCTGCCGCAAGGCGCGCGCCAGGTCATTCGCCTGCAATGGGTGGGTACACCCGACATTCCGACGTCGCAGGCCTATTACCTGTCGGTCAACCAGCTGCCGATTCCGGCTGAACCGGGGGCGGCGCCGCAGAGCGCCAACGTCCAGGTCGTCTATCATATGAAGGCGTTGATCGTCGTCGCGCCGACGGGCGCGCGGCCCGACGTGTCGGTGACGTCGGTCAAGCAGATCGATTATCAGCCGGAGCCCGTCAAGGCGGGCGACCCGCTGCCGCCGAAGGTCCCTGGGCTCGAGGTCACCATGAAGAATAACGGGCGGCGTCACATGATGATGTCGGCTGCCAAGTGGCTGATCGACGGCAAGGCTGCCGATGGTCGCCCGGTCCGGCTGACGGTGACGCAGGAAGACCTGATGCGGGGTATCGGCAGCGGCTATATCGCCGGCGGCGGTGCGGTTCGCATCTATCGCTTCCCGATCCCTCAAGCCTTCGGCCCGGGACCGATCACGGTAAAGTTCGCCCAATGACGCGGGCATCCCTGCTGGCCGCGACCGCCTGGTTCTGTCTGGCGGCGGGGACCGCCGGCGCCCAGGTCTCGGTGCCGTTGCCGCAGCCGCAACCGAAGGCGCCACCGCCTGCCCCGGCGCCCCAGAGCAGCCCGACTCCGGGGCAGACCACCGTGCCGTTGCCGGGCAAGCCGACCCAGCCCGCTCAGCCGGCCGAACCCGACATCAATTCATTGCCGATCGTCGGACAGCCCGGAACCTCGAGCCTGCCGATCGGCAAATACGGCCGGCCGGACATCAATCCGTACGACCGCGACCTCGACCTGACGGTCCCGTTGATGTTCAGGAACCGGTCGCTCGGCGATCTGCCGATCCGACTGACCTATGACGATCGGTTGCTCGTCGATCGCCGCAGCTTCGAAAAACTGATTGCGCCGCTGCTGACCAAGGCGGCGATGCAGCGGGTCACGGCAATCGATCCGAACGCCGAACGTCTTGAATCGGACGCCTTGAAGGTGATGGGCATTTCCTTCGAGTACGACCCGAGCAGCCTCGCGGTCGTTGTGCTGACGATCGATCCATCGCAGCGCGCGGTGGAGAATTTGTTCGCGCCGCCGAGCGCGGGTCAGGAAGTCGTCGACCTTTCGCCGGCCTCCGTATCGGCCTTCCTCAATATCAACGCCTATTACGGCTATGTCTGGAATGGTGCGCAATCACAGCCGCCAGAAGTGGCGCTGAATGGTGCCATCCGCATCAAGAAATTCGTGTTCGAGGGCGATGGCCAGTTCGGTCAGGACAATTTCGGCGGCGGCGCTTATACCTTCAATCGCAACTATGCTCGCCTCGTCTATGACCTGCCGAGCGATTACATCCGCCTGTATCTGGGCGACCTTACTCCGGAAGTGCGCGGCCAGCAGGGCTATGCCCAGATCGGCGGCATCGGCATCAGCCGGCAGCGACAGCGGTTCGATCCCTATCGATCATCGGTGTTGCAGGGCAATCGCCAATTGCTTTTGCAGAACGACGCCACGGTACGCATCTTGCGCAACGGCGTCCTCTATCGCGAGATGCGGCTCGATGCCGGGTCGTATGATCTAAGCTCGCTGCCGCTGCTCGCCGGCAGCAACGATGTGCAGATTCAGGTCAGCAACAATGCCGGCGGCTTTCAGACGATCGACTACAGCCAGTATCTCGACCCGATCGACCTTGCTCCCGGCGATTTCGAGTACGCTGCCTATATCGGCCCGACGAGCACGAATTTCGGGCGCACGCCGAAATACAATGGCCCGGTCTCGTTCTCGGGCTTCTATCGCAAGGCATTCGTCAACGCGCCGGCGATCGGCATCGGGGTTCAGGCAAATCGCGACACGCAGACGCTGACGGCACAGACACAATTCGTGTTGCCGGGCGGGTCGCGCCTGCTGTTCGACGGCGGCGTCAGCAACGCTCGCCGCGTTGGCCAGGGATACTCCCTGGGGATAGGCTACGACCTGCTGATCGATCGCGGCGGGCTGGTGGATTCGGCCAGCGTACGCGTCGACTATGTCTCGCGTCGGTTCGCCGTGCTGTCGATGCCGGTTCCGGACAACGTCAACAGCTTCAACCTGAGCGCGCAATATACCCACCAGTTCTCGCAACGCTTTTCGTTGCTGGCGGTGGGCAGCTATCTGGGCAATCGTGATCGTCGCGACAGCTATCGGCTCGGCGTGTCCGCTAATTACTACATCACCAGCAAGCTCAGCGTCCGCGCGGGCGTCGATTATACCAAGCTAGACAGTTCGTTCGGCCGTGGGCGTGGTTTGGGAGCATCGATCTCGATCGTCTTCCAGCCGTCCTATCGCGATCGGGCGGAGGCGCGATACGAGAGCAGTACGGACAGCCAGGCGCTGTCGTACATCCACAATTCGTCGAACCAGATCGGCAGCCTGGGTTATGGAGCGGTGGCAAACCGCGACAACGGCGCGATCAACGCCCAAGGCTTCGCCGACTATACCGCCAACCGGTTCGACGCGACGCTGTCGCAGGCGAGCTATGGCCCCAGCTTCAGGCAGTTCGGCGCGGTCAACGTGACCTCGGTGCGCGTCGGAACGTCGATCGCGTTCGCCGATGGCGTGGTCGGCGTCGGGCGGCGGATCAACGACAGCTTTGCGTTGCTCTACCCGCATCACAATCTGGGCGGCCGCAGCGTCGTGGCCGGCCAGTCGCTCGCGGAGAGCGATTACATGAGCAAGAGCGGCACGTTCGGCGCGGCGGTGAACGGCTATCTGACGAGCTATGTCAACCAGCCGATCCAGTACGACGTCCAGGACGTGCCGCCGGGCTATGATATCGGGCCCGGATCGGTACGGGTGAATCCGCCCTATCACAGCGGCTACAGGCTGCGCGTCGGAACCGATGCGTTTGCGAGCGCGATGGGCACCCTCCTGCTGCCGAACGGGCAGCCGGTGGCGCTGATCGGCGGACGGGTGATCGCAGAGGACGGCAAGGACAAGGAGCCGTTGCCGTTCTTCACCAATTCGGTCGGCCGCTTCGCGATCCAGAACCTGCGCCCGGCGGTAACCTATCGCGTCGAACTCGGGAGCGGCGCCGTAACGTTCCAATTCAGCGTGCCGGGCGATACGACCGGACTGGTCGACCTGAAGACGATCACGCTCAAACCGGTGAAGTGAGGGATAGGATGAAACTGGCTTTATCGAGTTCGATCGCGGCGATAGCCCTGTTGCTGCCGGGCACGGCATCGGCGCAGTCCGCTATGCGGGCCGCCAATTGCCAGCTCCATATCGACAGCACCAGCGCCGACTGGATCATCCAGGGATACGACCCCTTCGGCAACAGCGATCCGCTCGCCACGTTCGACGTTATCTTTCGCAATGACGGAGGCGCGGCATGCACGTTCGATGCCGTCTTCGTCACCGACCAGGAGCCGTTCGGACTGACGAACCTGACCTATAACGGGCGCGTTGCCTACACGCTGCTCGACACCTTCACCAACGTCAATGCGACCCCGCTGTCCGGCCGGACGATCGCCAGTTCGGCGCGACGGCCCATCGTGCTGCCACCGAACAGCCAACAGGTTGTGCGCTATCAGTTCGCTGCCAACGACGAAGGCCTTACCGCCGATGGGCTGTATAGCCAGCGGCTGTCGCTGGTCGCCGAACAGCGCGGGACGGGCGAGTCGCTGGCGTCCCGCGCGATGATCGTCGGCGTGAACGTACTGCCGTCCGCCGTGCTCGGTCTTTCCGGTCAGTATCAGCGCAATGGCAGTCAGGCTGTGGTCGATCTCGGCGAATTGCAGGATGGGGTTTCGGGCGTCTCGCTGCAGGTCAGAGTGTCGAGTACGCGGGCCTATCGCCTGGAATTTGCATCGAAGAATTCGGGCCTGCTCCGGCTCTCCGACACGCAATGGAGCATTCCCTACGAGATCACCGTGGGCAACAAGACGATCGCGCTCGGCGGGCGTGGCCAGTACGAATCGGGCGGGAGCAATCCGGCCTCCGACGTGTTGCCGCTGCACTTCGTCATCAATGGCGCTTCGGGGAAGCGTGCAGGCGTTTATTCGGACCTGCTGACCATCTCGATCGCCCCGAAATAGGCAGTCGCGCGGCGAATGGCGGCCGTCCCGCGCGGCCGAGCGCGAAGCGGACGGGCATGCGTATCTCCTTTACGCGCATTTAAGCGTAACGCATGCATAGCGGCGGCGATGCTGCATACTCCCGTCGCCAAGCCGGAATCGGAAAAGGACGTTCCAGCCCCCTCGCTGTTCGCGCAGGCGCGGTCGGCGGTGATCTGGCGCTCGGGTGCGCAGATCGTCGGACAGATCATTACCTGGGGTGCGACCTTCCTGGTCATCCGCATCCTCGACCCGCACGATTATGGCCTGTTCGCGATGACCCAGGTCGTGCTGGCGGTGCTCAACATGCTCAACGGCGCGGGGCTGGCCAGCGGGTTGATCCAGAAACCCGATGCCGACGAGCGCACGATCCGCCAACTCTACGGCATGCTGATCGTGCTTAACTTCGGACTGGGTGCGGTGCAGTTCGCGATCGCGCCCCTGGTCGCGGCCTATTTCCACCAGCCGATTGTCGCCGACCTGCTCAGGGTACAGGCGTTCATCTATGCCACCACGCCGTTCGTGGCTTTCCCCTATGCGCTGCTGGCGCGCGCGATCGACTTCAAGCAACAGGCCAAGGTCTATTTCCTGTCGTCTATCACCGGCGCGGTGGCGGCGCTGACGGGCGCCTATGCCGGGCTTGGCGTGTGGACGCTGATCCTGGCGCCGGCGGTCCTGTACGTCACGCGCGCGATCGGGATGACCAAGGTATCTGGGCATCATTACCGGCCGCTGTTCGACTTCCGCGGGGCGGGCGATCTCGCCAAGTTCGGCGGGTTGATGGCGGCTGGCCAATTCTTCTGGGTGCTGCAGAGCCAAGCCGACGTGTTCATCGCCGGCCGCGTGCTCGATCCGGCGACGCTCGGTCTCTACACGACCGGGCTGTTCCTGACCCAGATACTGGTGTCGAAATTCGTGCCGGCGATCAACGACGTCGCCTTTTCGATCTATGCCCGGATGCAGGACGATCGCGATGCCGTCGCGCAGGGCTTCGCGCGCTCGTCGCGGATGGTGATGCTGGTCGCGATGCCTTTCTATATCGGGCTGGCGGTGACCGCCGGACCGCTGGTGGCGACCGTGCTCGGCCCCAAATGGGTCGCGGCCGCGCCGCTGGTCCGGTTGCTCGCTTTGGCGATGCCGGCGATGACGCTCCAGGTGTTGTTCAGTCCGGCGTGCAGCGCAATGGGGCGGCCGGGGATCAACGTCCATACCGGCATGATCGGCGCGGTGCTGTTGCCGCTGGCGTTCGTGGTCGGGCTGCGCTGGGGCGTGACCGGGCTCGCCGCGTCCTGGTTCTTCGCCTATTTCGTCTATCTCGCGATCACCGCCTGGCGCGTGCTGCCGGTGCTCGGCCTGTCGGCTATGGCGCTGGCGAAGGCGATCGCGCCAACCGTGACGCCGGCGATCGCGATGGGTGCGCTGGTTGTCGGGATCGACACCATCCTGCCCGAGATGGCGGTGCAGCTCCGGCTCGCGATCCTGGTTGCGGCCGGCGGCGTCGCGTATCTCGGCTGGCTGTGGTTGTTCTCGAAGGACATCGTGCTCGAGGCGATCGCGATGGTGCGCGGCAAACCTTATTACCGCGCGGGCGAAGGCCCTGTCCCGGTCACCAGCGCGGCCTGATAGCCGGGTGACGGTTCGAACGCACTTAGTGCCCAGCCCTTTTCGTCGCTGGTGAAGCGCGCTGCTTCGCCGGGCGCGACCGACACGGTGAAAGAGTCGAGCGGATAGGACAGGCCGAGGCCAAGCGCCTTCACATACGCTTCCTTGCGCGTCCAGCAATTGTAGAAGCCGGTGATCCATTGATCGGGCGGCAGCGCGGCCAGCGCGTCATATTCTGTCGGCGCAAACAGCCGTTTGGCGACGCGCGGGCAGGCGAGGTCGGGATTGCGCCATTCGATGTCGCACCCGATCGCTCCCCCGCGCATCGTCGCCAGCAACGCCAGCCCGTTCGAATGCGAGAGGTTGAAGGCGAGATCGGGATCGTCGAGCAGAAACGGCTTGTCATGCTCGTCGGTGGCGATGCGTACCATCTGCGGTGCGATGCCCAATTCCTGACCGAGATGCGCGCGCAACAGTCCACGCCGCGCGACGAATCGGTCGCGGTCGATCGCGCGGCGAAACCGCGATGCGCGCAGAAGCTCGTCCGCATCGAGCCAGAAACTATATTCGTCGAGTTCCGCACGCGGCAGGTCGAGGTCGAACAACGCCAGGGTCGCGATGCCCGGCGCGGCCTGGTCGATCGCGACCATCTCCATGATCAGGGCCTCAGGCGGCGACCCGGCCGGCAGGACCGATCGAGCGCTTCGGTCAGCCGCTGGGCGAATGTCGCGACATTGGGCGGCTCGGCCATCGTGCCGTGTGTGCCGGGGATGTCGTACGATTCGAGCGGGCCGCGCACGACCTCCGCCCAGCCCGGCCGGCTGTCGAGCACCGCGAGGCGTTCGGCCGGCTGGAACAAGGCGACCGCGCCATCATAATCGCCCGGGAAATAGCTATAGGCGGCCTGTTCCATCTGCGCGGCGAAGACGCGATAACGCCCCTCGCGCTCGGCGATCTCGGCAACGCCGACATCCTCCATCAGCCCGCGCGCGCGGTCGAACGCGTAATCGAGCCGCTTGCCGATCGGCAGGTTGCTCCACACGCCGAGATGGTAGCGTGCCTTGCTCATCCGCATCTGGGTGGACGTGATCCGCTGGAACGCGACCGGGTTCATCGAATGCCCCAGCGCGAGCAGCGGCACGTCCTCGCCCGAAGCGCGCAATTGCCGCGCGACCTCGAACGCCATGATGCCGTTGGTGCACCAGCCGCCGATCAGATACGGCCCCTTGGGGCGCGTTGCGCGGATCACCGCGACGATCTCCGACGCCATCTGCTCGAACGTCATGTCGGGCTCGAGTGTGCGTTCGAGAATGGGTCCAAGTGGCAGGCCGAGAAACGGGCGATCGGTGCCCATCGCCTGGGCCAGCGCCATGAAGGTCGGGCCGCCGTCGAGCCACAGCAAGGGTAGCTCGTCGCCCTTGGGCTGGAGCGGCACCCATTCACCCAGATCGGCGCTGGCGTCGCTGTCGATCCGCTCGGCGAGCTTGTCGAGCGTCGGCGCCTGGAAGAATTCGGCCATGCCGATGCGGCGGCCCCATTGCTGCTCGATCCGCACCAGCAGCCGCGCGACCAGCAGCGAATGCCCGCCGAGTTCGAAGAAGCTGTCGTCGCGGCTGACCTGGCCGATGCGCAGCAGGTCGCACCAGATCGCGGCGAGCGTGGTTTCGGTCTCGCCCTGCGGCGGTTCGATCGCGCGGGCGCCGGCACCGCCCGGCTGCGGCAGCGCCTTGCGGTCGACCTTCGCGTTCGGCGTCATCGGCAGCGCCGAGAGATGCTCGAAATGCGAGGGGATCATGTAGTCGGGCAAGGTCTTGGCGAGATGCGCGCGCAATTCGGCGCGGCTCGGCATGTCGTCGCCGCGCGTCACGACATAAGCCGCTAGCGCGCGTTCGCCCGAGGCGTCGGGCCAGCTGCGCACGGCGGCGGCAACGATGTCGGGATGCTCGGAGAGTGCGCCTTCGATCTCCTCGACCGCGACGCGATAGCCGCGAATCTTCTCGTCATTGTCGACCCGGCCGAGGCACAGGATCGTCCCGTCCGCCTGGTATTTGGCCAGGTCGCCGGTGCGGTACAGCCGCTCGCCCCTGATCTCGACGAAGCGCTCGGCGGTGAGGTCTGGGCGATGGCGGTAGCCCTTCGCTAGGCCGGCGCCGCCAATGAACAATTCGCCGACCACGCCGATCGGCGCGGTGTTGCGGTATCGGTCGAGGATGTGGATCGTGGTGTTGGTGAGCGGCCGGCCGATCGGCACTGGCCCGTCGCCCGGTGTCACGCGCGCGAGCGTCGACCAGATCGTCGTCTCGGTCGGGCCATAGACGTTCCACAGCTCGCCCGAGCGCTGGATCAGGCTTTCGGCGAGATCACGCGGCAGCGCCTCGCCGCCGCACAGGATGCGCAGATTGGGCGAACCCTGCCAGCCTGCCTCGATCAGCGCGCGCCAGGTCGCGGGCGTGGCCTGCATGACGCTGGGCTGGCTGCTGACGAACCGCTCGTTCAGCTGGCGCGGGTCGGCGGTCACGCTCTTGGGTGCGAGGATCAGCTCGCCGCCGCTGATCAGCGGCAGGAACAGTTCGAGTCCGGCGATGTCGAACGACAGGGTCGTGACCGCGAGGAGCGAATCTTCCGCGGTGAAACCGGGATTGGCGCGGAACGATTCGAGCAGGTTGATCAGCGCGCCATGACCGATCTCGACACCCTTGGGGTTGCCGGTCGAGCCTGACGTGTAGAGCACGTAGGCGAGGTCCTCGGCCTGCACCGTCACGGCGGCAGGGGCACGCGCGCCTTCGCGAACATCATCGATCAGGATGCGTGGCAGACCGCAATCGGCGAGGACATGGTCGAGCGCACGCTCGCTGAGCAGCCCCTTCGCGCCAGCATCCTTCGCGATATAGTCGAGTCGCGCCGCGGGGAAATCGGGATCGAGCGGCAAGTACGCAGCGCCCAGCCGGTGTACCGCCAGCAAGGCGGCGACCATGTCGGGCGAGCGGTCGAGACAGATTCCGACCAGATCGCCCTTTTCGATGCCGGCGGCGCGCAGTGACGCGGCGATCGCGCCGGCGCACGCGTCCAGCATCGCATAGCTGACCGCATGTTCGCCGAAGCGGATCGCGGTGGCGTCCGGGCGCGCGGCGACCTGCGCGCGGAAGGCGTCAGGCAGCAAGTTCGCTGGCGGCGCGGCCTCGGTCGCGTTCCAGTCGGTCAGCAGCTTGCGGCGCTCGCTCTCACCGATCAGCGGCAGATCCTTGAGCGGCAGCGTCGCGTCGGCGACGACGCCCTCCAGGATCGTCATGTAATGGCCGATCATCCGCCGTACGGTCGACGGATCGAACAATTCGGTCGAATAGAGGAAGCGGCCGTGCATCCCCTCATTCTGACGCTCGTCGAGTTCGAGATAGAGGTCGAACTTGGCGCCGCCGACCACGACGTCCATCTGGGTCAGGTCCCAGCCGTCGGGGAAGGGATCGACCGGGGGTTCGATCGAGAACAGACAATTGAACAAGGGATGCGTGCCCGGCTGACGCTTGACGTCGAGCGCGCGGACGACCTCGTCGAACGGCGCCTCGCTCGCGGCGAGCGCGCCGAGCACCGAATCGCGGACCTCGATCAGAAAGTCGCTGAACCGCGTCTCGCCCTTGGGCTTGGCGCGCAGCGAGATCGTGTTGAGGAAATAGCCGACGACATTTTCGAGTTCGGGACGGCGGCGCAGGTCGGTGACGCCGCCGACGATGATGTCTTCCTCGCCGGAATAGAGGTGAAGCTGCGCGTGATAGGCGGCGAGCAGGGTCATGTAGAGCGTGACCCCGTGACGCCGCCCGACCTGCTTGAGATTTTCGATGAGCTCGTTCGGGATCTCGAACACTTCCATCGACCCGGCATGGGTCGGCCGCGCCGGCTTGGTGCGGTCGCCCACCAGTTCGAGCTTGGGCGGCGCGTCGGCCAGCGTCTTGCGCCAGTAATCGATCTGCTTCTGGATCGGCGCGCTCTTGAGGTGCTCCTGCTGCCAGATCGTATAATCGCCATATTGCAGCGCCGGCATCGGCAGCGGCGAGGGCGCGCCGCGCGAAAATGCGTCGTACAACTTGGCCAGTTCGGGCACGATCACGCGATAGATCGCCACGCCGTCGAAGATGATGTGGTGGAGCGTGAAATAGAGCCGGTGATTGTCGTCGGCGAGCTTGACGATCCGCGCGCGGAACAGCGGCGCGTCGCTCAGGTCGATCGCGCGGCGGGCATCCTCCTGGCCGATCGCCAGCGCCGCGGCATCGCGCTCCGCTTCGGGCAGATGGCTGACATCGTCATAGGGCAGCAGGATGTCCTGATGCTCGCGGACGCGCTGGACCAGCACGCCGCCTTCTTCGACGAAGGCGGTGCGCCACGCCTCGTGCCGGCGCAATATCTCGTTGACGCTGCGCTCCATCGCGCGGCGGTCGAAACTGCCGAAACGATGGATCGTGATCGATTCGTTATAGAGCGGCATGTCCGGCGCCATGATGGCGTGGAGCCACACCTGGCGCTGGTCGGCCGACAGCGGAATCTCTGCGTCGGGCGCGCGCTTCTCGATCTGCTGCGGCTTGGCGGAGGCGACACCGCCGCCGCGCATCATCTTTTCGAGCAGCGCCCGCTTCGACGCGGACAGGTCGACATGCGCGTTCATGGGTGTCAGCCCGCGACGGGACGGAAAGCGAGCGGCAAGGCAGACAGGCCACGCAGCCCCGAATTGGTCCGCCATTCGAGCGTGCTCTCCGGCACCGCGACGCGAATGTCCTCCATCCGAGCGAGCAACGCGAGGTAAGAGATTCGCGCTTCCATTCGCGCCAGCGCAGCACCGAAGCAGAAATGCGCCGCCCAGCCGAAGGCGAGATGGCGGTTATCGGTACGGGTGAGGTCGAGCTCGTCGGGATTGGGGAAGCGCTCGGGGTCGCGATTGCCGGCAGCCATTACCGCCATCACCGCCTCGCCCTTCTTCATCAGCTTGCCGCCGATCTCGGTGTCCTGCTTGACGATGCGCGCGGTGTGCTGGCTCGGCGTCTCGTAGCGCAGCAATTCCTCGACCGCAGGTTCGATGATCTCGGGATGCGCGCGCAATTGCGCCATCTTGTCGGGCTGGCGAGTGAGCGTCAGGATGCCGTTGCCGATCAGATTGGTGGTGGTCTCCTGCCCGCCGACCATCGTCACGATGGTATTGGCGACGACCTCGTCCTCGGACAGGCGCTGGCCGTCGACCTCGGCGTCCATCAGCGATCGGATCAGCCCGTCATGCGGATTACGTTCCTGCTCGCGCACCGCATCGCGGAAATAGCCGGTCATGTCGGCGACGCATTTCAGCACGTCGCGGATGCGGTCGGGATTGTGCTGGAAGTTGCCGAGCATCTCGGCGAACGTCGCCGACCAGGATTTGAGCTGGCGATGATCCTCGAGCGGCACGCCGAGCAGCCCGGCGGTGACGATCGCGGGGAACGGCTCTGCGAAATCGGCGATCAGCTCGCACTCGCCGCCCTTGGCGGCCTCGTCGATCAGGCCGTGCGCGATCTCGCGGACCTTGTCTTCCATCGCCTCGACCCGCCGCGGGGTGAAGGCGCTCATGCAAAGCTTGCGCAGGCGGGTATGGTCGGGCGCGTCGAGGAACAGCATTTGGCGCGCCATCAGGTCGGCGACCGGGCCGAGCGAGGGCAGGCCAAGCGCTTCCATCTTCTTCGGATCGGGCGTGCGGTCGGCGCTGAATTCCTTCAGCACGAAATGCACGTCCTCATACCGCGTCACGACCCAGGTGTGCATGAACGGATCCCACGTCACCGGCGCTTCCTCGCGGAGGCGGCGGTAGAAGGGGAAGGGATCGGCGTGGACCTTGGGATCGAGCAGCTGGAACAGGCTGAGGCTCGGATCGAACGGCTGCGCCGCGGCGATGGGCGATTGCTCGGTCATGTCTGTCGGCTCTCCGTTCGGCCGTTATTGCTGGGCGCGGCTGGCCGCTTCGTCGTCGTCCATCGCCTCGATCATCGCGAAGACGATCTCCTCGATCCGCGCGGCAAGCTGGCGGATGGTCGGGGCCTGGAACAGGTCGCGCAGCGTCAAATCGATGCCGAATGCCTCGCCCGCGCGCAGCACCACCTGGGTGCCGAGCAGCGAATGGCCGCCAAGCAGGAAGAAATTGTCGTCTACCCCGACATTGCCGCGGCCAAGCACGCCTTCGAGAATCTCGGCGAGCTTTTCTTCCGCCGGCGTCTCGGGCGCGGCGAAGCCGGCCGAGGCGAGCGCGTTGGCGTCGCTCGCTTCGGGCAGGGCACGCTTGTCAAGCTTGCCGTTGGCGGTGAGCGGTAGCGCGTCCATCCGGACGAACGCGCCGGGGATCATATATTCGGGCAAGGTCTTGCCGAGGAATTCGCGCAGCTCCTCGGCCGACAGCGGGTCCTTTTCGACGACATAAGCGACCAGCATGTCGCCGCCGTCCGGCGATGGCGCCGCGACGACCGCGCCCGAGCGGACGCCCGAATGGGTGCGCAGGACGCTGGCGGTTTCCTCGGGCTCGACGCGATGGCCGCGCACCTTGGCCTGGTCGTCGACGCGGCCGTGGAAGGTGATCTGGCCGTCGGGGCGCCAGGCGGCGCGGTCGCCGGTGCGATAGAAACGCTCGCCGTCGATCGTGACGAACGCGGCGGCGGTGAGGTCGGGCTGGTGGCGATAGCCGCGCGCGACCTGCGGGCCGCCGATATAGATTTCGCCTTGTTCGCCGTCAGCGACGGGGCGGCGCTCGGCGTCGAGAATCCGGATCGTCGTGCCATTGATCGGATAGCCGATCGCGGGAAGGCCGGTTTCCTCGTTGCCCGGCGGCACGATCGCCGAGGTGGCGACCACGGTGCACTCGGTCGGGCCGTAATTGTTGACCAGCGCGAAGGGCAGGCCGGGGCGCGGGCGGCCGAGCAGGCGGTCGGCGCCGGTCAGGATGTAGCGCAGCTTGGTGCCCACCGCCCAATCGTCGCGGACCAGGTCCTGCGCGAGCGCGGTGGGAACGAAAGCGACGGTGACGCCCTGGACGATCAGCCAGGCGCGCAGGCGTTCGTCAGAGGTGCGGACGTCGTCGGTCGCCAGCACGACCGAGGCGCCGGCGCACAGATAGGGCCAGACTTCCCAGACCGAGGCGTCGAAGCCGAGGCCGGCGAGGTGGCTGCCGCGATCCTCGGCGGTGACGCCGAACGCTTCGTTGTGCCAGCCGATCAGCCAGGAGAGATTGGCGTGCGTGACCTCGACGCCTTTGGGCTTGCCGGTCGTACCCGAGGTATAGATCACATAGGCTAGCGCATCGGGATCGTTGGGCGTCGGCGCGAGCGGCTCGGCGTCAGCGAGTTCGGGCGACTGCCAGTCGAGCGTGACGACCGGCGTCGGACTGTTTGGCAAGCGCGCGGCGGTGTCTTCGCGGCCGACGACGAGGGCGCAGGCGGCTTCCTCGACAATCGTCTGGAGGCGGCCATCGGGCCAACTCGGATCGAGCGGCAGATAGGCGGCACCCGCTTTCCAGGCGCCGAGCACGACGACCAATTGGTCGAACGAGCGTTCGAGGCACACGCCGACGAGCGATTCGCGACTGACACCGCGTGCCCGCAACCAGGCGGCGACACGGCTCGCCTGGGCGTCGAGCTCGGCATAGCTGAGCGTGCCGCACGGCGCGACCAGCGCGGTGGCATCGGGATGGCGCTCGGCGATCTCCGCGACGACATGCGGCGTCGAGAAGGGCGGCGCGGCGAAAGCGGCGACGCGGGTTGCCGGAGATTCGCCGCCCTGCGACGAATGGATCGATGCGGTGTGCTGACTAGCCATAGGCTCGCGCTTTACCGACCAGTCGTTTTGAAACGTTTAAAGCGGCGGCAACCTTCCCCTGCGCGATGTCCAACGATCGGCGGCCGAGAGCGAGAGAGCGGTAAAGACGGCGTTTACCATCGTCGCTCAACGGATCGAAACGGCTGCCCGGCAATATCCCATTCCATGGGGGAGGGCCTTCAGAACCGCGATGTCGCGTGGACATCACCCCCGCCGCGCGTCGAAAAGCAGCGCGTTTCGGGCATCGACTTGTTTCGCGGCGCGCTGGTCATCCTGGTCATCCTGGGACATTTCGCCGAACTGAGCCAACGCCACCATTTCCTGACCTGGTTCGGGGTCGGCTTTCGGATGCCGCTATTCATCGGTCTGACCGGCTATCTGTTCAACCTCGAACAGGCGCGGAGCCTGTCGTCGACCGGGCTGCTGCGAAAATATTATGACCGCATGGTGCTCCCCTGGCTCGCCGCTTGTGCGATGGCGTTGGTGATCACCGGATCGATCGACTGGTTCTCGCCCTTCTATGCGATGATCCGTCCGCCGTATCATTTGTGGTTCGTACCGGTCATTCTTGCCTTCATGTTCGCGGCGAAGCTGTGCCGCCTCGGTCCCGCGACGATGCTCGCGATCGCCATCCCGATCAGCATCGGGTCTATGTACGTGTTCGGCGTTGGGCACCATGTCTGGCAGTTCGACGCATGGACGCCCGACCGGCGCTATTTCATCTATCCGATCTATTTCGCGCTGGGGATGTGGGTCGCGCGTCGCCCCGCGCCGACGCATGAATATCGGCTGCTGCTGGTCGCGTTCACGGGGCTGTTGTGGTGGTCGCGCCTGTACGACCATCCCTCGACCGCGGCAGAGGCGGCCGCCGAACTGCTGCTGTGCGTCCCGCTGATCGTCTTGTTTCCCTGGCTGCGGCGGATAACGTTCGACGTCGCGTTGATCAGCGCGATCGGCCGGGACAGCCTGTTCTTCTACCTTTGGCACCCGCTGGTGTTCGCTTTGTGGTCTGCCTGGGGCTTTTCGGGCGCGCTGTTGCTGGCGTTGGCGGCCGGCACGACATTGGCGGCATGGACGGCGATCGCGCGCCTGCCCAATTTGTCGGGCGTGCTGGGCGTGCGGCCGGTCGCCCCGCCGGCTAATGCCCCCGCGGCCGGAATGCCCGACACCGCATCGCCGGAGGGCGCGGCATGAGCATGGCGATCAGACTGTGCCGTACCGGCATGATGACCATCGCCTGGATCATGGTGCTGCCGTGCCTGCTGATCCTGCTCGGCGCGATCGTGCCGATCGTCCCGTGGTTTCGCATCTATGCGTTGGGCGTCGTGCCCAACCACACGTCGTGGTTATTCCTCTGGGCGATCGTCGCCTTGTTGATCGGCTTGCTGGCGAACTCGCTATTCAAATCGCGGGCCGCGATCGCCATCGTCGTCACTGCGGTCGCGACTATCGCTCTGACGACTTGGGTAATGCTTCACCTGCTCTATATCGCGCAGGTCAACGGCGCGCGGATCAACGTGGTCAAAGCACTCGAATTGCGCGAGGTGCGTGACGGCGCGCGTCCCGACGAAAGTCGGGTCTATTCGCGACCGGGTGGCGAAGACCTCTGGCTCGACATCTATCATCCGGCGGGAACTCCAGCCAACACGCCAAGTCCGGTGCTGATCGCCGTGCATGGCGGCGGTTTCTTTCAGGGCAGCCGCTCGTCCGGCGCCGCGAACCAGCGTTGGTTCGCCGACCATGGCTGGACCGTGATCAGCATCGACTATCGGCTGGCCAGGGACGATCGGCCGACCTGGAATCTGGCCACGCGCGACGTGCAATGCGCGCTGGCCTGGACCGCCGCCAATGCGACGGCATTGCATATCGATCTCGATCGCGTGACGCTGACCGGCGGATCGGCCGGGGGCAGCCTGGCGATGGCGGCCGGATATCTGGCCGATGCCAAGCGCACCGACCCGGAATGCGGCCCGGCCATTCCGCATATCGCAGCCGTGGTTGCCAAGGCGCCGCTGATCGATGTCATCGGATCGTGGTATTATACGGGCGAATTGCGCGACGAGCAGCGTTCGTACCTGACACGCTATATCGGCGGATCGCCGCGCGATTATCCCGAGCGTTATGCCGCGATCGACTTGCGCAAGTTTCAGTTCCCCAGCAATCCGCCGACTCTGATCCTGAGCGGCGCGTCCGATCCCTTGCTATCGCCGGAAGCGGGGGCGGATTTCGTGCGTAGGGCGAAAGCCGGCGGGCTCGAAGTCCGCCGAATCCTGTTTCCCTATTCGGGGCATGATTTCAACACGACCTATAACAGCATCACCAACCAGGCGATGCGGCAGATCATCGCGCAATTCATCGTTGACCATGGAGCGGGGCCGAAACTGCCCGGACTGACGTTTACCGACTGATTTGGAGCCGTGAGTTCTATGCTCAGTCGGCGGGCTGGAACCGGTCGGGGTGTGCCGCCGCGATGGCGTCGATCGCGGTCAGCCGGGCGTCGATGTCCACCAGCCGGGGGAAGGCTTCGAGCGGTGTCTGCAACCGCCGGGCATTATACATCTGGGGCACCAAACAGACATCGGACAAATCGGGCGCCGCGCCGCCCAGAAAGGCGCCGCTGCCCGCCATGGCTTCCAGCGCGGTGAAGCCCTCGACGATCCAATGGCGGTACCAATCGTCGCGTGCCGACTGGTCGACGCCCATCTCGCTCAGCCGGCGCAGCACGCGCAGATTGTCGATCGGATGGATGTCGGCGGCGATCACCAGGGCGCGCTGCAAGGCCATGGCGCGGGCGAATGCGTCGGCCGGAATCAGCCGAGGGTCGGGGAAGCGCGCGTCGAGATAGTCGATGATCGCGAGGCTCTGGGCCAGAACATGGCCGTCAATCTCGAGCGTCGGCACCAGCCCCTGCGGATTGACCGCCAGATTATCCGGCGCAACCTGTTCGCGCTTGAGCAGATTGACGTCGTGGCGCTCATAATCGACCTGCTTCATCGCCAGAGCGATGCGGACGCGGTAGCTGGCCGACGAGCGCCAATAATCGTGCAGCCTGATCGTCACAGCATGCCCATGCCGGCGGCGGCGGCCTCGGCATCCTCTTCGGCGGTGCGTTCCGAATTGCGCTCGAGGGCGACCTTGATCATCGCGGTGAGCGGGTCGGCGAGCGCGAGCCCGAGCACGCCGAACAGGGTCGAAGCCAGGATCTGCATCGACAGGGTCAGCGCCGGCGGCAGATCGACCGTGCGCCGCGCGACCAACGGAATCACGACCCAGCCGTCGAACGTCTGGACGACGAAATAGATCGCGATCGCAGTCAGCCCCTTGTCCATCCCCGCACTGAAGCCGACCGACACCATCAATACGCCACTGACGAACGCGCCGATATTGGGAATGAAGGCAAGCATGCCGGTGATAATGCCGAGCACCAGCGCCATCGGAATGTCGAACAGACTGAGCGCGATCCACGTCACCACGCCTTCGAACGCCATGCCCGCCAGTCGCCCCGCAAGCAGGCGGCGGAGCTGCTTCGCCATCCGCGCCAGCGTGATCGAGAATTCGCCGCGATAATCGCTCGGCACCATCCATTGCAGCCCGCGATCGTAGATCCTGGGCTCCATCGCGACGAACAGGCCGATCACCATGATCATGAACAATGTGGTGACCGCGCCCAGCGCAGTACCGATCCAGCTGGTCAGCTTGCCGACCGACCCCAATGCCTGTTGCGCCAGACCCTTGAAGTCGTCGGCGCCCGGCAGGATGCCCTGCGCGGCCGCCCATTGCGATAGTCGGTCGGCCTGGATTTCGAGCGTCGCCTGGAGCTGCTGGAACTGGATCACCACGCCGGCGCCGGTCTTGTAAAAGACGGTTCCGATGAAGGCGATCGTCAGGACGACGACGATCAGCAGTCGCCAGCCGCGCGGAATCGGCAGGGCGCGTCCCAACAGCCGGACGCCGCCATCGAGCATCGAGGCGAATACCAGACCCGCCAGGATGATCAGGATCGGCTGGATCAGGATCACGACCAGCGCCATCGTCGCGGCGAGTCCCAGCCAGACGGCCGCGCGCTTCAACTCGCGGCGCATCTCGGGATCGCGCATCTCGTTGGGGCTGGGCTCGGCGACCAGCGTGGGGGTGTCTTCAGCCACTATTTATCCCGCGCCGGGTGGAGCGAGGTACCGGCGCGGCCACCGCGCAGGCCGCCCCACCAGGTCAGCGGGTTCCAGGTCGCGCTGCCGTTCTTGGAAAAGGTAATGAACTCGGCGCGGCCGCCAATATATTCCCACGGCACCGGCCCGCCGAGCCCGCCCTGGTCGAGCGCGATGCGGCTGTCGGCGGAACGTTCGCGATTGTCGCCCATCAGAAAGACATGATTGGCCGGAACCGTGATCGGACCGTAATTGTCGCCTTCGTAATAATTCGGATCGCTGCCCGGTGTGCTCCGGCTGAGGTCGACGGTTTCGAAGCTGCGCCCATTGGGCAGCGTCTCGCGGACCAGCGGCAACCGGCAGAAATGCTTGTTCGCCGGACCCTGCAGCCCGCCGGGGATGTCGCAGGTCGTGCCATATTCCTGACCGGTCAGCGCGACGCCGCCATAATCGGGCAGATCGACATAATGGACCGGGCCGCGCTTCACCGGCACGTTGTTGATGAACACGACGCCGTTGCGGACCTCGATCCGGTCCCCCGGCAGGCCGATAACGCGCTTGATATAATCGGTGTTGCGCCCCGGCGGCGTGACGATGACGACATCGCCGCGTTCGGGCAACCGGCCGAACAGCCGGCCATGGATGAACGGCAATTGCACGCCCCAGCTTTCCTGCGGCTTGTGCTCGACCAGGTCGCGCCACATCGCAGCGGGATTGGGTAAAGTGGGCGAGATGAACGACCAGCCATAAGCATATTTGGCGACGACCAGCTGATCGCCGACCTCCAGCCCGGGCAGCATCGATTCGGATGGGATGTAGAACGGCTTGGCGATGAAACTGTGGAAGCCCAGCACGGCCAGGATCAGCCAGAAGATGCCGGCAATCTCCTTCCAGACGGCGCGTGCGCGCGCGCGCCACTTGTCGGCGGGAGCAGGGACCGCGGGTTCCACCGGGGTCGCCGCGGGCTCGAATTCTCCGTCGTTCAACGCCAACTCGTCACTCATTCACCGATTCCGATAGCAATTGCCGACCCGATAGCATCATTCGGCGCGGGCCGCGCCTCGATCACCACGAATGCCTGCGCCCAGGGGTGATCGTCGGTTAGTGTTACATGTATATAAGACACGTGACCAGCCGGCGTGATCGCGTCGAGTCTGGCCTTGGCGCCGCCACTCAGCGCCAGGGTCGGCGCGCCCGACCGCGCGTTGACCACGCCGATATCCTTCATGAACACGCCGGCTTTGAACCCGGTTCCGACCGCCTTGGAAAAGGCTTCCTTGGCGGCGAAGCGCTTGGCCAGCGTGCCCGCCTTGGTGAACGGTCGGCGATTCGCCTTGGCGCGTTCGATGTCGGTGAAGACGCGATTCTCGAACCGCTCGCCGAAGCGATCGAGCGAATTCTGGATCCGCTCGATATTGCAGAGGTCCGAGCCCATGCCGATGATCATGTGCAGGCCAATTCCTCCCCCAGCTCGCTGGGGGAGGGGGACCGCCGGCGCAGCCGGTGGTGGCGGGGCCTGGGCGGTACCAGATTAGCCCCTCCACCATCGCTCCGCGATGGTCCCCCTCCCCGAGCAAGCTCGGGGAGGACCTTGTCGTCGGCTACTTTCACCGCGCCTCGTCCATCAGCGCGCGCATCCGCCGCACCACCGGCGCCAACCCGTCGAAGATCGCCTCGCCGATCAGGAAATGGCCGATATTGAGTTCGCGAATCTGCGCGATCGCGGCGATCGGCACGACATTGTCGAAGGTCAGGCCGTGGCCGGCATGCGCTTCGATCCCGTTCTTGGCGGCGAGCGCGGCGGCATCGGCGATTCGGCGGAGTTCGACGGCGCGTTCTTCGCCGTCCAGTTCGCAATAGCGGCCGGTATGGATCTCGACGACCGGCGCGCCGAGACTCATCGCCGCCTCGATCTGGCGCGGATCGGGCTCGATGAACAGCGACACGCGGATATTGGCCGCGCCCAATGCGCGAACCATCGGCGCCAAGTGATTATGCTGGCCGGCGGCATCGAGCCCGCCTTCGGTGGTGCGCTCCTCGCGCTTTTCGGGAACGATGCAGGCGGCGTGCGGGCGATGACGCAGCGCTATCTCCAGCATCTCGTCGGTCGCCGCCATTTCGAGATTGAGCGGAATCGGAAGCTCGGCCGATAGCCGCGCGATATCCTGGTCGGTGATGTGGCGACGATCCTCGCGGAGATGCGCGGTGATCCCGTCGGCGCCAGCATCGGCCGCAAGCAAGGCGGCGCGCACGGGGTCGGGATAGCCCGAGCCGCGCGCGTTGCGCACGGTCGCGACATGGTCGATATTGACGCCCAGGCGCAGGCGTTCGGAAGGGAAACCGCTCATCTGGCGCCCCAGATACGGGTCCGGTTCGAGGCGCGCAACGCCATGTCGCTGCGAAAATCGACTCCCGCGCTTGAAGATTGCGATGCGAGCGGCGTATAGGCCCGGGCCAGACGGGCCAAACCCGCGACTGACCGGGCCGCTGCCGCGGCTCAAATGCTTTGAACAGGGTGACGCGACAATATGCGCTTTATCGGTGTGAAAACTGCGATGCTGGCGGCGGGGCTGATGCTCGCCGGCGCCGGCCAGGCCGCGCCACAGGCGCCCGCGGCACCGCCGCCCGCGACCGCCGCGACTCCGGCAGCGACGACGACGGCTCCTGCCGCTACCGCTGCCACGGCGGCGGACGCCAAGGCGACTCCGGCCGCGGCGACACCGGCCGCGAACGATCCGCTGCTGTCGATGGACGGCGCGCCGCCGATGAAGCCGACGGCCGGTATCGGCCAGCCGGTCGACGGCGAAATCGGTCTGCAGCCCCAGGTCACCAAGAATGGCGAGCGCGCCGCCGGCTTCCACAATCACTGGCTGGTGCCGACGATCACCATCATTTCGGTGTTCGTGCTGATCCTTCTCTTCATCGTGATGATCCGGTTCAACCGCCGGTCGAATCCGGTGCCGTCGAAGACCGCGCACAACACGGCGATCGAAGTCGTCTGGACGCTCGTCCCGGTCCTGATCCTCGTGGTCCTGGCGATCCCCTCGATCGGGTTGCTCCAGGCGCAGTTCGCGCCCCCTCCGAAGAGCGCAATCACGCTCAAGGTGACCGGCAACCAATGGTATTGGACCTATTCGTATCCCGACAATGGCGGCTTTGAGATCACCTCGAACCTGCTCAAGGAAAAGGATGAGGTTGCTCCCGGCGAGCGCGCGCGCACCGACGATGATGGCCCCCGCCTGCTCGCGGTCGACAATCGCGTCGTGCTGCCGGTCGGCGTACCGATCCGTCTCCAGACCACTTCGGCCGACGTGATCCACTCGTGGGCGATCCCGGCCTTCTGGATCAAGCTTGACGCCGTCCCGGGCCGCCTGAACGAAACCAGCTTCACGATCGAGAAGCCGGGCCTCTATTTCGGCCAGTGTTCGGAACTATGCGGGCCCAAGCACGGCTACATGCCGATCGCGGTCGAGGCCGTGCCGCTCGATGTCTACAACAAATGGGTGGTCGCCAAGGGCGGCAAGGTTGCCGGGGCCGCCGAGCCGGCGGCAGCCGCGCCTGCCGACGCCAATGCCTCGGCTCCGGCCGACGCCAATGCGGCCGCGCCCGCGGGCCCGACCGCCGGCAACGCCGCAACGCCGGCGCCCGTTACGAATCAAGCCGCCACCGCCAACCCGGCGGGTGCCGGCAACACCGGAAACTGATCAATGAGCGATATTGCCCTCACGCCCAACGCCTTCGAGGCGCATCATGGCGGCCACGAGCATCATCATGACGCGGACCACAAGCCGGGCTTCTTCGCCCGCTGGTTCATGTCGACCAACCACAAGGACATCGGGACGCTGTACCTGATCTTCGCGATCACCGCGGGGATCATCGGCGGCGCGATTTCGGGCCTGATGCGCGCCGAGCTGATGCATCCGGGCATCCAGTTCCTCGGCCAATGGGCCAATACGCTCAATCACATCCGTGGCGGCGGCGACGTCAACATGGACCAGGCGCGCCACCTGTGGAACGTGCTGGTGACGGCACACGGGCTGATCATGGTGTTCTTCATGGTCATGCCGGCGATGATCGGCGGGTTCGGCAATTGGTTCGTCCCGCTGATGATCGGTGCGCCGGACATGGCGTTCCCGCGCATGAACAACATCTCGTTCTGGCTGCTGATCCCCAGCTTCACCCTCCTGCTCGCCTCGCCCTTCTTCGGTGGCGCGGACGGCGGCGCGGGGACCGGCTGGACGGTCTATGCGCCGCTATCGACGCAGGAGGCTGGACCGTCGGTCGACATGGCGATCCTGTCGTTGCACCTGGCGGGCGCGAGCTCGATCCTGGGCGCGATCAATTTCATCACAACCATCTTCAACATGCGCGCGCCGGGCATGACGCTGCACAAGATGCCGCTGTTCGTGTGGTCGGTGCTGGTCACCGCGTTCCTGCTGTTGCTGGCGCTGCCGGTGCTCGCCGCGGCGATCACCATGCTGCTGACCGACCGCAATTTCGGCACGACCTTCTTCCAGGCCGAAGGCGGCGGTGACCCCATCCTCTACCAGCATCTGTTCTGGTTCTTCGGCCATCCCGAAGTGTACATCATGATCCTGCCGGGCTTCGGCATGATCAGCCAGATCATCGCGACCTTCTCCAAGAAGCCGGTGTTCGGCTATCTCGGCATGGCCTACGCGATGGTCGCGATCGGCGTGGTCGGGTTCATCGTGTGGGCGCACCACATGTTCACCACCGGTCTCAGCGTGAACACCAAGATGTACTTCACCGCCGCGACGATGGTCATCGCGGTCCCGACCGGCATCAAGATCTTCTCGTGGATCGCGACGATGTGGGGCGGTTCGATGAGCTTCAAGACCCCCATGGTCTGGGCGCTCGGCTTCATCTTCATGTTCACCGTCGGCGGCGTGACCGGTGTCGTCCTCGCCAATGGGGGCGTCGACGACTACATGCAGGACACCTATTACGTGGTGGCGCACTTCCACTACGTGCTCAGCCTCGGTGCGGTGTTCTCGCTGTTCGCAGGCTTCTATTACTGGTTCCCGAAAATGTCGGGCCGGATGTACAACGAGTTCCTCGGCATCCTTCACTTCATCGTGTTCTTCATCGGCGTGAACGTGCTGTTCTTCCCGATGCACTTCCTGGGCCTGCAGGGCATGCCGCGGCGCTATCCGGACTATCCGAACGCTTTCGAGCATTACAACACGGTCGCGACCGTCGGGTACATGATCATGGCCGCGGGCATGGCGATCTTCTTCGTCAACCTGATCTGGTCGCTGGTCGCGGGGAAGAAGGCGCCTAACAACCCGTGGGGCGAAGGCGCGACGACGCTCGAATGGACGCTGTCGAGCCCGCCGCCGTTCCACCAGTTCGAGACGCTGCCCGTCATAGACGGGGGTGATTCCCACCATCATTGATCGGTACTGATCCGGCAACGGAGCGCCCCGGAAGTTTCCGGGGCGTTTTCGTTTCGGCGCATCGGCTTTGCATGTCGCCGCGAGCCGCTTATAGGCCCCTCAACCCATGACGACCGAGACGATCGCTCTTCCCGCCGACTGGCGCGATTTCCTGGCGCTGACCAAGCCCCGGGTGATGACGCTTGTCGTCTTCACGGGCCTGTGCGGCATGTTGGCGGCACCTGTCGCGATCCACCCGGTGATCGGCTTCACCGCCATCTTGTGCATCGCGCTCGGTGCGGGCGCGGCGGGAGCGCTCAATCAATGGTTCGAAGCCGATATCGACGCCAAGATGAAGCGCACGCGAGGACGGCCGCTGCCAGCTGGGCGGATGCGCCGCGACTCGGCGCTGCAATTCGGCGTCGGGCTGGGCGTCTTCTCGGTTCTACTGATGGGGCTTGCCACCAATCTGCTCGCGGCGGGCATCCTGACGGCATCGATCCTGTTCTACGTCTTCATCTACACGATCTGGCTGAAGCCGCGGACGCCGCAGAATATCGTCATCGGCGGTGCTGCCGGTGCCTTCCCGCCGCTGATTGGCTGGGCGGCGGCGACGGGTAGCCTCGCGCCGTTGCCGTTGCTGCTATTCGCCCTGGTGTTCCTATGGACGCCGCCGCATTTCTGGGCGCTCGCGCTGTTCGTGAAGACCGATTATGCCAATGCCGGCATCCCGATGCTGCCGGTAGTCGCGGGCGAGCGGCCGACCCGCCTCCATATCGGGCTCTATACCATCCCGATGGCGGTCGCCGCGGTGGCGCCCTGGCCGCTTGGCCTGACCGGGGCGATCTACGGCTGGGTAGCGGCAGTGGCCACGGCGTGGTTCGCGCTGCTGACCGCCCAGGTCACCTTCCGCACGACCGGTGCCGACGATCGCATGCGCCCCGAAAAGCGCCTGTTCGGCTATTCGGTTGCCTATCTCTTCATTCTGTTTGGCGCGGTTGTCGCCGATCGGTGGCTGGCATGACTCCCGACGAACAGCGACTCGCGGCGCAACGCCGCAACGCGCTCGCTCTGGCGCTGGTGCTGGGCGTACTGGTGATCCTGATCTTCGCGCTTGCAATCGCCAAGATCGGGTTGGGTTGGTCACACGGGTGATGGCGATGCAACGAACGACACGGACAGCGATTTTGGCAGCGATCGGCGTATGTTGCTCGACCGGCCTCGCCTGGGCCAGCGTGCCGCTCTATCGCATCTTCTGCCAGGCGACGGGCCTCAACGGCACCACGGGGCGCGCGTTGCGTGCGCCCGGCGCGGTCGACGGCAAGGTCACCGTCGCGTTCGACACCAACGTCGCGCCTGGCTTCAAATGGAATTTCAAGCCCGAGAACGAGTCGGAAACGATCGATATCGGCGCGCGCGACATGGCGTTCTTCGACGCGACCAACACGTCGAACCAGACGCTGACGGGCACGGCGACGTTCAACGTCACCCCAGCGCAGGCGGGGATATATTTCAAGAAAATCCAGTGCTTCTGCTTCACTCAGCAGACGCTCAAGCCCGGCGAGTCGCAACGCATGCCGGTGATCTTCTTCGTCGATCCGGCGATCCTCAAGGATCCGGACGCACGCGATATCCAGACCATCACGCTCAGCTATACGTTTTACCCGGTAGATTCCGCGAAAACGTCAAGCTAGAGGCCTAATCAAACCAGTCTAACGGGGACCGACATGGCCGGCGCCAAGAACCACGATTATCATATCCTGCAACCCGATCCCTGGCCGATGATCGGCGCGATGTCCGCGCTGGTGCTGGCGTCGGGCGGCATCATGTGGATGAAGGGCGCGCACTACGGCTCGCTCGTGTTCGGGTTCGGCCTGATCTGCGTGCTGTTCACGATGTTCTCCTGGTGGTCGAACGTCATCAGGGAAGCGCATCAGGGCGATCATACCCCGGTCGTGCAGCTCCACATGCGCTACGGCATGGTGCTGTTCATCGCGTCGGAAGTGATGTTCTTCGTCGGCTGGTTCTGGGCGTTCTTCGACTTCTCGCTGTTCCCGGCGCCGGTCGTATGGGACGCCGCGAGCAAGACGGCGAGCCTGGCGACCGAGAATATCGCCGCCGCCTCGGTCTGGCCGCCCAAGGGCATCGAGGTCATCAACGCCTTCCAGTTCCCGCTGCTCAACACGATCATCCTGCTGCTGTCGGGCACCACGGTGACTTGGGCGCACCATGCGCTGATCCACAATCAGCGCGGCGGCGCGATGAAGGGCCTGTGGGGCCTGATCGGCGTCGGTGAGAATGACGGCGTCAAGAAGGGCTTGTGGCTGACGATCGTGCTCGGCGTGCTGTTCAGCTCGATCCAGGCATATGAATATTCGGAAGCGCCGTTCCCGTTCAAGGGCCTGAACTATGGCGCCTCGTTCTTCATGGCGACCGGGTTCCACGGCTTCCACGTGCTGGTCGGGACGATCTTCCTGACCATCAACCTGATCCGGGCGTACAAGGGCGACTTCACGCCGAAGCAGCATTTCGGCTTCGAGGCGGCTGCCTGGTACTGGCATTTCGTCGACGTCGTGTGGCTGTTCCTGTTCGTCACCATCTACGTCTGGGGCGGCTGGGGCGCACCCGTCCACGCCGGCTGATGACCGAGACGCGACCCGACGGGGGCCCTGCGCCCGCCGCGGTCGCGCCGGTTCAGGTCGCGCTGAAGGGTTTGTGTCCGCGATGCGGCAAGCCGACCCTGTTCGCCAGCTGGATACGATTCGCCGATAGCTGCCGCGCCTGCGGACTCGATTTTTCGACGTTCAACGTTGGCGACGGCCCTGCCGCGTTGCTGATCCTCGTTCTGGGCGGTGCAATCGTGGCGGCGGCGATCACACTCGAATTATCGGTGTCGCCGCCCTTCTGGGTTCATCTGCTCATTTGGATTCCGGTGACGGCGATCGCCGTACTGGGGGCATTACGCGTTTCGAAGGCAGGGCTGCTCGCGCTGGAATATCGCAACAAGGCGCGCGAATATCGCAGTGAGGGCCCGCGATGAAGCGCTTCCCAATCGTCGCGACGATCCTGGTCGTGCTCGCGGCGGCGGCGATGATCGGGCTCGGGTTCTGGCAATTGCAGCGCCGCGAGCAGAAGCTCGCCTTACTCGCAGTGCTCGCCGCCAATCCATCGAAGCCGGCGATCGCCTTGCCCAACCCGCCGATCGGCGACGATTTGCTGTTCCGCAAGGCTGGCGCGTTCTGTCTGAAACCCGTCAGCTTCGCGCTCGACGGCGCGGGCAAGGCGGGTTTCCGCGTCATCGCGCGGTGCGCGACCGGGGCGGAAGGGCCGGGCTTCTCGGTCCAGCTCGGCACGACGCACGATCCGGAGTTTAAGCCGCACTGGGCCGGCGGCAAGGTCAACGGGATGATCAGCCACGCGCCGTCGGATCGACCGCTGATCGCCAGCCTTTTCGGCAAATCGGCGCCCCAGCCATTGCTCCTCGTCGCCGACACGCCGGCGCCCGGGCTGAGCGCCAACGAGATGCCCAGCGTCGACTCGATCCCCAACAACCATCTCGCCTATGCGGTGCAATGGTTCCTGTTCGCCGGGGTTGCGGTGATCATCTATCTGCTGGCGCTGCGCCGTCGCGCGCGTAAAGGGTGAATATGCATTATGTGAGTACGCGCGGGGCCGCGCCCGCGCTCGGTTTTCGTGAGGTCACGCTGGCCGGGCTGGCCAATGACGGCGGGCTCTACGTCCCCGAGGCGTGGCCGACGCTGAGCCGCGATGAGATCGCCGGGCTGGCCGGCCTGTCCTATGTCGAAACCGCGGTGCGGGTGATGGCGCCATTTGTCGGTGACGCGTTGACCGAGAACGAGCTGCGCGATCTGTGCACCCGGGCCTATGGCCGTTTCTCGCACGATGCGGTGACGCCTCTGGTGCAGCTCGACCATCACCATTGGCTACTCGAACTGTTCCACGGACCGACGCTGGCGTTCAAGGACGTCGCGCTGCAGTTGCTTGGCCTGTTGTTCGAGCGCTTCCTCCAGGGCACCGATCAGAAGCTGACCATCGTCGGCGCAACCAGCGGCGATACCGGGTCGGCCGCGATCGACGCCGTCGCGGGTCGGACCGGCGTCGAGATCTTCATGCTCCACCCCAAGGGTCGCGTGTCCGACGTCCAGCGCCGCCAGATGACCACGGTGTTGGCGCCTAACGTCCACAATATCGCGATCGAGGGCAGTTTCGACGACGCCCAGGCGATGGTGAAGGCGATGTTCAACGCCAATGCCGCCGGGACCGGGCCGCTCGGGCATTTGACGCTGTCGGCGGTCAATTCGATCAACTGGGCGCGGCTGATGGCGCAGGTGGTCTATTATTTCTATTCGGCCGTGCGGCTCGGCGCGCCCGAGCGGGCGATCGCCTTTTCGGTGCCGACGGGGAATTTCGGCGACGTGTTCGCCGGCTATGTCGCGGCGAAGATGGGGCTGCCGGTCGCGAAACTGATCGTCGCGACCAACGTGAACGACATCCTCCATCGTGCCCTGTCGAGTGGCGACTATTCGGCCGCCGGCGTGGTTGCGACACCGACGCCGTCAATGGACATCCAGGTCAGTTCGAATTTCGAGCGCTTGTTGTTCGACGTCGGCGGGCGCGACGGCGCGGCGATGGCGTCACAGATGGCGGGGTTCGAGGCATCCAAAGCGATGCGGCTGACCAACCAGCAGCGCGAGGGCGCCGCGCATCTGTTGTCGAGCGCGCGGATCGACCTTGACGACATGGCGCTGGCGATGCGCTGGGCGTGCGAGCGTGCCGGGCAGGTGATCGACCCGCATACCGCGATCGGGCTCGGCGCGGCGCGGCAGGCGGACGTGGATGCACCGATCGTGACGCTGGCGACCGCGCATCCGGCGAAATTCGGCGACGCGGTCGAGCGCGCGACCGGCGTGCGGCCGGTGTTGCCAGCGCGCGTCGGCGACCTGTTCGATCGCGAGGAACGATATGAGACCTTGCCGGCGACGTTCGAGGCGGTGACCGCGTACATTGCTGAGACGGCGCAAGCATGACGAACCTGCCCTCACCCTTCCCATCGCTAACGCGATGGGCCCCTTCCCTCTTCCGACGGGAGAGGGAGGGAGGCGCGAAGCGCCGGAAGGGTGAGGGCAGATTGGAGCCCAGACCATGAAGCTCGACACAATGATCGGCGAGCCCTGGGCCGATTACGGCCTCGTCGATTCCGGCCATGGCCGCAAACTCGAACGCTATGGCCGCTTCCGCTTCGTTCGCCCCGAGCCGCAAGCAATGTGGGCGCCGGCCAGTGCCGAGTGGAAGGCCGATGCGGAGTTCATTCCCGGATCGGACGAGGAAGGCGGCGGCCGTTGGCAATATAGCGGCCAGGTGCCGCGCGATGGCTGGCCGATGAAGTGGAGCGATGTCGCCTTCACCGCGCAGACCACGCCCTTTCGTCACCTGGGGTTCTTCCCCGACATGGCGCCGGTATGGACCTGGATGCGCGAACGGCTGGCGGGCGTCGACGAGGCGGAGGCGCTCAACCTGTTTGGCTATACCGGGGTGGGCACCCTCGCGCTGGCGTCCAGGGGCGTGAAGATGGTCCATGTCGACGCCTCCAAGAAATCGGTCGAAGGCGCGCGGGCCAATGCGCGGCTGGCCGGACTCGACGACCGGCCGGTACGCTGGATGGTCGACGATGCGACCAAGTTCGCCGCGCGCGAGGTCCGGCGGGGCAGGCGCTACGATGGCATCCTGCTCGATCCGCCCAAATTCGGCCGCGGCCCGGAGGGGGAGGTGTGGCGGCTCGAGGAAGGACTCCCCGGACTGATCCAGGACTGCCGCCAATTGCTCGACCACAAGTCGCGCTTTCTGTTCCTGACCGTCTATGCCGTGCGCATGTCCGCATTGGCGATCGGCGAACTGGTCAGCCAGGCTTTCGCCGATCTGCCCGGCAAGGTCGAGGCCGGCGAACTCGCCGTGCGCGAGGAAGCGCGCGGACTCTTGCTACCGACGGCGATCTGGGCGCGCTGGAGCCGGTGAGGCGGCTGCTCGCGCTGGGTGTCGCCATCCTACTGGCGGGGGGCTGCAATGACGCTTGCCGCAACGACATAGTGTCGATCGCTCCAGCGCCCGACGGCAAGCATCAGGTCGCGATGTTCTCGCGCGATTGCGGGGCGACCACGGGCCGCTCGACGCAGGTATCCGTACTCCGCGCCGGCGACGCGCCGACCACCGCCGGCAATGCTTTTGTTGCGGACGGCGGCACCGTGGCGACGGCTTGGGGCGGGCCGTGGACCGAAGTGGTCTGGCTGGCGCCCGACCGGCTACTGATCCGTTACGATTCGCGGGCCAGGACCTTCGAGAAAGTCGCGCGGATCAACGGCGTGGCCATCACTTACCAGCCCGTGGTGCGCTGACTTTCACTCGTCAGGCGGACATCGTTGGACGCCGGGCTGCCCAGGGTCTGGCCGCTTCGATCTCATAGGCGAGCCCGAGCAACGCCGCTTCACCACCCACCGGCGCGCCGAACTGGGCGCCGATCGGCAGGCCCGCCGTCGACCACGCGCCGGGCACGCTCATCGCTGGCGCGCCCACCACATTGTACGGCGTGGTATAGCCCACATAGCGGGTAAGGCGCTCTGCCATCGTCTCGACCGGTAAATCGGGGGCGAGCCAACCGATCTCGGGCGGCGGTAGCGAGAGGACGGGCGACAGGATCATATCGAACTGCCCGAGCCACGCGTCATAGACGCTGCGCAGCGAGGTGAGGTACGCGACGGCTTGGTCGACTGCGCCGTCCGGCGCGCTTGCGATGATTGCCGCCATGGCGAGGCTGAAGGGTTCGACATCCTCGATCCCCGGCGTGTGGCCCAGTCGCCGGCCGTCCTCGGCCAGCAGATTGGCGGCCCCCTGCGACCAGGTCAGCAGGAACGGGTCGGACATGCCGACGATCGCATCCGGCCAGGCGGTTGGTTCTACGCGATGGCCGAGATCGCCGAGCAGCGCCGCCATGGTCTCGATCGCGGTCGCGACCTCGGGATCGGGCGACTGGCCGGACACGCTGTCGAGCACCAGGCCGATGCGCAGCCGCCGCGCCGACGGCCCATTGATCATTCCGACCGGCGGCAGGCCCGAATCCTTAGCCTCGACCGCGGCGAGCAACGTGGCGCTGTCGCGAACGCTGCGCGAGACGCAGAGCTGAACGCTGAGCGGCATCGGGAAATGGCCGGGATCGGTCGCCAGGGTGCGGTCGCGCGACGTCTTGAGACCGAAGAGGCCGCAGCAGGAGGCCGGAATGCGGATCGAGCCGCCGCCGTCGCTGGCATGCGCGAACGGCACGACATGGGCGGCGGTCGCGGCCGCCGCCCCGCCCGACGATCCGCCCGCCGACCGCGCCGGATCCCAGGGGTTGCGCGTCGGCCCGAACGCCAGTGGCTCGGTGGTCGGCAGAAAGCCGTGCTCGGGCGTCGCGCTCTTGCCGATCGGGTTGAGACCCGTCGCCAGCATGCCGTCGATCAGCGGCGCTTGCCGGGTCGCCGCCGCTATCCCGGCCGTCGCGCGCGTTCCGAGACGTGTCGGGAGGCCGACGAAATCGTCCAGATCCTTGATGAGAAACGGCACACCGGCGAACGCCCCGTCGCCAAGCGGGACGCGGGCACGCTGCCGGGCGCGCTCGAAATCGTCGGTCACCAGAAAATTGAGTTTCGGGTCGAGCGCTTGCGCGCGCGCGATCGCTGCATCCACGACTTCGAGCGCCGACACTGCGCCCGATCTTATGGCCGCGGCCGTTTCGGTAGCATCCCAATCGGCCATGTCTGTCGCGCTCATGCGGCTCCACTCCTGTCTATAATTACCGCCATGTGTGGCGCGGATCAGACAGGCAGGCAATGACGTCGCTACCCGTTTCGAGGTCGTCGCGTCGTGCGACGACGCTGCCGATTTTCCACCGCGCGGCGGTCATGCTATCGTCCGCCGACATTGCTGGGAGCGGCTCAATGCATCGGTTTCTGAGCACCTTGACCATCCTGTTGGCGGCGACATTGGCTGTCCTTCCTCGCACCGCTTTCGCTCAGCGCGCGGGCACGCTCATCGCCGCGCAACCCGTTGGGGACGCTCCCGCCAATATGCGGGCCTGGCGGATCGAATATTGGACCAGCGGGGATCGCAACCAGCCGATCCGGGTCACCGGCATGGTCATCGCTCCCAGGGAGCGCTCCGCTGCCGGCCCGCGACGCGTGATCGCCTGGACGCATGGCCTGATCGGCATCGCAAAGCGCTGCGCGCCGTCGCTGGGCAATACCAACTTCACGCTGATCCCCGCGCTCGATGACGTCGTCCGCCGCGGCTATACAGTGGTCGCGCCCGATTATCCCGGGCTCGGGTCGGACATGGTCCATCCTGTGCTGGTCGGCGCCAGCGAGGGCAAGTCGACGCTCGACGCGATCCGTGCCGCGCGGAGCATTCCCGAGGCCGATGCAGGCTCGCGCTTCGCCGTCTGGGGCGAATCGCAGGGTGGGCATGCCGCGCTGTGGACCGGGCAGCTGTGGTCGAGCTACGCGTCCGATCTGCAACTCGTCGGGATCGCGGCGATCGTGCCGCCGACCGACCTGCACCGCAATTTCAAGGAAGGCAGCGACGCTCGCGTGCGTGCCTTGCTGACAGCCTATACCGCGACGAGCTGGTCGCGCTATTATGGCGCGCCGATGTCGACCCTGGGGCCGCGCTCGGTTCAGAACGTGATGACCCGGCTGGCTGACAATAATTGCGTCAACTTCGACGCCAAGCCGAAGCTCGGCACGATCATCGGCATCGCTATCGCCCAACGCGCGATCCGCAATCTCGACCTCGGCGCGAAACAGCCGTGGGGGCGACTGATGCGCGAGAACAGCCCGTCGGCCGCTGCGATCAAGGTGCCGGCTTTGATCGCCACCGGGACCGGCGACACCATTGTCGCGCCGGCCGTGGTGCGCGATTTCGCCCGCGCCGCGTGTGCCGCGGGCAAGACCGTTCGGTTCGTCTCGGTACCGGGCGGAGAGCACGGCACCGTCGCCCGCACTGATGCGGAGGCGACGCTTGGCTGGATCGATGCGCGCTTCGCCGGAGGACGGGCGCCGAGCAATTGCGGGTCGTTCTGAGCGCCCGCTTAGTCCTCAATCCAGCCCGGCGCGGATCGCCGCACCGGCGACGAACGGCGCTCCCGCCACCAGCACCAGGCTGACCGCCGCGAGCAGCTTGAGCGCGCCGACGCCGCCGTCCAGACTGCCGGCGCCGAAGATCAATAACGGCACCGCGAGCGGCAGCAGCAGCAGGCCGGCGATCGCGCCGGCGCCGCGCAGCCCCGCTACTAATGCGCCGGTCGCGAGCGCGAGCGCGGCGAGACCGGGAGTGCCGATCAGCAGGCCGATTTCGACCCGGACCAGCGTCTCGCTGGAGAGGTCGAGCAACGCCGCCGCGGGCAGCGCCGCGATGAGGACCGGCGGGGCGAAGGCGAGCCAATGCGCGATCAGTTTGGCGAAGGCGATCGTGGCGGCGGACTGGCCGCGTGTCAGCAACTGGTCGATCACCCCGCTTGCCATGTCCGGCGCGACGAGGCGTTCGATCGGGATCAGTGCCGCGAGCAGTGCCGCCGCCCACAATATTCCCCCGCCGACCCGCGCGAGCAGCTTGGCGTCGGGGCCGATCGCGAAGGGAAACAGGATCGCGACCAGCAGGAAGAAGGCCACCGGCAGCAACGCTCCGCCGCCGATCCAGGCGCGGCGCAGGTCGCGGGCGATGAGATGGAGGAGGGGCGAACTCATGCCGTCCGCTCCGACTGGCATGACAGCTGGGCCAGATCGATCGCAATGACGTCGGACAAGGTGATCGGCGTGTGGCTCGCCATCAATATGGCGCCGCCCGCCGCGCGATGCGTGGCGATCGCGGTTTCAAGCAGGCCGAGTGCGGCCTTGTCCAGCCCGTTGGCCGGCTCGTCGAGCAGCCAGAGCGGTGCGCCGCTGGCGATGACGCGCGCGATCGCGGCGCGGCGGCGCTGGCCGGTCGACAGCAAGCGGACGGGGATGTCGGCTAGATCGCTCAGCGAAAGGGCGTCGAGTGCACCCACGACTTTGCCGGTAGTGGCATCAAGCCGCGCCCAGAAAGCGAGCGCGCGGGCCAGCGGCAATTCCTCGTCGAGCGAGCTTTGCTCGGTCAGCAGTGCACGTGGCGCGTCGCCGGTGATGCGGCCGGCGGCAGGGGCGAGCAGTCCGGCGGAGAGACGGATCAGGCTCGACTTGCCGACGCCGTTGGGGCCGGTGACCAGCGCCGCGCCACCCTGTTCGAGCGTGAACGACAGGCCCTCGAACAGCGCTCGGCCACCGCGAACACAAGTGACGGCGTCGAAGGTCAGCATTTCTCGTCACCCCCGCGAAAGCGGGGGGCCATCTCGCGCCCGTACCGCCCGTCGATCGCGTCGGTGATGGGTCCCCGCTTTCGCGGGGACGACGACAGGTGAGACGTGGATGATGCGAGAGAGCTCACGCTTCGTCCTCCAGCCGATGCATGTCGTCGTCACTCAGGCCGAAATGGTGCCCGACTTCGTGTATGACGATGTGGCGCACGAGCGTCGCCAGATCTTCGCCGTCCTCCACCCATTCGTCGAGGATCGCGCGGCGATACAGGTGGATGCGGTCGGGCATAGCGCCCGATTCCATCGACGACTTCTCGCCGATCGGACGGCCATGATAGACGCCGGTCAAATCGAACGGGCTTTCGATATCGAGTGCCTTCAGCGTCTCGTCATCGGCGAAATCCTCGACGATCAGCACGACGTCGCCAAGATGGCGGCGAAACTCGTCGGGCAACGCCGCGAGCGTGCGGCGCGCGATGGCCTCGATCTCCTGTGCGCTCGGCGCGACATATGCGCCCTCTTGCCCGCTCATGACGAGCGGCATAGGCCGTTATCCATCGCGGCGGCAAGCAAGGGAGAAGGCGATGGTCGAACAACTGAGCGACGAGGAACGCGGCGAAGCGCTCGATGAACTCGACGAATGGGATTATGACGAAGGCCGCGACGCGATCAGCCGCAGCATCACCTTCGCCGATTTCAGCGAGGCGTTCGCGTTCATGACACGCGTCGCCTTGTTGGCCGAAAAGCACGACCATCATCCCGAATGGTCGAACGTGTGGAACCGCGTCGACATCACCTTGACTACGCACGATGCCGGCGGACTGTCGCATCGTGATATCGCGATGGCGGAGGCGATCGACGAACTGGTGGATTAGCGGCGGTCGCAGTTCGTCTAGCGGATATCCTCATAGCCCTTGGTGGCGGGCTTGCCCCGGAAGACGATCGAGAAATAATTGAGGAAATAGATGCCGGCGATCTTGGCGAAGCCCTGTTTCTTCATCCGCCGTCCCGAGGTGGGCATCACGAATCGCGGAGAAAACAGCACCTTGCCTTGTCGTTTGGCGCGCTTGGCGATGTCGACGTCCTCGCCATAGAATTCGATCGAGCTGTCGAAACCACCCATCCGTTCGAGCACGTCGCGCGGGATGGCGAAATTGCCGCCGACCATCATATAGCCGGTGATGTTGTAGAGCGGCCGCGCGGCGACGAACCAACCACTCGAGACCTTGTTGCGCAAGCCACTGAGGTCATAGAAGCTGTACGGCCCCGACAGGCAGGCCAGATCGTTGCGCTTTTCGAAATGCTCCCAGATCTGCTCGATCCAACCCGCGGGCGGATGCGTATCGGCATCGACATAGGCCAGGATATCGCCCGTCGCCGACAGGAAGCCGCGCTGGCGTGCCCGGGTAATCCCTTTTTCCGGCTCGAACACATAGGTGACGCCGGGATAACGCTCGATCACTTCCCGGGTGCGGTCGGTGCTGTTGTTGTCGACGACGATGATTTCCGCCGCCTTGCCGGCGACGTTGCGCATAACCGCGTCGAGGCAGGCGGGAAGATATTCCTCCTCGTTATAAGCGGGGATGATCAGGCTGATGGTCGGCCTTCGCTCTTGGGTCACGCCGGGCATTTTTCGCTAGTGCCGCAATATCCGCCTTCTGGCCAGAGCAAGAGCACGGCAAACTCAGCGATATTTGCCGGCTCAGGCTGCGCGCCATGTCGAGCTCGCGATCATCGCCATAGGCCGCGGCCGGTGCGGCGTCAAAGCGCCAGCGACCAGGTCTGGCCGATCAGGTCCTTGCCGAATGAATGGTGCGACGCTTCGTCCGTCAGCACGAAACCGGCGCGCTCATATATCCGGCGCGCGGCGGCCAGGACGCTGTTGGTCCAAAGATCGAGCCGCTTGTATCCGACCTCGCGTGCCCGGTCGACGCAGGCGGCGACCAGCATCTTGCCGACCCCGGCGCCGCGCGCCTCGCGCTCGACATAGAGCAAACGCAATTTGCCGACATCGGGCTCATCGCCATGAACCAGGAAGATCGAGCCCGCCATCCGCCCGTCCATCTCCGCGATCCACGCCGCGTCGCAGGATGGATCGAAGGACTGGTGGAAGTCGGCGAGGATGCGCGCAACGAGCGCTTCATAGTCGCTATTCCAGCCATATTCCTCCGCATAGAGGATCGCCTGTCGCGCGATTACCATGCCGAGATCGCCGGGCTCGAGCCCACGCAGTATAGGCCGGGGCGGTGCTTCGTCCTCGAAAATACGGGTTATCGACCGGGCCGCGGAGAGCATCGCCGCACGCCGGAGCGGCGGCAATCCGTCCAGCAACGCGCCGATTGCGTGGCGCGTATTGTTCTCCAGTGCAGCGAAGGCTGCGCGACCCTGCTCGGTCAGTGACAGCAATTGATGGCGGCCATGCGATGGGTCATCGCGCGTCGCGACCAGGCCGCGATTGGCGAACCGCTTGATCGTGCGGCTCATCTGCGCCGGGTCGAGACGGAGCGCCCGGGCAATTTCCGCGGCGGTCGGATCCGGTCGATTGGCCAGTTCGTAGAGTATGCGCGCTTCGCTCAAGGTGAACGGGCTGTCGTCGAGATGTGCGTCGAGCAGCCCGAGTCGGCTGGTATAGATTCGATTGAAGCCGCGCAGCACGGCCACATCCTGCTCGTCTCGAATCGTCATGTCGCTTCATCCACAATATTGATCGAATCAATATTAGCGAATGATGACTGGATCAACAATCCAGGCGGGATGTCGGCGCCGGCTAGTCCCGGCTCGCGATCCCGCGCCGCATCATTTTCCTGAGCTGGCCCGGCATCCAGCGCGCGGCGAATTTCATCCGGAAGGCGGTCTTGCCGACATAGGTATGGACGGCATCGCCATGGACCGCTTGCCACGCCGCCTCGGCGACGTCGGCGGCGCTGCTCAGTTCCAGCCCGCCCTCGGTCACCGTCTCGCGAATGGTGCGATTGCTGCCCTCGATCGGTCCCTGGAGCAGGGGCGTGTCGATAAAGGCGGGGACGAGGTCGCGGACCTTGATGCCGTCGCCATACCATTCGCCATCGAGCGCCTCGGTCAGCGAGCGCACGCCGAATTTCGTCGCCGAATAGACCGACAGGCCGGACGAGCCATAGATTGCCGAGGCCGAGGCGGTGTTGAGCAGGCAGGATCCCGGCGTCTTCGCCAGATAGGCATGGCCGATCTTGGCGCCGTTGAGCACGCCGACCAGGTTGATCTGGACGACGCGGTCGAGATCCTCGAAGCTCATTTCGGCGATCGGGCCGCCGGTGCCGATCCCGGCATTGTTGAATAGTACGTCGAGCCGGCCGCCGGTCTTCGACGTGAAATCGTCGAGATCAGTCTTCCACGAATCGCGATCGCGCACGTCCATGATGTAGGTGTCGCTCATGCCCGCGGGCAGCAATGCGGCGGTCTCGGTCAATCCCTTGGCGTTGACGTCGGCAAGACCGACACGCCAACCCTCGCGCGCGAAACGCTGGGCGACCGCGCGCCCGATGCCCGATCCGCCGCCGGTGATGAAGATTGCTTTGGTCGTCATTCCCCGCCCCCTTCGCACCGTCGTCATGCCGGGCTTGTCCCGGCATCCACGGAGCCTCTTGGCGCAGGATTGCGGCACAGTGGACCCCGGGACAAGCCCGGGGTGACGAATTCGAGCGTTTGACCCTGTCGCAATCGTTCCGCACAACGTCCGCGTGAGTCCGCCAGGCCCTTCCGTCGCCCTTTCCGGCGTAACCAAATCCTATCCGGGCGGCACCGTCGCGGTCGACGACGTCTCGGTCGAGATCGCCGGCGGCAGCTTCGTCGCGCTGGTCGGGAGCTCGGGGTCGGGCAAATCGACCCTGCTCAAGACGATCAACCGGCTGATCGAACCGAGCGCGGGCAGCATCACGATCGACGGGCAGGCGATCGACGTGGAGGATCGGTTTCGGCTGCGGCGGCGGATCGGCTATGTGTTTCAGAATATCGGACTGTTTCCGCTTCCGCATATGACGGTGGCCGAGAACGTTGCGATCGGGCTCAGGCTGGAGGGAGAAAAGAACCCGCGCGCCCGCGTCGCCGAGTTGCTCGGCTTGGTCGATCTTCCGGCTGACGTCGCCGCGCGGATGCCCGACGCCTTGTCGGGCGGGCAGCGCCAGCGCGTCGGCGTGGCGCGCGCGCTCGCAACCGAGCCGCGCCTGCTGTTGATGGACGAGCCGTTCGGCGCACTCGACCCGGTCACGCGCGACCAATTGGGCGGCGCGATCCGCGCGCTGCATGATCGGCTGGGGCTGACCACGATCATGGTGACGCACGACATGGCCGAGGCGCTGCTGCTCGCCGACCGCGTGCTGGTGATGGAAAAGGGGCGAATCGTTTCCGATGCGGCGCCACGTGCGTTGCTGGCCGGTGAAGGCGGCGCCGCGGCGCAGGCTCTGGTCGCGGTGCCGCGCGAGCAGATGAAACGGCTCGGTGCGCTGGAGTCGGGTGCGTGACGGGCTGTCCCAAAATCCTCCCCGGAACGGAGAGGGGGCCCAAGACGCATAGCGGCTTGGCGGAGGGGGCCCGCGACCCACGAGCAGCAGGTCGAGAGGGGCATGCGTGGAGGGGCCCCTCCTCCCCTCGCTTCGCGAGCGGTCGCCCTCCCCGTTCCGGGGAGGATTTTAGATGACCGACTTCCTCGACGCCCTCACGCGTGTCCCCGATCTCCTCGCGCAGCATCTGCTGCTGGCGATGAGCGCGCTAGTGCTGGGAATCATCCTCAGCCTGCCGCTCGCGGTGTGGTCGGCGCGGGTGCCGTCGGTCGGGCGGATCGTGCTCGGCTTTGCCAGCCTCATCCAGACCATCCCGAGCCTCGCGCTACTGGCGCTGTTCTATCCGATCCTGTTGTCGCTCTCGACCCTGGTCGGCGGCGGGATTCCGGCATTGGGGTTCCTTCCCTCGCTCCTCGCGCTGACGCTCTACGCCTTGCTGCCGATCCTCAGGAACGGCGTGACCGGACTCGCCGGGATCGACCCCGCGGTGATCGAGGCGGCCGATGGCGTCGGCATGACGGCGTGGCAGAAATTGCGGCTGGTCGAGGCGCCGTTGGTCGCGCCGGTGCTGATGGCCGGGATCCGGACCGCCGCGGTATGGACGATCGGCGCGGCGACACTGTCGACCACGGTCGGCCAGCCGAGCCTGGGCGATATGATCTTCGCCGGGCTGCAAACACAAAATTGGGCGTTGGTTCTCGCAGGGTGCACCGCCGCGGCGGGATTGGCGCTCGCGGTCGATGCGCTGCTCGGCGTGATCGAGCGCGGTATCGCGCGGCGCAAGCGGCTCGGCGCGTGGATCGCATTCGGCTTGCTCGCGCTCGGCGTGATGGTCGCGCTGCTGCCGATGCTGCCCGCGCGCCAGGAGACGGTGACGATCGGCGCCAAGGGCTTTTCAGAACAATATATCCTGGCGCGGATGATCGGTCACAGGCTCGAGGCGGCGGGCTATCGCGTCCGCTATAAGGAAGGGCTGGGTTCGGGCGTGATGTTCGCGGCGCTGACGTCGAGCGATGTCGATGTCGCGGTCGACTATACCGGCACGATCTGGACCAACGAGATGAAACGGACCGACACGCCGCCGCGCGACGCGATGCTGGCGGCGATCCGCAGCTGGCAGGAGAAACAGGGGCTCAACCTGCTCGGGCGGATGGGGTTCGAAAATGCCTATGCCTTCGCGATGCGCGGCGATCGCGCCAAGGCTTTGGGGATCGCCAGTCTCGACGATCTGGTGGCCAAGGCGCCGGACTTGCAATTCGGCGCCGATCTCGAATTCCTCGAACGCCCCGAATGGAAAGCGGTGCGCGCCGCCTATCCGATCCGGTTCGGGTCGGCGCATGCCTATAATCCGACCTTCATGTATCGCGCGCTGGAAAGCGGGCAGGCGGACGTGATCTCGGCTTTCTCGTCCGACGGGCGGATCGCGGCGGACAGGCTGACCGTGCTGAACGATCCCAGAGGGGCGATCCCCAATTACGATGCGATCCTGATCATCGCGCCGCATTACGCGAAGGATGCGCAGATGATCGCGGCGTTGAAGCCGCTGATCGGGCGGGTGCCGGTCGAGGCGATGCGCGAGGCCAATTACATGGTCGATCGCGATGTGGGGAAGGTCAGTCCCGATGCGGCGGCGCGGTGGTTGGAGAAAAGGGTGGGGTTGTAGGACGTTAGCGCGGCGAGGGCGGTAGCCGGCCTTTGCCGCGGCAAAGCCGCGTCGGACGGCGCCTTTGGCGCCGCCGGCCGGGCCGGCGCGTCTCCCTGAATAGCACCGCTATTCAGGGGCGCGCTCGGCCTTAGAAAAACACCTTCCTAACACTCAAACGGATCGTTCGGCCCATCGGGTCGAGATAATCGGGCTGATAGCTGATCGGCGTGTTGCCGTTGGCGTCGCGGACGCGCTGACGCGAATCCAGGACGTTGTTGACGGCCAAGGTCACCCGCATACCCGCTGCCCAGGGGTTCTTCTTGAGGAACTTGAGTTGCTGCGTCAGGTCGGCGAAAAAGCGCAGGTTGATCGTGCCCAGGCTCGAAAAGTCGAGCGGGTTGGGGTTGCCCGCCGTACCGCCCAGCACATGTGTGCCGCTCTGCCAATTGGCTGACAGCCGGACGCCGAGTCCATTATTGGAATAGCCGCCCTGCGCCTCGAGTTCGTGGCGCGACTGGCCGCCCGACCCGATCGCCCCGCCATTGAGCAGGTCGATCACCGGCAAGGTCGGCGAAATCTCGACCCGGTCGGTGAAATGCCAGGTGTGGTAGAAGGCGAATTGCAGCCGCCCGCCGCCGCCGCCGAACGCGCCGCGTCCGCCGCGCCCCCCGCCGCCACGGAACCCGCCGCCGCCAAAACCACCGCCGCCGAAGCGTCCGCCGCCCGGACGGTCGCCGCCGGGTGCACCGTCCTGCGGCGGGGTATTGTTCGCGTTGGGCGCGCTGCCGTTAGCAGGCGGCGTGCCGGCGGCGTTCGGATTGTTGCCATCGCCTTGAGGCCGTTCGCCGAAGCGGCGGCCATTGGGCAGGCGCAGGCCCTGAAACGGATTGGGGCCGGTGCCGGCGCGGAACGCCTCGACCTGCTTCTGCAGCTTCGACTTGATCGGCTTCGAGATGTTGAAGCCCCAGCGCAATTCGGAGCGGTCGGTGCGCGCGAAATTGACCGCGCGCGTATCGATCGCGGTCAGGTCGCCATCGGCATCCCGCGTGAAGCGATCGGGAAAGGCGGCCTCGACCGCGGCGGTCGCCGCCGGGAAGCCGGCAATCGCGTTGCGCACGCTGGACTTCACGTAATTGGCGGTCAGCGTGAAATCGGTCTTTTCCCATGGCTTCAAGGTCAGGCCGATCTTGAGCGTATGCTTGCTGTCGGCCTTGAGGAAGGGATTGCCGCCGGTCGTGCTGGTGACGCTGACCGTCTCGCCTTTGACATAGTCGAACACCCGGACATTCGGCGTCACGACGGTCGGATTGGCGAGCTGCGCCGCGGACGGGGCATCATCCTGGTCGGTCACCGATGCGATGAAGCGCACGCCCTGGATCGGCTGCCAATTGGCGCCGTAGCCGCGCGTGGTCAGCGTGCCGAAATCCGACAATTGGTGGACCGCGAAATTGCCGTTGACCGACAGGTCGCCGACGAACGCCAGGACATGCTTCGACTTGCTCGCGATCGGCACGTCGAGATTGACCTGGCCCGATGCTTCGTTGCGCCGGGTCGATCCACTGGTACTGACCAGAGCGTTCTGCGGGTCGAGCCGATACGACTGGCTGTCCAGGCTCGATAGCGACCCGCCGACGCGGATCGCGGTCGAGATGTCGCCGGCGGGCAGCTTAAGCAACTTGCCGTTGACCAGCGCATCGACGCCGCCGCTATTGGACGTCGATTGCCCACGATTGGCCGGCGCCACTCCATAATCGAGCGGATTGATCGGCCCGAACGGATTGAATGTCGGATCGCCGGCATCGAGCCGGGCCTGAAGGGCGCTGACGTCGAATCCCGTCTCGCTGAACGTCTCGCTGTCGATGCGGTCGTAATTGGCGGTCAGCGACCAGCGCCATTGCGTGCCGAACTGGCCATTGAAGCCGGTGCCGATATGATAGGTCAGCGCCGAGTTGCGCTGCTTGAGTGGATCGTAGCCGCTAGCGACCCGACTGATATCAATGTCATCCGCGGAAGTAGAAAACGGATTGCCCGCCGGCAAGGTCAGGTCGAGTGTGGGCAGGCCCTGCGCGCCGGTGGATTCGGTATACTGGAACGTGCCGTTGATCGTCGCATTCACTTTGCCCAGCGGCCGAGCGTAGACCATGTTGGTCTGGAAATTACGGCTCGACGATAACAGGGTGCGATAGGGCCGCTGGTCGAAGCCTGGATTGAGGTCGACCGTTCCCGGTACCGCGGGCCTTGCCACCGGCGGCAGGATGTCGCGCTCATTTTCGTAGAGCGGCGAACTGTCGGTATAGCCGGCATGCAGGCTGAAGCGGTTGTTGCGGCGGATCGTGACGATATCGCCGGTTACGGACGGCGTGTTGCGGCCGCCCTCGGTCGCGAGCTGATCGGCCAGCTCGGTGGTGATCGCCTTGAAGCGCGGGCGCAATACGATGTTCACGACCTTCTGGTCGGCGCTATATCCGTATTTGAGCGCGACTTCCTCGGGCAGGATGTCGACGCGGGCGATCGCCTCGGTGGGTAGATCGCGGATCTCGGCGAAGCTCGAGATACGGCGGCCGTTGAGCAGGACGACCGGCGCACCGCCCGATCCGCGATCGCTGCGGATCTGCGGCGCGAGCTCATTGAGCAGGTCGCTGACGCTGTTGACGCCATAGGAACGGACATCGGCCGGCCCGAGCGATTGCTCGGGCGGGATATCGCCGACCACCGCGCCGGGCAAAGCGCGCGAGCCGGTGACGACGATATCGTTCTCGTCCGCCCCATCGTCTTCCGATTGGAGCGCGGATGCCGGCTTCGACTGCTGGGGCGCCGGGACCGGCGCAGGCGCAGGCGCGGTTTGGGCATGGAGCGCGACTGGCGCGCTGCCGGCAAGCAACAGGACAAGACTGATCGAACGACGCATTTATTTTCCGCTACTGGTCGGGAGCAATGCAGGCCACTACATTCGAATTGTCGCAGAATTGTGCCGTTTCGGTGCCTTCGTGGCGGCGGGACACATCCCGAGGAGTGAGCGATGCGGATCACCGTCAACGGCCAAGTGCGGGAGGTAGAGGCGGACCCGCGAACCACTCTGCTCGACCTGCTGCGCGAGTATATCGGCCTGACGGGCGCCAAGAAGGGATGCGATCACGGCCAGTGCGGCGCGTGCACGGTGCTGGTCGACGGCCGACGCATCAATTCCTGTCTGAGCCTGGCAGTGATGCACGAAGGCGATGAGGTGGTGACGATCGAGGGGCTGGGTACGCCCGACCATCTCAGCCCGTTGCAGGCGGCATTCCTGCATCATGACGGCTTCCAATGCGGCTATTGCACGCCGGGGCAGATCTGTTCCGCCACCGCGATGCTCGACGAAGTGGCGAAGGGCTGGGCAAGCCATGTCAGCGACGATCTCGATCGCATCGAGCTCGACGATATGGAGATACGCGAGCGGATGAGCGGCAATATCTGCCGCTGCTCGGCCTATCCGACGATCGTCGCGGCGATCCGCGAAGTGGCGGATGCCGAGCGCCTGGCGGAGGCGGCGGAATGAAGCCTTTCGACTTTGTGCGCGCCGAGACGGTCGAGGAAGCCTTGGCCGCCGGTGCCAATGGCGGGCGCTATATCGCCGGCGGGACCAATCTGGTCGACCTGATGAAATTGCAGGTCGAGACGCCAGATAAACTGGTCTATATCAGCCGGCTCGCACTCGACGGCGTCGAACAGATCGATGGCGGCGGCGTGCGCATCGGGGCGTTGGTGCCCAACAGCGATCTCGCCGCGCATCCGCTGATCCGCACGCACTATCCGATGCTGAGCCGGGCGTTGCTGGCGGGCGCGTCGGCGCAATTGCGTAACAAGGCCTCGGTCGGCGGCAATCTGCTGCAGCGGACGCGCTGCTATTATTTCTACGAGACGGCGGCGGCCTGCAACAAGCGCGAGCCCGGCAGCGGGTGCGATGCGATCGGTGGGTTCAACCGCATCCATGCGGTGCTCGGCGCGTCGGCATCGTGCATCGCGACCCACCCGTCGGACATGGCGGTGGCCTTACGGGCGCTCGACGCGATCGTGGTAACGGCGCTTCCCGAGGGCGGAGAACGGCGGATCGCGCTCGGCGATCTCTATCGCTTGCCCGGCGACACGCCCGAGATCGAGACGAACCTCAAGCCCGGCGAGCTGATTGTCGCGATCGAGCTGCCCGCGCCGCCGCCGGGGCGGCAACTCTACCGCAAGGTGCGCGACCGCGCGTCCTATGCCTTCGCGCTCGTATCCGTTGCGGCGGCGATCGCCGTCGAGAATGGCGTCATCACCTCTGCGCGACTGGCGTTCGGCGGGCTCGCACCGATGCCGTGGCGCAGCGCCGAGGCCGAAGCGGCGCTGGTCGGCCAGCCTGCGGGAACCGATGCGTTCGAGGCGGCTGCCGGCGCGCTGCTGAAGGACGCGCGCGGCTACGGCCATAACGACTTCAAGATCGTGCTCGCGCGGCGCACGTTGATCGCCTCCCTGCGCGATCTTACCGCGTAGCTCCGCGCGTCGGATTGCGGGCTAGCCCGCTCCAACTGCCTGCTGCTAAGCGGGCGCCGAGGAGTTGCCCGCAATGCGCCAGTTAAATCAATGGTCTGCGGCGACGCGGCTGAACGGGATTGCCCGCGCCGGCGCGCTTTTCCTGGCGATTACCGGGACGATCGCGATCCCCGCCCGAAGCGGGGCGGATAACGCGACAGCCCGATCGGGTTTCGACGTGGGCGGCATGGATCGCAGCGTCGCGCCGGGCACCGACTTCTTCCGTTATGCCAACGGCGCGTGGGAGCGTCGCACCGCGATCCCGGCCGACCGATCGAGCGTCGGCACGATCGGTCAGCTCGACGACCTCAGCGGGACGCAGGTCCATGCCATTCTGGAGGAGCTGGCCTGCGACCGCACCAGCCGCGCCGGCACGGCCTATCGCGCGTTCCTGGACCAGGGTCGCGTCGACGGGTTGGGCATGGCGCCCGCCAGTGCCTGGCTGGCGACATTGCGCGCGATCCGCACACCCGCCGACTATTGGACGGCCGCCGCGCGGGCCGGCCGACGCGGCGTCGCGCTGCCGATCGCGTTTGCGGTCGAACCCGATGACGGCGACCCCGATCATTATGCGCTGACCGTGTCGCAAGGCGAGCTCGGCATGCCCGATCGCGACTACTATGTCTCCGACACCGGTCCGATGCGACAGGCCCGCATAGCCTATCGCGAGTATCTGGCCCGCACGCTTCGCATCGCCGGCGTCGCGACGCCCGACGCGATAGCGGACGCGGTGCTTCGTCTTGAGACCAGGATCGCGGCAGCGCAATGGTCGGCGGCCGACAGCCGCGACGCCGCTCGGACCTATAACCCCGTTGCCGTGCCGTCGCTCGACGCGGGACGCGGACCGTATCGGGTCGCGACCTTGCTGCCGGCGCTGGGCTATCGCACCACGCGCGCCATCGTGCGCCAGCCGGACGCGGTCGCCAGGACGCTGCGGCTGGTCGATGCCGCGCCGGTCGCAACGCTGCGTGCCATGCTGATCGTGCGCACGATGCATCGTTATGCCGAGGTGTTGCCGGCCGATCTGCGTGCTGCCGATTTCGGCTTCTATGGCCATGTGATCGACGGCATCGACACGCCCGAGCCGCGCTGGCGGCGGGCGATTGCCTTCGTGCTCAATGCGGTGCCGGACGAGGTCAGCAAAATCTACGTCGCGCGCCACTTCACGCCGGCAACGCGCGCCGCAGCCGAGACGATGGTCGGCAATCTGGTCGCCGCGTTCGGCCGCCGGATCGACGCGCTCGACTGGATGACTCCCGAGACCAAAGCGCGTGCGCACGGCAAGCTGGCGGCGTTCCATGCCCAGATCGGCTATCCCGACCGCTGGCACGATTATGCCGGCCTGACGATGCGCGCCGACGACGCATTCGGCAATGCGGTGCGCGCCTCCATCTTTCGCCACGATTGGGAAGCGGCCAAGATCGGGCGTGCGGTCTATCGCTGGGAATGGAGCGCGACGCCGATGACGGTCGACGCCTTCGCCAATTACCCGAAGATCGCGATCACTTTTCCCGCCGCGATCCTGCAGCCGCCATTCTTCGACCCCGCGGTCGACCCGGCAGTCAATTATGGCGGTATTGGCGCGTCGATCGCGCACGAGATGACGCACCAGTTCGACGACCAGGGAGCGAAATATGACGAACGAGGCAGGCTCGCCGCCTGGTGGTCGGCGGCCGATCGCGCGGCCTTCGCCGGACGCACCGCAGTGCTGGCGGCGCAGTTCGACCAATATCAGCCCCTGCCCGGCTTGCACGTCAACGGGAAGCTGACGCTCGGCGAGAACATCGCCGACTTGGGCGGCCTGACGATCGCCTATGATGCCTATCGCGCTTCGCTTGGCGGACGAGAGGCGCCGGTGATTGATGGCCTGACCGGTGACCAGCGCTTCTTCCTCGGCTGGGCACAAATCTGGCGGCTGAAGTATCGCGACGCCGATCTGAGGCGACGGCTGCTGACCAACCCACATGCGCCCGCCGCGCAGCGGGTATGGACCGCGCGCAACATGGAAGCATGGGTGCACGCGTTCGGGGTCGGCGCGGGGGACACTTTATATCTGGCACCGGGCGAGCGGGCGGCGATCTGGTAACGATTGAGGCCCGCCGAAATACGGCTCCTCGGCGTTGCTGTAATTGTACGTAAGCGACATGATAATCGCCTGAATTTATAACTAACGATAGATCGTAGTCGTTTCGGACACATTCATCGATAATGTAATGATAATTGAACGATTATGTTTTACGCGTAGGTCGTTGAATTTGTCGTGGCTGAAATTGGATCGGCCAGGCGGTCGGGAGGCGGAGTGTCGGGGATTTTCGTCAGAGCTTCCGAGTTTGCGCGGCAGTTCGGCCATCTCAGCCAAGCTGGAAGGACAGTATTCGTCACGCATCACGGGCGCGAAACCCACGCCTTGCTCCCCATCGCCAATTATAATGAATTTCTTGCTGGCGCGAAAAGCGAGGATCACGACTCGCTCTTTTCCAACCAGGAGCTCGCCGACTGGCTGCCCTTATTGCTCGTCGTTGTCGATGAAGAGCGGAATATCATCATGGCCAACCGCACCGCGCATGCGATGGCGCGCAAGGCGGAAGGCGCGCTTCCTGGGCGCGGCTTGTTCGACGTGTTCCCGGCGCTCAGGGAAACCATGTTCGAGAGCTATTGCAATCGGACCGAGCGCACGGGGGAGCCTTGTTCGTTCGAACTGCCGGGGCTGTTCGGGTCGGACACCTGGCATCGGATGGAGACGTTCCGCACGCACCAGGGCGTCGTGATGCTCGCGCGCGACATTACCGACGACGTGAAAGCCTATCGGCTGGCCGACACGAAGAAGGCGCTGATCGAAGCGATCCTGGCGCATGGCGGGATCGGCTATATCTGGTTCAATGTGCGCGGACGGATCGAAGAAGTCGATGCCGCGATGAGCGACCTGCTCCAGCTTCCCTGTGAGCGGCTGTCCAACGTCTCGGTCATCGACCTCGTCCCGGTCGGGCAGCGCGTGATGCTGCGCGAAGTGATCGAGGATGTCCTGAGCCATGGCGGCACGCAACGCTTCGAGACCGAGTTCCTGCGCAACGACGGCGCCACCGTCCCAGTGGACGGGGCGATCAGGGACCTGCGCGGCGTCTATGGCAGCGAAGGCGCGGTGATCGTGGTGACGCGCAAATAGCTTCGGCGCGGGCGGCACGCAACCGACGCCCGGCAAATCCCGTCAAATCGGCAGCGGTTTTCCCAATTCCTGTGACAGCGCCGTGAACTCGGCATGCGCGGCGCTCGGCATGCCGAACGGTTTGGTCTGGCGGTGGCAGGCCGCCGACTCCCGGGCCACGTGCTGAACGACGCTGAGATGCAGATGCTGGTCGAATATCAGTTCGGCAAAGCCGCTGTCGCTCCAGGCGGTGCTCGCCTTGATCGGCGCGAAACCCTCGACGAAAAGGGTAATCGGCCGCTCGACCCGGATCTTGAATCCGGCCCATAACCCGCAGCCCGCGATCGACATTTCGAGCAGCAATATGTCGAGGCGGCACGAACGGAATTCGCGGATTTCGGCCGGCAGTTCGAGCCGATAGCCGAGCGGCTGCCAGCTATCGTCGCGCCGGAATACTAAATTCGATCTGCCCATTTCCCCGCCCCGGTCGCTATCCGACCAACACCGGCGTGCCGCATCGCACGCCATTCACCCACACATCCGCTTGTCCGACGTGAACGCCCAGCAGCGACGTAACCTGGCCAAGCACGCCATCGAGCGGCGCGGCGGCCAGATTGAGCACCTGGCCGACCAACGCCGTCAGCGTGCCCACGTTCAGCCCAAGCCCCAATACGTTGACGTTGAGGTCAATCCGCGAAATCAGCGAGGAGGCGACGCCTTGCAGCAAGTCGTTGGTGCTGACCTGCTTCACCGTGTGATTGGCAATGTCGCTCGCCGAAAAGAACACATCCTGTGGATCGGCACCGCCCAGCTTGACGTCGGCCAAGCCGGACACGCTGGCGAGCGGTGTGCGCAGCATCGTCACGCGATTGAGCGTAGGCGCGGCCTGAAAATTCCCCAGCGTGGCCGGATCGACATCAGCGATCGCGGCTTCCCCCAGCGAAGGCGTCACGGTCAGCTTGACCGTCGCCTTATTCGCCCCGCCGGCACAGGATACATCCTTAAGCTTCGCACTTGCGGCAGCCAGTTCGACATAGATCGGGACCCGAAGCGAGGCGAGGCCGAGCTGTGGTGCGACCTGGGCGTCGAGATAGATGCGCGTCTGCGCGGTACGAACTTCGACATCGTGCGCCGCGGTGACCCGGAGCCAGGGCGAATTTGCCGGTCTCTCACCGATCGCGATCCACACTTTGGTCGACGTGAGCCCGGGTATGGTCGCGCCGAGATCGGTCGCGATCTGGTGCTGTCCGCCAAGCTCGAGCGTGCCGCGCAGCAACGAGTAGGCGTCGACCGTAATCGGCCGCGACGGGTCGGATTGGGTGTTCTCCGCAAGCGGACCAAGGTCGATCAGCGAAGACAATTTGACCGAGTTTTGCGGCAGCCGGTTGGCCACGGCGATCAGCACCGACGACGCCTGGGCGTCGGTGACGGACGCGGCCATCGCACGCGAAATCTGAGGCAAGGTCGCTTGCATGTTCAACAACTCGCCGAAAGTCGCGGCCTGCACGTTGAGCTGCGAACGTAGTGCCTCGCTGAATTTGAGGATGTCGAGTTGCGCGCCGGCGAGCGCCTGATAGTCCATCGCGCTGAGTTGCAGGTCGGTGCCGGCGAGTTGCGACAGCATGGCGTTGGGCAAGCCGCCGCTGACTCCGGCGAGCCGCGAGCCGATCGAGAAAGCAGCCAAATCGATCCGGGCGGCGGTGCCGCGCGCCTCGACCGGCGCCGTCCGCTTGCCGAAAATCCGCGCGAAATAGAGCGGAACATCGGCATGGACGAGGACGCGCGCGGCATTGGCGCCATCGGGGCCCGCGACGAAGCGCGCGCTCGCCGCGATGGTCGGATCATCGGCATACTGGCCAGGCTCGACGCTCATGATCGACAGTCCCGGCATCGTATTGGCATTGCGCGCCGCGGCTGCGGCGCCGCTCGCATTGTCGATATTGCCCGCCGCAGCCAGTGCCGCCGCATCGGCTATCCCTTGGGCATGACGCTTGGCCAAATAGAGATTGGTCGCATCGACGGCGAGCGAAGCGACCCCCAGAAACGCGAGCAGGCCACCGCCGAACAAGATCGTGACGTTGCCGCTGGTCGAGGCGAACAGGGAAGGTCTGGCGCGCATCCGGCTCCCTTTAAAAACTGGCCAGCCGCACGGCGGCGCTGCGCGAAAGAACCTTGTCGGGAATGGGCACGAAGGGCAGCTTCATGACCGACTGATCCGACATGTCGTAATTGACCGTGACGTTGAGCGTGGTGCCGTCGTCCTGGATACCGATCGCCACCTTGCGCTGGTCGATACTGTCATAATGCGACAGCGAGTCCGCGACGGTCTGACGCGCGGTGAGCGCGCGCTCTTCCTGCGACAGGCCCGACAGGCTGGCGCGTGCACCTTCGTTCGCGCTTTGCTGCAGGGCGTTCGCACAGGCCAGCCATTGTCCGTAGACGATGATTCCCATGATCAGCAGCATCAGCACTGGCAGGACCATCGCCATTTCCACCAGCGCCGCGCCGCGTTCGTCGCGAAGAAGGCGCCGACGGTCGCTTCGGTGGCGAGACAGGAAGGCCTGGCGGCTGGTCATGACGACATGGTTAGGCGAGGGGCATTGCCGAAATCGCTAGCCACCGGCGCGACAAGATTGCTCAAACTGCGCAAATTTACGTGCGCCGGCTGCCGCATGCGGGGCGCGCGCCGGGCGGCGGAGACAGGCGCCTTGCCACTTCCGCGGCGAGCAGCGCGACTCCGGCTCGTGCGTCGGCGGCGAACACGCTGCTCGATCCACACCAGGTCGCGCTGCCCGCCGGCCCGATCGACCAGGACAGCCCCAGCCTGGTATCCGAGCGGAGGCGATCGACCTTCAACTCGCCCGTTATTTCGCTGTCGCGCAGGTGCTCGGGCAGATCCTGCTGGATCCTGCGCGACAGTTCGTCGGCTTCGCGCGCGGTGTCGGTGGATGTCGTCACGATCGAGACGTGCGATGCCGGCGCGGCCGTGGCCGCCGATCCCGGAGCATTACCGTCGTCGTCGGAAGACTCGGTTGCGGTGGACACTTGGCTTTCGACCTGGCGCAGCCCCAGCGCGTCGCTGCGGACACCGACGATCATGAGCTCGACGATGACGAACATCGAGAGACCCGATTGGACGAATACCGGCGCTCCGGACCGCCACAACAGGATGAGCGAGGCGAAGGCGCCGAAGCAGACCGGCGCCAGCCATATCGCTGACGGCGGCGTGCGCCCGACGATCAGTATGGCGGCCACGATCACGAACAACCCGACCGGCGCGAGCGCTGGCCAGGGGCTGGAAGGGCCGGGGGAGAATGTCGCCGTGGGTCGCATGCAAATCTTTTCGCTGATGGGCGAAGGGTTTGCGCACACGCACATTGCGCGACCATTGACGCGAGCTGGGGGGCAAATTCCGCAATTTGCGCAGTTATTACGTTCGGATCGGATATGTCGGGTCGCGAAGGTCACGATTTCGGCGCGGATTCAGCGAGCAAGGCTGACAAAAAAAGGGCGCCCGTTACCGGACGCCCCCTTTGTTTTCGTTATGGTCGACTGCCCTAGAACTTGACCTCTGCAAGCATGTTGAACGAGCGGCCACGAGGGTCGGCGACGCGGGGTTCCCAATCGCTGCCAGTGCCGTTGTTCGTGTCGTACGAGATCGCGAAGGGCGGCTTGGCGTTGAACAGATTCTTGACGCCAAAGGTCAGTTTGAGCCCCTTGGCGGCGGTGAAGCTAGCGGACGCGTTATAGAGGAAATAGGCTTTCACGTCAGAGACATCGCAGCATGGATCGAACGAACCGTTCGCAATGCCGGGCAATACTTGGTTCTTGTAGCCTGAACGGTAAATTTGGGTCAGTGTGAAGCTCCAGTCCTTGTTGGAATAAGACACGAAGGTGTTCTGCTTCCATTTGAGGCCGAGGTCCGACGCCAGCGAATAGACTCCCAGTTCCTGGATGAACGCCGCAGCGGCGTTAACCTGTTCGTCCTTCTTAAGCAGCCATGTTGCGTCGGCGCCTGCCGAGATCGTGCCGCCGAAGGCATCGACGAATGCCCGAACCGTGAAGTCGATACCCTGGGTCCGCGTGGCGCCGGCGTTCGAATAGGTCTGGTCGATATCGGTCAGCACACCATTCGCGTCACGATGGAAACGCGACTGAAAGATCGAATAGTTTGAGAAGAGATATTGCAGCGGCAGCACCTGAATGGTGTTTTCGCGGTGGATCGACCACCAGTCCGCAGTGAAGCTGAAATTCTTGATCGGCTGGAATACTACGCCGGCGCTCCATTCGCGCGCAGTTTCCGGGCCGAGATTCAGATTGCCGCCATTGATGATGTTGATCGCTGAACCGTTGACCGCGCTCAAGGCAAGGCACCCTGTCGCCGCGTTGACCTTGCCGCCAGGACAGTTCTTCGGGTCGGCGAAATCCGCGCCGGTATAGATTGAAGATGTGTCGGGATTGAAGATCTGATTGAACGCCGGCACGCGAAACGCAGTGTTGTACGATCCGCGGAACATGATTTCCGGGATAGGTTGGTACTTGATCGAAATCTTCGGGTTCTTGGTCGTCCCGAAGCCAGTATAATCATCGATACGCCCGGCGGCGGATAGCTCGAAACCCTTAAATACAGGCACTAGCAGTTCGGCATAGACCGCCTTGATGTCGCGATGCACGCCATTGAGCGCGTTGCCGTTATCGAACGGCGCGGCGATGATCGTGCGCATAGTAGCGCGCTGATCGCCCTTGAAGCTGTATTGTTCTCGCCGATAGTCGACGCCGGCGGCGAGCTTCACCGCCCCGCCTGGCAAGTCGAATAACGAACCTGACACCGAGAAGTCGCCCTGCTTGACCGAATATTTGCCACCGTAGAGCACGACACCCGCGGCCGAAGCTCCCTGGATCGCGGCGAGGCCCGCCGGTGACTGGGTTTGGCCAGAGAATAGGAACGGGTTGACTAAGCCACTATTGAGCGCGGCGATCAGCGCGTCCTGATAATAATAGCCCGTGCCCAGCTTCGAACTCGAGATGCTATCCGCATAGGAGACACCGGCGCGATAGTCCCAGTCGCCGATCGGTAGCGGCCCTTCAAGCCCAAGCTGCGCGCGGAACGTGGTCGTGTCGGTGAAAATCTGGCGCTCACCGCATTCCATGCAGCGCCAGCGATAAGAGAATTTCGCGGTCTGGGGGGTCAGCGATTGGATATTGGCGTTGGTCGGGAACGACGCCTTCAGGATGTTGACCAGATTGGTCATCACACCCAGATTACTGCCATCTGCGGCAAGCTTGTACGCGTAATTCTGGGTAGTAGTGTTGGGCGTGATCTGGACCTGCGAGAACACTTTGTTCGACTTGGCGTCCGATCCGACGATCTCGAGCGACAGCGTGCTGGCGCCAATCTTGACCGCGCCGCGACCGTAATAGGTCAGCGTCTTGAGTTGTTGTTGCAGGTAGACGTTCTTGCCGGTGTCGAACGAACATGCGAGCCCATTGCCGGGCGCGGCCCAGACCTGGGTATCGTAGATGTCCATGTCGGTACCGGAGGCGCAACCAGCCTGTCCCGGCAGGCGCAGGATATTGATACCGCCCGTTGCGACTTGGCTGGTGCCTGGGATTGTTGGGAACGCAGAGCTTGCGGCGAACGACGTGCCAGCCAAGTTTACGATCGTCGCGAACGGCGTACCGCGCGTGTCGACGCCCAGGCCCTTATCGTGCTGGAAAGTGTTGATGTACGGTCTGTCTTTGGCCTGCAGCGGGTTGACCCAGCTGTAGCCCAGCGTGCCGAAGACGTTGAATCCATCCTTTTCTAGATCGCCGAAGCCGGCGATTGCGGACAGACGATAGATCGGCGCGTCGCCATATTCGGTCACGTCCGAATAGGCCGATGCGCCAAAGCCTTTGTAATTGGTCTTCGTGATGAAGTTGATCACCCCGCCGACCGCGTCGGTGCCGTAGATGGCGGAGGCGCCGTCCTTCAGCACTTCAACTCGATCGAGCGCCATGAAAGGGATCTGGTTTACGTCGACAGCGGCGCCGGTGGTGCCCTGCGCTGCTACACGGCGGCCGTTGAGAAGCACGAGCGTGGCGGCCGACCCTTGGCCGCGCAGATTGGCATATGACGCACCGTTATTGCCACGCCGTTCGGCCGTTACGACGTCCGAGTTCGATGCGAGATTGTCCGAACTGTTGCCGTTGTCGGGTAGGAAGCTGATCAATTGTTCGGGGCTAGAAATGCCGTTGCGTTGGAGTTCGGCGGTCGTGACGATCTGCAGCGGCAGCGCGCTGCGGTTCGGGTCCTGCTTGATGCGCGAGCCCGTAATGATGATTTCGTTGCCATTGCCGGCCTTGTCGCCCTGATCGTCCGAGACCGGCAGCGCCGCTCCCGTCGGCGTCGCGGCAGGCGCGGTGGTTTGATCGCCGCTGGTCGATTGCGCATTTGCCGCGATCGGCAACAATAAAGCGGCGAGCGCCGTGCTTGACGCCAACACCAGTCGAAGCGAAGTCGATCCCGTCATAGCTATGATCCCCCTGGACACGCCCTTCCCTTGGCGCTTCATTGACGACATTAAGCATCAAAAAGGACGGATGTTGCCACCTTTCTTTTGCGCAAAACGGTGAAAGCGGTTCCCTTTTTATGGTCGGGTGCACCAAAGCGTTGCGCGACTGCAACACGGCCGTGCCTGGTCGGAGCCGGATATGCATAGAACCATAACCTGCGTGCATGGAGAGGATCGCTGATGCAGCGCCTGAACGACCGCTTGCCCGGTCTCAACGCGTGACGGTTGCGGCAATCGATCCCGGTGCGGCGGAGCGCGCGGTGCTGCGTCCCGGCTTCGGGCGGCTGGCGCTTTACGCGTTGCTCGGCTTTTCCGCCGGCTTGCCGTTCTACATGTTCAACACCGTGCTGTTCCTGCGGCTCGCGCGGCACAATGTCGACATCGTCACGATCGGCTATTTCGCCTGGGTCTCGCTGCTGCCGACGTTCAAATTCGCCTGGGCGCCGTTGCTCGACAAATACGACATGCCGGGCTTCGGCCGCTTCTGGGGGCGGCGGCGTGGATGGATCATGGTGTCCCAACTCGGCATCTTCCTGTCGACGATCGGGATGGCTTTCACCGCGTCGGACAAGAGCCTGCCGCTGACCGCCTTGTTCGCGGTGTTGCTCGCTTTCTGGACCAGCACGCTCGAGATCGCGGCGGATGGGTGGCGCGTCGAGCTGGCTCCGACCGCGGAGGAGCAGGGGCCGCTCGTCGCGGTCAACCAATGGGGTTACCGCATATCGATGGTCGTGGCCGGTGGTGGCGCGATCTATGTCGCCGCGGTGTCCGACTGGGCCTTCGCCTATCTGGCGATCGGCGTGTTGGCGTTCCTGCCCTTTCCGCTACTGGCGGCGATGCGATCCGAGAGCGGGCGCAATGAAGGCCGGATTGGCGCGCTGCTGGCGGGGTTGCTGACCAGCGCGGCGGCGATCATCGCCATAACCGCCGCGACGGCGGTGGTCGGCTGGGTTCTATTGGCGGCAATCGGCTCGGTCGGGATCGATAATCCTGACGTCATGAAATATTGGGTGGCCGGGCTCGGGCTGTTGCCGTTCCTGGTGCTCGGCGCGGCGGTGCCCTGGCTCCGCAAACTGCCCTGGCACGCGCCGCTGCGCCGGTCGCTGGCGGTCGGCCCCTATGTCGACGTGGCGTGGCGATACGGCCTTGTCGTCATCCCGATCCTGCTGTTCATTTCGATCTATCGGACCGGCGACGTGATGGCGAACACGCTGTCGCATCCGATGTTCAATCACCTCGGCTATGGGCTCAAACAGATCAGCGCCGCCGATGGCGTCGTCGCCTTGGTGTCGGGGCTGCTCGGAGTGACGCTGGGCGGTCTGCTGGCCGCCAGGGTGTCGATGGGCTGGTCGCTGGTGATCGGCGGGGTGATGTCGGCGCTCAGCAACTGGATCTTCGCTTGGCTCGCGCATCAGGCGCCCGGCGGACCGGTACTGTTCTCGGTGTTCGGGCTCGGAGTCTCAGCCGGCGATCTCGACCTCTATCTGGCGATGGCGGTCGATCAATTCGGCCATGGGTTCGAAGGGGCGGTGTTCGTCGTGTACCTCTCGTTGCTCGTGAATCCACGCTATCCCGCGGCGCAATATGCCTTGTTCTCAGGTCTCGCCTTCCTGATCCCCAGACTGCTCGCGGGGCTGTCGGGCGTTTTCCAGAAAGCGATCGGCTATGACGGGTTCTTCATCATGGCAGGGACGATGAGCGTCGCGGTGCTCGTCCTGCTGCCCTTCATCGTGCGCGCAAAGCCACGACCGGACGACGATCCCGATGCGGCAGGAATGGTGACGGCATGATCGAACAGGCCTTCGCCCCTGCCGCCGCCGCGGTCGCTGCGGGCAGGATTCCCGGGGCGACCCTGGGCGTGGTGGCCGCCGACGGGCGGCGCTGGGTGACGCATGCCGGGATGGCCGCTTTGCTGCCGAAACCCGAAGCGCTGACGCTCGATCACTGGTTCGACCTTGCCTCGGTGTCGAAAGTGATCGCGACGACGACGATGATCCTGACCCTCGCAGACCAAGGCAGGCTCGACCTCGACCGGCCGCTGACCGACGCCATTCCCGATCTGCGCCAATATGACGTCGCCAACGCCGCCGAGCGCAAGCTGACCTTTCGCGACTGCCTGGCGCATCGCACCTTCCTGCCCGCGGTCGAGCCGATCTACACTTATGGCGGCGACGCCGCGCGGCTGCGCGCATTCGTGCTGCAGCGCGAATGGCGGCATGGCCCGCCGGTCTATTCGGACATCAACTTCATCCTGCTGGGGATCGCGATCGAACGGATTACCGGACAGCCGCTTTCGGCCTGGCCGTTGGGCGAAGGGCTGAGCTACGGCCCGCCGCCGGGGCCAGCCGTCGCCACCGAGCTTTGCCAATGGCGTGGGCGCGTGCTCCGTGGCGAAGTGCATGACGAGAATTGCTTCGCGATGGGCGGCCAGACCGGCCATGCCGGGTTGTTCGGGACGGTCGCCGGCGTACTCGATTTCGCGCAAGGGCTGCTCGACAGTAGCGCCGCGTCGCCGGCGATGGTCGAGGCGATCCGCACGCCGATCGAGGGACACCGCACCTGCGGCTGGGAACGGCGTTTCGACGGCTGGTCGGGCGGGGCGGCCTGTTCGGGCGAGACGATCGGGCATACCGGCTTCACCGGTACGGGCTTGTGGGTCGATTTCGACCGCGGCATAGCCTGGACCCTGCTCACCAATCGCGTCCATCCGTCGCGGCATAGCGAGGCGGGGAGGAGCATCTTCGAGGTCAGGCCAGCGACCGGCAATGCGGTGATCGCTGCCTGGGACGCGCAGCGCGGGGCTTAGCGGCAGCGAACCGTTGGCTTGGCTAGGACTCGCAAGCATCCGCTCGTGAGAGCAGGAACGCCCGCTCGCGCGCGTTGCGGGTGAGCGCGGCGGCGGCCTCGAATTCAGGCCGCGCCTCGGCCAGCCGGCCTGCCCGAAACAGGAAATCGCCTCTCGCCGCGGGGAAGGGCGCATAGTGGCGCAAGGCGTCGGCATCGGGAATCTCGTCGATCAGTTTGAGCCCTGCGTCCGGCCCGAATGCCATGCTGTGCGCAATGGCGCGATTGAGATCGACGACTGGCGAGGGTGTCACCACACCCAGCCGATCGTAGAGAGCGGCGATGCGCGGCCAGTCGGTATCTGCGGCACGGCGCGCGCGCGCATGGCATGCGGCGAGCGCGGCTTGCAGCACATAAGGCCCCTGACCGCCGAGCGCGTCGGCGCGGGCCAGCGCATCGAGCCCGCGCAGGATCAGCAGCTGATCCCAGCGCGTGCGATCCTGCTCGGTGATCGGGATGAATGCGCCGTCCGGTCCGGTCCGCGCATTCAGCCGCGACGCCTGTATCTCCATCAACGCCAGCAGGCCGAGCACTTCGGCTTCGTCGGGCATCAGCCCCGCCAGGATGCGGCCGAGCCGCTGTGCTTCCCGTGCCAACCCCGGCCGGACCAGGTCGTCGCCTACTGTGGCCGCATAGCCCTCGTTGAAGATGAGGTAGATGACCTCGAGCACCGCGGGCAAACGCGCCGCGCGTTCGGCGCCGCGCGGCACCTCGAAAGCCAGACCCGCCTTGGCGATCGCCTTCTTGGCGCGGCCGATACGTTGCGCGATCGTCGCTTCGCTGGACAGAAAGGCCCGGGCGATCTCGTCGGTCGTGAGCCCGCCGACCACACGCAAGGTGAGCGCCGCGCGGGCATCGGGCGACAGCATCGGATGACAAGCGGTGAAGATCAGCCCGAGCAGTTCGTCGCCGAGATCGTCGTCCAGCGCGGCGTCGATCGCCGCAATCTTATCCGCCGCTTCCTCGTCGAGCGTCCGCGCGATCTCCTCATGCTTGCGGTCGCGCATCTGGTCGTGCCGGATGGCGTCGATCGCGCGCCGCTTGGCGACTGCCGTCAGCCAGGCACCGGGATTGGCGGGGACTCCGCTCTTCGGCCAGTCCGACAGCGCCACGATCAGCGCTTCCTGGGCCAGTTCCTCGGCACGGTCGATGTCGCGCACCATGCGGGCCAGGCCGGCGATGAGCCTGGCGCGTTCGATGCGAAAGGTCGCCTCGATCGCCCGATGCGTTTCGCCGTTGCTGTCCGTTTCGCTTGCCGTCACGCCGCCGCTTGTCCGTCACGGACAGCGGCGACGCAAGCGGCCCTAGCTGGATGCCGGCGCGTTGACCGCCAATTGCGCAGCGAAGGCCCGTTGATAGGCGGGCCGCGCCTCGCCGCGCGCGACATAGGCGGCCAGGGTCGGAAACTCGTCGAGAATACCCGACATCCGCAGCCGGAGCAGCACCGACGCCATCAACAAATCCCCGGCGCTGAACGCCCCGTCGAGCCACTCGGCATCGCCCAGACGATCGGCCAGCTGGCGCAGCCGGGCGCGGATACGGTCGACGACCAGCGGCAAGCGCTCCTTTGCCCAAGGCTTGTCGCCTTCCGCGAATTTGGCGGTCTGGAGGTCGAGTATCGGCGTTTCCACCGTGTTGAGCGCTGCAAACATCCAGGTGATCGCGCGCGCCCGGGCATCGGGATCCTCGGGCAGCAGCCCCGCATGGCGATCCGCGATGTGGAAGATGATCGCGCCCGTCTCGAACAGGGCGAGATCGCCTTCCTCGTAGGTGGGTATCTGGCCGAATGGATGGACGGCCAGGTGCGCCGGTTCCTTCATCCCGGCGAAGGAAACGAGCCGAACCTGATATGGCAGACCCGCTTCTTCGAGCGCCCAGCGAACGCGCGTGTCGCGCGCCAGTCCCTTGCCGCCATCGGGCGACCGTTCGAACGCGGTAATGGTGATGGTCATCGTTGGTCTCCGATGATGGTGCGGCGCGCCGGCGAAATCGGCATCGGCACCAATCAGGTTGAGGCCGGCTGGAGAGGGCTTGCCGTTCCAGCCGACCTGATCAGGCGACTCCGAGCTTGCCGCGATCGCCGCCGCGCGGGTTCGCGAGTTCCTCGGGTGTCACATAATCGGCCAGGTCCGCCGCTTCGTAGAATGGCCGAATCTCGACCTCGCTGCGGCCCGGCATGCAATTGGGCATACGCTTTGCCCAGGCCACGGCCTCGTCCATGTCCCGGACTTCCCAGATCGAAAAGCCGGCGACCAGCTCGCGCGCCTCGGCAAAGGGTCCGTCGATGACCGCGCGGCTGGCGCCTTCGAACGCGACTCGCTTGGACTCGGAACTGGGCTTCAGTCCGGCAGCGGCGATGAACACGCCCGCTTCGACCAGCTCCTCGGTGAAGCGATCCATCGCCGCGAAGGCTTCCAGCATCTCGGAGGTGGGCGCCATGCCCGCTTCGCTCTCTTCGGTGGCCTTCACCAACACCATGACACGCATCGTCTGTCTCCTTGTTCGAGCCGGCCCAATTGGCGTCTCATCGGGACGACGAACGAGTGTGTCGGGAATCGACACGGGCGTGCAAATTTTTTCGCGCGATGTGCTGGGCCCGATCGGGCGCTGCTTGCCGCGTTTTCGATAGCGCGATGGTTGAATAGATTGCGGGCGAGTAGAGATCGGTTATCTTTCGCCTATGACAACGCCGAGTGAGAAACTGCATGGCTGGCTGAGCTTTTATAGGTTGGTCGCCCGCATTTGGCTTGCCGCTGGAATTCTGGGTTGTCTGACCGTCACAGCGGTATACCTCTCGGGAGCCTCCGCCTTCTCATCGCGCGCTGAACTAGGCCTATCCGCTATTTTTGGCTTCTTCGCGGTGTGCGGAGGATTGCTGCTTATCGATATGCGTCGGAGATGGGTAGCGGCTTCGCGATAGGCTGATCTAGGGCGCCTAATTCTCTGCGGCGATCAGCTCCAGAGCGGCATCCACTGCCTTGGTCGCCTCGACGCCGGGTGGGATGTCGTTGGCATAAGTGGAGAAGGTCAGCGTGCGGCCGCTCGTCGCGATCATATAGCCCGACAGAGCAGCCGAGGCGTTGAGCGTGCCGGTCTTGGCGAACAATTTATGGTCGAGCGGCGTGCCGCCGAACCGTCGCGCCAGCGTGCCGTCGACCCCGCCGATCGGCAGCGTTTCGCGCCAGGCGGCGCCCCAAGGCTGCGCCGCGATCCAGCGCAACATGATCACCGCGCCGCGCGGGGCAACGCGATTGTAGCTCGACATGCCCGACCCGTCGGAGAAGTCGAACGTCGCGCGCGGCACACCGGCCTTGGCCAGCATCGCGCGCACGGCGACCTGACCGTCGGCGATCGACCCGCTGCCCGCGACCAGCGACGCGCGGCGCAGGAACAATTCGGCATGGAGATTCTGGCTGACCTTCATGGTCAGATGCATGTCGTCGATCAGCGGCGGCGGGGTCAGCTTGGCGAGCACCGACGGCAGCGGCGGTCGCGCCGGCGGGGCGTTGCCGCGGATCGCGGGATCGTCGCTCGGCATCAGCGGGCGATGGCGGACGTCGATCGTTCCGGTCACTTTCACGCCGCGCGCCTTGAGCAGCTGCACGAAGCGCCAAGCAGCATGGCGGGCCGGATCGTCGATCCCGACGTGCAACGTGTCGGGCTTGGCGTCGGCGCCGATCGTTCCGGTCAGGCGCAGCTCGTAGCCGTTCGGCGCGCGGTCGAACTCGATCGCGCTCTTGGCGCCCGGCACGGTGACGAGGCGATTGTCGACGGTGTAATAGGTCGGCAGCTCGACCTTGGGCGCGGCGCCGACCGTGCCCGGCGTGACGGTCACCGGCAATTCGTTGTCGTCCATCGTCAGCGCGGAGGTCGCGGTGCCGTAGCGCGAGGGAATATTGTTCCAGCTCATCCCCGGACTCCAGCGCTCGTCCGGGAACAGAGTGTCGTCGCCGATCACATCCCCGACGATCCGCGTCTTTTTCGCCACGGCATCCGCCAGAGTCGTCAGGCAATCGACCGTGCAGTCATCGGCACCCGACAGCCTCGCGTCGCCATTGCCGATCAGCACGACGTCGCGCCCCTCAAGCCGGACCGCCGTGCCGCCGGTGGTGTCGGGCTGGGTCAGGTCGCCCATCGTGTTGAGCGCGGTCGCGGTGGTGAACATCTTCGTGTTCGACGCCGGGATGAACCGCGCATCGGGATTGATCGCGACGACGTCCTTGCCCTGATCGTCGACCACGACGATGCCGAAACGGGTGCCCGGGCCGGCTGTCTTCGCCAGCACTGCTTCGACGCGCGCCGTCAGGTCATTGTCCTGCGCGGCGGCAGGCACGGCTATCGCCAGTGCGACGACAAGAACCAGAGCCTGTTTCGTCATGTAATTCCGTCCCCCGATCAGGAAAAATCGAGCGGCGATGCCGCCCATTCCGCGCGTGCCCGCGCGATCAATGTCTTGAGGCTGGCCGCTTGCCGCCGCCACGCACCCTCGGTCGCGGCGTCCCAGATGTCGATCGTGTCGCGCAGCGCGTCGATCGCGAGATCGACGAATGCATCATATTCTTCCTGCCGCAGCGCGCCGTAATTGCGGTGGTTGATCACCAGTTCGGCGACCTGGCTCCACACCCATTTCCGGTCCTGCGCGAGGCCGTGCAGCCATTGCAGCGTCTCATCGGTCATCCGCACCGCGGTTGCATCGACATGGATGAAGATCGCACGGCGCTCGGGAAAGCGGGCAAGGAATCGATCGAATAACCGGGCGCGCATCGCGGCCTCACGGCCGTCCAGCGCGACCAGGCTCGCTTCGATCAGCTCGGAGTCAGTCATCCTGGGCCGACCGATAAATGGCTTCGTCGAGTTCGCCTTCCCAGCGCGCTACGGTCGTCGCGACGGCAAGGTTGGCACAGGCGCTCGGCACGGTGCGGGTCATGTCGAGCAGCCGGTCGAACGGCAGGACGAAGCCGACCACGAGCGCGGTCTGTTCGGGCGGAACGCCCACCGCCGACAATACCGCGGCGAGCATGAACAAAGAGGCGGACGGAACCGGCGCGGTGCCGAACGCGGCGAGCGATCCGGTGAGGAGGACGAGCAGATAAACCGACGGCGTCAGTGGGGTGCCGAACGCCTGGAGCGCGAACAGGCTGAGTAGGCCGACATACATCGCCGTGCCGTCCTTGCCGATGCTCGCCCCCAGTGGCAGCACGGTCGAATAGACCGGACGGCTGATCCCGAGATTGTCCTCCGACACGCGCATCGCGACCGGCAAGGTGGCGCCACTCGACGCGGTCGAAAAGGCGACGACGAGCGCATCGACGATGCCGTGGAAGAACGGCAGCACCGGCAATCTGGCGACGAACCGCAGCAACAGGCTGTGCACCACCAGCATCTGGATCAGCGATCCGGCGACCACCGCCAGCGCGAGCCAGCCGACATGGACGAACACCGCCGCGCCGTTCGCCGCGACCGCGTTGGCGATCAGCGCGAAGACGCCGAACGGGGTCGCCTCCATCACGATCGTCACGACCTTGAGCAATACTGCCGAGGTCGCTTGCAAGAAGTTGGCGAACGGCTTGCCAGCCTCTCCGGTGAGCACGGTGCCGACCCCGAACAGGATCGCTACGAAGATGAGGGCGAGCATGTCGCCCTTGGCCAGCGCATCGACGATGTTGAGCGGGATGATGCCGATCAACTGGTCGTACGGCGTGACCGGCGCGCCCAAGGCATGCGGTGCTGCGGTGCCGAGCGGCGCGCCGGCGCCGGGGCGGATGATGGTAGCAACCAGCATGCCGACCGACACCGCGATCGCGGTGGTCGCGGCGAACAGCCCGATCGTCCGGGCGCCCAGGCTGCCGAGCTTCTTCGGGTCCGCCAGGCTGGTGATGCCGGCGGCGATCGTCACCAGCACGATGGGGGCGACCAGCATGCGGATCGCACGGACGAACAGGTCGCCGAGGAACTGGACGTAGGGCGCGCCCGCCGGCCAGACGAGCGCGAAGACCACCCCAAGGACGAGCGCGCCGACGACACGCTGCCAGAGCGGGATGGCGAACCAGAAGCGCATTCGCTTTTACTCGCCCTCACCCTTCCCACCCGGCTGCGCCGGGCGGGCCCC
>NZ_BCYZ01000019.1 GCF_001598455.1 Sphingomonas pruni NBRC 15498
CGGGGAGGAATTCTGAGTGGCCCATCAAATCTTCCAGCCGCAATGGATCGCGACCAGACCGCCGAGCATCGGTTCGACCTTGGTCTGAACGAATCCCGCCTCGCCGATCATTTCCTTGAACCGCTCCATGTTCGGAAAGCGGCGGATCGACTCGATCAGATAGCGATAGCTTTCGGCATCGCCGGCGATCGCCTGGCCGACCTTGGGCACTACATGGTGCGAATAGGCGTCATAGACGTCGCCGAAACCCGGCCACAGGGTGGTGGAAAATTCCAGGCAGAAGAAGCGGCCGCCGCGCTTGAGCACGCGATGGGCCTCGCGAAGCGCCTTGGGGATGTCGGTGACGTTCCGGATGCCGAAGGCGATCGTGTAAGCGTCGAAGAAGCGGTCGGGCCATTGCAGTGTCTCTGCATTGGCCTCGCTCCACACCAGGCCGTCGATGCCGCGCTTGGCGGCACGCTCGATCCCGACCTCAAGCATCGCCGGGTTGATGTCGGCAACGGTGATCGCGGCGCCCGATTTCTCCATCCGGAACGCGATGTCGCCGGTGCCGCCGGCCATATCGAGGATCGCCTCTCCGGCACGCGGCTTAACGCGGCGGACGAACACGTCTTTCCAAACGCGGTGCAGCCCGCCCGACATGGCGTCGTTCATCACGTCATATTTGCTGGCGACGCTGGCGAAGACGCCGCCGACGCGGCGGGTCTTTTCCTCGGGGCTGACATCTTCGTAGCCGAAGGAGACTGTATCGGTCATGCGCGCGGCTCTAGCGGGCGCTTGTGGCGGGGGCAAACCCAACCTAGCTGGGTAATGTGCCTGAACTTCCAGAAGTCGAAACGACCGTTCGCGGCCTCGAGCCCGTCCTCAAGGGTCGGCGGCTTACCCGCGTCGTCACGCATCGCGGCGACCTCAGGCGGCCGTTCCCGCCCGATCTTGCCCAGCGGATGACCGGGGCGACGGTTACGGGGCTGGGGCGCCGCGCCAAATACGGGCTGGTCGAGACCGACCGCGGCGACACGATGATCTTCCATCTCGGCATGTCCGGGCGATGGCGAGTCGATCCCCACGAATTGCTGCCGCACGATCATCTCGTGATCGATACCCAGGAAGGACGCCGCATCGTGCTCAACGACCCGCGGCGATTCGGGTCGGTCGATCTGGTGCCGACCGAAGGCCTTGCGGACTTCCCCGCGTTCAAGGCGCTGGGCCCCGAGCCGCTCGGCCCGGACTTCACCGCGCCTTATCTCAAGGCTGCGCTCAAGACCCGGTTCGCGTCGATCAAGCAGATGCTGCTCGACCAGCGGATCGTCGCGGGTTTGGGCAACATCTATGTGTGCGAGGCGCTCTATGCCGCACGCATCTTGCCTAAGCGCGAAGCGGGACGGATCAGCCTCGCGCGGCTCGAACGACTGGTGCGCGAGGTTCGTGCTGTGCTCGATTCGGCGATCGCGGCGGGGGGATCGAGCCTGCGCGATTTCGCCCGGCCGGACGGCGAGCTCGGCTATTTCTCCAAGCAATTCGCCGTCTATGGCCGGGAAGGCGAACCATGCGGCTGCGGCGGCGTCGTTCAGCGCTATGTCGAAGGCGGCCGGTCGACCTTCTGGTGTCCTTCCTGCCAGACTTAGTCTCGCGTCGCTTCGAAAGAGATTCGCACAAAGGCGCGAAGGCGCAAAGAAGAGTGAGAGTTCGCGCTGGGGCGCCGAGATCGCGGAGATGTGAAATTGCGCGGGACAGCGAGCCCTTTTCCGACGGCCACGGAGACAGGCTGCTGGCGCAGCCAGCGATAGACCTCTGCGTTCCCTGCGCCTCTGCGCGCACAAAACTTGGCGCCTTCGTGCCTTTGCATGAGCCTCTTCCATCTCAACGCGGTTGACCGAATCCCTATCGCTCGCTAAGGGCCACCGCTTCCGGGCGCCGCCTTGTGCGGTGCCTGTCCCATTTTTGCGAGACTTAGAGGACTTTCATGGCGAACACGCCGCAAGCGAAGAAGCGTATCCGTCGCAACGAGCGTCGCGCGGAAATCAACGGCAACCGCGTCGGCCGTATCCGTACGTTCGTCAAGAAGGTCGAATCGGCTTTGGCCGCCGGCGACAAGGAAGCCGCCGCCGTTGCGCTGGCTGCCGTGCAGCCCGAGCTGCAGCGTGGCGTCGCCAAGGGCGTGCTCCACAAGAACACCGCGAGCCGCAAATTCTCGCGTCTGACCAAGCGACTCGCCTCGCTCTGAAATTACCCGATTTGGTAGCGGGGATGGCGCCCGCCGGTGAGAAATTCACCGGCGGGCTTTTTGCTGTCGGGCGCTCCCGCCATGCTGCTCTGCAGCGATCTCCATACCCGGCATTCGAACGAATCCCATAACCATGGGAAAACCTAGCGATTCGCAAATGTTTCACAGAAACGTCACGTGAAATTTACCCGGATTCAGTGGGTTATTTAGAGAATCCCTGATTTCTGCGGGTCAGGGCGAGTCAACGTTTTTATTTTAATATTTCTGTCATCGTCGGGCTTGATCAGGGGCGTCCGAGCTTCATAATCGGCCTTCGCAGCACCGGTCAGGTGCTCGCCGAATCATAGCAGTTCTCGCGGTCAGGCGGATGCGTTTCCGGCTGGGGGAGTCGTCTGTCTGAAAAAGGGCCGGTCGCGGGGGCGTTGGCTGGTGGAGAAGGGGTTGTTGCGGGTGGCGGTTTCGTTGGCAAAGGACGGTGTTGTGCCCGGGGAAGTTCTCAATGCCTGGGCGCGAATCCGCAAGAACCTGAGGGAATCGGCTGGTGCGCGTCTGTTCGAGCAATGGCTCAAGCCGATCGAGCTCGACGACAGCGACGACGAAACGACCGTACGCCTGACCCTGCCATCGGCATTCACCGCCAATTGGGTCCGCAACCATTATCAGGACCGGCTGGTCCAGGAATTTCGCGCCGCGATCCCGGCGATTCGCACCGTCTCGATCGAAGTGCGCCAGGCATCGGCGCCGGCGGTGTTGCGCATCGCCAGCGACGAGCCAGCCGAAGCGCCTGCCGCGCCCGTCGAAGCCGCCGAGCGTCCCACGCTCGACCCGCGCCTGACGTTCGAGCGCTTCGTCGTCGATCCGTCGAATCGCGTCGCCTTCAATGCTGCCAGGGCATTGGCGGAACCGGGCGTGCCTCGGTTCAGCCCGTTGTTCCTCCATTCGGGCACCGGTCTCGGCAAGACTCATCTGATGCACGCGATCGGCCATGCCTATCTCGCGGCGGTTCCCGATGCGCGCGTGTTCCTGATGTCGGCCGAACGATTCATGTTCGAATTCGTCGCGGCGATTCGCGCCAACGATACGCATGCCTTCAAGACCCGGCTGCGCGGCGCCGATCTGCTGATGATCGACGATCTGCACTTCATCTCGGGCAAGAAGCCGACCCAGGACGAATTCTTCCACACGATCAACGAGCTGACCGCGGCCGGCAAGCGCCTGGTGATCACCGCCGACCGTCATCCGCAGGGACTCGACGACGTCGAGGCGCGGATCGTCTCGCGGCTGGCGATGGGCCTGGTCGCCGACATCAAGACGCCGGACGCGACTCTGCGCCGCGCGCTGCTCGATCATCGCCTCGGCGAGCTGCCCGAGGTGAAGGTGCCCGAAGACGTGCTTGAGCTGCTCGCGCACAAGGTCACCGGCAGCCTGCGCGAGGTCGAAGGCGCGCTCAATCGGCTGGTCGCCTACGCCCAGTTGACGGGCGAGGAGATCAACCTGGAGTTCGCCCAAGCGACGCTCGGCGACGTGCTGCGCGGCGGTACCAAGCGAATCACGATTGACGAGATCCAGCGTGCGGTGTCGGCGCATTACGACCTCAAGCCGGTCGACCTGGTCTCGGCGCGCCGCGCCGTGGTGGTCGCCCGCCCGCGCCAGATCGCCATGTATCTCGCCAAGCGCCTGACGACGCGCTCGCTGCCGGAGATCGGCCGCAAATTCGGCGGCCGCGATCATTCGACCGTGATCCATGCGGTGCGCCGCATCGAGGAACTGCGCGGCAGCGACAACGAGATCGACGGCGCGGTGCGCAGCCTGATCCGCCAGCTGGAGGGCTGAAGTCTGGTCGTGGGTGCGGCGCGGCGATAACTGAAGCGCCTCCCCGGCGAAGGCCGGGGCCCAATTGCCAGGCATCCTCGACGGCGGGATGCCATCTCAACGACGTCGATACTGGGCCCCGGCCTTCGCCGGGGAAGCGTAAAGGCAAGGGCCGCTTTTCAGCTTTGCTGAGATGAACTCTGGGCAAGTATGCGAATTCTCAGCGTGGCTTGCCCAACGCCGCCACTGCGCGCTCGTGCAGCCGCGCGATCGCCGCGAGGTGGATACCGGGCGCGGTCGCGAGCACGCCGAACGCTTCGGCACGCGGCGTGTTGAATCGCAGCTTGCGCCCGACCGCGTCGCTCACCGCACAGCCAGCCTCGCGCGCGATCAGCACGGCGGCGGCGATATCCCATTCATTGCCCCAGCGGATCGTCGCGAGCAGATCGGCCTGGCCCGCCGCGACCATCGCTATGCGCAGGGCGATCGAGTTGGGCTTGGTGACAGCGACTAGATCCGCGTCCACGCTGGGCAATATATCGGTCGGGGTGCGTGCGCCGGTGAAGATCGTGCGTCCGCTATGCATTGTCGGCTGACCGTTGAGGGTCGTACCCTTGCCCGTCTCGGCGCGCCAGACCTCTCCTAGGGCGGGAGCATCGAGCACCGCCGCCACCGGCTGCTCGCCATCGACCAGCGCGATCGACACCGCCCAACCCTCGCGCCCGCGAATGAAGTCGCGCGTGCCGTCGATCGGATCGACCACCCAGCAGCGGCGATGGTTGAGCCGCACCGCATCGTCGACCGTTTCCTCCGACAGCCAGCCCGCATCGGGCGCGAGCGCGGTCAGCCGTTCGCGCAGCAGGGAATTGACGTCGAGATCGACCTGACAGACCGGGTTGCCCGGGGCCTTTTCCCAACGGGCGAAGTCGGTCCGCCACCGCGCAAGCGCATAGGCTCCCGCTTCGGCAGCGATCGCCGCAATGTCGTCGACCAGCTCAGCCACCCGCTACCGTCATTCCATCGACTCGGAGCGTGGGGACATTGGTCGCATATCGGAATTCAAGGTCGTCGGCGGCGGTCAGCTGGAGAAACATGTCCTTCAGATTGCCGGCAATGGTGAATTCGTCGACCGGCGTGGTGAGCACGCCGTCCTCGATCAGGAAACCCGCCGCGCCGCGGCTGTAATCGCCGGTGACGCCGTTGACGCCCTGACCGATCAGCTCGGTGACATAGACGCCGTTCTTTACCCCGGCGATCAAGTCGGCGCGGCTGACTTTGCCCGCGACAAGATAGGTGTTGGTGGTGCTGACTCCCGGTGCTCCGGCGCCGCCGCGTGCGGCATGGCCGGTAGGTTGGAGCCCGAGCTGGCGCGCCGACGCCGAATCGAGCAGCCAGGTCGTGAGGATTCCGTCGCGGATCAAGCTGGTCGCCGATACCGCCAGGCCTTCGCCATCGAACGGCCGCGAGCGCAGGCCGTGCGGGCGGAGCGGATCGTCGATGATCTCGATCCCGCTCGCGAAAATCTGCTCGCCCAATTTGCCGAGCAGGAAGCTGGTGCCGCGCGCGATCGCCGCGCCCGAAATGGCGCCGGTCAGGTGACCGACCAGCGAGGCGCCGACGCGCGGATCGAACAGCACCGGCATCGGGCCGCTCGCGACCTTGCCGGGATCGAGCCGGGCGACCGCTCGTTCGCCGGCCTCGCGCCCGATCGTCTCGGGCGAGGGAAGGTGCAGGCGGTGCCGCGCCGAGCGATGGCCGTAATCCCGCTGCATCGCGCCGCCACTGCCGGCCAGCACGCTGGCCGATACCGAATGGCTGGTCGTGGTATAGGCGCCGGCGAAACCGTGGCTGGTGGCGAGCGCCCAGGCGACGCGCGAGGCCGACGCGCCGCCGCCTTCGCTGTTGGTGACGCCGGGCACGGCGCGGGCGGCGTCCTCCGCGGCGAGCGCGGTTTGCTTGAGTATGGCGGGGGCGGGATCGTCGGCATCCTGCAGATCGAGATCGGGAATCGGCCCCGTCATCAGCCGATCCTGGGGCGCGAGGCCGGCCCATTTGTCCTCGGGCGCCTCGCGCGCCATCGCCACTGCGCGCTCGACCAGCGCGTCCATCGCGGCTGACGACAGATCGGAGGTGGAAACCGACGCCGACCGCTGCCCGACGAACACGCGCAGGCCCAATTGCTCCTCTTCGGAACGGCCGACATCCTCGAGCTCGCCGAGACGCACCGACACTTCAATGCTGGCGGAAGCGCCGAGCACTGCGTCGGCGGCATCCGCGCCGGCTTTGCGCGCGCGAGTGACGATATCGAGAGCGCGGTCGCGCGCGGCATGGGGAGTGAGCATGACCGGCACTTAGGAAGCGCAGGCGCGCCGGTCAAAGGGCGCCGGTAAAACGGATCGAGATTGGCCGCTGGCGGTCGTTCAAAAACTCGTCTGTCCGACGACGAAACAGGCGAGGAACACCAGCAGCCCGGCGAATCGGTTCGAGCGGAAGCGGCGAAGCGCGCTGGTGCCGTCGGCGGGGTCGAGTGTCGCGACTTGCCAGGCGAAATGCAGCGCGGCCGGCGCCAGCGCGACAAGTACCAGCGGGTCGGGCCGCAATTCCCACAAGGCCAGTGCCCAGCAGGCGACCGCCAGCGCATAGAAAGTGCCGACGCCCGATCTGACCCGGCTGCCCAAAGCGCGCGCCGAGGAACGGACGCCGACCAATGTATCGTCCTCGATATCCTGGAGCGCGTAGATCGTGTCGTAGCCGATGACCCAGAAGATCGACCCCAGATACAATATCGGCCCCGGCATCATCAGCGACCCGGCGATCTCGCTCCATCCGACCAAGGCCGCCCAGGAAAAGACGATGCCCAGCCACGCCTGCGGCCACCAGGTGATGCGCTTCATGAAAGGATAGGCGGCGACCGGCGCCAGGCTGACCAGCGCGACGATCGCGGCATGACGGTGCAGCTGGAGCAGCACGACCAGCCCGATCAGGCACAGGAACACCAGCCACATCCATGCCGCCTTGAGCGACACTGCGCCCGACGCGAGCGGGCGGCTCCGCGTGCGTTCGACCTGGCGATCGAGATCGCGGTCGACGATGTCGTTATAGACGCAGCCGGCACCCCGCATTGCGATGGCTCCGAGTGCGATCCACAGGATCAGGTCCCAGCGATCGATCGCGCCATGCGCCAGCGCGATGGCCCAGGCGCCCGGCCAGAACAGCAATTGCCAACCGATCGGCCGATCGAATCGCGCCAGCAGCGCCAAAGCGCGCGGATAGGGCGGCAACCGCCCGACCAAGCCGCGATATTGGGTGTCTGGGACGATCTCGGACTCGGGTGCTGCAGTCATCACTCATTCACTAGCGACGTGCGAATTGCCGCACCAGCGCCACGCCTTGCCCCACGACGGACAATTTCTATTTCTAGGTCGAGGGGGCGGGGGAGTGCGTTTTTGGAGTTTGCGATGTCGACGATCATGCCCCGACTTCTGGCCTGCGCCGCGCTGACGCTGACCGTCGTTGCGGCGTCTGCACAAGCCGGCCCCGAACCCGATCCGGCACGCGCCGGCGCGGCGTGGACGGGCACCTGGACCAACATGAACAACACGATGCACGTGCGTGCCGGGCGCTGCGGCGATGCGATGTGCGGCACGGTGATCTGGGCCGACGACAAGACCAAGGCCGATATCGCCTCGCGCGGCCGATCCTTGATCGGCACGCAAGTGTTCCGCGAATTCCGTCAGACCGGCCCCAACGAATGGAAGGGCAAGGTGTACGTTCCCGCGCTCGACCAAACGATTTCAGGGCGGATCGAACTGACCGATTCCGACAGTATCACCGCCAGCGGCTGCGCCTTATTCGGCTTCGGCTGCCAGACGCGGCACTGGAAACGGATACGCTAGGCCGGTTAACACGTTAAGGGACCAATCCATGGTCCATCTTTCCGTCGCCATTGCCCGGTTCGCAGAGACGCTGTTCTGGGGCATCGCCCAGGCGGCGGGGCTGGCGCTGATCGGCGGCGCTTTCGGTATCGCGGCGTTGGCGGTCGGCTGGCGGATGATGCGGCGGAAGCCGCGGCCCTGATCTAAGGCATCCCGCACATTCCCCCTCCCGCTTGCGGGAGGGGTTAGGGGAGGGCGTGTTCTGAGGCGATGTCCTGCAGAAACAAACCCTCCCCCGACCCTTCCGCAAGCGGGAGGGGAAAAGAGTGGCGCCGCTAGCTCCCGAGAGACGAACTCGCTAAGTCGCGGGGCATGGCAGCAACCCCCGCTTGGCCGCCGCGATCGACGCCGCGCTTGTTCGTCGAGACCCCGCTTGCCGAGGGCATGGATGTGCGCGTCGAGGGCGGACAGGCGCATTACCTGTTGTCGGTACTACGGCTGAAAACGGGCGATCCCGTCAAATTGTTCGATGACGCCACTGGCGAATGGCTCGCTATCACCAGCGCGGTCGGCAAGCGCGACCTGAACCTGACTATTTCGGCGCATCTGCGCGAGCGCGAGCCGGTGCCCGACCTGTGGCTGTGCGCGGCGCCAATCAAGAAGGGCCGGATCGACTGGGTCGCCGAGAAAGCCTGCGAGCTGGGCGTGGCGCGGCTGGTGCCGGTGCTGACTCGCCGCACGGTGATCGACCGGCTCAACCTCGACCGCCTGCGCAGCCACATGATCGAGGCGGCCGAACAATGCGACCGGACAGCGCTGCCCGAATTGGCGGAAGCAGTGAAGCTGGAGGCCTTGCTCCGCGACTGGCCGGCCGACCGCGCATTGTTCTTCGCCGACGAGACCGGCGGCGCCCCTGCGGCCGAGGCTATGGCGGCGCATCGAGGACCGGCGGCGATCCTGATCGGACCGGAAGGCGGATTCGACGACGCCGAACGCGAGGCGATCCGCGCGCTGCCCCAGGCTGTCGGGATCGGTCTCGGCCCGCGCATCCTTCGCGCCGAGACCGCGGCGGCGGCGGCAGTCGCGATCTGGATGTCCGCTGCGGGAGATTGGTGAACGTCCCCCCGGAAGACTAGCGCGGCGCCTATTGCGTAGCTACATGCGCGCCATGACGACGAAGACCGTTACGGACACGAACGCAGCGGTCATCGAAGACCGCCAGCAGCTGATCGATTTTTTCGCAGGAGGAGAGAAACCGGCCGAGCGCTGGCGGATCGGTACCGAACACGAGAAATTCGTCTATCGCACCGACGATCATCGCGCGCCGTCCTGGGATGAACCCGGCGGCATCCGCGACCTGCTCAACGGGCTGACCGAGTTCGGCTGGCGGCCGGTCGAGGAGAATGGCAAGATCATCGCGCTGACCGGCGCGGATGGATCGGTCAGCCTCGAGCCCGCCGGACAATTCGAACTGTCGGGTGCCCCGCTCGAAAACCTGCACGAGACCTGCGCCGAAACCGGCCGTCATCTGCAACAGGTCAAGACGCTCGGCGACCGGCTGGGGCTGGGTTTTCTTGGCATGGGCATGTGGCCGGACAAGGCGCGGCAGGATCTGCCGATCATGCCCAAGGGCCGCTACGCGATCATGCTGCGCCACATGCCGCGGGTCGGCAGCCTGGGGCTCGACATGATGCTCCGGACCTGCACGATCCAGGTCAATCTGGACTATGCGTCCGAAGTGGACATGGTGAAGAAGTTCCGCGTCGGGCTCGCGCTGCAGCCGCTGGCGACCGCTTTGTTCGCCAATTCACCGTTCACCGAGGGCAAGCCCAACGGCATGTTGTCGTTCCGCAGCCATATCTGGTCGGACACCGACCCCGCGCGCACCGGCATGCTGCCGTTCGTGTTCGAGGACGGCTTTGGCTACGAGCGCTACGCCGACTATGCGCTCGATGTGCCGATGTACTTCGTCTATCGCGACGGCCAATATCTCGACGCCGCCGGCCTCAGCTTCCGCGATTTCCTGGACGGCAAGCTCGACATCCTGCCGGGTGAGAAGCCGACGATCGAGGATTGGTCGGATCATCTCTCGACTGCCTTCCCCGAAGTTCGGCTCAAGACCTTCCTGGAGATGCGCGGCGCCGATGGCGGCCCGTGGGGGCGGATTTGCGCGTTGCCGGCATTCTGGGTCGGACTGCTCTACGATCAGGGCGCGCTCGATGCGGCATGGGACCTGGTCCGGCATTGGACCATGGCCGAGCGCGAGGAATTGCGGAACTCGGTGCCGGCGCTGGCGCTCGATGCGCCGCTACCGGGTGGCGGCAAGCTGCGCGACATTGCCGGCCAGGTGCTCGACATCGCCCATGCCGGACTGACCGCGCGCGCGCGGACCGATGCCGGCGGAACCAACGAGACCGGCTTCCTCGATCCGCTGCGCGAGGTCGTGCGGTCGGGCAAGGTACCCGCGCAGATCCTGCTCGACCGCTATAACGGCGAGTGGAACGGCGACATCTCCAAAATCTATGACGAGATGAGCTTCTGATGGCCCCATCGCGGCTGATCGCTGCGATGATTTTTGGTGCGGTCGCAATCGCCGGCTTGTTCGGCTCGCTGCTCTATACTGGCCGGATGGCCAAGGTTGTCGGCGCGATCGAGGGCAGACGGCTCTCCCATCGTCGGCCCGCGGTATTGACATGGTCGGATTACGCCCGGCTCTGTCCCGGGGGCCCCTATTGGGCGCGACTGTGGCAGGCCAACTGGGTGTTCGTCATCGGCCTGATCGGCTTCATGCTTTCTCAGGGATAGCGGCTTCGGCCGCGCCGGACACCGTCTTGCCGGTCAGCCAGCGGAAAAAGCGCGGCACCAGGCCGTTGCGCTCCATCCACTGATAATATTCCTCATAAGCCGGGTCGGCGCGTAAATGACGTTCCTCGGTCCGCGCGCGCCAATAATAGATGCCGGCGACGATCGCCATGATCGCGGTCGATCGCACCGCGTCGAGCCAGCTGCCGGTGGTCAGGAACGGCACGGTCGCGATCAGCCAGAACAGGTTCTTGGACAGATAAGCGGGGTGGCGCGAAAAGGCATAGGGTCCGTTGGTCAGGATGCCGCGATTGGTCAGGTTGGAAAAGCGGATGCCGAAGGTGACCGTCGCCCAGGCGTAGATCGCGGTGAGCAGCACCAATATGGTGCCGATGCCGACCAGCAGCACCGGGTAATTGGCGAACCAGGTCGACCAGCCGGCTTCGCCATAGGTCCCCGGATGATAATCGAGCGGGCCGTTATCGCCCATCAGCACGAAGGGCGGGTAGCAGATCAGCGCCGCCATCCACCCCGCGGCGTAAGGGTTGGCGGTGCGGATGTGCGAATCGAGCGGGCGCAACGCGAGCAGATAGCCTGCGGTCGCGAACGCGACATCGACCAGAAACATGAAAGTGATCAGCCAATTGGCCAAGGCCACCGGACTGGCGAGCACCCGGCTGAAATCGCCGCGCACGAAATCGCCGAACCCCGGCGGTACGATCGCGAGCATGAAGGCGGTGAAGAACATCTTCACGCCCCAGCTTTTGAGGTGGTTCCAGATCGCTTCCTGATCGATCGGCTCCTTGAGCCCCATCATCCAGGCGCCCAAGGCCCAACACCCGTCCTTCGGCTCGACCATGCGGCGATCAAGCCACAAGGTGTAGGGGATCGAGGCGACGAACAGGACCGGCGCAGCCCACATCAGGCACCACATCGAGAATTGGAAATTGCCTTCCCAATAGAAGCGCCCGACGGCGTAGAGACAGGCGATGCCGGCCCAGGTCAGCCACAGTCCGGCCAGCTTGGTGATCGAGATGTCGAGCGTATCGCGCCAAGGCTTGGGATTGGCCCAATCGATCCCGGTAGAAGGATTGCGGTGGACCTTGTCGACGAATACGGACCACAACACCATCGGCAGTCCGGTCGCCGCGACATTGGCCAGCGCGGCATAGGTACCGTCCATCCCGAACCAGCGCGCGATCGCGATCCACGTGAACAGCCCGGCCAGCCCGGATATGCCGGTCCCGGTGGACACGGCGGACTTGGGGCGCGGATCGGCCTTGGCGGCCGTGCCCAATGCTGGGTCGTGATACATACGCGCGGGGATACGCGCGAAATGGTAAGCAAGCCGTGAAGGATGTTGGACCGCAAGCAGCTAAAGCACGCACATCACTTGCAAAGCAGGCGCCTTGTACGGCCCTATGTGATCGGTTTTGGCCAGGGTCCGTTCCAGCATTGCTTGGGATCGCGAGGCCGAACCATTGCCGGCTCGTTTGGCCTGATCCAGACCGGCAACCGTGAGAGAGATGCTACATAGTCGGTAGCACCGCCGGGTACGACGCCGAGATAGCTGCACAGCGGCGCAGGGGACCGAGGAAAGAAGATTGCGCGGCCGATCTCCGTGGCCGGCGTTGCCAGGCCGATCAGGAAAGCACCAAGCACGATCCGACGGCCACGTCGGCCAGAGGCGTCAGGCGGGGTGCTGAACAGGTCGGCGATCAGCACGGAAAGAATGGCCAGTGCGGGTATCGAAACCCTCATCACGAAGTCGATCCCTCTGCCCACCTTTCCGAGCGGTGCGAGCAGCAGGATGATCGCGACGATCGCGAACGTCGTTCGGCCAAATCGGTCGGTTCTCGCCGCGAGTTTGAGCCCGACGAAGAACGGCACGATCTCTAAAAGCTCGATCGCGAGATATTGAGGAATCACGGGCGGCTCGAAATGTGCACCGACCGTATCCGCCGCAGCCGTAAGATAGGCGAGCGAAGGGAGGGAGAGCAGGACGGCGAGCGCCGGTGAGGCCAGTTCCCGGACGTGCAGTTCACGGCGCAAGACGACGCTCACCGCGGCGTGTGCGGCAAAGGGGAGCAGGCCCATGAAAGCAAGCGGCGACAACAGCGCCGACAGGGGGACGACACAGAACAGCAGTGCCGCCGGTGCCTTATCGTCGCGCCACAACAGATAGCACAAAGCCCCGATCCAGCCGGCCAAAGAGTGTTGGGGCACCCAGAACGCCTGGGTAATATGGGAGGAGAATTGGTAGATACTCCATTGTTCGATATGGCTGTAGATCGGGTATCCGGTGAGCAGCGCGCCGATAACGTCCATACCGCTGAAACCAAGGAATACGCCCAGCGCGATCAGGCGCGCGCGTGTGCCGGTGAACAGGGTCGAACCGAGCGCCAGCACGGCCGTCAGCAGCAGGGTGTTTTGCAGCAACTCCGCAAGTTCGGCAGCCGGAAAGCCATATTGTTTGCCGATCCAGGCCGGGACCAAATACATGCCTAGCGGCAAGCGCAGGATCTTCGGATCGGCTCCATCATAGACGACGGGCCAGGGGTAGTTGACGAGGTCGCGCAATACCGCGCCACGAACCTGCCAATCCACATTGGCGTAAAACAGCCGTCCTTCGCCGCCCAGGATATAGACAACCAGCGAAACGGCGAAGCAAATACCCAGGAGCTTCCACGGCAATCTTGCACTTGTAGCGGCGGTGCGTCGCGTCAGCGGCCAGAAAGCCACGGGCAAGGCGACCAGCGCCGACACGACGAGTATCGGCGGGACAAGGCCAAGGAAATGCCAGAGCATGACCTGGTCGAACACCAGGAACGAGACCAGCGCAGATGCGAGCGTGGCAGGGCGAATGCCGTACCCGACGATCGCTGGATCATCGCGCGCGTGAAGCGCCGGCCCGGGGGCAAGAACGGAGCGTCCCTTATGGTCCATACGGCTTAGTGCGGGGGTTTGGTGAACGATCCGTTAAGTATGAATGGTTGAGGCCTTCCAGGGCGCCTGACCCTTGCGCCTCGCTGATCGTCGCGCTAACCGGTGCGCCGCACCAGCCGGATGCGGGTATAGCACAATGGTAGTGCAGCAGCCTTCCAAGCTGAATACACGGGTTCGATTCCCGTTACCCGCTCCAACTTCCTCGTCGACGATCGAGCGACGTCTGCTGACGCCGGCCTTTTGCCGAGCGGAGCACAGTCGGCCATTCGCGGAATGGGCCGATAAGGGTCCGGTGAAATACGAACAGCCGAGGGTGCGCCACATCGTTCATGAATGCGGAGCGCGACGGGCCGTGCGTTCAATTGGCTCGATCTCGGCGAGGAGGGCAAGATGATCGACCATATCGGCATTGGCGCGAGCGATTTCGAAGCGTCCAAGCGCTTTTACGACGCGGCGTTGGCGACTCTGGATTTCGGCATGATCATGGAAGTGATGTCGGAAGAAAGCGGCGGCTATCATGGCATCGGCTACGGCAAGGACGGCAAACCGTTCTTTTGGCTCGGCGACGACGGCCCTCGCGGTACCGGCATCCATGTCGCTTTCTCAGCGGCTTCGCGGTCGCAGGTCGATGCCTTTTACGCCGCGGCGCTGAGCGCCGGCGGCAAGGACAATGGGGCGCCCGGCCTTCGCCCGCATTATCACCCCAGTTATTATGCCGCGTTCGTCATCGATCCCGATGGCTTGAACGTCGAAGCTGTGTGTCACGCGCCCGCGTGACGTTCCGACGAGCCGGCCGCCGCTAGCCCTTTTTCTCCGCCGCCGCCCTTAGCCCGTCCAGCGTCGCGGTGGGGGTGATCGCCTGGCTGTCGAGATGGCAATGCAGGATCGCGGGCTTGCCGCTGGCGAGCGCGCGTTCGAAGGCGGGGGCGAATTCGGCGGTGGTCGTCACCGTCTCGCCATGGCCGCCATAGGCGCGGGCAAGGGCGGCGAAGTCCGGATTGGTGAGGTTGGTTGCCGAGATCCGGCCGGGGAAGGTCCGCTCCTGATGCATGCGGATCGTGCCGTAAATGCCATTGTCGATCAGTACGACGATCAGCGGGATGCCGTGATGGACGGCGGTCGCGAATTCCTGGCCATTCATCAGGAAGTCGCCGTCGCCGGCGATGGTCAGCGCGATGCTTTCGGGCTTTTGCCGCTTGGCCATTACCCCGGCGGGCAGGCCATAGCCCATCGACCCACTGGTCGGCGCCAGCTGGGTGCCGAAATCGCGGAAGCGGTAATAACGGTGGATCCAGCTCGCGAAATTGCCCGCGCCGTTGCAGATCGTCGCATCGGGCGGCAGCCGGTCGCGCAGCCACGCCATGACGTCGCCATATTGAAAGTCGCCCGGCACCGGCGGTGGGGTGTCCGACCAAGCCAGGTAATCGGCGCGTGCCGCCTCGCGATTGGCGGACCATGTTGGATTGGCCTCAATGCCATCGAGCGCGGCGAAGAAGGCTGGCGGAGTGGCGTTGATCGCGAGCACCGGCTGGTAGACGCGGCCGAGTTCTAGCGGATCGGGATGGACGTGGACGAGCTGCTGCCCCGACGCAGGAATGCCAAGCAACGTATAGGATTGCGAGGCGATTTCCGACATCCGCCCACCGATCAGCAGGACCAGGTCGGCGGCCTTGATACGCTCGATCAGCTTGGGGTTGGGCGCGAGACCGAGGTCGCCGATGAAATGCTCGTCGGTTGCGGGGAAGAGCGGAGCGCGGCGGAATTGCGCGGCGACGGGCAAATCGAAGCGGTGCGCGAAGTCGACCATCGCGTCGCGCGCCTCTGGCGTCCAGCGCGAGCCGCCGACGATCGCAACGGGGTTTTTGGCGGTCGCGAGCAGTTCGCCGAGCCGGTCGATATCGGCCGGCGCCGGGGCGGTTTCCACGGGATCGACGCGCGGGGCGTCGGCCACTTCCGCCATCTCGTCGAGCATGTCCTCGGGGAGCGCGATGACCACCGGGCCGGGGCGTCCCTGCATCGCGATGCGGAAGGCGCGGGCGATGATCTCCGGAATGCGCGCGGCGTCGTCGATCTCGACTACCCATTTCGCCAGCGCGCCGAAGGTGGCGCGATAGTCGAGTTCCTGGAACGCTTCGCGATCGCGCATGCCGCGCTCGATCTGGCCGACGAACAGGATCATCGGCGTCGAATCCTGCATCGCGATGTGCAGGCCGGGGGACGCGTTCGTGGCGCCGGGGCCGCGCGTCACGAAGCAGATGCCGGGGCGACCGGCCAGCTTGCCATAGGCTTCGGCCATCATCGCAGCGCCGCCCTCTGCGCGGCAGGTGAGCAGGTCGATTCCACTGCCGATCAGCGCATCGAGCACCGACAGATAGCTTTCGCCGGGCACGCAGGTCGCGCGGTCGACGCCCTGCGCCACCAATTGGTCGACGAGGATGCGTGCGGCTGTCCGTCCCGAAGTCTGGCTCATGCGATGTGTACCGCCTTGGTGGTCAGATGCGCCATGATTCCCTCCGGTCCATCCTCCGAGCCGAAGCCCGATTCCTTCATCCCGCCGAACGGCGCGTCGGGCCAGGTCATCCGGACCTGGTTGATCGCCAGCATCCCGGCCTCGACCGTCTCGGCGAGCAGGTTCTGGCGGCGGCCGCTCTCGGTGAAGCAATACGCCGCAAGGCCGAAGGGCAGACGATTGGCTTCGGCGATGGCGTCTTCGACCGTGCCGAACGGTCGGATCAGCGCGAGTGGGCCGAACGGTTCGTCATTCATCGCCTTCGCTTCGAGCGGGATGTCGGCGATCACGGTCGGCTGGAAGAAGAAGCCGCCATCCTTCGCCTCGCGCTCGCCCCCAGCCAATACCCGCGCGCCGCTGGCCCGGGCGTCTTCGACCAACGCCGCGATCGTGTCGGGCCGGCGAGGATTGGCAAGGGGCCCCATCTGGCTGGCGGCATCAAGGCCGCTACCGATCTGCATCTTCTTGGTGCGCTCGGCGAAGCCCTGGACGAACTTCTCGTAGATCGTTTCCTGGACGTGGAAACGAGTCGGCGCGACGCAGACCTGGCCGGCATTGCGGAACTTGTGCGTCACGAGAATATCGAGCGTCTTTTCGAGATCGCAGTCGTCGAACACCAGCACCGGCGCGTGACCACCCAATTCCATCGTCATCCGCATTACGCTATCCGACGCCAGCTTCATCAGATGCTTGCCGACAGGCACCGATCCGGTGAAGCTAAGTTTGCGCGTGACCGGCGATGCAAGCATGTGGCGCGAGAGCACGTCGGGTACGCCGAACACGATCTGCGCGACATTGCCGGGCAGGCCGGCATCCTGGAAGCAGCGCATGATCTCGACCGCCGAGCCCGGGGTCTCTTCGCTCGGCTTGAGGATGATCGAGCAGCCCGCGGCGACCGCCGGCGCGATCTTGCGCACGACGTTCAAGGCGGGAAAGTTCCAGGCGCAGAAGGCGGCGACCGGGCCGACCGGGTGGTGCAGCACCATCGAGCGCATACCCGGCGCACGCATCAGCACGCGGCCATAGACGCGCACCGCTTCGCCGGCATGAAATTCCAGCATCGCGGCGGCGGCCATGACTTCGCCCTTGGCCTCTGCGACCGGCTTGCCTTCTTCCATCGTCGCAATGCGCGCGATCGTATCGGCACGTTCGCGGACCAGGGCGGCGGTCTTGTTGAGCAGGGCAGCGCGCTGCTCGGGCGTGACCGCACGCCACGCCTCGAACCCCTTTTGCGCAGCGGCGAGCGCCCGGTCGAGGTCGGCTGCGGTCGCCAGCGGCAGGTCGGCCTGGCCCGCGCCGGTCGCCGGGTTGAGCACCGAATGCGTGTCGCGGCCGTCCCCGCTCAGCCACTCGCCGTCGATATAGAGGCCGAGTTTGGCGGAATAGGTCATGGCGGACTCCTGAAGGCGGGGGATTTGCCGCCCATCTAGGGTTCCGATCCGTTCGGGGCAATCGTAACGCTGGCGGTCGTTTTTGTTTTCAGCGGAGCTGAAAGGATTGCGGCACCGGCCCGCTCCCCCACCCGGCCTCCCATACAATATCCTGATTGGGAGGCCGGGTGGGGGAGCGGGCCGGTGCCGTTCCAGCGAAGCTGGAAAAGTCTCCGCCGTCAGGCAACAGGTGCCGGATCGTCCTCGACCAGCTCGCGCCATAGCATGACCAGCACCGCCATCGTCGCCGGTCCGACGAACAGGCCGAGTAGTCCCAGCGTCTCGACGCCGCCAAGGATGCCGACCAGTGCCCAGAAGAACGGCAGGCGCGTCGCGCTGCCGATCAAGGCGGGGCGGACGAAATGGCCGGCGATGAACTCGGCCGCGAAGCCGATTACTACTACGGCGATCGCGGCGCCGGGCGATCCCTGACCGAGCAGCAGCAGGGCAGCGATGCCGAAAGCGACCGGCGCGCCGAACGGGATCATCGCCGCGATCGCGGTGACCGCGCCGAGCAGGATCGGATGCGGCACGCCCAGGAAGAAATAGACGATGGTCATGACTACGCCAAAGCCGAACCCGACCAGCACCAAGCCGTCGATCGTCCCGCGTACCGAGGCCAGCGCCTGCTGACCCATCCGTTCGCCCTGCGGACCGAGCAGCTTCGCGCTGGCGGTGCGAAACTGGGCCGCCAGCGCATCGCGGTCGCGGATCAGAAAGAACAAGGCGATCAGGGTGAATCCGAACACAACCGCACGATGGATGAGTCCGAAACCGAGCAGCCGCGCCTGCGCGCCGAGAAGGCTGTGGCTCAAGGTCTCGAAATGATGATGCGCCGCCTCCGGATCGGACAGGTTGGTGCGCCACCAATCGGTCGCCTCGGCGCTGAACGGGAGGTTGGCGAGCCAGCCGGGCGGCGACACGCCATATTCCTGCGCCGCCTTCACCCAGATCGCGACGTCATGCGCCTCGCGCGCCGCCTGCGCGATGCCGATCGCGATCGGCGCCAATACGATCAGCGCGAAGCCCAAGGTGAAAGCGGCCGCGACCAGATTGGGCCGGGGGAACCGCCGTTCGGCGCGCTGGACGAGCGGATCGACCGCAACGGCGATGACCACCGCCCAGACCAGAACAGGGAGGAAGGCGTGGATGACCCACAGGCCAAGCAGCCCGAGCAGGATGATCAATGTAAGCCGCGCTGCGGATTGGCGCTTGGGCGGTAAGGACGTGCCGGTCATTCGGCTATAGCCTCCAGGCTGAATCCGCGCGCGAAGCGGCGTTGTTCGATCCGCCCCGCGTCGAGCACCCCGGACAATGCTTCCAGCGCGGCGTCGAGATCGTGGCGGCGCCCGCACAGGAACATGTCGACCGCGGCGTATCCGCGCTCGGGCCAGGAATGGATCGAAATATGCGATTCGGCGAGCAAGGCGATCCCCGTCACGCCCTGGCCGGTGCCGAACCCGTGGACCTTGAGGTCGAGCAAAGTCGCATCGGCCGCGGTCACCGCCGCGCGCAACGCCGTCTCGATCCGCGCCTCATCGTCGAGATGATCGCAGTCGAACAGGTCGGCTAGAAGATGCGTCCCGCTGAAATCCACGATGCTGTCTACGTCAGCACTGACCGATAGGGAATGGAGAGATGCGTCATCGCATCCTCGGCGGCGCGGATGCCGCGATACTGCGCTTCCTCGAACAGGGACAGGCCGCTCAGGTCCGAATGCGCGAAGAACAATGGCGGGCGCGGGGCGGCGGCGGCTTCGCGGCGGCCATCCCAGAAATAGCCCGGGACGGGCCGGATCATGGCATGGCCCCAGCGCCATACGTCGATCCGCCGGATTGCGCTCCTCAGGTCCGGATTGGTGCGGAGCAAGTCGTCGCGGACCATGTCTTGCCAATAGGCCAGCGGGCGGTCGAGCAGCTCGCGGCGCGCATCGGCGGGTGGCATGTCGGACAAAGGCAGATACCAGCTCAGCACCGTCGCGCGCGGCACGCGATCGAGCGATTGATGCGTGTCGACGACATAGCCGAGCGATCGGCTGGTCCAGGACACATTGTCCCACGCGACCTCGAACCCCGGTCCCGCCGGCATCCGGTCGACCGTGACCGCGGCGACGACCCAGGGCGCATAGTCGAACCCAGTTGTGGGCGGCGCATCTTTGGTCAGCCGCGCGCTGACGAAATGCGGAGTCGCCAGCACGACCGCCTCGGCTTCGACGCGGAGGCCGCGGCCGCTCGCGACGTCGAGTGCGTCGATCTGTACGCCTTTATCAGTGCGAGCAACCCGGTGGATGATCTGCCCGCAATTGAGATGATCCTTCAATCGCGCCGCCATGCGGCCGACGAGATGGCCGTTACCCTCGGGCCAGGTCAGCATCGTGTCGGGATCGGCATTGGCGGCATGGCCGCGGCGGCTGGCGAAATAATGCACACCCGCCCAGGCCGAGACCTGGTCTGGCTCGGTCCCGTAATCGTCGCGGCAGGCGTAGCGGACGTGCGCGCGCAGTATCGGTGATTTCCACCCTTGCTGGTCGAGCCATTGGGCGAAGCTCAGCCGGTCGAGCGCGAGCAGATCGGGATCGCGCGAACTCAATTCCATCGGGATGGCGAAAGCAGGACGTCCCTGGGAATCTCGTCGGTCCTGATAGGACTTCATCGCGGCGAAGAACGCCTTCAAGTCGTGGACGTCGGCCTCGCTCAGCCCCTTTTGCGGGACCAGCCCCTCCTGCCATTTGCCGAGATAGAGCAGGCGCTCCTCGGGGTCGGCAACGAGCTGATAGGGATCGTAGACCGGCTTGCCGTCCTGCCAGCCGGTGATGATGCCGAGCTGTTCGAGCAGATGGATGACGCCCTTCGCCTCGGCATTGGGCAACGGCAGATAATGCGCGCCGAGCGGATAGGCGGAGACATTGTTGCGCCCGCTCCGCGCATTGCCGCCGGTGCGGTCCTCGAGTTCGAGCAGACGGAAATCCTGCACGCCGGCATCGGCCAGCGTCCATGCCGCTGCGAGCCCGGCGACGCCGCCGCCAACGATCGTGACCTTGGTCCGCACCGTTTCGCTGGGTTCGGGGAATTTGCTGCCGCGCAGGCGGTGTCCGCGGCGGAAATCGGCGCCACCCAGCGCGCCGGGGATCGTCTCGTCGTGTGGGGCGAGCGCGATCGCGCCGGCGCCGATCGCCGCTGCGCCCGCGACCGATCCGGCGATCACATTGCGGCGCGACCAGCTCATCAGCCCTCGAACACCGACCATTCGGCGTCGAATTCGCGGACCAGGGCCTGGTTGTCGAGCCGGTTCACCGGGGTCGGGCGCCGCGCCATGTCGGGCGGGAAGAAAAAAGCGAGGGTATCGACCCTGGGGGTCAGGAATCGCAGTCCCGCAGGCAGTGCGCCGGGCGCACCGATCGGGCCGTTCGAGGCGAGGACGAAGCCCCATTCGCCGAAGCTCGGGACATAGACGTGATAGCCGCGCGTGGTCAGTCCGGCCGCTTCCAGCGTGGTGGCGACGGTCCAATAGGCCTTTGGCGCGACCAGCGGCGAGGTGCTTTGGACGCTCAGCATCGCGCGGGGATTCAGCGCGCGGGCCAACTCGCGATAGAAGCTCACCGTGTAGAGCTTGCCGATCGCGAAATTGGTCGGATCGGGGAAGTCGACCAGCACAGCATCGAATTTGCGCTGGTTGGTCCGCAGCCAGCTGAAGGCGTCGGCGGTGACGACATGGACCTTGGGCGACAGCAACGACCCGTGATTGAGCGCCACCAGCATCGAGCTCTTGCGAAAGAGCGTCGTCATCGCCGGGTCGAGATCGACCAGCGTCACCGATTGTACGGTCGGATATTTGAGGATCTCGCGCACTGCCAGGCCGTCACCGCCGCCGAGCACCAGCACGTCGCGCGGGCTGGCGACGCGGCTCAACACGGGATGCACCAACGCTTCGTGATAGCGATATTCGTCGCGCGACGAGAATTGCAGGTTGCCGTTGAGGAAGAGACGGAGGTCCTCGTTGCGCTTGGTGATGACGATGCGCTGGTACGGCGTCGCGTCGGCGTAGATGATCGGGTCGCCATAGGCCGCGACCTCGGCCGTGCGCTCGATCTTCTCGGACGCGACGAAGCCGGCGGCGAGGGTGATCGCGACCAGAACCGCGACGAGCAGTTCGATCGTCATCCGGCGCCGCTGCGGCAGCATCACGATCACCGCGATCGCGACGCCGACGTTGAACAGGCCGAACAGGAAGCCGGTACGGATCAGGCCGAGATGCGGGACGAGCAGCAACGGGAACAACAACGAAGCGGCGAGCGCGCCGACATAGTCGAAGGTCAGCACTTTCGAGACCAGGTCGCTGAACTCGAGCCGATCCTTGAGTATGCGCATGAGGAGCGGGATTTCGAGCCCGACGAGGAAACCGATCGCGAGCACCAGGCCATAGAGCGGCAGGCGGAAGTCCTGGACGCGATCGAACAACAGGAACAGGAGCGCCGCCGATGAGCCGCCGATCGCGGCGATCAGCACTTCGACCCGGACGAAGGTCGCGAGCTCGTTCTTGCGAACGTAGCGCGAGCACCATGAGCCCATGCCCATCGCGAACAGATAGGTCCCGATGATCGTCGAGAACTGGGTAACGCTGTCGCCGAGCAGATAGCTCGCCAAGGTTCCGGCGAGCAGTTCGTAGATCAGGCCGCAGGTCGCGACGACGAACGCCGAGGCCAGCAGCAATGCACCAGTACCGGAGGGGATGGCGCGGCGGCCCTGTTGCTCGATCATATTGGTTCAGCCGTCATGCCGGACTCGTTCCGGCATCCAAAGTACAACAACGGCTGGATTCCCTTGTGGAGGGCTGGTGTTCGAGCGGGATCGTGTCCCCCGGACACGATCTTGGCTTGCCGGGGGCAAGCCAAAGCTCGAACACGGAACACGTCCGGGGTGACGAAGCGCGTCGTTTGACTGGAAAGATTCGATCCTGCCGTTCAACCATGAATGGCGGCGGCGATGATCATGGCGACGGCGATCGCGATCGATCCGGTGAAGATCGCCAGCGCGACGTTCTTTTCGCGGCAGATCTCTCCCCACATGTCGACCGGGCTGATCTTGTCCCACAGCCAGAAGCCGCCGATGAAGATCACCAGGCCGATCGCGGCATAGAGCAGCGTTGCGACGAGCACGGGGATGGAAATCATGGTCCAATCCTTTCGTTACTTGTGGGTGGGGCCGAAAGAATGGTGGCGGCCGGACCCGCCGAACCAGCCCGATCCGCTGTAGCCGCCATCGCTGCAGTCATCGTCGCTGCAATCGTCGCTGGAGCCTGAATAATAGCCGCCGCCGCTGGGGCTCGACCCGACAATCGCCGATACCGGCGGTCGCGCGCCGGCGGCGACGAAGGGGGAATAGCCGTCGCTGATCGCCTTGCCCGCGAAGATCAGGACGCCGAGGCAGTAAAGGCCGTACAGGAGGACATGCCGGTTCATCAATTCGCCGTTTTCCCTCTCATCGCGGCTTCAGTCGTCACTTGCGTAGCCGGGCGCCTTGCGGCGCTTTTCGAATCCGAAATGCTTGAACAGCACGATTACCGGCCAGGCCACGATCATCAGAAAAGCAAGAAACGACACGCCGCCGAATGCGCCGCCGCGTTTGACCGTGATAGTGACCGGCGCCGTTGCGGCGCCGGGGTCCGCTCCCGTCGTGGCGATGCGGTCGCCGGGGTCTCTGGACCTGTGGGCGAAAAAGGCCCGCTCTTCATCCGTCGTCGGTACCGAGTCGCCGCCGCGCCTGTTCCAGCGGTGCGCCACCAATGTGACGCTCAGATCGTATCGACCGCCCGGCATACTCGACAGCGCCACCTCGTCACGCGGATCGCCATGACTCCAGGCCCCGTTGCTGTCGTTGCCGGCGTAGTGTTCCACGGTCGTGTAAGAGCGGACGCTGCGCTGCGTCGCCTCGTTGGTCAGCGTATAGTCGACATTGACCCAGGCATTGTCGATCGATCCCGCATCGGCCTCGATCGCGACGCGTGACCGACCCGCAGGCAAGACGATCCCCCGGATCACGACATTTCGTCCCGCAGCGTCGAATGCCACGCGGGACGTGAGCTGGATGATCTGCTGTTCGTGACCGCCCGCGTTGGAAACCATGCCGAGCAGGAACAGGGCGACCAGGCCGACAACCACCGCTTCGGCGAATTGCCGCTTATAGGGGGATGGCTCATGCGGGGCGGGGTAGCGGTAATTGCGGCGGCGCGGGGGTATGCCGAACGCCTTTTCGGCGACGCCCCAATCGAGCATGTCGAGCCGGGTCCAGGTCCGCTCCGTCTCATATTCTTCGCAGGACAGCATCGTACCCGGACGGACGAAGTCCGTCTCTGTGACGGTTTCACCTACAGCGATGCGCCAGTAGAACTCGCCGACGACGAAGGTGACGCGCACCGGATAGGGTCGGCCAAACCGTGAATAAGGGCGCCGATCGAGCAAGAGAAGGCTGCCGAACATCGTCTTGGGCAATTGGTCGAGCATGATACCCAGGCTGAATCGGCGTCCGTCGTCGACCAGAAAAGCATAGCCCTCATACGGATTGAACAGCAGATATTCGGCCCAAAAGACGTCCTCGTCCGTCCGCTCCATATAGCCGACGACTTCCCACACGTGGCCGTTGAGCGTGCCGCGGGTGCCGAGCGGGATTTGCGGTTGCTTGAGCGCGTGATTGGCGCGCGCGATGACCTGGAGCTCGGGGCTGGTCGCGTCGAGCGTCGAGCCGCAATGTTCGCACAATATGCTGACCGTCAGACCTTGCGCGCGCACATTGACGATACCGCCGCAATTGGGACAACTCAGCGCCCGGACGGTCGAGCGCGGCGGCGCTGGCGGCGCTGGCGGCGCGGGCGCGACGGGCACCGGCGACGGTTGTCCGGGAACGGGCACCCCATCGCTCATGCGGCGAATGCCGGCATTGGCCAGCCCTCGAACGACCGCAGGCCGGTGACGTGGAGACCGTCGAGCGCCGTGTAGCGGCCGGTATAGATCTCGACCTCACCGTCCGTATCCTTCTGGATGCTCGCGCATCCGCCGTCGGGAGTCATCAGGTCGACGCTGACGGCGGACAGGCCGAGCGGCGCGTGGAACGGCAGCTCGCCTTCGCTGGCGACGCACGTCACTTGCTTGGCATCACTCGCGATATATTCGATGCCGTTGATGGTGATCGGCGTGCCGACCGCGATCAGGCGGCCCGATTTGACCTGGTCGACCAGGACTGACGCAATCGCGTTCTCGGCGACCTGGCGGAGCATCATGTAGCGCCCCGAGGATTCGCCGACCCAGCCGGTCGATCCATCATCGAACAACGCGAGCCATTCGTTCCACGCGCCGTCGGCATAGCGCCAGCGGACGCGGCCGACCAATTCGAAGCGACGGTCGCCATCGCGCCCGCGCACGCCCAATTGCAGCGGACTGACGTCTTCGGGCACCTCGGCGACCTTGCCGATCGCCTGAAGATTACCGCCGGTGCGTAACACCGAGCTATGGCAATAGTCGCACACCTTGACCGGCAGGTCGTTCGACCCGAACCGAATCGGGGCGCCGCAATTGGGGCAATTGGTTTCGATCACTACGTCGCGATCAAATCTTGGCGAGCAGGGCAGTCTTCTTGGCGTCGAACTCTTCTTGCGTAATCGCGCCCCCCACCATCAATTTGTGCAGCTTCTCGATCTGTTCGTACGGATCGGCTTCGGGCGGCGACACGCCCGCTGCGCCGACGCCGCGCAGTCCGCTCACCATTGTCTGGCTGAGCGCCAGGCCGGCCGCGGCGCTGGCGCCGATCCCGCCCAGCCCCCCTGGATTGGCCGCCGCCGTCTGGATCGAATCCGCCGCCTGGAACTTGGCATATTGATCGAGGTTGCCGAGCACCCGCATCGAGCTGCCCTTGTCGAGATATTCCTGGACGTCCTCGGGAAGCGACACGCTCTCGACGAAGAAGGTGCGGCACGTCAGGCCCCATTCCTTGAACCCGGCATCCACCTCGGCCTTGATCTTCGCCGACAGCGCCTGCTGGTTGCCGGCCAGGTCGATGAACGCGATCTCGCTGCCGCCGAGCGCGGTCGCGATCGCGGTATTGATGACGGCACGCAATTGCTGGTCGAGGTCGGTGACGGTCAACCGGTCGAGTGAGCCCATCATCTTGACCGCGAACGTCGCGACATCCTCGATCCGGAACGAATAGCTGCCGAAGGCGCGGATGCGCAGCGGCCCGAATTCCTTGTCGCGCACGGTGATCGGCTGCGGCGTGCCCCATTTCAGCCCGGTCTGCTCGCGCTGGGTGAAGAAATAGACGTCGGCCTTGAACGGGGATTTGAAGCCCTTGTCCCAGTTCATGATCGCCGTCAGCAGCGGCAGGTTCTGCGTGGTCAGCGTATGCTGGCCGGGCTCGAAGGCGTCGGCCAGCTTGCCCTCGTTGTAGAACATCGCGACCTGGCCTTCGCGCACGGTCAGCTGGCCGCCATTCTGGATCTCGCGGTCCTGCATCGGATAGCGGATGGCAAGGACGCCGGGCTCGTCGACCCAGTCGATCACGTCGACCAGTTGCTTCCTCAGGAAATCACCCAGACCCATCGCGTATCCTCCAAAGATACCCCCAGTTTATCAGGCTTTGGCGTCTTCGCGAGAGCCGAATTTTTGGCGAGCGGGAGTTCCGGACACATACAGCCGATCCACGTCGATAGCGCATGTGTCGATTCGAAGGCCGGATGCCCCGTTCGTAACAATACGAATGCCCGGAGGGATAACGGCCTGACACGATAGTGGGCATGTCGAGCTCTCGATCCCTCAAGCTCTCGCGTCGCTCGCTGATCGCCGCCGGTGCGGCCTTTGCCGTAGGCGGAGTGTTTCCAGTCGCGCGGGCTGCGTCCACCTCGGGGCGCTTGATCGAGTTGCCGGCCATCGCGTCGGCGCATGCCGCGCCGCGTCGGATCACTGCCTGGCTACCGGCAGAATACGATCGAGTGAGTTGGGGATTTCCGGTCATCTACCTGCATGACGGCCAGCTGATGGCCGACCCGAAGGGGGGTACCATCCAGGCGGCGATCGCCGGCACGCTCACGGACCTGGTCGAGCGACGGACCGCGGAACCGGCGATCATCGTCGGAATTTGGAGCGGCGCCGACCGTCTTCGTGAATTCTGCCCCGCGGCATTCATGCCGGCGCTGCCGGCGACCACGCGAACAAGCGTCGAAGACGCGTGCCGGGGCCCTGCTTTGTCCGAAGGCTATGTTCGTTATCTGGCCGAGGAGTTGAAACCGGCGATCGACCGCTTGTTCCGCACTCGTCCCGCCCCGGCCGATACGTCCGTCCTCGGAACCGGAATGGGCGGGATGGCGGCGCTTTATGCGGTGGGCCGGCGCCCCGATCTGTTCGGCAATGCCGCCTGGATCGCCGGTGCGCGCCCGCTCGTTCCCTATGGGGAGGCGGCCCTGTCCGACGAGGAAGTCACCGGCGTCGAACGTGCGTTCGAATACGCTTTCGACCGCATCATCCCCGAGGCGGGACGGCACCGCTTCTATCTCGATTATGGCGACTGCGGCACCGATCTGTTCGCGTACCCATTCCAAGCGGCGGCGGACCCCGTACTATACGATCGCGGCTACCGTCGGGGCAGGGACCTGCTGCGCGAAGGCGCCCCGCATCCTGATTTTCGTCGCGTTTCCGATGACGAAAAACTTCGCGCGGCGCTTTCGCTTCTTCTTCGCCCTAGCGGCTGTTCGCCGCGTCCCGGCCAAGATTAAGCGTTGAACCGGCCCGCGATCAGGAGCCTTCCCGGGCCCATCCGCGCGAGCACGGCCGCGAGATCGCTTTCCGACACGGCGAAGCATCCCTCGCTACGCCCCAGCACGCCGGTACCGCGTGCGATCTCGGCGCTGACATATTTGGCCGAATGGATCACGATCGCACGCGCCTCGGCATTATTGTTGGTCTCGTCCAACCCAGCCAGCCGCACCGACCGGCCATGCTTGCCGTTATAATAATCGACCGTCCGATAGGCGCCTTCGGAGGTGCAATAGGATCCGGGATCGTTCGAGAAGCGCCGCAGCCAGCCGCTATGCGCAGGGTCCGAGCCTCGGCCATGCGCGACCAGGAAGCTTTCGACCGTCCCGGACGCCATATTCACCAGATGAAAACGCTCCGCCGAGGACGGCGTGGAGAAATCGGCGATCGCCACGATGTCGGTCTGCGTGATCTGTCCCGCCCTGCGGCGCAGTTCGGCGTTTGCGATGCCGATCCACCGCTTGCTGGAATCCGCGGCGAAAGCCCGCGGCGTAACGAGGCCAACGGCCGCCGCGCCGGCGGCAGATGCCAGAAATGTTCGACGATCCATACTCAACTATCCCGCTCAAGAGCGAGTAATTTAGGGTCCGGGGCGGCCAATTCGCTAGGGTCGAGATTTCTGCCTGCCCTACTTCGGCAACGCTTTGTCGGGCGCGCTTTCGAGTAGCGCCCCGCGCGACTGCGCCGTTGCGGCAAGGGAATCCGGAAGGATGAGTACGGTAGCGCCAGGCTCCAGAATGCCCGCGATCGTCTCCTTCATGCCCGCGGGCAGCGTCACATCCTGCCCGGTCTCGGAGGCGAGCGGCTTCGCCGGATCTTGTCCGGGCAACGGCAACCGCATCCAGTGATCGCCCGCGGCATCGCGTGCCTGCAGCATATAGGCGGCGGGCCGCTCGACCGGATTGGCCAAGCTGGCCGGCGCGGATCCGATCTCCTTGCCGTTGCGCAGCACGATGAGCTTGCGGTCGCTCGCGCTGATTACCACCGTGACGGGGCCGCCAGGAGCAAGCTCGGGAAACCAGGTCACGCCATCGCCCGCCGGCGCCACCTCAGGCGATTGCGTTCCCAGCGTCGGCGCCGGGACGAAGCGTGGCAGTTCGGGGCTGTCGGTGATGACCACCACCGTTCCGAGCCGTGTCTCGCCATAGAGCAATTTGGCAAAGGGGTGGGGCAGGCGGATGCAACCATGCGAGGCGGGGTAGCCGGGCAGGGTGCCGCCGTGCAGCGCAACACCATCCCAGGTGAGGCGCTCCATGAAGGGCATCGGTGCGCTGTCGTAGAGGCTCGAAAAGTGCGTTACCTGCTTTTCGAGGATGGTGAACACGCCGGTCGGTGTGCGGCGCCCGGCACGTCCGGTCGATACGGTCGACACGGCGATCGGCACGCCGTTGCGATAGACGACGAGGCGCTGGGTGGTCCGATTGATGATGATCAGCATCGGTCCTGCGGGGGCGAGTTGCGGCGCCCATAGATATTGACCCGCCTTCAACGCGCGGACGGCGTCCATGACGGTGCCGCTCTCCAGCGATTGGGCGCGCGCCGGCGGCACGATTGTCGAGCTCAGCCCCGTCAGCAGAGCAAGCGCGCAGATTGCGCTCATCCCTGTGCCCCGCCGTTGGCTGGACCATGATTGCCACATTGCGAACATCGCCTCAGGCCGCGAGCTGATCGAACGCCTCCAGGGCGTGCGCCGCATACATAACCGACGGCCCGGCGCCCATGTAGATGGCAGTCGCCATCGTCTCGAGTATCTCCTCGCGGCTTGCCCCTTTCTTGGCGGCGCCTTCGGCATGATAAGCGATGCAGGGCGAGCAGCGCGTTGCCACCGCGATCGCCAGGGCGATCAGTTCCTTGGTCTTGCCGTCCAGCGCAGTGCCGCCATGTGCTGCCCTGGCCATCTCCGAAAAGCTCTTCATGACGTCGGGCGCGCCATGGCGGAGGTCGCGCACGCCGCCATTCATGTTTTCGATCAACTCACGCCAGTCCTCGATCACATCAGCTCTCCGGTAAAAGTCGTCAGGCGTCGCCGCCGGCCGCCAGGGGAGGTCGGCCGACGGCGACATTCGGCCCCGGGGATCGCAGGTCGGGGCCGATGGGACATTCAGGCCTTGATCGCGATCGTCCGCTTTTCCGCGGCCGCCTTTTGATCCTTGCCGATCGTGACGGTCAGCAGGCCGTTCTTGAAGGACGCGGAAACGGAGTCGCGATCGGCATCCTTGGGCAGCGTGATCTGGCGGCTGAACGCGCCATAGCGCCGCTCGCTCATCAGGCAGCCGCCTTCTTCGCTGTCCTTGCTTTCGGATTTCTCACCCGCGATGCTCAGCACGCCGGCCGTGAGTTCGATCGTCACGTCCTTGTCGGTCATCCCCGGCAGTTCGGCGGTCAGGCGATAGGAATCGCCGCCATCGACAAGCTCCATCGGCGGGACTGGCGTGCCGCGCGATCCGAAATTGAAGATGCTGCGCGCCGGTTGCCCGAAATCCTCGAACAGGCGGTCGATCTCTCCGCGCAGCCAGGTCATCGGCGTCTGATCGAGAAATGGCGATGCCGGTGCCTGGCGGGCGGCGATGGGCTTGGTGATCTCATTCATGACGGGTCTCCATTCTTCGGGTCGCTCAAGCGAAGACATTCTTCTTGGAATCGACCCCGATCGGTTTGGACGGGACCGGGCGCTGTTCCGGAGCGATCGTTCGCGCGTGCAAAGTGGGGGTGCCAGCTGGTGGGCACGATGAAAGCGTCCCACCAGGCCGTCAGCCATTCGAGCGGCTTCAGCAACATCTCGTGACATACCAGCCAGAGATCCTCGGCATTATCGCGTCGCGCCTGTCGGGGCGGCTGAACCATCGCTATTTCTCCGCGTCGAGCAGGCACTGGGCTACGAGGGAGCCTCGGCCGCCACCATTGGGAATGGTACTTAGCGGCGCGGCTGGCTGGATCGGCGTCAAGGAATCAGAACGGCGGCGCCTTCCAGACGACCCTCGCGGACCGCTGCCAGCGCCTCGTTCGCCTCTTCCAGTTTGAACCGGGTGACGCTGGTTCGAACGGGGACCTTGGGAGCGATGTCGAGAAAGACGAGTCCGTCCTCGCGCGTCAGATTGGCAACGGAGAGGATCGATCGCTCGCCCCACAGGTCGGCATAGGGAAAGCTTGGAATGTCGCTCATGTGGATCCCCGCGCAGACCACGCGGCCGCCTTTCCTGACCGCCTTGAGCGCGATCGGAACGAGCGCGCCGACGGCCGCGAAGATGATCGCCGCATCGAGCGGTTCGGGCGCTGGTTCGTCCGAACCCCCGGCCCAGCGGCAACCGAGCTTCAGTGCGAAGTCCTGGGCTTGCCGGTCGCCCGGTCGGGTGAAGGCATAGACAGCGCGTCCCTGCCAAACGGCGACCTGCGCGATGATATGCGCCGCCGCGCCGAACCCGTAGAGGCCGATCGCCTTGCCCTGGCCGGCCATGACCAGGGATCGGTAGCCGATCAATCCCGCGCAGAGCAGCGGTGCCGCTTCCGCGTCATCATAGGCCGGGGGTATCGGCAGGCAGAAACGGGAATCGGCGAGAACGTGGCTTGCATACCCTCCATCCCGCGTGGCCCCGGTGAAGGTCGGCTGGTCGCAAAGATTCTCGTGCCCCGACCGGCAATAGGGACAAATACCGCAGGTTCGCCCGAGCCAGGGCACGCCGACCCGATCGCCGATGTCCAAATGGGTGGAACCCGGGCCGACGGCGATCACGCGCCCGACGATCTCGTGGCCCGGAACGACCGGGTAACGCGCCGTGATTTCGCCGTCCGCCACGTGCAGGTCGGTGCGGCAAACACCGCAGGCGGCGACCTTGATCAAGACGTCCGTGCCGATCGGTTCGGGAATCTGACTGGTGGTTAGCCGAAGCGGTCGACCTGGCGCATCGATCACCATGCGAGTCATATATGCCATCGTCGTGCCTCGACATTGGCTCGGGGCATTCGACGACCGGTCATGAATGCTTCCGCGAGCTAAGGCCTACTGTACCTCAATGCGAGCGAGGGCGGTGTTCGTAACTTCCCTCATCGCCCATGCGTAGAACTACCAAGTTCTCCGCCGGCCTGCCTCGCCTAACGGTTGGCGATCGGGGCACAGGAGCCAGAACCGAGTGACGACAACTCCAACGCTCTCCTTTCACGGTGCGGCGCACACCGTCACGGGTTCCTGCATGGAATTCTGCCATGCGGACAAGCGTATTCTGGTCGATTGTGGCCTTTTCCAGGGGTCCCGGACGTTGGAAACGTTGAACCGCAGCCCCTTTGCGTTCGATGCGAGGCAAGTCGACGCCGTCATCCTGACGCACGCACATATCGACCATTGCGGACTGCTGCCGCGCCTGGTGGCTGAGGGCTTCGCCGGCGACATCTGGTGCACCGAACCGACGGCCGCGCTGCTCGAATATATGCTCGCGGACGCGGGCCGTATCCAGGAAGGCGATGCCGCGCGACGCAATCGGCGCAAGGATCGCGCCGACCTCCCAGACATCGTGCCGATCTACACCGAGCAGGACGCGATCACCGCATGGAAGCAGACGAGGGAAGTCGCACTTGAAGAATGGTTCGAGCCCGTGGCTGGCTTCAAGGCGCGGCTGTGGAATGCCGGCCACATCCTGGGCTCGGCGTCTGTTGAACTGTCGGTCGGGGACACGCATATCCTCTGTTCGGGCGACCTCGGGCCGAAGAACAAGGCATTCTACGCCGACCCCGAAAGCCCGGCGGCGTTCGATCATGTCATCTGCGAATCTACCTATGGCGACCGCAGGCGCGACGTTGTGACGCTCGCCGAGCGCAGGACCTTGCTGGAAATCGAGATCAAAGCCGCGCTGGCGCGGGGCGGAAACCTGATCATTCCCGTTTTCGCGCTCGAACGAACGCAGGAATTGCTGCTCGACCTGGCCATGCTGATCGAAACGAAGCGCATCGCGTCGGTTCCGGTGTTCATCGACTCGCCGCTCGCCACTCAGGCGACCGGCGTGTTCGCAAGATATGCCGACACGCTGGAGGATTTGGGTGGCGAGAACATCTTTCGTAACACCGCCTTTCATTTCGTCGACGCAACCGCGGAGTCGATCCGGCTCAACAGCGTATCTGGGGCAATCATTCTGGCGGCGTCGGGCATGTGTGAAGCCGGGCGCATCCGGCACCACCTCAAACACAACCTTTACCGGCGGGACGCGACAATCCTGTTCGTCGGATTCCAGGCTGAGGGCACGCTGGGCCGCGTGATCCTCGATGGCGCCAAGCGGGTAAGGATCTGGGGTGAGGACATTGTCGTGCGCGCGCAAATCCGGCGGATCGACAGCTATTCCGCGCATGCCGATCAAGGCGACCTCATGGCCTGGCTCGAAGCTCGTCAGCCGATCGCCGGCAGCTTGTTCCTCGACCATGGCGAAGCCGCGTCGATAGAGGCACTTCGACAACTCGCTTCGACACAGCGGCTCGCGCCCGTCGTCATCGCTCCCGAATTGGGAGAGACCTATAGTCTCGCGGCCGGCCAGCCGGCCCGGCGCACGAAGACGGGCGACCCTCATTTGCAGGAGGCGATCGGACGGGATTGGCAGAACAGTTATGCGGACTTCGCGGCGAACCTGAAGCGCGAACTCGCGGAGATCGCGGACGCGCGATCACGCGAGCGCGCCGTCGCCGACATGCGAAAAGTACTCGACAGCTACAAGGAAGCCCGCGCCGAGCAGGCGTTTCGGCGGCGCGGCCACTGATGCATATTGTTACCCTGTCAGGCCGCGCGCGGCCGATGAGGGTGGCGGCGGCTGCGATGCTTCGATTAGCGCATGCCGACGGTAGAGGTTTGCCTTGACCGATCTGCTGATCTTCTTTGCCATCGTTTTTGGAGTGAACCTGCTCCCGGCGTTCGGGCCGCCGACCTGGTCGATCATCGTGCTGTATTGCCTGAACACTCGACTACCCATCCCGGCTCTCGTGATCGTCGGTGCCTTGGCGGCTGCGAGTGGTCGTTTCCTGCTCGCTCAGAGCTTCCGGCTATTGGCCGGACGCCTGTCCGACAGAACGCGGCGCAATCTTGCCGCCGCGCACGCCGCGCTCATGCAGCGTAAACGAAACCTCGTCCTGGGTTTGGGGCTTTTCGCGCTCTCTCCATTGCCGTCGGCCCAACTCTTCGAAGCCGCGGGGTTGGCGCGAATGCGGATTCTCCCGTTCACCGCCGCCTTCTTCGCGGGCCGACTCGTTTCCTACTCGATCTATGCGCTGAGTGCTGGGCAAATCCGCGAGACCAGCATTGGTGACGCGTTCCGCCGCCACCTTACCAGCCCGGTGGGCATCCTTCTCGAACTGGCAATGCTCGCAGGGCTCGTTGCCCTCGGCCGAGTCGATTGGGAGCGATGGTTACGTCGTTCCGGCTAACGCGCCGTTTTGGCCTCACTCCGCCCCTGCTTTCGGCGGTCGCGCTTTCTCGAAACGCGCGGCCACGTCAACCCTATACCCGGCGAGATTTGGCACGCTGAAACGCGCCGATGTGCCTATCGGGAACGCAACGGGACGATGCGGAACGCGATCGTGCCGGATGGCACGCCCTCGGGCAGGTTCAGCGAGAGATTGCGCGTGACGACCCGGGCGCCGTTGGATCTGTCGATCCGTGTGGTCCCCGATGCGTTCAGCGGCACCTTGTGCCCGTCGATCGACAGGCTCGCCTTGGCCAGCGCCGGCGCATAATCGGCATAAACCTCATAGCCAGCGGGATTGTTGCAGAATTCCTTGAGTGCGCCGAGGGACACCTCGCCCGGTCCGGTCGGGGTGACGGCGATGTCGGTTTCGGCACGGCAGATCACCGGCACGACGCCACTGATCTCCACTGCGTAGCCAGACGTCGTGGAGGTTTGCGGCGCAGTCTTCGCCTTCCCGCTCGTCGCGGCGCAGGCGAGCGCGGCGACCGCGGCGCTCAATGCCTTCCCCATATCGGCAACCCTTGCTTGTTATTTTCTTTTTGGGCGCCAACCACTCCCGCACGATTCCGTTCCCCGATATGTCGCTAAAGATCGAAAAATATCATTTCGATACCGACATGTAGACGGCCTTTCTCGGATGGAGTGCGGGCAAGGAAGGCCGTCTGCCCCGTCGATCGGCTACGAATATCGCCGGCGTCCGCTGCCTCTCCTGCGGTGGGATCAACGCTGCGCCTCCCGCCTCCCCGAGGCCGTGGCAGGGGTTATGGCATCAGCCGTTTACGCCCCTGCGAAAGGTGCCAGCGCATCGCGAGCGCTGCGCCGTCGGCGTCCCGGGCCCGGATCGCTTCGACGATCGTCCGGTGTTCGGACAGCATCGCCTCGATTGCCTCTGGAGGCCGCGACCGGGATATGTCGATGCCCGCCTTCATCACCCGATCCATGTCCGCGAACATATGATCGAACGCCGAGACGAAAGCAGGGTTGGATGTGCCGAGCGCGATCGCGCGATGGAGTGCCATATCCTCCAGATGCGCCGGTCCGCTCGACAGCAAGGCCTTTTCCAGACGTGCCATCTCCTGCTCGATGACCTGCATCTGCTCCGCCGAGCGGCGCGCGGCCGCGAGCCGCGCGGCCTCCGCCTCCAGAACGAACCGTACCTCATAGCTGCCAAGCGTCGAGGAGAGTTCCTCCATCGGCATATGCGCGACCAGCCGCTCCGACGGGCGCCGCTTGACGAACGAACCGGCGCCTCGCCGCGCTTCGGTGATGCCGTCGGAGGCCAGCCGGACCAGGGCTTCGCGGACGATCGTGCGCGAGATGCCGAACATCTCGGCGAGCGCAGCTTCCGACGGCAAGCGGTCGCCGACCTCCAGCCGGTTCCGATTGATGATCTCGACGATGCCCGTATAGGCGCGGTCGGCCAGGCGGCTCTCGCTCATCTTTTGGCTCTTCGGGCTTTTGACCGTGCCGCCGCTGTGGACCCCCAGTGCATCACAGCAGGTAGCTCGCGCCCAGCACGCAGGCCAGACCGACCACCGACACGACCGTCTCCAATACCGACCATGTGCGGAACGTGTCCGCCGTGCTGGTGCCGAGATATCCCTTTACCAGCCAGAAACCCGGATCGTTGACGTGCGAGAATAACACCGATCCGGCACCGATCGCGAGCACGACCCATTCCGGCGACGCGCCGCTTTTCGCGACGACTCCGCCCATGATGCCGGCGGTCGTGATCGTCGCCACCGTGGCGGAGCCAGTCGCCAGCCGAATGCCCACCGCCACCAGCCAGGCGAGCATGATCGGCGATAAGGCACCGCCCGCTGCGACCTTGGCCAGCAAATCCGACAGTCCGGCACTTACCAGCACTTGCTTGAGCGCGCCGCCCGCGCCGATCGACAACAGGATCGTACCGGCCGGGTTCATCGCGTCCGTCCAGATAGTCCTTTGCACCGCCGCATCGCCGACGCGGCGCCCGAACAGGAGCGGCAACGCCACGATATTGGTCAGCAGCAGCGCGAAGACCGGGTTGCTCGCGAAGGTAAGCCAGCCGACTGATGAGGCGGCATGGGCTGGCAACAAGGCCGGTATCTGGCCGGCCGCGATCAGCACGACCGGCATCAGGACAACCGCGAGCGATATTCCCAATGCCGGCGCGGCTTGCAGAGGTTCGCTAAGTTCGATCGACGGAGCGCTCAGCGTAACTCCTCGCGCGGTCAGCCGTGACAGCAACGGGCCGGCGATGACCGCTGTCGGGATCGCCACGACGAGACCATAGAGAATGGTCCGCCCGAGATCGGCATTGAGTGCGGTGACGGCCAGAAGCGGTCCCGGATGCGGTGGTACCAAGGCATGAACGACGGAAAGACCGGCGAGGGCGGGAAGCATCAGCCGCAATTTGCCGGCATCGCCGTTCGGGCCGTTGGGCAGGTTCGCGGCGGCGGTTGCGAGGATGGGCAGCAGAAGCACCAATCCCGTCTCGAAAAACAGTGGCAGCCCGATGATCAATGCGACCAGCAAGCTCGCCCAGGGCGCACCGGCATTGCCCGCCAGCCTCAAGCCGCGGCGCGCCAGCGACGCGGCGCCATCCGACAGTTGAAGCATCGCGCCCAAGGACAGGCCAAGCGCCACGACCAGACCCGTTCCGCCGAGAATATCGCCGCCGCCCTTTTGAATCGCTGCCGCCGTGGCGACGGGCGACATGCCAGCGCCCAAGCCGGCGACGAACGCACCGCATAGCAACGCGATGAAGGGGTGAAGGCGGCCCTTGACGATCAAGACGACCGACAGGCCGATGCCGAACACGGCCGACAGGATCAGGCGGATATCTTCGGGCGTCATGATCGGGCGCGCCCGCATCGGGTCGGCGAGCAGCCCGCCCTTCTCGCGCGGGCAACATCCTTCGCCATCCTTCTTCCCCTCCGATATGATGTTTGGTCGCGACTGCCAGCTTCGATCGAAAATTTCTGTATGACAGATTTCGCCTGGTCGCTACGAAAAGGCGCTGTTTGATGACCAAAAGACCCGGAAAGAGGTTGAATCTGTCCAACCAATCATGCTCCTTGCCCCAAAACTGGGAAGATCAAGGCCAGACAAGTTCACCCAAGGAGCCGATGTGACCGTACGACCTGTGACTGCTCCCGCATTGCTATTCTCCCGGCGCGCGCTCGTCGGAGTTGCGATGGCGCTTGGCACGCTTCCTTCCAGGCTTCTGGCAGAGAAGACCGGCGAACTGATCGCCGGCACTTATGCTCAAGAAGGTGGTCCCGGTCTGGTCCCGTTGGAGGCAAGTCCGACCGGCTGGGTTGCGGGCCGTCCGTTGGACACGATCCGCAACGCGTCATTTGGGGTGCGCGCGAGCGCGACCGGCATTCGATACCTGCTCGACGAGCAGGAAAAGGGACGTGTCGGCGTCTACGATCGTGGTTTGCAGCGCCTGGGCGACTTTTCCACGCGGGGTGCCGACCCCTGCCATGCGGCGCTCAGTCCGGACGGCGGCATGTTGGCCGTCGCCAATTATTCCAGCGGGAGTGTCGCAATTTGGCGGATCGATCGCACCACCGGGCGGCCGATCGGTGAGGCGCAACTCACAGTACATACCGGCGAGGGCCCCAATCGCGCGCGGCAGGCAGGCCCGCATGCGCATTGGGTCGGTTTTGCCATGGGCGGCAAGCTGCTCCACGCGGTGGACCTGGGCGCGGATGCGATCTTCGCGCACGCACTTGATCCGCAGTCCGGCGCGATCGTGTCCACCTCGCTCGCTTATCGGGCCCCGGCCGGGTCGGGCCCGCGTCACCTTGCGCGCCACCCCCGCCTGCCGATTGTCTATCTGGTCTCCGAATTGGCTAATACGGTGACGATCCTCGCGACCCATCCGGATGGCAGTTTTGCCGCGAAAGGGGCCCTCTCGACCTTGCCGGCGGAGTTCTCCGGACCCTCGACCGCCGCGCACATAGCGGTCAATAAAAGCGGCACGCGACTCTACGTCTCCAATCGCGGTCACGACAGCATCGCGGTATTCGCGATCGGCGCGGACGGCGGGTTGACGCTCCTGCAGCATGTCGGCTCCGGGGGGCGAGGTCCACGCCTGTTCCTGTTGATCGAGGAACGTGGCGAGATGCTGGTCGCCAACCAGCGTTCGGGGAATGTTTCTCGCCTCTCGCTGGGCAAGGATGGACGCCTCGGCGCGGCCGCTTATGGCACCGCGATCCCCGGCGTGGTGTTTCTTTCCGCCTAAGCCGCGAGCACGCACGGCCAAGTTGGGTCATCGCCCGGCGCAGGATTGCGCCGACCGGTCGCATATGGACCCGGCGCGGCCGGCTGTTCAGCTTCGCGCCAAGCGGCCTTTCGTAATCGGCGGTTCCAGTCATGTCCCATGATGAGGAGTGTTTATGCGTAGCGTTTGGAGTGTGGTGTTCCTGGGTGTGTCGCTCGTCGCGAGTGGCTCGGCCAATGCTCAGAGCTGGGGCGTTTATGTGGGAACGGGCGGTGGATATCCGGGCTATCAACGCGGCTATGACGAGGAGGACGGCTTGGCGCGGTTCATCTGCTCGGGCCAGCGTGCGCATATGCTCGAAGACCGGCTGCGCCATGAGGTTGCCGAAGACGAGATCGATGGCGACGATGCTGATCGCATCCATGCGGCGATCGATCGCCTCGAAGACAGGCAACGCCATGAGTGCCGCGAGGGAGATCGCAGGGCGATCGGCGACATAGCCTATCGCTATGATCGCATTGCCCGATGGATCGACGGCGAAGCGCATCGCGGCTGGTAGGTGAGCGACGCAGCGCGCAGGACGGGGGCGTTCGACTCAGCGCCAGAACCGGCCGGCATCGACCAGGGCAGCATGGGCTTCGCCGGCCGCTTCGAGCAGCTTCTTGCGGCTGCCCGGGAAGAGCACGGCCAGCGTGTTGGGCGAATTGGCGATGCCGAGCCCGTTCAGGACCGGGGGCGCCGTCACTAGGTCGTTGAGCCCCCCCAATGCCTCCTGCAGCGCCTCCAATGCCGCGATGAATCTTTTGTAGCGGCGGCGCTGCCGCTTGCGATCGAACTGGGCGGCGAAGAACTCGGCCGCATAGCGCAGTTTCTTGGCGTCCTTGCGGAGCTCGTGTCGTGCTTGATCGTCGAGGTCGACGAGACCTTCGCCGCCCCGCTTGACCTTGCGGCGCAGGCGGTCGAGCGCGGTGCGGGCGAATATGCTTGCGCGCTGGTCGCGAAACTCCGCGGTTTCGACTGCACCGAGCCATTCGCCGCTCGCGCTCCATTGCGCCAGGTCGAGCATCAACCCGCGTGCCTGGGCGGATACAAGGATTGCTTTGACCTGAGCATAGGCATCGTGCCGTGCCGCCTCGAGCCGATCGCGCAGCGCACCGGGCGGCGCGCGCGAGACCAGGACGTCGATGCTTCGCGCCGGGCCGAGCGCATTGGCAAGCCAGCGCAACGTCTCGCGCAGCTCCGCGCTGGCCTCGTCGGCGATCAGGACCTTGAAGATCGACAGCGCCGACCGCAGCCGGCGCAACGCGACGCGCGCCTGATGCAGCGCCTCCGGCGTCTGTCCGATCAGGAGCAGGTCTTCGTTCAGTCGGAACTGACGCAGGCATGCCTGGACGATGTGCTGCAATGCCTGCCCGGCCGTCGTGTCGCGATGCAAGTCGATCGCGTCGGCCCTGAATGCCGGGACCGCCGGATCGACCAGGCCATAGCCGCGTTCGGCCTTGGTCAGGACGCCTAGCCGGAGGGGCGCGGCGGCATCGAGCTTGCGCGCGAAGGCGAACAATGCGGCGACATCGCCACTCTTCAACTCCAGCTCGATCTCGCAGATCGAGGATCGGCGATCGCCGGCCACCACCGCGCCGCGGTCGAGAACCATCTCGATAAGGGCGCCGTTCGTTTGGATGTCCCATGTGCGGCGTTCGACCCGGACTTCGAAGACCGGGGCCAGCGCGTCGGCCCGCTCGCCGAGCAGCGCCCGGATCGGCGTGGTATGGTCGATGACCGGCATATCGTCCGGCACCGCGCATTCCCATTCGGGCCGGGCGAACAGGCCGGCCGAACTGCCGCCACGGGCCTTGACCGTCTGGGTCCGCTTGCGAACGGCGTGACGGATCCGCAGCGAGAGCCCGGCCTTTAAGAGCGAATGATCGGCGGTGTCGAAATAGAGCGACCTTTGCCGTGCTTTGCGCGGCTGGCCGCCAAGCAGATCCGCGTCGGTCAGGATAATGGCGTCGCGCGGCCGCAGCGCGAGCTTGAGCTCGACCTCATCCGGCATCGCCTTGCCCTTCCGGTTCGGTCGCGGGCGCCCGGCCCTCCGAATTGCCGAAGAGATCCCACGTCACCATGAACAAAGCTGCGATGACGGGTCCGATCACGAAACCGTTGAACCCCATCAGTTCGAACCCGCCCAGCGTCGCGACCAGGACGACATAGTCGGGCATCCGCGCATCGCGGCCGACCAGAATCGGGCGGACGACATTGTCGACGCTGCTGATGATGAAGAACCCGCACAGGAAAAGGATGCTGCCCTGCCAGATCGCGCCCGTGGCTAGCAGGTAGATGGTCATTGGCACCCAGACCAGCCCGGTGCCGATCGCCGGGAAGAGCGAAAACACCCCCATCGCCACCCCCCAGAGGAGCGCGCCGGGCAATCCCAGCAGCCAGAAAGTGAAGCCGCCGACCAGGCCTTGCAACAGGGCGACGATCAGGCTGCCCTTGGTGGTCGCGCGGATCACCTGCACGAACTTGGCGATCAGGATGGTGCGCTGCTCGGCGGGCAGCGGAATGCTGCGCTCGATCCGTGCCGCCAAAGCGTGCCCGTCGCGCAGCAGGAAGAAGGTCAGGTAGAGCATCACGCCGAGGGAAAGGAAGAAGCCGAACGCGCCCTGGCCGATGCTCAGCACGCGCGACGCCACCGCCTGGAAGCTGTTGGCAAAGCCCTGGCTGATCTTGGCGCGCAGCCCGCCGACATCGCCCAGGCCGATATCGGCGAGCCAGCTTCGGGCCCAATCCGGCAGGTGCGCCTGCATTTCGACAAAGAGCCGGCCGAAATCGATTCCACCGCTCCGCACCCGGTCGTAGAAGACGCTCGCCTCATGCAGCAATGCGGCGCCGAGCAACATCGCGGGCACGACGACGACGACGGTGATGATGATCAACGTCACCAGCGCCGCGCCATTGCGCCGCCGCGGCATCGCGGCGAGGAGCCGCGCGTTGAGCGGCTCGAACAGGATGGCCGCGATCACTGCCCAGAGGATCGCGCCAGAGAAGGGGGCGACCAGCCACACGAATGCGACCGTTGCGCCCGTAACGAGCGACAGCAGGAAGACGCGCGACGGCGTCATGCTGAGGCGCCTGCCGTCACGCACGGGACGACTGCCGGTGCGCGCATCGGTCGAAGGCGAAACCTCCCGCGCGGTGGAACCGGCGGGGGTCTATCGCCAATCGCCGTCGCTCAGGCCAGTTTGATGAAGAGCGTGTCGACAGCGCGGTGCGCGATCGCAGGCATGCATGTGCAAGATGCTCTCTCGCTCCAGCCATTTTCACCGTTTAGCGACATTCCCCGCGGTCGCACAACCGATGCACTCTTCAGCTGCTGGCAGCGCGTTTAACCTCTCGGCGGCGATGGGCTCGCCACAGCTAGTGCAGATTCCGTAGCCGCCTGAGTCCAGCCGGGCGATCGCCGCTCTGATCGACTCGATTTCTGTGAGTGCGGAGTTCTCCAAGGAGTCCAACGCCTCGTCATCCTCTCGGTCGATCGCCTGTTCGGCGAAGTCGTCGTCGAGTGGTTGGCCGAGCTCGTCTTCAATGCGGCTCACCTGCGCCGTCAGCACGGAAAGCCGCTCTGTGAGACGGCTGCGAGCCTCTGTCTTGTTTAGCATCATACCTCAGTGCGATAGAAAAAGCGGGTAGGGCGAATGCGAGAGCAACTCGCGGGTTACCCCGCCGAACACCGCCTCGCGCAGTCGCGAATGGCCATAGCCGCCAGCGACGATCAGGCCCGCGCCATGACGACCGGCCTCGGCGATCACGGTGCGCGCGATGCCCGAGGGCAGGGGCGGGACACGCTCGACACGCGCATGGACTTCGTGGCGCGACAAATAGCGCGCCGCGTCCTCCGCCCAGCCATCGGCTCGGTCGGTCTCGACTTCCACCAGAAATACTCGCTCCATGAGTTTGAGGAGCGGAATGGAATTACGGAGCGCCGAAGTCGCCGCCATCGACCCATCCCATGCGATGACCGCACAGCGATCGTCGAATTTCCGCACATCCTGCGGCACAGCCAGAATCGGTTTGCCTGCCCCCGTGATCAGGCCGCCCGCGACACTGTGCATAGGAGTGACCGGATCCTCGAGTTGCCGGTTGACGATGACGAGATCGGCGAACTGCGCGGCGCTGCATAAGCTTCCCACCAGGTCGCCAGTGCGTTCCTGCCAATCCCACGACACGTCCTCGTGAGCGAGCCGCGCTTCGACCTTCACCCGATTGGCGGCTTCCACCTCGATTTCGCTCTCGACGATCGTGGCGCTGATCGTGCTGCCGACCGAATCGTCGACATAGGCCGGCGGCAGTACGACGACATCGAGACAGGTCAGATGCGCTTCGAGCCGCCGCGCCAAATCCAACGCAACTTGCAGCCGGGCTTCTTGTCCGGCGTCTTCATGCGCAAGTACCAAAAGGGTCTTCATGACGTGCCTCCGATTTGCTTGGTCGGAGCGTAATCGCCGACGCGAAGGGCATGCTATTGGTGGATTTACGGACTCCCGGGCCGACGTCGTCACGCTCAGGCGGGTGTCCGGTGCTGATGATCGGCAACAGGAATGGTCGGCGCGACGCGGTCCGCCGCTTCCAGGTTCGTCACCAACAGGTCGAACGGCATGATTTCGAGCAAATAGGCCACATGACTGCGCCGGAAAATTGCTTCGAAACCTCGGTGCCGATGAGTGGAGGCAACGATCAGGTCCGGATGAAGCGCTGACCATTGCTCGATCAGCACCGAAGCCAAATCACCGGGCCGAACTACTGGGACGACCGGAATCGCGACGTCGGGACGCGCGGCGAGAGCCGTCGCGATCACCCGTTTCAGCGCTTCCAGCGCGACCGCCAGGCCCTGCGCCGTCGTTCGTTTCGAACAGGCATGTACCGCGTACACTTCGCTGGCGGATTTGATTTGCAGCGCAAGGTCGAGGACATGCCGCGCATCCTCCTCCTCGTCGAGTAGGGCAAGGAGCCGCTTATACGGTCCTGTGGACTCCGCCTGCACGGCCAGTACCGGAATCGATGCCTGCCGCGCGACGTCGACGATCAAGTCGAACGGACGGTCGTTGATTTGATTGGGGTCGATCGCATTGCGCATCACGATCAATTCGGCGCCGAGCATTTCCGCCTTCTTCACGATCTCCGCAGCCTGGGCCGGCATCGGTTCGCTGAACGACAGCGATCCGATGCAGGGGAAGCGTCGGCCGACTTCTTCGGCCAGGATCTGGGGGGAGGGGCGACGCGGGGTGCCGCGGCGAAGGCGATCGCGCAGCCTCAGCACGTGCAGGTCGGCGCAATTCGCGGCGGCGATTTCGCATCCCCGCTCGAGCGCGACGTCCGGGTCGAGCGCCAGATCGCTGGCGACCACGAGTTGATGCACGGCGATTCTCCTCGGGGCATCTTTTCGCCCGGGAGGCATGGCGCGCCATCGGGAAGTGTACTTAGGGCGTGGTTCCGGCCGGGGATTGCTCGCCACACGCCTCGCACAAGGCGTCGAAGATCGACCGGACCATATCGTCGGCAATGCGGTAATAGCGCGTCTGCGCATCCGCCCGCACCGCGACCGCGCCGCCATCGCGCAGCACGCCGAGATGCTGCGAGACCGCCGATTGGGCGAGGCCGGTCAGCTCGACCAGTTCGTTGACCGATGCTTCTCCCGCCGACAGGCGGCAGAGCATGATCAGCCGCTCGCGATTGGCGAGCAGGCGCAGGATGGCCGCCATGCGGTCGGCATTTGCGCGCAAGTCGTCGATCGGATCGGTGTGTTTCATGGCGCCAAGGTGAGGGGTCGGCCGTCGTCGCGCAAGACGATGTAGATCGCCGGGATGACGAGGACGGTCAGCAGGGTCGACGAGGCCAGCCCGAACAATAGGGAGATCGCCAGGCCCTGGAAGATCGGATCGGTCAGGATCACCGCCGCGCCGATCATCGCCGCCGCCGCGGTCAGCACGATCGGCTTGAAGCGTATCATGCCCGCCTCGAGCAACGTGTCGCGCAGCGATTTGTCCGCGCGCCGGGCATGGCGCACGAAATCGACCAGCAGGATCGAGTTGCGCACGATGATCCCGGCAAGCGCGATGAACCCGATCATCGACGTGGCGGTGAACGGCGCGCCGAACAGCATGTGCCCGGTGACGATGCCGACCAGGGTCAGCGGGATCGGGGTGAGGATCACCAGCGGCAACCTGAAGCTGCGGAATTGCCCGACCACGAGCACGTAAATGCCGAGCAAGGCCACCATGAACGCCGCACCCATGTCGCGGAACGTCACCCAGGTGATTTCCCACTCGCCGTCCCACAGCAAGGCCGGCCGGGTTTCGTCCTCCGGCTGTCCGTTGAGGCGGATTTCCGGCTTGGTCAGCCCGGCGCTTTTCCAGTCGAAATGCTCGATCGCGTCATCGACCGCGAGCATGCCGTAGATCGGGGCTTCGTAGCGGCCGGCGAGTTCGGCGGTCACCATGTCGGCGGCGCGGCCGTCGCGCCGGAACAATTGCGTATCACCGGTGGTCATCGACGCTGTCACCACTTCGCCGAGCGGGATCGGCACTGGCCCATTCGGCCCTTGCGTGGCGGCGATCGGCGTGGCCGCCAGGGTCGACGACCAATTGCGCTGGGCCTGGTCGAGCGACACTTCGATCGGCAGCGGGTCGCGCTGGTTGCCGCGCGGCGCATAGCCGACGACCTGATCGCCGAGCAGCGCGGCGATGCTGTCGAACACCTGGCGTTCCGACAGCCCGTAATAATCGAGCTTGGCGCGATCGGGGATCAGGCGGAGTTGCGGGCGCGGCGTGCCGAAGCTGTTGTCGACGTCGACGATATAGGGAACGCCCTTGAACAGCCGCTCGACCGTCGTCGCCGTGGCCCGGCGAGTGGCTTCGTCGGGGCCGTATATCTCGGCGAGCAACGTCGCGAGCACTGGCGGTCCCGGCGGTGTCTCGACCACCTTGATCGAACCGTCGGCGGGCAGGGCGATCGCCTTCAGGCGGTTGCGCAGATCGACCGCGATGGCATGGCTCGACCGAGAGCGGTCGCCCTTAGGCTCGAGCGTCACCATCAGGTCGCCCATTTCCGGTCGGTTGCGCAGGAAATAATGGCGGACGAGCCCGTTGAAATTGAACGGCGCCGAGGTGCCGACATAGGCTTCCATCGACGTGACCTCGGGCACCGCGCGGGCGACCGCCGCCGCCTGGTCGATCACCCGCGCGGTGTTTTCCAGGCTGGTGCCCTCGGGCATGTCGACGACGAGCTGGACCTCCGATTTGTTATCGAACGGCAACAGCTTCACGGTGACTGCCTTGAAGTAGAACATCGAACAGGCGACCAAAGTCGCCACGCCGACCGCAGCCAGGAATATGCCGGCCGACCGCCGCGTCGCGATCACGCGGGAGGCGACTCGCGCATAGAGCGCGCCGAGCTTGCCGCCATGGGCGTCATGATGCTCCTGGCCGCCAAGCGACTTGCGCGCGAAGCGGATCATCAGCCACGGCGCGATGATCACGGCGACGAAGAACGAAAAGATCATCGCCGCGGACGCGTTGACCGGGATCGGCGCCATGTACGGCCCCATCAGCCCGGAGACGAACAGCATCGGCAGCAAGGCGGCGACGACAGTGGTCGTGGCGACGATGGTCGGGTTGCCGACCTCGGCGACCGCATCGATCGCGGCGTCGATGCGGCTGCGCCCGTCGCCCATCGCCCAGTGCCGGGCGATATTCTCGATCATCACGATCGCGTCGTCGACCAGGATGCCGATCGAGAAGATCAGCGCGAACAGGCTCACCCGATTGATCGTGAAGCCCATGATCTTGGAGGCGAACATGGTCAGCAGGATGGTCGTCGGGATGACGATCGCCGTCACCCCGGCTTCGCGCCACCCGATCGCGAACCCGATCAACAGAACGATCGACACGGTCGCGAGGCCGAGATGGAACAGCAACTCGTTCGCTTTCTCGTTGGCGGTCTCTCCGTAATTGCGCGTGACGGCAACGGTCACGCTGTCGGGGATCAGGCTGCCGCTCAGCGAGGCGACGCGACGCACGATGGCATCGGACACCGTGACGGCATTGGCGCCGGGGCGCTTGGCGATGGCCAGGCTGACGGCGGGCGCCTGCGACCACGCGCCGTCCTGCTTCGCCCAGCGCCACGCGCGCGCCTGGTCCTGGCCCGGGCTCTCGGTCACCGTCGCGACATCGCGCAGATAGACCGGCTCCCCGCTGACCGACCGCACGGTCAGCAGTCCGACATCCGCCGCGCTCGCCAGCATCCGCCCTGCCACGACGTCCGCCGCGCCGCCACGCTCGCGAACCGATCCGGCGGGGAAGGCCCGGTTGGCCTGCGCTGCGGCCTCGACCACCGCGCCCAGTGCGACCCGTCGCGCCGCGAGCTTGGCCGGATCCGGAACGACGCGGATTCGTTGCTGCTGGCCGCCGATAATGAAGGACAGGCCGACATCGTCGACCTTGGCGACTTCGGTCTGCAACCGGCCGGCCAGGTCGCGCAGCGACTGGTCGGTCCATCGGCCCGGGGCATTCGCCTTCGGCGTCAAGGTCAGGACGACGATGGGCACATCGTTGATCCCGCGTACCGTGACCTTGGGCGCCGGTATGCCGACGGGAATACGGTCGATATTGGCGTTGAGCCGTTCGTTGATCCGGATCGCGGCATCTTCGGGATTGGAGCCGACTAGGAAACGCGCGGTCACCAGCACGCCGTTATTCTCGGCTTGGGTGTAGACGTGCTCGACGCCATTGACGCTCTTGACGATCGTCTCAAGCGGCTTGGCCACGAGTTCGACGGCGTCTCCCGCCGACAGGCCCGGCGCCGCGACCTGGATATCGACCATCGGCACGCTGATCTGCGGTTCTTCCTCCCGAGCGATCGTCATCGTCGCGATCAGCCCGACCAGGATCGCCGTCAGCAGGAAGAGGGGGGTCAGCGGCGAATTGATCGTCGCCCGCGTGATCCGTCCGGAAATGCCCAGCACCACCGTCAGCGACCCGGACCAACCAGCGTGTCGCCGGCGCCGGCGCCCGACAGGATCTCGACCTTGCCGCCGTCCGCCGGCCGCGTCTGGACCGGCACGGTCGATTGTTGCCCGTCGGCTGCGACCATCACGACATAGTCGATTCCAAAGCGCGTCGTGACGAAGGCTGCCGGAACGATAAGGGCTTGACGCTCTCCGATCCCGACATGCGCGGTGACGCGGCGTCCGATCAGCGTACCGTCGAGCCCAGGTACCGCGACGTCGACTCGGACCTGGCCGGCCTCGATCGCGGGATAGATCTTGTTGACCGTGCCGCTCAGGCCATGTCCGTCGGCGACTCCGGATACCGTCACCAATGTCCCGGGACGGACGCGTCCGCCGAGCGACTCGGGAAGATCGAGCCGAACGACGAGCGGGCCGGACGTAACGGTGGCGATCGACATGCCGGGAGTGACCGCCGATCCGGCGGGCACGTCGGCGACCAGCACTCGGCCGCTCGATGGCGCCAGGACGAGACCCTGGCCCGCGACGGCACCCACCGCCGATTGCTGCGAGCGCGCGGCGCGAACCTGTGCGGATGCCGTGCCGACCGCTGCTTGGGATTGGTCGAGTCGCGCTTTCGCATAGACGCCGCGCCGATACAGATAGTCGACGCGTTGAAGGTCGGCCTGGGCCTGCCGCAATTGCGCTTCGGCCGCCGCGGCCTGGGCGCCATAAGCGGCGGCCTGATAGCCGAGCTGGTTGTCGACGACTCGGCCGATCGGCTGGCCTTTCGTTACCATATCCCCCTTGCGGACGAGCAGCGTCTCCAGCACGCCGGCGATCCGCGCCCGCGCATCGGCGCGATCGGTCGTCGTGATTTCCCCGCCGACGTCCTTCCAGTCCGTGGTCGCAGCCAATTGCAGATGAAGCCGCGGGCCGCTCGCCGTCGAGCGCGTTTCGACCGGCGTGGCGCGATCCCCCCCGCCGCAGGCGGAAAGCGATGCCAGCGCCGCTGCGGCGACGGCGGTTCTGAAGGACAGGGTGGTCACGCGTTGATCCTCTCAGGCTCCGGTCACGAGCGGCAGATTAGCCGCCTTCCAGGCCGCGATCCCTCCGCAAAGATGCGTATCGACCGCCACGCGTGCCGCGGCGCACTGTCCGAGCGCGGTGGCCGATCGCCGGCCGCCGGCGCAATTGAGGATCAGGACCTTGCCATCGGCAGACGGTAACGAAGTGGGATCAAACCGCGACAGCGGCATATTGACCGCGCCTACGATGTGGCCGGTCGCGAATTCAGCTGGCTCGCGCACGTCGACCACCAGGGCAGTCCCCGCGTCGAGCATCGCCTTCAACGCCCGCGGCTCGAGTTCATTGATGCGCGAGCGATTACCCAAACCAAACATGAAACATCTCCAATCAGCAGTTGCGAATATTAGATATAACGTATATTAGGTTATTGCAATATATTACGAGGAGGCCGAGGTGGCGGTACCGAAAATCGTTGTTCTGGGAGCGGGGCTGGGCGGCACGATCGCCGCCTATGAGTTGCGCGCGAAGCTGAGGGACCGCGCCGAGATCGTGCTGGTCGGCAACTCCGAGGATTATTGGTTCGTGCCGTCGAACCCATGGGTAGCGGTCGGCTGGCGCGAGCCGGAGGCGATCCGGGTGCATTTGCCGCCGGTGATGGAACGCCACGGCATCGGCTTCACCGCCGCCGGCGCAACGCGCCTTCTGCCCGGCGAGAATCGGCTCGAGCTCGGCGACGGGTCGACGATCGCCTATGACTATCTGGTCATCGCCACCGGCCCCGATCTGGCGTTCGACGAGATCCCGGGATTTGGTCCGCAGGGACATACGCTCTCGATCTGCCAGACGCATCATGCCGCGGAGACGCATCGGCGCTTCGAGGAATTGTGCGCCAACCCGCGGCCGATCGTCGTCGGCGCGGCGCAGGGTGCCTCATGTTATGGGCCCGCCTACGAATTCGCGATGATCCTCGATACCGAGCTCAAGCGCCGCGGCGTGCGCGACCGGGTGCCGATGACCTTCGTGACGCCCGAACCCTATATCGGCCATCTCGGGCTCGACGGGGTGGGGGATACCAAGGGCCTGCTCGAAAGCGAGATGCGCGACCGCCACATCAAGTGGATCACCAATGCCAAGGTGACCGGCGTCGATGCCGAGGTTATGCATGTCGAGGAAGTCGACGATGACGGGAAGACCAAGCGCACCCACGACGTGCCGTTCGGCTTCGCCATGCTGTTGCCGGCTTTTCGTGGCGTCGAGGCGGTGCGCGGTATCGAGGGACTGAGCAACCCGCGCGGGTTCATCCTGGTCGACAAGCATCAGCGCAATCAGGCCTTTCAGAACATCTTCGCGCTCGGCGTGTGCATCGCGATTCCGCCGGTCGGGCCGACGCCGCTGCCGGTCGGCGTGCCCAAGACCGGCTTCATGATCGAGAGCATGGTGACGGCGATCGTGGAAAATCTCGGCGAGATTCTCGACGGGAAGGAGCCAACCCACGAGGCGAGCTGGAATGCGATCTGCCTCGCCGATTTCGGCGATGGCGGCGTGGCGTTCATCGCCAAGCCCCAGATCCCGCCGCGCAACACCAATTGGGCGGCCGAAGGCAAATGGGTCCACCTGGCCAAGGTCGGGTTCGAAAAATACTTCCTGCGCAAGATCCGCAAGGGCGAAAGCGAACCCTTCTACGAAAAGCTCGCTCTGCATGTACTCGGGGTCAAGAAACTGCGCTTCGACTGAGGAGGATTGCCATGAATATCGATCGTGCCGTGATGGCTTTTGCCGGCTTCGTCGTCCTGTTGGGCACCGTGCTCAGCCTGACCGTCAACGTCTGGTGGATCGCGCTGGCGATCTTCGCCGGCGCCAACATGGTCCAGGCGAGCTTCACGGGATTCTGTCCGGCCGCGATGATCTTCCGCGCGCTCGGTTTGCGTTCGGGTCAGGCGTTCCGCTGATTGCGTCAGCCGTCCGACGGCACCATTTTTAAGAAACTCGGATTTTCCGCGACGCTCGTGGATGTGCGCGGCTTCTTGAAATGGTGGACAGGGCTGGATTCGAACCAGCGTACGCTTGCACGGGCAGATTTACAGTCTGCTGCCTTTAACCACTCGGCCACCTGTCCCCAGGTCTTCGCCCTTCGCGGGAAGGGCGGTCGCTTCGAAAAGCGAGGGCGCCCCATGCCCAAGCCGCGCGCCCATGTCAACGCGGTGGCCGCACGTTTTCGGCGCTGTGCAAACCGGGCGTACGATATACGTGGCACACCCTTGCGCGGGTGACCCGGCAACAATAGCGTGCGCGGTATAACAATCCCCGGGGAGCATAATCGTTCATGCGCAAGATGATCGTCGCCTTTGCCGCGGCCGCCGCCGTCGCCATTCCCGCGTCGCTGCATTCCAACGACCTGTCGATGGTCAACCGGATCATGGACGAAGGCTTCAACCGCTCTCAGGTGATGACCACCGCCGAATATCTCGCCGACCAGATCGGGCCGCGGCTGACCAATTCGCCCAATATGCGCAAGGCGGAAGCATGGACCTCGTCCAAGTTCAGCGAATGGGGGCTGACCAACGTCCATAAGGAAGGGTTCGAATTCGGCCGTGGCTGGTGGATCGAGAATTCGTCGGTGCGGATGACCAGCCCGCGTCCGATCCAGCTGACTGCGATCCCGATCGCCTGGACGCCGGCCACCAACGGAACGGTGTCGGGCGAAGTGATCGTCGCGCCGATGGCGACCCCCGCGGACTTCGCCAAGTGGAAGGGTAGGCTGAAGGGCAAGATCGTCCTGGTCACCAAGCCCGATGACGGCTCGGAGCCGGGCGACGCGCCGTTCAAGCGCTACACCGCCGAAGACCTCGCCAAGCTCGATCAGTTCGTCCAGCCCAAATACGATCCGGCCGCGGCCGAACGCGGCATGAAGCGGCTCGAATTCGCCAAGAAGCTCGATGCTTTCCTGCAGGAGGAAGGCGCGGTCGCTTATGCCACCAAGTCGCGGCTCGACGGCAAGCTCGTTCATGGCGAAGGCTATCTGTTCGGCGCCGGCGATACGGTGAAGACCCCGGGGGTAGAGATCGCGGCGGAGGATTATCGCCGCTTGGTCCGCCTCTCGATCGTCGGCGCAAATCCGACCGTGTCGATCAACAACGACGTCCGCTTCGACGACAGCGACGTCAATGCCTACGACATCATCGCCGACATCCCCGGCAGTGCCAAGGACGGCAGCTATGTGATGGCCGGCGCGCATCTCGATTCCTGGGTGGCGGGCGACGGCGCCGCCGATAACGGCGCGGGCAGCGCGATGATCATGGAAGCCGCGCGCATCCTGTCGACCTTGAAGGCCAAGCCCAAGCGGACGATCCGCTTCGCGCTTTGGGCGGGCGAGGAGCAGGGGCTGCTGGGCAGCCTGGCCTATGTCGAAAACCATTTCGCGACGCGCGGCAACCCGAACGACCCCAAGCTGACCGGCCTCGCGCGCTATCAGGGCTGGGCCAATCGCTGGCCGATCGCGACCAAGGCCGATTGGTCGAAAATGGCGGCGTATTTCAATATCGACAACGGGTCGGGCAAATTGCGCGGCATCTATGCCGAGAACAATCCGGCGGTGGTGCCGATCTTCAAACAATGGCTGGAGCCGTTCAATTCGATGGGCGCGTCGTCGGTGGTGATCCGCAAGACCGGCGGTACCGACCATGTCTTCATGCAGGCGGTCGGCCTGCCGGGCTTCCAGTTCATCCAGGATCCGCTCGATTATGGCAGCCGCATCCACCACACCTCGATCGATACCTATGATCACCTGAAGGGCGACGATATGCGCCAGGCTGCGGTTGTGCTGGCGGCGTTCCTGTGGAATGCGGCCAATGGCGACGCGCTACCGCGTCCGCCGCTGCCGACGCAGCCGTCCAAGAGCGATCCTTTTGCCTATGCCGATGAGTAATCTGAGCAAAATCCTCCCCAAGCTCGCTTGGGGAGGGGGACCATTTGCGCGAGCAAATGGTGGAGGGGCCGCAGCCGCGCTAGCGGCGAGGACGAGCGCTTTTCGTCGCGCTGACGCGCGCCGCCCCTCCACCGTCGCTGTGCGACGGTCCCCCTCCCCATCTGCGATGGGGAGGATTTAGCCATGGCGCGCAGAGGCCATCGCCCTTCCCAAGCGCCCGCGTCGCGGCCCCGTTTCTGGGGCCGTCATGCTGTGCTGGCCGCGCTCGCTAATCCCGAGCGGACGGTCAGGAAGATGTGGGCGACGCGCGAGGCGCTGGCCGGGCTCGATATCCCGCCAGTGATTCCGATCACCTATGCCGACGCCGCCGATCTCGGCCGGCTGGTGCCGGGCGACGCGCCGCACCAGGGGCTGGTGATCGAGGTCGAGCCGCTCGAGGACATCTGGCTCGGCGACCTGCTCGAGCAAGGGCAGGGCGAGGATGACCGCCGCCCGCTCGTGGTGCTCGACCAGGTTACCGATCCGCACAATGTCGGCGCGATCCTGCGCTCGGCCGCCGCCTTCGACGCGCTCGGCATCGTCACCCAGGACCGCCATTCTCCGCCCGAATCGGGCGCGGTCGCGCGCACCGCATCTGGCGCGCTCGAGATCGTGCCCTGGGTTCGCGTGGTGAATCTGTCGCGTGCGCTGGACGAGATCGCCGAAGCCGGGTTCTGGCGCGTCGGCCTGGCCGGAGAAGCGAGCGAAACGCTGGGCAACGTGATCGGCGGCGCCGCGCGGATCGCGCTGGTGCTGGGGGCCGAAGGCGAGGGGATGCGGCACAACACGATGCAGCATTGCGATCAGCTTGCGCGCCTGCCGATATCGCCTAGGATCGAAAGCCTGAACGTATCCAATGCCGCGGCGATCGCGCTGTACGCGGTGGCCGCGCGCGACTGAAGGGGGGATGGGGAATGACGGCACGGATTACGCGTCTCGCGCTGGTGCTCGTCGCGCCCCTTATGCTGGTTGGCTGCCTGCTCGCGCCCGGCAAGTTCACCTCGACACTGACGATCAACGCCGACCGCACCTTCACTTATAGCTATCAGGGTGAAGTCTATGCCTTCGACCTCAACGAGGCGATGAAGGACATGCCGTCTGGCGGCGATGACGACACCAAGAAAACGGACGGCGTCTCGCTGCAGAATATCGGCTTCGACAAGGATCAGACGAAGGACAAGGACAGCGCCAAGGACGCGGCCAAGGCCAAGGCGGAAGCCGACGCCAAGAACCGCGAAATGGCTGCCACGCTGTCCAAGGAGGCGGGCTTCCGCAAGGTCGACTATGTCGGCGACGGCAAGTTCCTGATCGACTATCAGATCAGCGGGAAGCTCGATCACACCTATCTCTTCCCGTACAATCTCGATGCCGGAATCATCATCCCGTTCGTCGCGGTCGAAATCCGCGCCAACGGCACTGCGCGCGTCAAGGCTCCCGGCTTCGCCAACGATTCGAAGGATTCTTCAGGCGGCATGGGGCCGGACGCGAGCAAGGCGTCGGCCAAGCTGGACGGGACCTTCATCCTCGACACCGATGCCGAGATCGTCAGCCAGAATAACGAGGACGGGGTGAAAGTCGTGAACGGCCGCAAGACCGTGACGTGGAAGGCAACCCCGCTATCGAACACTGCGCCGATGGCGGTGGTGCGGTTCGCGGGAGCTGCGAAGTAAGGGCTGACAGTGTAATTATCTGCCACGTCAGCCCGGCCTTGTGCCGGGGTCCAACGGGAAGCAGGCTGAGGGCTAGAAGCTCTAGCTCTTCACCGCGAGGCTCGTTGGATGCCGGGACGAGCCCGGCATGACGAACTGGACGTGGGAGCTATGCGCCCGCCTCAATCCTCTTCGGCGATCCGTACCTTCAGCCCGTCGAGGTTATCCCCGAACTCAATCTGGCACGACAGGCGGCTGTTCTCGTCGCGATCGGCCGAGGAATCGAGCAGGTCGTTTTCGTCCTCGCTCATCGGTTTCAGTTTGGCCGCAAATTCCGGGTCGACATGGACGTGGCAGGTGGCGCAGCTGCAGCAGCCGCCGCACAGCGCCAGGATCTCGTCGATCCCGGCGTCGCGAATCACTTCCATCACCGACAGGCCAGCTTCGCCAGTAATTTCCTGTTCTTTCCCGTCGCGTGTCACGACGATAAGCTTGGGCATGTCTTTCCTCCGTCCGGTTGCCAGCGGCCATGCCGCGCCCGGACGCATCGATCAAGGTTTCGTAGAAGGTTTGCCATGGTTCAGACTGCCACGTCGTTGAACGCCGCGCTCGATGCGCTCGCCGCGATCGAACCCGGCTTCGGGGTCGCGCTGCAGCGCGCGGGCTATCCGCCACCGCGCGTGCGCGACCGCGGCTATGCCACCTTGCTGCGGACGATCATCGGCCAGCAGGTGTCGGTGGCGGCGGCGCAGTCGATCTGGAACAAGCTGGAGACGCAAGTCGGCGACCTGACCGATCCCGGCACGATCGCCGCCGCAAGCGACGAGCAGCTCCGCGCCGCCGGCCTGTCGCGGCAAAAGGTCAGCTATGCGCGCAGCCTGGCTGATGAGGTGACCAGCGGGCGGCTCGATTTCGCGCAACTGCCGGTGGATGACGAGGAAGCGATCGCGCAGCTGGTCGGGATCAAGGGGATCGGCCGCTGGTCGGCGGAAATCTATCTGCTGTTCGCCGAAGGGCGCCCCGACATCTGGCCGGCAGGCGACCTGGCGGTGCAGATCGAAATCGGGCGCATCCTGGGGCATGACGAGCGCCCGGCCGAAAAATTGATGCGCAACCTGGCGGAAGCCTGGCGCCCGCATCGCGGCGCGGCCGCGATCCTGGCGTGGCATCATTACAAGGTCGACATGGAAGTGATCTAGCGCCGAGCGGCTTGTTCACGGCCGGCGAGGTCCAAGCCTGCAAAACGTGCGCGGGCGGCGTCGATGAAGGCGCGATGGTTGACCGAGGTTCGGCGGGTGCCTTGATAGACCAGGTGGACGGGGATCGGCGGCGGCGACAATGCGTCCAGGACCGGCACGAGGCGGCCCGAGGCGATCGCGTCGATCGCCTGATAGGACAGGACCCGGGCTATCCCCGCGCCGGCCTCTGCCGCCACGATCGCGGCGTCGGCGGTATTCAAGGTCAGGCGCGGTTCGATGCGGATCGCGGTCTTGCCGGTCGGCCCGAAGCGCCATTCATGCGCGCGATCGATTTCGGTGAACGAAATCAGCGAATGACCGTGCAGCGCCGGTACGTTGGCGGGTATGCCATGCGCCGCGAGATAGTCCGGACTGGCGACGAGCATGCGCCGGACTTCGGCGACTTTCAGTGCGTGGAGCGAACTGTCCGATAGATCGCCGATCCGCACCGCCACATCGACCCCTTCATCGACCAGCCGGACGATGCGATCGACCAGCGTGAGTTCGACGTCGAGGGCGGGATAAGCGCGCAGCAATCCTATCGCGATCGGCAATACGTGGAGCCGCCCGAAGGTGACGGGCGCCGCGATCACCAGCTTGCCGCCTGGCGTCGCACCGTCGCCGCGCAACGCAAGCTCCGCGTCGTCGAGTTCGACCAGCGCCGATCGGCATCGCTCCAGATAGACGGCGCCCTCGTCGGTCAGGCGCACCGAACGCGTCGTCCGGCGCAGCAACGGTCGGCCGAGCGACTGCTCGAGTGCCGCCACCGCGCGGCTGGCGGCGGTCGGCGAGACGCGTAGGCGCCGCGCGGCTTCCGCAAAGCTCGCCTGGTCGGCGACGGCGACAAAGGTGCGCAAGATCTCCAGCCGGTCCATGATTATCCCGATATCCGCATGAGTGAAGTGTGCATTCGGCCGATTATCACGAATGCGGCAAGGTGGCATCTCCAATGGGCAGGCCGCATGCCGCCGCCTGACAAGGAGAAGACCCCGTGTCCCGTATCGCCATCCCCGCCCGTGAAGACGCTCCCGCTACGTCGCAGTCGCTGTTCGACGCCGTCGAAAAGCAGCTCGGCGTGGTTCCCAATCTCTTCCGCCTCGTCGGCCTCAGCCCGGCGGCGCTTGAGGGCTATATCGGCCTCAACGGCGCGCTGGGCCGCACGCTCGATGCCAAGACCCGCGAGCGGATCTCGCTGGCCGTCGCGCAGGCGAACGGCTGCGACTATTGCCTGTCGGCACACACCTATCTCGGGCTCAACCTCGCCAAGATCGACGACACCGAAATCGCGCTCAATCGCAACGGCCATTCTGGCGACGCCAAGGCCGACGCCGCGCTCGTCTTCGCGCGCAAGGTGCTCGACACCCGCGGCCGGGTGAGCGACGCGGATCTCGCCGCGGTGCGCCTCGCCGGGTTCAGCGACGCGCAGGTGATCGAGATCGTCGTGTCGGTCGCGCTCAACGTTTTGACCAATTACGTCAACAATGTCGCCGAAACGGACATCGATTTCCCCGTCGTCCGGGCCGCGCAAGCCGCCTGACGCCCCGCCGTCGGCGGGTTCCCCCCCGCCCGCCGACGGCACCCCCTCGCACCCGGAGTCGGCACATGGGCAATGCCTTCCTTACCATCGCAACGACACCATCGGTGCTTGCCGCGCAGGCCGCGAATGGCAGTGCCGGGCTGTACGACAATGTGGGCGGCCATCGCCCCGCCAATCGCTTCGGTGCGGCGGAAGCCGAATTCATCGCCCAGCGCGACAGCTTTTACCTCGCCAGCGTGTCGGAAAGCGGCTGGCCCTATGTCCAGCATCGCGGCGGTCCGCCGGGCTTCCTCAAGGTCCTCGATGAGACGACGCTCGCCTTCGCCGATTTCCGCGGCAATCGCCAATATATCACGCTCGGCAACGTTGCCGCGGACGACCGCGTCGCCGTCTTCCTGATGGATTATCCGCGCCGGCGCAGGCTGAAGCTTTTTGCCCATATCGAGGCGCGCGACCTCGCCGTCGATCCGGCGCTGGCGGCGGCGCTCGATCTTGCCGGATATCGCGCCGTCCCCGAGCGCGCCTTTGTGCTTCATCTCGAAGCATTCGACTGGAATTGTCCGCAGCATATAGTGCCGCGCTTCACCGAAGCCGAAATCGCCGCCGCGTCGGCGCCGCTCAGGGCGCGCCTTGCCGAACTCGAACAGGAAAATGCCAATTTGCGCGCCGCGCTCAGCCGAAAGGATAGTATCGCATGACCGAACTCGAAATTCCGCGGCCGCCCCTGCCGCCCTTCACGCGCGAAACCGCCTTGCTCAAGGTGCGCGCGGCGGAGGATGCCTGGAACAGCCGCGATCCGGAACGTGTGGCGCTCGCCTATACGATCGACAGCGAATGGCGGAATCGCGACGTTTTTCTGCGCGGGCGAGAGGCGATCATCGAACTGCTCACGCGGAAATGGGCGCGTGAGGAGGAATATCGGCTCGTCAAGGATCTGTGGGCCTTCACCGCCAACCGCATCGCGGTACGGTTCCAGTATGAATGCCGAACCGAGGGGCAATGGTATCGCTGCTACGGAAACGAGCAATGGGAGTTTGCCGATAACGGCCTGATGCGCCGTCGCGAGGCGTCGGTGAACGATGTGGCGATCGCCGAATCCGAACGCAGGTTCCGCTGGGACGGTCCCGGTCCGCGGCCTCAGGATTATCCGGGCCTGATTGGCGTCGGGGGATGACCTGCGTCGCGTCGGAGCCAACACTGAACGATCGGACTCGGCGCCGAGCGGCCGAGGCAAACGTCTATCCCGCGCGTGTCCAGATCATGGTCTGACAGAATATCGCGATACAGCCCTGAACCTTCAGATTGGCGCCGTCGCGGCCGACGACCGCGCGGTACGTCTTGCCGCTCTTGGGGTCGTAGATCTTGCCTTTCCAGCCATCACCCGACGCGGCCATCTCGGTCAGGATCGGCAGGCCGACCAGCGGGCGGGTCTTGAGCTTGGGATCGGGATTGAGCGCATCGACCCAGGGCTTGCCGGCCGGCGGACCCTTGATCACCTTGACGACGCGGCCGCAGATCGATCCGCCGCAATCGCCGATTGCGACCACGGCGCCGCCGTCCGCGGTCAGCCAGCGGCCGGCAATCGGAGGTGCCGCAGCCGCCAGGGGAGCGGCCGCCGCCATGACGGCGAGTCCAATAAAAAGACGAAGAATCATCGCTATGACTATCCCAGATCATTGCGCAGCGGGCGCGTGTCCCCTAGCCTAATATGCGGCTGGGGGGCTGTACAAGTGACGCGTAACACAGATGTCGCCGGACGGGCGAATAGCGAGATAGCGGTCCAGTTCATACTGCCCGTGCCCGAGCTGCGACGGTTTATTTCCGGCTATCACTTCTACACTCTCTCCTACCCGCCGGGCCACGTCCACGACGACGTCTTTTATCCCGCTTGGGCCAATGTCCGGTTCTATGCGTCAGAAATGAATTGGCGGATCACGATCGGCGACCGCGTGTTCGATCCCGTACCGCAGGTGGCGCTGTTCGGCCCGACCAGCCGATCGAGCGCGAGCGCGTCGGGCGCCGGAACGATGATCGGCGCGGGGCTGACACCGCTCGGCTGGACGCGCTTGATCGGGGCCGACGCGGCGTCGCACGCCGACAGCATCGTCGCGCTGGCCGACGTGCTACCGGATGCGGACAAGCTGGCGAGCGACGTGATCGGCGCTATCGACGCGGCATCCGCGGCGGCGGCGATGAACGACTATTTTCTCTCCCGATTGAGCTCTGCAGGGCCCAACGATGCGCGTATCGAAGCAATGCACCGCCTGCTCGTCGAGGCCCCGCCGATCAGTGTCAACGAAGCGGCCGCCGCGGTGGGCATGCATCCGCGTGGGTTCCTGCGCCTCGCGCTCGCGTCGTTCGGGTTTCGGCCGAAGCTGCTGCTGCGCCGGGCGCGGTTCCTGCGGACACTGACCCGGCTGGAGGAGCAGCCGAACGCCAATTGGGTCGACGTGCTCGATATCGGCTATCACGACCAATCGCATTTCATTCGCGACAGCCACGAATTCCTCGGAATGGCGCCCGGCGATTTCCTGCGCCTGCCGCGGCCGATAAACGCGGCGTCGACACGCCTCCGCCGCGCGATGCTCGGCGCTCCCGCTCAGGCGCTGCATCGTCCCGAGTGATGTCGCGGCGAGATGCTTCTTCTCCCCTCCTGCTTGCGGGAGGGGCAGGGGGGAGGGCCTGTTATTTCGACGGAGAGCCGACACGCCCTCCCCTAACCCCTCTCGCAAGCGGGAGGGGGATTTCCTCCACGCCGCCCCCGGTTCTATTCCCCCCGATCAAACCTTAAGGGAAGGCGGCGAATCGCACCTACAGGAGACCCTATGAGCGACGGCTGGACGATCGGGATCATCGGCGGATCGGGGCTCTATGCGATCGATGGGCTGGAAGATGCCGAATGGCGCCGCGTCGATACGCCCTGGGGCTCACCGTCGGACGAGTTGCTGTTCGGGCGGATCGGCAAGATCAACCTCGTCTTCCTGCCGCGCCACGGTCGCGGACATGCCATCCCGCCCTCCGAACTCAATTTCCGCGCCAATATCGACGCGCTCAAGCGCTCGGGCGTTACCGACGTGCTGGCGATCTCGTCGATCGGCTCGCTCGAAGAGGATCTGCCGCCCGGGCATTTCGTCGTGGTAGAGCAGTTCATCGACCGGACTGTGCATCGCGCGTCTAGCTTCTTCGGCACCGGCATGGTCGCGCATGTCAGCATGGCCGATCCGGTGTGCGAGCGGCTGTCGGGCTTCGCTGCGGCGGCGGTCGAGGCGGCGGGCGGCAAGGTCGCGACCGGCGCCACCTACCTCGCGATGGAGGGACCGCAATTCTCGACCCGCGCCGAAAGCCTGCTCTATCGCGACTGGGGTGCCGATGTGATCGGCATGACCGCGATGCCCGAGGCCAAGCTCGCACGCGAAGCCGAGCTGCCTTATGCGCTGATCGGCATGGTGACCGATTACGATTGCTGGCGCGAGAGCGAGGCGCCGGTCGAGGTCGCCGAAGTGATCGCGCAGATGCACAAGAATGGCGAAGTCGCGCGCCGCACGGTCGAGGCATTCGTCGAGGCACTGCCCAGCGAACGCACGCCGTCGCCGATCGACACGTGCCTGGACGTCGCGTTGATCACCGACCCGGCCAAACGCGACCCAGCGTTGCTGGCGAAGCTCGACGCGGTGGCGGGGCGCGCATTGCGGCGCTAGGAACGATCGACGCCCGTGCGACTTTGAATGCGCGGACGCGAACGGGGACTGAATGACGCCACCGCCGAACAGCGACGCCATCCACGACGCCGCGCCTTTCGCGCGGGGGCGGCCGTCGCTTGCCGAAAGCCATGCCAGCATCGCGGTGCCGGCGACCGGCGCGTGGCGGCGGTTCTTCGCGTTCGTCGGCCCGGGCTATCTGGTCGCGGTCGGTTATATGGACCCGGGCAATTGGGCGACCGACCTCGCCGGTGGATCGGCATTCGGCTACACTTTGCTCGCCGTCGTCCTGCTGTCGAGCCTGATGGCGATCCTGCTCCAGACCTTGTCGGCGCGGCTCGGCATCGCGGCGAAACTCGATCTCGCCCAGGCGTGCCGCGCGCGATACGGCCGCAAGACCACGATAATGCTGTGGCTGTTGTGCGAGGTGGCGATCATCGCTTGCGACCTGGCCGAAGTGCTCGGCACCGCGGTCGCGCTCAAATTGCTGTTCGGGCTGCCGTTGCTGGCCGGCGTGGGGGTCACTGCGTTCGACGTGCTGTTGTTGCTCTCGCTGCAGCGGTTCGGGTTCCGCAAGCTGGAGGCGTTCATTGCCACGTTGCTGATCGTGATCGCCGGATGCTTCGCCTATGAATTGTGGCTGGCGCGGCCCGATTGGGGTGCGGTCGCCGGCGGGCTGGTGCCGCGGCCGGACATCGTCACCAACCCGGCGATGCTTTACATCGCGATCGGCATCCTGGGCGCGACGGTGATGCCACACAATCTCTATCTCCATTCGTCGGTGGTGCAGACGCGCAAGGTCGCGGCGAGCGACGAGCGCGGCGCGATCCGGCTGGCGACGATCGACACGGTCATCTCGCTCGGCCTCGCGTTCCTGATCAATGCCGCGATCCTGATCCTGGCGGCGTCGGTATTCCACACCTCCGGCCGTACCGATGTCGCCGATATCGAGCAGGCGCACAGCCTGTTGTCGCCAATGCTGGGCGCGGGGGCGGCGAGCGTCGTGTTCGCGCTGGCGCTGCTCGCCTCCGGGCAGAATTCGACCATCACCGGCACGCTGGCGGGCCAGATCGTGATGGAGGGGTTCCTCGACCTGCGCCTGCCGGTCTGGCTGCGCCGCATTGTCACCCGCTTGTTCGCGATCGTGCCGGCGGCATTGGTGATCGGCATTGCCGGCGAGGGATCCACCACCAGCCTGCTGGTGCTGAGCCAGGTTGTGCTCAGCCTGCAACTGCCGTTCGCGGTGGTACCGCTGGTGATGTTCACCGGCGACCGACGGCTGATGGGCGAGTTCGCCAGTCCTTGGCCGTTGCGAGTGGCGGCTTGGGCGGTCGCGGTGGCGATCATTGTGTTGAATGTGAAGCTGCTGGTGGGGATAGTCGCCGGCTGATCAGAAGGGAGCCTCATCCCTGCCTCGCAGCCTATTGAACATGGCGCCGGCGAGAAAGACGTGCAGCCTCTCGGGGCTGCTCGCCAGGCTTACTTGGCCATCGACTGCAATTGGCCGAGATTGACCGCGGCGACCGCGGATTTCAGCGTGTCGATGCTGGGGGCCGAGCCGCTCGCCTCGACGGCGAAGCGGCTGGCAACGAGGACCGAATAGCTGCCCGATTTCGACTGATTGTCCCACTTCTCCTCGACCATGTTGCCGCCTTGCATCTCGGATTTTTCATAGCCGGTCGCGGTCTGTTTGTTGGACGACGTGGCTAACGCGCCGCCCAGGGTTGCGATGTTGCCGAGGGCGCCGGTGTCGGTGACCGAGAGGCTGAAGCTCTGGTCGCCCGACTGGAATTCGGCGCGAGCGTTGCTGCCGCCGATGCCTGCGGCAGAGCCTCCCTGGTTCTCGACGCTGGTCCGATTCCAGCCCGAGATCGAGGCCGGCAACAGGTTCTGCAGCGCGCCAGGATCGACCGCCTTGACCGCACCGTTCCCACCCTTGACCGACGCTTCCATCGCGCTGGTGGCTGCCTGGAGCTTGGCAGCGCTGTCGGTCAGCTTACCGGTATCGAGAGTCGTGCCGCCGACGGTGATCGTGCCGCCGCCCGCCGGGCCGAAAGCGTTCGGCGTCATCGCGAACATCGCGCCGCCGATCGCCAGCGCGACCATGCCGGCGACGATCATGGCAACCGCGCCGACGATGATCGAAACGATGATGAAGCCGGGCGCCTTGTCCTGCGGCACTTTCATCAGGATGGGGCCGCCGACCCAGAACAGATAGATGCTGTACAGGCCCAGGATGGCGAGGATGCCGAGAAAGGGCAGTATCCCGAAGATACCGCAGATCCACGCGGCCGTGCCCGAGAAGGCCGCCGCCTTCAGCGCCGAAATCTGGTTCTTGGTACCGCCGAAGCTCGGGGCGAGCGCGTCGATGACCAGCGCCCAGACATAAGTGGAGGCGATCGCCAGCAACCAGGTCAGGATTGCGGTGACGATCGCGCCGAGCAATGGCGGACGCCAGGTGACGCCGAACACGCTCATCGGAAATATCTGGCCCTGGATCAGGCGAGCGACCGGGCCGATTGCCGCGAGCGGCGCCACCCAGCCCATCAGGATGCCCTGCACCGTCATCGGCTCGGCGTCGATCGCGGGCCATTCGTCCTTGGGTTTCAATATCAGCCGCTGAATGCGCCCGACCATGCCGCCCCCGACCGGAGGCTGTCCGATATCCTTGGGAAATTCGCTCGCCATGATGTTGAAACCCCTTTCTTTTCCGCGCCGAAACGCGTCGCTACCGTCACCTTCTGCCGCCTTCGGCGGCGCAATTATTGGATCGACCCGACATCGCTTGCCGTAGCGGCAGCGTGTCCTGCGCAAGGTACCACTCTTCGCCCGCTACGGGGAGGGTGATGTTGCGCCCGCGCAACCGATGCCTACATGGCGGGCATGAGCGACAAGATGACGTGGCACGGCACGACAATTCTCTCCGTGCGCAAGAACGGCAAGGTGATCGTCATCGGCGACGGCCAGGTGACCGCCGGCCAGACGGTGATGAAACCCAATGCCAAGAAAGTGCGCCGGTTGGGCGACGGCAGCGTGATCGCCGGCTTTGCCGGCGCGACCGCCGACGCCTTCACCCTGTTCGAGCGGCTCGAGGCCAAGCTCGAACGCGCCAACGGCCAATTGATGCGGGCCGCGGTCGACCTCGCCAAGGATTGGCGGACCGACAAATATCTGCGCAACCTGGAAGCGATGATGATCGTCGCCGACAGGGATGTGACCTTGATCCTGACCGGCAATGGCGACGTGCTCGAACCGGAGGCGGGGATCGCCGCGATTGGGTCGGGCGGCAATTACGCCCTCGCTGCTGCCCGGGCCCTGGCCGAATATGAAGAAGACGCCGAGACGATCTGCCGCAAGGCGATGAAGATCGCCGCGGAGGTCTGCGTCTATACCAACGACCGCGTGACCGTGGAGAGCCTCGACAGCGCGAATTGAAAACTCCCCTCCCTGCAAGGGAGGGGCCGGGGGTGGGTGCGAGCCATAGGCGAGCTCCTGTCCTCGCCATAAAGCGACGCCGGGGCATCGAGCCCCGTCGCCGCTAACCCACCCCTAACCCCTCCCTTGCAGGGAGGGGAATGAGAACGAGATGAACGACACACTGACTCCCAAGGCGATCGTCGCCGCACTCGACGCGCATATCATTGGGCAGACCGACGCCAAGAAGGCCGTCGCCGTCGCGCTGCGCAATCGTTGGCGCCGGCAGCGCCTCTCGGCCGATCTGCGCGACGAGGTGACGCCCAAGAACATCCTGATGATCGGCCCGACTGGGTGCGGCAAGACCGAGATTTCGCGCCGCCTGGCCAAGCTCGCCGACGCGCCCTTCGTCAAGGTCGAGGCGACCAAGTTCACCGAAGTCGGCTATGTCGGCCGCGACGTCGAACAGATTGCGCGCGATCTGGTCGAGGAAGCGATCCGGCTCGAGAAGGAGCGCCGCCGCGTCGCGGTCAAGGACAAGGCCGAAGAGGCGGCGATGAATCGCCTGCTCGACGCACTCACGGGGCGCGACAGCTCGACCGCGACGCGCGAGGCGTTTCGCCAGCGCTTCAAGGACGGCCATTTGGACGAGACCGAAATCGAGATCGAACTGGAGGCCGCTCCCCAGATGCCGTTCGAGATTCCCGGCGGCGGCCAGGTCGGCATGATCAATCTCGGCGAGATGATGGGCAAGGCATTCGGCCAGGGCCAGATGAAGCGCCGCAAGCTGACCGTGCCCTCGGCCTGGGACAAATTGGTCGAGGAAGAGGCGGACAAGCGGCTCGACCAGGAAGACGTGGCGCGGGTCGCGCTGACCGATGCCGAGTCCAACGGCATCGTGTTCCTCGACGAAATCGACAAGATCGCGGTCAGCGACGTGCGCGGCGGATCGGTCAGCCGCGAGGGCGTCCAGCGCGACCTGCTGCCGCTGATCGAGGGGACGACGGTCGCGACCAAATACGGGCCGATGAAGACCGACCACATCCTGTTCATCGCGTCGGGCGCGTTCCACGTCGCCAAGCCGTCGGACCTGCTGCCCGAGCTTCAAGGTCGCTTGCCGATCCGGGTCGAGCTGAAGGGCCTGACCGAGGACGATTTCGTCGCCATCCTCAACGATACCAAGGCCTCGCTGCCCGAACAGTATAAGGCGCTGATCGCGACCGAAGGCGTGACGATCGACTTTACCGACGACGGCATTCGCGCCGTGGCCAGGATCGCGGCGGAAGTGAACGCCGCGGTCGAGAATATCGGCGCGCGCCGGCTGCAGACGGTGATGGAAAAGCTGATCGAAGAAGTGAGTTTCGACGCCGAGGATCGGTCGGGCAGCACACTGACGATCGACGCCGCCTATGTCGACAAGCAACTCGCCTCGATCGCCCGCAACACCGACCTCAGCCGCTTCGTGCTGTAAGCGCAGGCGTCGCCCTTTCGGCTCCCCTCCCTGAAAAGGGAGGGGCCGGGGGTGGGTGCGCGCGTCTGCGCGCCCAAAAGACTCACTAGCCCAACACCAAGACAGCGTCGGACGAGGCATCGAGCCTCGCCCGCCGCTCAACCCACCCCCAGCCCCTCCCTCGCAGGGG
>NZ_BCYZ01000020.1 GCF_001598455.1 Sphingomonas pruni NBRC 15498
TCTCGGCATAGACCGGGATCGGCTCGGCGCGTGCCGCCGCGATCCGTACCAACGCCAGCCCGCCGCCGCGCGATCCGGTGAAGCCGACCGCCTTGATCCGCGGATCGGCGACCAGCGCCGCGCCCAGCGCATTGGTCTCGCCGGGGAGGTAGGAGAAGACGCCCCCCGGCAAGCCGCTCGACGCCACCGCCGCGGCGATCGCGCGCGCCACGAGTTCGCCGGTGCCGGGATGCGCGGGATGGCCTTTCACCACGACCGGACAGCCCGCCGCCAATGCCGAGGCGGTGTCGCCGCCGGCAACCGAAAAGGCGAGCGGGAAATTCGACGCGCCGAATACCGCAACGGGGCCCAGCGGGAGATTCATCCGCCGAAGATCGGGGCGCGGTAACGGCTGACGGTCGGGAAGGGCGGGGTCGATCGTCGCGTCGAGCCAGTCGCCCTGGCGGACGACGGACGCGAACAGGCGAAGCTGTCCGACGGTTCGCGCGCGTTCGCCCTCAAGTCTTGCGCGGGGCAGGCCGCTTTCCTGCATAGCGCGGACGATCAATTCATCGCCGATATCGAGAATCGCCTGCGCCGCGGCATCGAGGAACGCGCCGCGGCTTTCGGGTGTGGTCGCCGCATAGGCTGCGAGAGCCGCCTCGGCCAGCGCGCAAGCCGCGTCTACCGCCTCGGGCCCGGCAGAGGAGAAATCGGGCTGCATCGCCTCTCCGGTCGCCGGGTCGACAGAGGTGAAACGGGCGTCGGCCTGGCGCGCCTCGGCACCGATCAGCATGGAACCGTCTATCAAGGGATATCTCCAATAACTCAGACATAATTAACGAGGTTGGTCCATTGCATCAACCCTGCCCGGCGCAAATCCATAATATCATTAAATATCAATATGATGATATCACATTCGCCACTCGGCGAGCCCTCTTCAACGGCGATTGACAAGCATATAATCATACAATATCACGAAATTAGTAGTACAAATCAAAATGCGGCGAATACGCCGAGATCGCGTTGGGAGGAGAGGAATGAACTATTCTCGTCAGATTCGTTGCGGAGTCGCGCTTGGCGCGATGATCGCTGGCCTAGCCGCCGGTGTTGCCCATGCGCAGGACGCGGCAACGGCAGCGCCGCAAGCGGCTGACGCCGCCCCGCAAACTGCCGATGGATCGGCCCCCGCGGAGATCGTTGTCACGGGCGTTCGGGCCAGTCTTCAGTCGGCACAGAACGTAAAGCGCAACGCGGCGTCGATCGTCGACTCGATCGTCGCCGAGGATATCGGCAAGCTGCCTGACAACAACGCGACCGAGGCATTGCAGCGCATTACCGGCGTGCAGGTTTCGCGTGACGTCGGTGAGGGCGGGTCGATCGCCATCCGCGGTCTTCCTCAAGTCGAGACCACGCTGAATGGCCGCGAGACCTTCACTGCCGGTGGCGGCCGCACGTTCAATCTTCAGGATCTTCCCGCCGAGCTGATCGGCCGCATCGACGTCTACAAGTCGCCGACTGCCGACCTCATCGAAGGCGGTCTGGGCGGCACCGTGGACATACGCACCCATTTGCCGTTCGATTTCGCCCACGCGACGGTCAGTGCCACGCTGCGCAATGTCTATGCCGACCGCATCAAGAAGTCGGAGCCGATGGCGTCGCTTCTCGTGTCCGACCGGTGGCAGACCGGGATCGGCGAGATCGGCGTCCTGGCAGCGGTTTCGTATCAAGAGCGCTCCTACCGCCAGGATCTCGACTCGACCGGAGCGCCGACGCCGCGCGTGCCGGGGCTGGCCAGCCAGATCGATCCCACGCGCACGGTCTTCGCGCCGAACGGCAATTATCAGGTGCTGATCAACGGCAACCGCCAGCGCATCGGTGCCAATGCCGCGCTGCAATGGCGCCCGGCGTCCAATCTCGAATTCTCGCTGGAGGGGCAATATCAGCGCTTCCGTACCAATCAGCAGCAATATTCGGCGAACATTCCGACGGCAGGTTCGGCGTACATTCCCGGCAGCGTCAGCTATTTCGGCAGCACCAACGACGTCAGCCAGGCCAGCTACAGCAACCAGATCATCACGGCGGGCGGCACGGAGCGTGACCTGCGCGACGTCAACAAGCAGCTATCGCTCAAGGGCAAGTGGACCAGCGGCAATTTCACGCTGACCGGCGACGGCAGCTATACCAAGTCGAAGAGCGACCTCTGGTACACCGAACTCGATCTGGTGACGCATGCGCCGGTGTTCACGCAATATGTAGGCACCAATCCGCCGTCCTCGTCGACGCCGGGATTCGATCTGGCGAACATCTCGAACTACACGGTCGGCGGCCTGACGCGGAACGAAAACCATTATGTCGGTCACGAATGGGCGGGCCGCCTGGACGGCGAATATAAGTTCGACGCAGGTCCGCTGACGGCGATCGACGTCGGCTTCCGTTTCTCGGACCGCGCCGTCGCACAGCAAAACCCGGTGCGCTATACGGGGCAGACCAAGGCGACCAATCCCGCTCTCTATCCTTCGCTGTTCACCGCGAACCAGTTCGGCGATTTCTATTCCGGCGTCGGTTCCGGCTTGGATTTCCAGCGCAACTATCCATACGCGCTGCCGGCGAACCTGAAGAATAATTTCAGCGGTGTGGTAAGCGCACTGGGCTTGGCCGCGCCGAACCCCAATTCGATCAGCAATCAGCTCGCGGGCTTCGCCGCGGACGAGAAGAGCTACGCCGGTTACGTCATGGCGAAGTTCAACTTCGGCGATGTGATCGACGGCAATGTCGGCGTGCGCTGGGTCCGCACGGAGGACAGCATCAACGGCTTCCAGCTGAAGAGGCACAAGGTCATCGTCAATAACATCACCACTTACGTATTGGACGACCCACAGGCGGTCGAGCCGGTGATCGTCGACAATTCCTACGACAAGTGGTTGCCGAGCGCGAACATTCGCATTCACCTCACGCATAATCTGCAGCTTCGCCTGGCGGGTTCGAAAACGCTGACGCGGCCGGACTTCAGCCAGCTGTCGCCGGCGGTTACCGTCGTTCCGGGTCAATTGGCGGCGTCGAGCGGAAACCCGAACCTGTCGCCGATCACGTCGACCAACGCCGACGCGTCGCTGGAATGGTATTTCGGCAAGTCGAGCTCTCTCTACGTCGCGGGCTTCTATAAGCGCGTGAAGGGCTTCATCTTCACCCGCGCCACGCCCGGACAGACGATCGACGGCGTTTCCGGCTATACGGTATCGCTTCCCATCAACTCCGATCCCGGCACGGTAAAGGGCGTCGAAGTTGGGTATCAGCAGTTCTTCGATTTCCTGCCGGGTGCGTTGTCGGGCCTCGGCCTGCAGGCCAATTACACCTATGCCGATAGTAAGGCACCGAGCTCGCTCGTCGGTTTTACCGCGCCACTGACGCAATTGTCGAAGAACAGCTTCAACATTGCCGGCATTTACGAGAAATACGGCGTCTCGGCGCGCGTCGCCTATAATTACCGGTCGAGCTTCCTGTCGAGCATCCTGGCCGGTGGCTACACCCCGCCGGGTGGAACGACTGTCTCCTATGTGTTCCCAGTCTACACCAAGGGGTATGGTTGGCTCGATGCCTCGCTGAACGTGGATGTCGGCAAGCACTTCACCTTGACGTTCGACGCGCAGAACATCCTGCGGACGCAGATCCAGCAATATTACCAGGTCTCGACGCAGCCGGGTCAGTTCACGATCGACGATCGTCAGTTCATGGTCGGCGTGCGCATCAAATACTGAACCAGACCATCTCCACCGAGCCGGACCTTCGCGCAGGGCGGAGGTTCGGCGGTAACTTCCCGGACCTCCGACTGGGCGCGAACCTTCCCGTTCGCGCCCATCTTTTTGCGCGACTTAGTCGTCGAGCGAGAATTCGCGAATGATGGCGTCGCTATGCTCGCCGATCCGAGGCGCCGCTGTCGAAGCGCCGACACGCGCGCCATCCACGCTAACGGGCGCGCGCGTGGTGGTGATCGGGGTGCTGCCGCGCGCGACGCGCTGGAGCATATCGAGCCGCGTGAACGCCTCTTCCCCGAGCAAGGTCGGCCAGTCGTCGACCGGCGCGCACCAGATGCCGTCGGCGCGCAGTCGGTCGATCCATTGTCCGGTCGTGCCGTCCTCGAGCCGTGTCGCGATCTCCGCCTTGATCGCGTCGCGCTCGGCAAAGGCATCGCGCCCCGCGAGCGGAAGGTCGAGTGATCGTCCGAGCAGGTCGAGCGGAGTCATCGCCAGCGCGAGCCAACCGTCGCCCGTTCGATAGACGCCATAGGGTGCCGCCAGATAGGCATGGGCGTTGTCGACTGCCGCGCGCTGCGGAAGCCGGCCACCGTCGTTGAGATGCGTGGTCAGGACCTCGAACTGGAGGTCGACCATCGCCTCGAGCAGGCTGGTCTCGACCGTGGCGCCGTCGCCGCTGATCCCGCGCCGCACCAGCGCGGCCAATATCCCTTCGACCAGGATATGGCCGGCGAGCATGTCGGCGACCGACAGTCCGAAAGGGACGGGTCCATCCGACGCGCTGCCGCTCAGCCACATCGCGCCGGACACGGCCTGGGCGAGCAGGTCCTGGCCCGGCAAACCGGCCCATGGTCCGCCCTCGCCGTAACCGGAGATGCTGCCGACGATCAGCCGCGGATTGCGTGCGCGGAGTGCCGCCGGTCCGAAGCCGAGACGTTCGGCGACGCCGGGCCGGAAATTCTGGATGACGACGTCGGCCCGGTCGATCAGTCGATGAACGCGCCGCGCGTCGAGGGGGTCTTTGAGATCCGCGGCAAGGCTCTGCTTGTTGCGGTTGATCGCATGGAATAGCGTGGAATCGCCCGCGACATCGGTGTCGCTGAGATACAAGGTGCGGCAGATGTCCCCGCCATCGGGCCGCTCGACCTTGATCACGCGCGCGCCAAGATCGGCGAGGCGCAAAGCCGCCGACGGGCCCGACAGGAACTGGGCCATGTCGATGACGAGGAGGCCGTCGAGCGGTGCGGTCATCGGCTCGCTCGATAGAGCTGGTTGAGCGCCGCGATCGCCTCGACCGCGGGCTCGCCGCCGCGCAACGCGTCGTTTATCCGTTCGGACGCTGCATGCTGGAACGGCATGTACCCGTCATGCCGCGGCCGCACCCAGGCCCGGTCGAGCGTCGCGCGGGTGGCGCGATAGAAATCGTTGGTCGCGGCGTTGACGCTGTCCGCGTCCCAGGCATCGGCATGGCCGGGCTGGCCACCACGCGGCGCGATCAGGTCGCGCTGCGCTTTGCCGTTGGCAACCCATGCGGCGAAGCGCGCCGCGGCGGGCGGATTGCTGCCATAGGCCGACACCGCCATCCCGGTGCCGCCGAGCGTCGATCCCGTGGGGCCATTGTCGAGCGCCGGAATGTCGGCGAAGCGGACGGTCTCCGACCGGAAGCCGTCGATCGAATAGCTGACATAGCCGTAAATCAATGGCGCCACTGCCAGTTCGCCGGCGGGATCGGCCATTGCCTCGAGCATGTCGATCGGATCCATCGCATAAGCCCGCTCGTCGACCTGTCCGGCGATCGTCGCGAGCAGATCATAAGCGTGCGCGGCCTCGGCGGGGAAGAGGTCGTCGCCTGCGTCGTCGAGTGTCAGGCCGGCGAGGCCGCACAAGGTGAACAGGCTCATCAAGCTGTGCGGCGGCTTGAGCGGCAGCGAGGCGCGACCGTCCGCCGCGAGTGCGGCAAGCGCACGCCAGTCGGTCACCGGTGCTGCGATGCGCGACGGCACCCATGCCTGTACTTGCGCGGCGGCGTCGATCGGCAGCGCCCATTGATGTCCCGCCCAGGTGTAGCTCTCATACGATCCGCCGATCGAGCCGGCCGCGATCCCTCCCAGTGTGGAGCAGTCGATCGCCTCGTCGATCGGCAACAGGCAGCCGCTGGCGGCGACTTGTCCGACATGGGGATGGTCGATCACTATGAGGTCGTAGCGCCGCGCGAGATCCTCGACCGGATAGCTTTCGAAATCCTGGAGCGAGCGCTGGTCCCACTCGATCGTCTCGCCGGTCAGCGCCTTCCACTCGGCCGATGCGGCGACCAAAGGATCGAAGCCGCGTGAATGGTTCCAGGTCATGCCGCGCATGTCGCGCCTTGCTCCATTGATTTGATCGTCGCGCGTTCGGGAAACGGTTGACTTGCCATACGGCCGCCAATAGCAGTTCGACAAAGATAATATAGTCATACTTTTGGGAGATGATCGAGTGGAAGCGGCGGTGCGGCACCAAGGCGAGGATGGATCGCCCGGCGCGTTGCCGCTCGACGGCGTTGTCGTGCTCGATTTCAGTCAGTTCCTCGCCGGCCCGTCCTGCGCGCTGCGCCTCGGCGATCTCGGCGCGCGCGTGATCAAGGTAGAGCGGCCCGACGGAGGCGATGCCAGTCGGTCGCTGTTCCTCGCCGAAACGGCATTTGACCAGGACAGCGCGCTGTTCCACGCGATCAATCGCGGCAAGCAAAGCTATACCGCTGACCTCAAGCACGAGGGCGATCTCGCCGCGGTGAAGGCACTGATCGCGCGCGCCGACGTCCTGATACACAATTTCCGCCCCGGCATCATGGACCGGCTCGGCCTGGGTTGGGATCGGGTGTGCGCGCTCAATCCGCGCCTGATCTATGCCGGCGTCAGCGGCTACGGTCCGGATGGGCCTTGGCGCGATCGTCCCGGACAGGATCTCCTCGTCCAGTCGCTGTCGGGCATCGCCTGGTTGTCGGGCGATGCCGGCGGCGCGCCGGTGCCGGCGGGGCTGTCGATCACCGACATGATGGCAGGCGCGCAGCTCTGTCAGGGCATATTGGCTCTCCTCGTGCGGCGCGGTGTGACCGGCAAAGGCGGGCGGGTCGACGTCAGCCTGATCGAGACCGCAATCGATCTCCAGTTCGAACATCTCTCGGTATATCTCAACCGCGGCGGCGCGATGCCGGCGCGCAGCGACGTGGCCAATGGCAACGTCTACCTCGCCGCGCCCTACGGCATCTACGCTACCGCCGACGACTATCTCGCGCTGGCGATGACGCCGGTCGATCGGCTGAGTGACGTGATCGATCTGCCTCCGCTGGCGGACTTCGCGCCGGACCGTTGGTTCGCCGATCGCGACGCGATCAAGGCATTGATCCGCGACCATCTCGCGACACGCGCGACGGCCGATTGGCTGGCCTTGCTCGAACCCGCCGGAATCTGGGCCGCGCCGGTCCTCGACTGGCCGGCGCTGATGGCGGAGCCGGCTTTCGCCGCGCTCGATGCGACGCAACAGGTGCGCTCGCCCGATGGCGCGGCGCTGACGCTGACCCGCTGCCCGATCCGCGTCGACGGCGCGATCCTCACGTCCCCGCGCGCGGCACCCCGGCTCGGAGCCGACCGCGCATCCATCGACCGGGAGTTTGGCCAATGATCGTCGAGCAATATTTCGAGGACTATGAGGTCGGTAGCGAGCGCACGTCGTTTGGCCGCACCATCACCGAGACCGACTTCGTCGTCCATGCCGGCCACACCGGCGACTTCTTCCCGCACCACATGGATGCCGAATGGTGCGCGACGCAGGACATCGGCCAGCGCATCGCTCATGGCACGATGGTCTTCGCCATCGGCATCGGGCTGACCGCGACGACGATCAACCCGCATGCAATGTCCTACGGCTATGACCGGCTGCGCTTCATTCGCCCGGTACATATCGGCGACACGATCACGACGATCACGCGTATCGCCGACAAGCGCGATCATCCCAAACGGGCATCGCATGGCGTCGTCACCGAGGCGGTCGACATCCGCAACCAGCGCGGGGAGACCGTGCTGGCGTGCGAGCATCTCTACCTCGTGGCGCGCCGCCCGGCCGACTGATCGATGCGGCTGCGCCCGATCCCGATAGCTCTGAGCATGGCTGTCGCCGGGGTGGCGGCGGCGTCGCTGATCGGGGTGCGGCAAGCGGCACAGGCAGAGGCGGGCGTTGTCACCAGCAGCAATAAAGGCGGGCCGCGATACGGCCTGTCGACGGTCGGCCTGAGCTATCCCTTCGCCGCCGCGATCGCCAAGGGATTCAGCGACGCCGCCAACCGCGCAGGCGCGAGCGCGGTGGTGCTCGACGCCAAGGGAGACGTCCAGAAACAGGCCAACGATATCGACGATCTGATCGCGCAGCACGTTGCCGGGATCGCGGTGATGCCGCTCGACTCGGTCGTCGCCCAGGGTTGGGTGCGCCGCGCCAATGCGCAGAACGTGCCGATCGCGGCGGTCGCGGCGCTGGTCGGCGATCCCAAGACGCGATCGGTCGAGGACGTCTATCCGGGCCTCGTCGCGCTCGCCTCGCAGGATGAAGTGGCGGCGGGACGCGCGGCGGGGAGCCTGGCATTGCGCTGGCTGCCCCACGGCCGGCCGGCGCGGATCGCGATCATCGAAGGGGCCGCCGGGTTCCCCGAGGTCGAGCAGCGCGCGCGGGGTTTCCGCGCGGCGCTCGATACTGCGGGGGCACGCTATGACGTCGTCGCATCGCAGCCCGGCAACTGGACCAGTGAGGGCGGCGAGGCGGCGTGCCAGAACATCCTCGCCGCGCACCCCGATATCGACCTGTTCTACAACGAGGCCGACGACATGATGATCGGCTGCGCGCGCGCGGTCCGCGCTGGCGGTTCACAGGCGCGGCTGATCGGAGTCGGCGGATCGAAGCTCGGCATCGCATCGATCAAGGCCGGCGCGGTCGACGGCACGGTCTGCTTCAAGCCCGAAGCGCTCGGCGCCCTGGTGTTCGCGGCGCTCCATGACAAGAACGACACCGCACCGCGCTTCCGCACCTATCCGATCCCCGCCGTTACTCGCGCGACGATCGGCGAATGCGTCGGGCAATGGTAGAGGCACCGCTTCTCCAATTGCACGGGCTGGAGAAGGTCTGGCCCAACGGCACTGCCGCCTTGCGCGGGGTCGATTTGACCGTGCATACAGGCAGCGTCCATGGATTGCTTGGAGCGAACGGTGCCGGCAAATCGACCTTGATCAAGGTCCTCGCCGGAGCGATCCCGGCGAGCGGCGGCGACATCACGTGGCGCGGCCAGACGGTGCGGTGGACCAATCCGCGTGCCGCCCGCGCCGGCGGTATCGCGACGATCTATCAGCATATCCCGCTCGTCCCCACATTGTCGGTGCTCGAGAACATGCTTCTCGAACAGGCCGGCGGATGGCGCATCGACCGCGCCGCGCGCGATCGGGCCGCGACGGTCGCGCGGTCGCTGGGCGATCCGTTCGACCTCGATGCGATCGTGGGCGATCTGCCCATCGGTACGCGCCAGATGGTTGCGGTCGCGCAAGGACTGATGAGCGATCCTGCCTTGCTGATCATGGACGAGCCCACCGCATCGCTGGCCGGGGACGAGCGCGAGCAAGTCTATCGCACCATCCGCCGCCTGGCCGGCGAGGGGCGGGCGGTGCTGTTCGTATCGCATTTCCTCGACGAGATCGTCGCGCTGACCGACGAAGTCACCGTGCTGCGCGACGGCCGCGCGGTCCTTGGCGCCCGGACTGCGGATCTCGACGAAGCGGCAATCGCGGCGGCGATCGCCGGGCGCGCCGTTACCGTCCTGGAGAGGGTCGAGCGACAGCGTTCGACGGGCGAAGCCTTGCTCGACGTCCGCAACCTGACGTCGCCCGGAAAGCTCGCGCCGACGAGTTTCTCCGCTACCGGCGGAGAGATCGTCGGCATCGCCGGCATGCTCGGCTCGGGGCGTAGCGAATTGCTCCACGCGATCTTCGGTGCCGATCCGGCAGCGCGGGGCTCGGTTCTGGTCGGCGGCGAACAGATAGGGCGCGAGCCGGCCGCTGCGGTGGCTGCGGGCGTCGCCTTGGTGCCGGAAGATCGCGCCGCACAGGGATTCATTTCCGGCATGACGATCGCCGAGAACATAGCTCTGCCGCATGACGGCTGGCTGATCGCGCCGCGCCGAGAACACGATGCGGCGATTGCCGCGATCGACGATCTCGCGATCAAGGCACCCGATGCCGACGCTTTGGTCGGCGAGCTGTCCGGCGGCAATGCGCAAAAGGTGGTGATCGCCAAATGGCTAACCCCGCGCACCCGCGTCCTGCTGCTCGACGAGCCGACCGCCGGGATCGATATCGGCGCACGTACCGATATCCTGCGGCTGATCCGTCGCCTTGCCGATCAGGGATTGGCGGTCTTGCTGATCAGTTCGGAATTCGAGGAATTGCTCGCCGTCACCGACCGCATCCTGGTGCTGCGCGACGGCGCGATCGTGGCCGAGGTCGATCCGGCGACGATTGACGAGGCCGGGCTGATCCAACTCGCCAGTGGAACCCAATCCAGAACGGAAATCGCCGCATGACCCGATCCATCGACTGGCGCCGGACCTTCGGGTTACGCGAAGCGGGCGTCTATTACGCGCTGCTGATCCTGCTCGCTTTGCTCGCGGCGATCGCGCACTCGCGGGGCCTGCCCAATTATCTGTCGCCGCAAAATCTCGGCAACATCGTCTACCAGGCGTCTTTGGTCGGGATCATGGGCGTGGCGATGACGGTGATGCTGATCACCGGCGCGTTCGACTTGTCGGTGGCCTCGGTCGCCGCGCTCGCCGCCGCGGTGCTGGTCGGCCTGGCGCCGAGCATCGGCTTCCCTCTGGCTGCCGGCGCCGCGATCATCACCGCGATCGCGGTCGGCATCTTCAACGGTGCAGTAGTGCAGTTCGTCGGGATCAATGCCTTCATCGTCACGCTCGGCACGCTCACCGCGGTCAGGGGGCTGGTGCTGGTCCTCACCGACGGACGTTCGCTGATGGTCGAGCGCCCCGACGTGCTCCAGCAGATGCTGGCGTTCGAGAGCACGCGCGTGCCGATCTTCTGGGCGGCTCTGCTGTTCGCGGCGACGCTGTTGGCGCTCGCGGCATGGAAGAGGCGGCCGCTGGACGCGTTGGCGGGCATTGTCGTCGGCGCGTTGGCGCTGCTCGCGGGTCGCGATTTCACCGTCGCGGCGCCAGTCGTCTATCTCGCGCTGTTCACCCTCGCGGTCTGGGCGGTATTGCGCTTCACCGTCATCGGGAGGCGAATCTACGCGGTCGGCGGCAACGCCGAGGCGGCGCGGCTGTCGGGGATCAACGTCCACGCCTACAAGCTCGGCGCCTTCGTCCTGTCGAGCGCAGCGGCCGGGTTCGCCGGCGTGCTGTTCGGTTGCCGGTTGGGTGCGATCAACCCGACCGCGCTTCAGGGCACCGAGCTCACCGTGATCGCTGCCGCGATCCTGGGCGGCACGTCGCTGCTGGGCGGCGCGGGCAGCGTGCTCAAGACCGTCATCGGTGCCCTGCTGCTGTTCACCCTGACCAACGGGTTCAACGTGCTCGACCTCGGAGCGAGCTATCAGGGGCTGATCGAGGGCGCGGTGGTGATCGCCGCAGCGGCGATCTACACGGTCGGCGGCGATCGCCGACGCGCGCGCCGCGCTACGGTCGACACGGCACCCCAAGCGCCGGCCGTGGCGGAGGCCGGTTGATGACGAAGCTCCGCATCGCGGTACGCCGCTTTGGACCGTTCGAAAGCGCGATTGCCGCGCAATTCGCCGATTTCACGCGCAGTCATGGCGTCGAAGCCGAGCTCGAAGCAGTGGCGATGGACCTCAATCCGCTGCACGAAAGCGCGATCGCGGAGCGCGGGCTCGCGACCGGCGCATGGGACATCGCCTTCCTCAACACCGATTGGCTGGCCGAGGCGGTCGCCGATGGTCTGCTCGAGGATCTGACGCCGCACATGGCACGCGCGCCGATCGCGGACTTCCCCAACGCCTGGAGCCCGTCGCTGACAGGGCTGCAGCGGTTCGATGGCGGCTTTTGGGCAATGCCCTATCACGACGGTCCGGAATGCCTGATCTATCGCAAGGACTTGATCGCCAAACCTCCGGTAACGTGGGAGGAGTTTCACGCTCTCGCGCGGCGGCACCACGATCCCGCCAGCGGGCGCTACGGCACCGTGCTGGCGTTGTTTCCCGACGGGCACAACAGTTTCTACGATTTCTGCATTCACATCTGGTCGCGCGGCGGCGAAGTTTTCGACGCTGCGGGCCGGCCGGATTTCACCTCGGCGGTCGCGCATGCCGCGCTCGACTTCCTGCGAACGCTGGCAACCGACCAACAGGCGATCGCGCCGGACTGCAGGTCGCTCGACAGCGTCCAATCGGGCGGGCTGTTCGCCGAGGGCAAGGTTGCGCTGATGGCGAACTGGTTCGGCTTCGCGGCCTATGCCGACACCGCCGCGGACAGCAAGGTGCGCGGGCTGGTCGATGTCGCACCGCTGCCGGCGGGGCCGGGCGGGCGCAGCGTCTCGCTCAACGTCTTCTGGGTGCTCGCAATCGGATCGGGTTCGGCGAACAAGCAACTCGCCTGGGATTTCCTGCGCCATTGCGCGACCGCGCCGATGGATCGGCTGACCACGACCGAAGGCGCGATCGGGGTGCGGCGCTCGACCTGGACCGATACTGAGATCAATGCGCTTATGCCCTATTACCACAAGCTCGAATGGCTCCACGAACATGCGCGCGAGATGCCGCTGACGGCCGATCTGGCGCGGATCAGCCATATCGTCGACGACCTGATGACGGCGGCGGTGACGACCGACCGCACGACCGCCGACCTGCTCGCCGAGGCACAGGCGAGGGCGACGCCATGACTGCGCTCCAGCAGCAATGGCCGATGCCGTCGAAGCCGCGGCCGATCGTGATCATCGGGACCGGCGGCATCGTCGCCGACGCGCATCTGCCCGCCCATCGCAAGGCGGGATTCGAGGTCGTTGGATTGTTCGATCTCGACCAGGATCGCGCTAGGGCGCTCGCCGCGCAATGGGACGTGCCGCACGTTTTCGCCTCGATCGAGGAAGCGGCAGGGGCCGATGCGGTATTCGACGTCGCCGCACCCCCGGTCGCGCATCGTGCGATCCTCGAAGCGCTGCCCAAAGGGGCCGCGGTGCTGCTGCAGAAGCCGATGGGGCTCGACCTCGCAGAAGCGACCGCCATTCGCGATATGGCGCAGGCGCGCGGGCTGACCGCCTCGGTCAATTTCCAACTGCGTTATTCGGCGATGATGCTCGCGATTGCCGACGCGATCAGGCAAGGCCGGCTGGGCGAACTCGTCGAGGTTGAGGTGCGCATCAACCTCGTCACCCCCTGGCATCTGTTCCCGCACCTCAAGCCCAATCCGCGGGTCGAGATCGTCAGCCATTCGATCCATTATCTCGACACGATCCGTGCCTTGGTCGGCGATCCACGCGGCGTGTTTGCGCGCAGCTTCGGCCATCCGTCGAGCGAGCTTGCCGACACGCGCACGTCGATCCTGCTCGATTATGGCGACAAGCTCCGGGTGGTGCTGTCGATCAACCACCATCACGATTTCGGCCGCCGCCACCAGGAAGCGAGCTTCCGGGTCGAGGGTACCGACGGCGCGGCGCAGGCCAAGTTGGGCGTGTTGCTCGATTATCCGGCAGGCGAACCCGACGAACTCTGGCTGGCGCCGCGTGGCGGACCTTGGGAGCAAGTCGCGCTTGCCGGCGCCTGGTTTCCCGACGCGTTCATCGGCCCCATGGCCAATCTCCAGCGCTTCGCCGCGGGCGAGGACACGGTACTCGCGACGCGCGTCGATGACGCCTGGCGCACTATGGCGCTGGTCGAAGCCTGTTATAGCGCGGGCAACGTGCCCGGCACGCCAATCCCCCAACCTTGAGGACCAAGACGTTGATCGACCTGACCGGAAAGACCGCCCTCGTCACCGCCGCTGCACAAGGCATTGGACGCGCCTCGGTGTTGGCACTCGCCGCCGCCGGAGCGCGTGTCATTGCGACCGACGTCAACGAAGCGGGGCTGGAGGGCTTGGCTGGCGAGCGGATCGAGACGCGTCGGCTCGACGTGCTCGACCCCGAAGCGGTCGCCGCGCTCGGCGACGAGACGATCGACGTGCTGTTCAATTGCGCGGGGGTTGTCCATGGCGGAAACGTACTCGAGACGAGCGATGCCGATCTCGATTTTGCGTGGCGGCTCAATGTCGTCGCGATGACCCGGACCTGCCAGGCGGTTTTGCCGGGCATGGTCGAGCGCGGGGGCGGCGCGATCATCAACATGTCGTCGGTGGCGTCGAGCGTGAAAGGGGTGCCCAATCGCTTCGCTTATTCGGTGACGAAGGCAGCGGTGGTCGGGCTTACCAAGTCGATCGCCGCCGATTTCGTCGGCAGCAACATCCGCGTCACTGCGATTTGTCCGGGAACGGTCGAGACGCCGTCCTTGCAGGATCGCCTGTCCGCCGGTGGCGATTATGACGGCGCGCGCGCCGCCTTCATCGCACGCCAGCCGATCGGCCGGATCGGTTCGCCCGAGGAGATCGCCGATCTGGTCGTCTATCTGGCTGGAGCGACCTACACGACCGGACAGGTGCAGATCATCGACGGCGGTTGGAGCATCTGAGGTTGAGCCGTTTCCCCTCCCTGGCAGGGAGGGGAGTTGCCAGATCAAGTCACCAGCCCACCATCCACGCCTCCGACGCCGCGGACGATCACGGCGTCCATCGCCACCGCGGCGGAATGGGGATCGCGCGCTTCGATCGCGTCGACGATCAGTTCGTGCTTGCGCACTACCGTCTCGTGCTGGGCGAGATTGCGGACCGGCGAACTCAAGGTGAAGGACTCGACCAGAGCCGTCTCGATCACCGCCGACAGCGCGCGCATCAGCATGTTGCCCGATGCGGCCCCGATCGCGCGGTGGAACTCCAGGTCGGCTTCGGCGAACTGCCGCCGGCTGTCGGTCGCGGCGCGCATGTCGGCAATACAGCGGCGCAGCTGAGCGATGATGTCGCGATCGGCATGCTCCGCCGCCAGCGCGGCGGCGCGCGGCTCGATCGCCCGCCGTATCTCGGCCAGGTCGTTGCTCAGCTTCTCGTCGAATCCCTGCGCCACCTTCCACGACAGCACATCGGCGTCGAACAGGTTCCAATGCGTGGCGTCGAGCACTTTGGTACCGACCCGCGACTTGGAAGCGATCAGGCCCTTGGCGGTCAGCGTCTTCAGCGCCTCGCGCAGCACGGTGCGCGAGATTCCGAACCGCTCGAGCACATCGGCCTCGTGGGGCAGTCTCGTGCCCGGCGGATAGACGCCCGACATGATCTCGATACCCAAGGCGCGGGCGACCTGGTCGTGGTTCGATCGCGCCTTGCGGTTGAATTTGTGGAAGCTGATCTCGGCTTCCATCGGGCTTGCCGGCTTGCGCGAGGCGGCGCGGGCTCGGCCCTGATAGGGAAACTCGCGGTCAGACATCGACCGAGGTCCGGAATTTAATAGCGCGTGTCCCCATGTTCTTGTCCCCCGCGGACTATGACGCCGATGGCGCATAAAGCAACCGCGCGAGCCGCCACAAAACACAATTCGTATGATTAATTTGCTTGGTCGTCGGCCAGCGGGGCGATACCGTGATTCTTGCACGGCCGGATCGCGGCCACGATGCAGGAGCAGGATGATGGAAAGCGCCAAGTTCGATCGCCGTGGCATTCTCGGTATGGCGGCGGGCGCTGCCGGCGCGCTGACGCTTCCCGCCTTCGCGCGCACCGCTACCGACCCGGTCGCCGATTATCGCACGCCGTACAAATATCCGAAGCTGATCCTGGGGGGCTCGGGCGTTGCCGGCGATTTCGACGCTAAATCGGTCGATTGTCCATTCGTCTTCTCGGCCAATGGCAAATTCTATCTGACCTATGTCGGGTTCGACGGGCAGGGCTATCAGACCGGGATCTGCGAGTCGACCGACCTGCTGCACTGGACGCGCAAGGGCATAATCCTGGCGCGCGATCCCAACGACCCGGTCACCCGTTACAATGTCGCCTGCGCCTCGATCCTGCGCGAAAACGAACTCCAGTCGCCCGCACGGCTGGTCAAGATCGGCGGGCGGTATCTCGCGGCCTGGCACGCCTATCCCGGCGCAGGCTATGAGCAGGGCGCGGCGGTGATCGGGCTCGCCTGGAGCGACGACTTCATTCACTGGCAATGCGGCCCGGTGATCCTGCGGCCGGAAGACGGCGCGGAGTGGGAACGCGGCGGGCTCTACAAGCCTTATCTCATCAAGGAAGGCGACACCTTCTACCTCTACTACAATGCCAAGACGACGGGCACGCCGTGGTTCGAGCAGACCGGGGTTGCCACGTCGAAGGACCTCAAGAACTGGACGCGCCACCCCGGCAACCCGCTGATCCGCAACGGCGCCAACGGCGCCCCCGATGCGCGCTTCGCGAGCGACCCGGTCGTTGTGAAGCATCGCGGCGAGTGGGGGATGTTCTATTTCGGCCGCGCCAATGACGGCCCGTGTCGCGAAATGCTCGCGCTCGGACGCGCGCCGACAGCCTTCAAGAAGGTCGACGAAGTGGTGATCGACATCGGCGCGCCGGGGTCGATCGACGAGAAATTCGCTCACAAGCCCGCCGTGATCTATCACGACGGCGCGCTCTATCACTTCTATTGCGCCGTCTGCGGCAATTGGCCCAACGACACGCGCGGCCTGGCGGTGGCGCGATCCAAGCCATGGTAAACGGTCCGCTCGATCAATTAATCGTATGATACGATAATAAAGCTTGATCGTCCCAAGTTCGGTGATTTAGATCGCCAAACTCTGGCGACGGGCATGAGCCGCGCGCTTTGATCGGGAGAGAGTGCGATGGCCAGGTTGCTCAAGAGCATCGCGCGCGGGGCCGCGGCATGTGCCGCGCTGGGCCTGGCGGCATCGTCGGCGTCGGCCGAAATCCCAGGCTATCAGGCGAAGCTCGCCACCAAATTGGCCAACGTCAAAGCGGGTATCGCGAAGGGGCCGTTCAAGTCCGATTGGGACTCGCTTCGCGCCGGCTACCGCACGCCTAATTGGTTTCGCGACGCCAAGTTCGGCATCTTCATCCATTGGGGCGTCTATTCGGTCCCAGCCTTCGCCAATGAATGGTATTCGCGCAACATGTACGTGCCGGGCAACGCTGCCTACGAGCACCAGGTCGCGACCTACGGCCCGCAATCGAAGTTCGGCTACAAGGACTTCATCCCGATGTTCAAGGCGGAGAAGTTCGATCCCGCCGCCTGGGTCCAGCTCTTCTCCGAGGCGGGGGCACGCTACGTCGTCCCGGTCGCCGAACATTGCGACGGTTTCGCGATGTACCAGTCCGACCTGACCGAATGGGACGCGGCCGAGATGGGCCCGCACCGTGACGTCGTCGGCCTGATCGCCAAGGCGGCGCGTGCCAAGGGCATGCATTTCGGCCTGTCCTCGCACCGCGCCGAACATTGGTGGTGGTATTATATGGGCCGCACGTTCGATTCCGACGTGAACGATCCGAAATATGCCGGCCTCTATGGCCCTGCCGCGCCGATGGGCCTCCCCGCGGACGGGCCGACCAATTGGCCAGACGGCAATCAGCTCCAGGAATGGTTGCCGCCGAGCAAGGCGTTCACGGACGACTGGATGGGGCGCACGTCGGAGCTGATCGACAAATACCATCCCGAATTGATCTATTTCGACTGGTGGACCGCCGCGCCGATGTTCGAATCGCGGATGCGCGACACCGCGGCCTATTATTACAATCGCAGCGCGAGCTGGGGCGCGCCGGGGATCATCGCCTATAAGGGCGGCCAGTTTGCCGAGGGCAGCGCCATGTTCGACATGGAACGCGGCAAGACCGACCAGCTTCGGTTGACGCCTTGGCAATCGGACACCTCGGTCAGCCTCAAGAGTTGGGGCTATGCGAAGAACGACACGTATCGCACCCCGCAATCCTTGATCGCCGACCTGATCGACATCGTCAGCAAGAACGGCAATCTGCTGCTCAATGTCGGACCGAAGTCGGACGGCACGATCCCCGACGAGATCGTCTCGGTGCTCAAGGGCATGGGCGGCTGGCTCAAGGTCAATGGCGAGGCGATTTACGGCACGCGGCCGTTCAAATATTTCGGCGAAGGCCCGACCAAATCGGGCCAGACCCGCGTCGGCGGTCAGGTCGAGCAGTCGGCGATCAAGGGCTTCACGCCGGCCGACATCCGCTTCACCACCAAGGGCAATGCTGTCTACGCGCTCGGCTTGGCACGGCCCAAGGACGGCGCGGTGCTGATCAAGACGCTCTATGCCGGTACGCCCTATCTCGATGCGCCGATCAAGAGCATCGAATTGCTCGATGGCGGCAAGATCAGCTGGCAGCAGACGCCGGAAGGATTGAAGGTCAGCCTGCCGCCGGTGGCGGATGGGTCATACCCCTACGCGCTACGCATCCGGACGCATTGATCCCGTACTGACGGCTGCCGGCACGGGGCCGGTGCCGCATTCGATACCGAAGAGCAGGGGACGTGATGAAAAAGTACCGGCGAGTGGTGCGCTGGAGCCGTTGGGCGGCGATCGCCACGGCATTGCTGGGCGCGAGTGCGGTGGGTGCGCAGTCGGATATGCCGGCGCTCCAGCCCTTCACCATCGATCACGAAGTGCGCGTCGATTCGGCGGCCGATGCGCGCTTCGTGCACGACGGTCCGGCCGGCAGCCACGGCTTCATCCGCGTCCAGGATGGGCATCTCTATCGCGGCGACGGCAAGCGATTCCGGTGTTGGGGTTTCAATATGACCGGCTGGGCCAAGGGATCGGCCGAGCTTCCCGATCACAAGGCGGCGGAGACTTATGCTGCGGCATTGGCGCGGCTCGGCGTCAATTGCGTGCGGCTGCATTTCCTCGACCGGCCCGACACAGCTTTCCCGATCCGCAACGAAGGCGCCGGCATCTCGACAACCGCAGGGCCATTCACCCATCCGCCGCGCGGACTGATCCGCGGCGACCTGCCCGATAGCCAGCATTTCAATCCCGAGCAGCTCGATCGCCTCGATTACTGGATCGCCCAACTCAAGAAGAACGGCATCTATGCCGACTTCAATCTGAACGTCGGGCGGGTGTTCAAACCCGGCGACAATGTCCCCGATGTCGACCTGATCAACAATGCCAAGGGCTTCACCTATTTCGGGCCCGAGCTGGTCGCGCTGCAAAAGGATTACGCCAAGCAGCTGCTCGGTCACCGCAACGCCTATACGGGGCTGCGTTATGCCGACGATCCGGCGGTGGCGCTGGTCGAGGTGGTCAACGAGAATTCGCTGCTCGAATTCTGGGCGCGCAACTGGTTGCGCGGCGAGCGGACCAAGGACGGGCTCAACTATCAGCTCGACATGACGCCGCATTACGAGGCGTTGCTGGTCAGGATGTACAACGACTGGCTGGCGAAGAATCGCACGCCCGCTCAGGTCGCCGAACTGCACCGCATGGCGGGCATCCCCTCCGACCAGCCTGTGCCTTTCATGCGCCGCGGCGATCATCCCGATGCGCCTCACCTACGGCTCGATGCCGAGATCGCCTTCCTGACCTCGGTCGAAATCGGCTTCCACGACGAGATGAAGCGGTTCCTGAAGGATGAGGTCGGGGTGAAGGTGCCGATCATCCCGATGGCCGATCACACCTATTTCATGGCCAACCAGCCGCTGCTGCGCACGCTGATCAAGTCCGACATCGTCGACGCGCATGTCTATTGGCAGCACCCGGCGATCTACGGCCAGCGGAACGAGCCGATGGTCAATTCGCCCGAGCTCTCGACCATCCTAAAGCTGGCGCGCAGCGCGGTCGCGGGCAAACCGTTCACGGTCAGCGAGGTCAACGAGCCGTTCCCGACCGATTATGGCGCGGAGATGGTCCCGATCCTGGCCTCCTATGCGTCGCTGCAGGATTGGGATGCGGTGTTCTTCTACACGTTCGAGACCAAGGTCGCGGGCGAGTGGACGCCGATGATCACCGACCATTTCGACATGACGCTCGATCCGGTGAAGATGGCGCAGATGCCGGTCGGCGCGATGATCTTCCTGCGCGGCGATGTGTCGGCGGCGAAGACGATGCTGACGCGCTCTTATTCGACCGATCAGATCCGCGAGGCGGCGCGGCTGACGCGCGCGGCGATGCCCTATTACACGCCCGGCTTCGACGTCCGCATCCCGCTGGTCCACGGCTCGCGCGTATCGTGCCTCGACTGCAAACCCAGCCTGCCGGCGCCGCTCGGGGCCATGAACCCGATCGTCTCGGATACCGGCGAGCTCAGCTGGCTGACCGACGGCGGCAAGAACGGGCTGGTCAGTGTCGACAGCCCGCGCAGTCAAGCCTTAGTTGGCTTCATTTCGGCCAACAAGGTCGAGACGCGCAACCTGTCGGCGCAAATCAGAAACCGGTTCGCGGTGATCACCTTGTCGTCGCTCGACGGAAAGCCGCTCAATCTCTCCAACCGCATCCTGCTGACCACCACCGGCCGCGTCGAGAATACCGGCCAGAAATGGGATGAGCGCGGATCGAACCTGACCGTGTGGGGCACCGCCCCGACACTGATCGAGCCGATCACCGGCTGGGTGACGCTCAAGGATTTGGAAGGCGCGATCGGCGTGTTCGCGCAGCCGCTCGACGGTTCGGCGCGCCCGATCGGCAAGGAGATATCCGGCAAGATGATCGAGCCCGGCTGGGAGATCCCGATCGGCAATCCGGCGACGACGAGCTATCTGATCCGCGTCGAACGTTGAAGCCGACCTCTATGGCCTCAAACGCGGCAGCTTGTGTCCCTAGCTGGTCGTCATGCCGGGCTCGTCCCGGCATCCACCGCGCAACAACGCCTCAGCTCGGTTGTGGAGCAGCGGACCCCGGCACAAGGCCGGGGTGACGAAGAAATGGACGCCCGCGTGTCTACCGGCAACCCTGCGCCACAATCACCGGCAGCGCCGTCTTCGCCATCCGCGCATAGCCGGCATCGTTCGGATGCAGATGATCCCCGATCTGCTCCGCCAGCCGCATCACGGTCGGCTTGCCGGGCTCGCCCATCGCCGCGTCGAAGTCGATCACGCCATCGAACCTCTTGGCATTCGCCCGGATCCACGCATTGACCGTCTCGCGCCGTTGCTCGCCTGCCGCGTCGGCATAGGCGGCGCCCTCATATGGCAGCAGCGTCCCGATGATCACCTTGAGCCCACGCGCCTTTGCCCGCGCCAGCATCTGCTCATAGGCCGCGATCAGGTTGGCGGCGGGAGGCTGCCAGTCCTTGGGGTCGCGCACCTTGCCGATATCGTTGATGCCTTCAAGGATCACGACATGGGTAGCGTTGGGCACCGCGAGCACGTCGCGGTCGAAGCGCGACAAGGCGTCCGGTCCGCGCCCCATGCTGAGCAGACGATTGCCGCTAATCCCTTCATTGGCGATCGCCCAGCAGCGTCCGCGCGGATTTGCAGCGAGCAGCCGGCCGAGCTGATCGGGCCAGCTCATTGCCTTGGATGCACCGGCGCCCTCGGTGATCGAATCGCCGAACGTGACGAGCACGCGTGTTGCGGCCGTACCGGTCACCTCCAGGCCGCTGACCACGCCGGGGGCACGTGCGTGCTGCGGGTTGGTCAGCGCGACTGAGTTCGTGGCGTTGCCAGCGACCACATCGACCATCTGGGCATGGGCCGGCGGCGCCGCTTCCTCCGGATAATAGACCGTGATGGCCAGCCGTTCCCCGGCCGCGACCGGATAGGCGATCGGATCGGACAGCATGGGTGCGCGCACCGGGATGACCGTGTCGGTGGCGCCCGAGAAGGTCAGCGAGCGCAAGCTGCCGGCGATCGGTTTGTCCTGCGCATCGAGCCGTACGATCGACGCCGCGCCGACACGCAAAGGCTCATCCGATAGCTCGTTCGAGAAGCGCACGCGGATCGCCCGGCCGGCGATGCCGGCGCGGAGATCCTGCCGGACGCTCTCGTCCTTGAACGGACGGCCGAGCGCTTCCTTGATCTTGGGTTCGTAGCCGATCGGCGGCGCGGCCCAACCGGGCACCCAGCGCTCAGGCGTTCCGGCAGCGGCGACGGCGAGCAGGCCGATCAGCGGCAAGGCGCAGGTGAGGCGACGGTTCATCATTTTCCTCCGCGAGCGAGTTCGAACAGGGCCACGCCATGCGCGGCGATCCGGCCTTCGGCCCAGTCACCTCCGACTGGAGAGGCGCCGGCAGGCAGGGCGACCGGATGCGCGACATTGCCATGATTGATGACGATCAGCAGGCGCTTGCCCGCGCCGGCGCGCTCGGCAATCTCGAGATCGGGATCGGCGACCGCGATGATCGGTGCGATCCTGGCATCGCTGAGCAGGTTGGCGGCAAGCTTCGCCATCGTCGCGGTGTCGAGCCAGGCGCCAACATAGGTGATGCTGCCGCGGCCGACGGCGCGCGTGACGATCGCCGGCTTGCCGTCGAGCCAGCCGCCGGCATCACGGTAGGTAGCGAGCGTCCGGACGTCGGGCGCGATCGGCGTCAGCGCTTCCGCCCAGATTGAGGCGTTCCCGTCGATACTTCCGGCAATGCCGACGGCCTGGTCCAGCGCATAGAATTGCTCCACGCGCGCGCCGAGCAGATCGACCAGCGGCCCGGGCTGGCGTTGCGGCCACAAGGCGTCGGCCTCGTCCTTCATCCCCGAGCGTGGGCCGAGCACGAGATGCCCGCCGTCGCGGACATAGCGTTCGAGCGCCTTGGCCTGATCCTCGGTCAGCACATTGAGATTGGGCGCGACGACCAATGGATAGTGCGACAGGTCAGCCTCCGCCGGCATGATCGCCACACCCTGCGATTGGATCCGCAACGGCCGGTAGAAATCGGTGAAGGCCTTGACCGGATCGAAGTCGCGGTGGAGCCGCTGCAGGTCGATCGCCCAGCGGCTGTCATAAGAAAAGATCATCGCGACGCTCGCGACGGGCTGGGTATCGGCGAGCAGGGACGCGGCCTTGGTCAGTTCGCCGACCGTCTTCGCGATTTCGGGCTGGATCGGGTTGGGCTCGCCGTCCTGCCCCAGGATCGCGCCATGATAGGTTTCCTGCCCGTTCGCGGCCGGACGCCATTGCCAATAAAGTACGGCATCGGCGCCATGCGCCACCGCCTGCCATGCCATCTCGCGTACCTGGCCGGGATCGAGTGCGCGGTTGATCGGGACCCAGTCGACGCGCCCAGGCTGCGTTTCCATCAGCCAAAAATTGCGTTGCTTGTACCCACGGACGAGGTCGTGATTGGCGCCGTTCGCTACCCAATCGGGCCGCCCGTCGGGAATGTAATTGTCCCATGCCGCGATATCGAGGCCGCGATGCATCGCGAAATGGTCGAAGCCCGCATTCCAGAACATCGTGTTGGTGGTGACGAACATCCGCGGATCGATCAGCGGACGGATTGCCTGCACCTGGTTCTGGACGTAATCGATCCAGGTCGCGGTGGCGAAATGCTTGAAGTCTAGCAGCAGCGCCGGGTTCTGCTGGCCGGTGGCGTGGAGCGGCACCTGGTCGAAATCGTTGTAATATTGGCTCCAATATTGGGTCGCCCAGCGCCGGTTGAGCACGTCGACCGTACCATAACGCGTCTTGAGGAAAGCGTGCCACGCGACCACCGCTTCGTCGTCGAACGAGGGCGGGCCGATCTCATTGTCGATCTGCCAGCCGACCACCGCTGGATTGTGGCCATAGTGTTTGGCCATCTCGGTCGCGATCTGCCGGGAGAAGTCGCGATAGCGCTTGCTGGCGAAGGAAAACTGGCGCCGCCCTCCGTGGCCGGCGCGCACGCCGTCCTCGTCGACGCGCAGGACATCGGGGTATTTCTGGGTCAGCCAAGCCGGCGGCGCTGCGGTCGGCGTGCCAAGCACCACCATCATTCCATGCCGCGCGGCTGCGGCGATCGCGCGGTCGAGCCAGGCGAAATCGAACCGGCCCTCTTCGGGCTCCATCCGGCTCCAGGCGAACTCGCCGATGCGCACAGTGTTGAACCCGGTCGCCTTCATCATGGCGAGATCGACGTCCCAGCGCGCCTCGGGCCATTGTTCGGGATACCAGGCGGTGCCGACCGCGATCGCCGGACGATTTGCAAAGGCTGTCGCGCGTTCGGGGAACGGGGCCGATGTTTGCGACGGTGCCGATACGGCCGGCGCGCCGGTCAACAAAGCCGCGGTCAACAAGGCGGCGATTCCGCGATTCGACATCCCCATCCCCTTGATATTTTCTACTATTCTTGCCGTCGCTGGGTGCGACCTGGATCATCCTAGCGAAATCATGGCCTTGCGCAAAATAATATGTTTATATGATGTTTCAGCAATCGCTTCGATAAGACGATCGCGGCAATCGGGAGAGGACCGGGAATGGCGGGTATCGGGCGGTTCGCGGCTGGATGTGCCTTGGCGGTGCTGGCAGCCGGGGCCTGGGCGAAAGATGCGCCGGCGCCCGACGCCGCACCCTCTGCCGCGCCGGCCACTCCCGATCCGGCGACCTTTCGCAATCCACCCGCCGATGCCCGGCCGAACACGCTCTATTTCTGGATGAACGGCAACGTCTCGAGGGAAGGGATCGACGCTGATCTCGCGGCGATGCGCGATGCCGGGCTCGGCGGCGCGATGATGTTCGACGGCAGCAGCGACGTACCCAAGGGGCCAGTCGACTATCTCAGCCCGCAATGGCTCGACCTGATGACGCATATGATGGAGCGGGCCAAGGCGCTTGGGCTCAAGGTCGGACTGCACAATGCGCCAGGCTGGTCGTCGTCGGGCGGCCCGTGGATTACGCCCGACCGTTCGATGCAGCAGATCGTCTGGAATGAGACAGCGATCGCGGGCGGCAAGCCGGTCGCGATCAAGCTCGCCCGGCCCTATGCCAAGAAAGATTTCTACCGGGACGCAGCAGTGCTCGCTTTCCCTGCGAGCGACGGCGACGAGAGCGTCTATCGCGACGCGATCGCCGCGATGCGCGTCGGCGGCCCCGTCGCGTCGGGCGTTCTGACCGACCGAGACCTGCACAGCTCGGTCGAGATCGCGCCCGATAGGCCGCTGGTGATCGAAATGAAGGCGCCGTTCACCGCGCAGGCGGTCACGCTCTACGGCGATATCGACGCCAAGGCCTTTTCCGCGACGATCGAGGCGTCGGACGACGGCAAGGACTGGAAGAAGGTCGGCGAGGTATCGGCACCGGTCCAGCACGAGCGCGGGATTGAAGCGCCCGGCAGCATCAATTTCCCCGCCGTCACCGCGCGTTATTTCCGCGTCACGCCCAAGGACAAGCTCAAGCTCGCCGAAGCCCTGTTCTACGCGACGCCGCGGATCGACGATTGGGGCAACAAGGGCGAGCATCTGTTCCACATGCTGCCCGCTATCGAGCCCCGGCCGTCCGACCTGCTAGCGCGCTACGCGATCGACCCGAAGACGATCGTCGACGTGACCGCGAAGGTCGACGCCGCCGGCACGTTGCGCTGGACGCCGCCGCCGGGGCGCTGGACGATCCTGCGCTTCGGCCACACTACGACCGGACACCTGAACGTCTCCGCCTCGGATTCCGGCCGTGGGCTCGAAGTCGACAAACTCGACGCCGCCGCGACGGACTTCCAGTTCAAGAACAGTGTCGATCGACTGGTCAAGGCGTCGGGGCCGCTCGCCGGCTCGACCTTCGACATGCTGGAGATCGACAGCTACGAGGCCGGGCTGCAGAACTGGACCGCCGCGCTGCCCGCCGACTTCGAGAAGCGTAACGGCTATTCGATGCTGCCCTATCTGCCGGCGCTGACCGGGCGGATCGTCGGCGATCTCGACACTTCGAACCGCTTCCTGTTCGATTTCCGCCGCACGCTCGCCGACCTGATGGCCGACAATTATTACGGCCGGATGCAGACCAATGCGAATGCGGCGGGCTTGCGGTTTCATGTCGAGGGTTACGGTCCGGGACCGTTCGACGAGCTCCAGGTATCGGGTCGCGCGCAAGTGCCGATGACCGAATTCTGGACGCGGACGCCGTGGACCGACAACCGCACGGTCAAGATGGTGTCGTCGGCGGCGCATGTTTACGGCAAGCCGGTCATCGCCGCGGAAGCATTTACCGGCGAGGCGGAAACCAGCCGGTGGCAGGACTATCCCTATGCGATGAAGCTGTTGGGCGACCAGATGTTCGCGCAAGGATTCAACCAGGTCTTCTTCCACCGTTACGCGCACCAGCCCGATCCCAACGCCGTGCCGGGGATGAGCATGGGGCCGTGGGGAATCAATCTCGAACGCTCGAACACCTGGTTCGCCCAGTCGAAGCCATGGATGGAGTATCTTGCGCGCAGCCAATATCTGCTGCGCCAGGGCACCTATGTCGCCGACGTGCTCTATTTCGTCGGTGAGGAAAGCCCCAATGAAGCGGAATATGTCCGGCCCGACGTCTCGCCCGACACCAATCCGAAGATCGGACTATATTTCGATCCGCAAATGCCGCCGGGCTATAATTACGACCTGGTCAATGCCGAGGTGTTGCTGACTCGCGCGCATGTCGAGGACGGCGCGATCGTCCTGCCCAACGGCGCGCGCTACCGCTTGCTGGTGCTGCCCGCGACCTTGTCGAGCATGACGCCGGCGCTTGCCGAGCGGCTCCATACCCTCGTCGAGCAAGGTGCGACGATCCTGGGCCCGAGGCCGCAGCATTCGCTCACGCTCGTCGGCAAGTCGGCGGGCGACCGTGCCTTCGGTACGGCGGTCGCTGCGCTGTGGGGCAGCGGTCCCGCCGCATCGTCGGTCCGTGCGGTGGGCAAGGGCAGGGTGTTGTCCAGCGGCAGCATTGCCGACGCTCTCGCCGGCCTGAAGGTGGCGCCCGACGCGCAATGCCGCACCGACAGCCCGGATGGCCAGGTGGTATGGCTGCACCGGCGATTGTCCGCGAGCGACATGTATTTCGTCGCCAACCGTCAGCGGCGCGCGGAAACCGTGCGCTGCACCTTCCGCGTCGGCAATGCCGTGCCGGCCTTATGGGATGCCGAAACGGGCAAGGTCGCGCGCCCGGCCCTGTTCGAGAGTAGCGCAACTACTACCGCCGTATCGTTCGACTTGTCGCCGGCCGGCTCGACCTTCGTCATGCTCGATCCGAGCAGCATGGCGCGGGGCGTCAAGTGGATTGCGCGCGACGGCCAGCGCGTCGCTGATCTCGACGCCGTGCCGGTCAAGGCGCCGCCTGCGCCCTCGGACAGTTTCACCCTCTCGCTATGGGCCAAGCCCGACATCGATCTGCGCGTGATGCCCGACGAGAAGATCGACGGGCGCATCAACGAGACCGGCAAGAATTATCTGATCAACGCCCGCTCGGGACGCGACCTGCACGGCGAGGGAACGGCGGTGGCCGGGCTCGCGATCGGCCGCAACGGCGCGATGGTGATCGAACGTGTCTCGCCCGATGTCGTGCCGGCCGTTCTGGTCAGCCGTACCCCGATCAGCGGCTGGACCCACGTCGCCCTGGTCTATGACCGGGGCGTGCCGAACCTCTATCTCAACGGCAAGCTGGTGCGCACCGGCCTAAAGAGCGGACGCCGCGTCTATGCCGGTGGCAGCGACGCGCCATCGCCGACCGGCGTGACCTATTTCTTCGAGGGCAATGCGACTCCGCTCGCGACCGTGCCGCGCGCCTTGACGCCGGCCGAAATCGCCGCGGATGCCGCGAAGGGGCCGCCGCTTCCGATCATCGATGCCTCGCCGGTGACGTTGACGCGGAGCGACAGCGGAAAGCTCGACGCGATCGCCTGGCGCGGCGGAAAATATACGACCGACAGCGGCGCGAGCTTCACGGCCGCCGTGCCGGATCCGATCACAGTGAACGGCCCGTGGACGGTGCGTTTTCAGCCGGGCAGGCGCGCGCCTGCGGCTACCACGCTGCCGCGCCTGGAATCGCTCAGCCACAACGCCGATGACGGCATCCGTCATTTTTCCGGCACCGCCACCTACGAGCGCAAGATTGCCGTTCCCGCCTCGGCGTTGCGCGAGGGGCGTCGCGTCTTCCTCGACCTCGGCCGCGTGGAAGTGCTGGCCGGAGTCACGGTCAACGGCAAGGACCTCGGCGTGGTATGGAAAGAGCCCTATCGCGTCGATATCACCGATGTCGTCCATGCCGGCGCGAACACGGTCTCGGTCGCGGTCACCAACCTGTGGGTCAACCGCATGATCGCCGACGCCGCGCTGCCCGAAGAGGGCAAATATGTCGACGGCGATTGGGCGATCGGTGAGCGCGTCGGTGCCGATGGCAAGAAGACACCGATCATGGCGCGCAAGATCACGGCGTTCCCCGATTGGTACAAAGCTGGGCAACCCAAGCCGCCGGGCGGTCGCGTGACTTTCTCGCCCTGGACCTTCTATGCCAAGGACGAGCCGTTGGTGGATTCGGGCCTGCTCGGTCCGGTGCGCGTGGTGTTCGCCGACGAGATCGAACTGAGGTGACGGCCATCTGGTGGCTTGGCATCCGGTCCGCCATGCGGCTGCCGCTTGCGCGCAACGAGTTCCGGCCCTTATTGTCATACGGTTTACGACCCCGATCGGATTTCCGGCACCGGGCGATCGGAGGAGACCAATGACGATGCAGCCCCGTCCTGATTTCGGAAGGATCGTCGACGCGACCTTGTCGAACGCGGATCAGGTCGCGCGCTCGATCGGCAGCGATATCCTGTCGGGTGTCTTTCCGCCCGGATCGAAATTGCCGTCCGAGGCGGAGATGCTGGCGCGGTTCGGCGTGTCGCGCACGGTGCTGCGCGAGGCGTTCAAGACCTTGACCGCAAAAGGCCTGATCGTCGCGCGGACGCGCGTCGGCACTACCGTGCTCGACAGCGTGCACTGGAATTTCTTCGACGCCGACATCCTGGCATGGAAGGTCGCGCAGGGACTCGATGTGGAGTTCATCCGCGACGTCGCGGCCATCCGCATGGCGATCGAGCCGGCGGCGGCCGAAGCCGCGGCCCAACAGGCGAGTCCGGAAGACATAAAGATCCTGCGCGGTTGCCTTTCCCGCATGGCGGAAGCGACGAGCAGCGCCAGCGACTTCGCCCATGCCGATCTCGATTTCCACAAGGCGGTCGGATATGCCTCGGGCAACGTGCTGATGCGGTCGCTCGCGGCGGTGATCGAAACCGCGTTGCTTGCCTCGTTCCGGCTGAGTTCGCCGGTTCGCGAGGCGGAGGTGCACGAAGAGAGCGTGCAGGGCCATAGCCGCATCGTCGATCTGATCGAGGCGGGCGACGGTCCCGGCGCCGCCCAGGCGATGCGCGCGATCATCACTCATGGCCTCGACCGGCTCGAACGCGCGAGTGCGCCGCGCAAGCGTAAAACGGCGAAATAGTCCTTGACCCGACTCCACCGCCTTGCGGCGCTAATGATACTATTATATTAGGAGATCGGACCGGCTTTGGCCGCGCTGTTCGCGGATCGCCGAGTTTTGAGAGGATTGCCATGACAGGCTTGAAAAAGGCCGAAATGTCCCGTCGCGACTTCGTTCATTGCGCGGCGTGCGCGACCGCGGCGGCGGGGTCGCTCGCCGCATCGCCGATGGCGCTCGCCGCACAGCAGGCGGTGTTGCGCGGCAAGGAAGCGGTGCGCGAATTTCCGTACGGCGCCGTCCGTCTCACCGGCGGGCGGATCAAGCAACATTACGACCATATCGCGGCTCACTATCTCGCGCTCGACAACGATCGCTTGCTCAAGGTCTTCCGCCAGAATGCCGGGTTGCCGGCGCCGGGTCCCGATATGGGCGGCTGGTATGACGCCGACGGTTTCGTGCCGGGCCTCGCTTTCGGCCAATATGTCTCGGGGCTCGCGCGGATCGGCGCGACGACCGGCGACAAGGCGGTTCACGCCAAGGTCGCGGCGCTGGTCGACGGCTTCGGCAAGGCGATGGTCGCTGCCAAGAACCCCTATGCCGGACCCAAGGCGCAGGAACAGTGGGCGGCCTATGTCATGGACAAATATGTCGTCGGCCTCGTCGATGCCTATCGGCTGAGCGGAGTCGAGCAGGCCAAGACATTGCTGCCGATGATTATCGACAAATGCATGCCGTATATCTCGCCCATCTCGCGCGACCGCGTCGGCAAGGTCGACCCGCCTTATGACGAGACCTATGTCCTGCCGGAGAATCTGTTCCACGTCGCCGACATCACCGGCGACGACAAATATCGCGCGATGGCGGTGCATTACCTGCTCAACAAGGAATGGTTCGATCCGCTCGCGGCGGGCCAGGACGTGCTGCCAACCAAACATGCCTATAGCCACACGATCGCATTGAGCTCGGGCGGCCAGGCCTATCTCCATCTCGGCGATCCCAAATACCGCAAGGCGCTGGAGAATGCCTGGACGTTCATGGAGCCGCAGCGTTTCGCCAGCGGCGGCTGGGGGCCGGAGGAGCAGTTCGTGCCGCTCCATCAGGGCAAGCTCGCCGCCAGCCTCAAAACCTCCACGGCGCATTTCGAAACGCCGTGCGGCAGCTTCGCCGACATGAAGCTGGCGCGCTATCTGACCCGTTTCACCGGCGCGCCGGTCTATGGCGACGGGCTCGAACGCACGCTCTACAATACAATGCTCGCGACGCGGCTGCCCGACAGCGACGGCGACTATCCCTATTATTCGAATTACGGCGGCGACGCCGAAAAGCTCTATTATCAGAAGAAATGGCCATGCTGCTCGGGCACTCTGGTCCAGGGCGTCGCCGACTATGTCCAGGGACTCTATTTCCACGACGACACTGCCCTAATGGTCAATATGTACGCGGGCTCTGAAGTCCGCTGGGATCGCCCGGGCGGCGCGGTCGAGGTCGTGCAGGAAACCGATTATCCGGCCACCGACCATATTCGCCTGACCGTGCGCAAGCCGGGCAATGGTCGCTTCGCGCTGAAGCTGCGCATCCCCGCCTGGACCAGGAACGCGTCGCTGCGCGTCAACGGCACGTCGCAGCCGGTCACGCCCGGCACGCTGGCAACGGTCGCCCGCACGTGGAAGGCTGGCGACGTGGTCGAACTGACCCTTCCGCAGCCGCTGCGCACCTTGCCGATCGACGACCAGAATCCGAACCTGGCGGCGGTGATGCGCGGCGCGGTGATGTATGTCGGGCTCAACCCCTGGGCGGGGATCGGCGACCAAGCGATCGCCTTGCCGGCCGTGCTGGAGCCTATGCCCGGCCAAAACCAATCGTATCGTGCGCATGTTGGCGGCCGGGATCTGGTGTTCGTGCCGTATTTCAACGTCGATACCGAACGCTACAACACCTACTTCAAGACCGCCTGATGACCGAACCCCGGATCAGCGCAACCTATTGGATCGAGACGGCGTTCCCGCTGCAGCAGGCGGCGGCGACGATGGCCGGTGAGCAATCGACCGGCACGTTTGTCCGCGTGCCCGGCGAGACCGACGAACTGCGCGAGGCGCATGCCGCGCGCGTCGAGGACCTGATCGAGCTGGGCGAGGTCGCGGCGCCGTCGCTTCCAGGGTCGGGGCTGCCGAAGTCGGGCGACGCCACGCGCCGCGCTGCGCGCGTGACCTTGTCCTGGCCGGTGTCGAATATGGGCCTGTCGCTTCCCAATCTGCTGGCGACGATCAACGGCAATCTCAGCGAGCTCAAGGCGTTCTCCGGGCTCCGGCTGATCGATGTGAAGCTGCCACCCGAATTCCTCGATCGCTATCAGGGGCCGCAATTCGGCGTAGACGGCACGCGCAGGCTGGCGGGCGTGTTCGACCGTCCGATCATCGGTACGATCATCAAGCCGAGCGTCGGCCTTTCGCCGGAAGCGACCGCCGAGCAGGTCCGCACCCTGGTCGACGCCGGGATCGACTTCATCAAGGATGACGAGCTCCAGGCCGATGGTCCACATTGCCCGTTCGATGCGCGGATCTCGGCGGTGATGCGCGTGATCAACGACCATGCCCAGCGCACCGGCAAGAAGGTCATGTACGCCGCCAACTTGACCGGCGAGATCGACGAAATGCTCGCCCGCCACGACCATGTCGTCGCCGAGGGCGGTACCTGCGTCATGGCGAGCATGAATTCGATCGGCCTGCCGGCGATGAAGGTGCTACGGGCGCATTCGCAATTGCCGATCCATGGCCATCGCAACGGCTGGGGTATGCTCGGCCGCTCGCCGGCGATCGGGATGAGCTATATCGCTTTCCAGAAATTGTGGCGCCTCGCCGGGATCGACCACACGCACGTCAACGGCATCGACAACAAATTCTGCGAGAGCAATGAGAGCGTCATCGCCTCGGCGCGCGAATGCCTGACGCCGATGTTCGATCCGCCGCATCCCGGGTGCGAAATCATGCCGGTCTTCTCCTCGGGCCAGTCGGCCAGACAGGCCGCGCCGACGTTTGCCGCGCTCGGTTCGGTCGACTGCATGTTCGCGGCGGGCGGCGGCATCATGGCGCATCCCGGCGGTCCGGCCGCGGGCGTGCGCGCCTTGCGCCAAGCCTGGGAAGCGGCGGTTGCCGGCGTGCCGGTAACCGATGCCGCGCGCGATGCACCCGAACTGGCGGCGGCGCTGGGAGCCTTCGGGGGGTGACGCCACTCTACGCTTTCTATGGCGACGATTTCACCGGATCGACCGACGTCCTGGAGCAATGCGCCGAAGGTGGCGTGCCGGCCGTCTTGTTCCTGCGCGAGCCCGATGCCGCATTGCGCGCGCGGTTTCCCGAGGCTCGGGCGATCGGTCTTGCCGGCGACAGCCGCAGCCGTTCGCCCGAATGGATGGACGACAATCTGCCGCGCGCCTTTGCCAGCCTCGGCGACGCCGCCCTCGTCCATTACAAGACTTGCTCGACCTTCGATTCCAGCCCGCATACCGGCTCGATCGGGCGCGCGCTGGACCTTGGCGTCGCCGCATTCGGCGGCCCGGCGGCGATCGTTGTCGGTGCTCCGCATCTTCGCCGCTATGTCGCTTTCGGCAATCTCTTCGCGGCGGCGGGGGCGGAGGTGTTCCGCATCGATCGCCATCCGACCATGTCGTGCCACCCGGTGACGCCGATGCACGAAGCCGACCTGATCCGCCATCTCGGCGAACAGACCGACGCGCGGATTGCCCTGGTGCCGATCGATCGCATTCATGCCGATGAAGCCGACGCTGCGTTCGCGGAGGCAGGCGACGCCGCAGGCGTCCTGTTCGATGGGCTGTCGGTCGAGGACCTTGTCGCGACCGGCGCGGTCCTGCTCGGCCGCAAGGTCAAATTCGCGGTGGGCAGTTCGGGCGTTACGCGCGCGCTGGTGCTGGCCTGGCGCGCCGTCGGGATCGTCGAGGGCGAGCCGAGCCAGGTCCGCGCCCCCGAAGTCGACCGGCTGCTCGTCGTGAGCGGAAGCTGCTCGCCAGTGACGGCGGCGCAGATCGCGCGCGGCACGGCTGACGGCTTCGCCACGATCCGCGCTGATGTCGATGCCTTGCTGCGCGGCGAAAGTGGCGAAGAGGTGCGGTTGGTTCAGGCCGCCGGCGGTGAATTGGGCGAGGGCGGGCGTGCGGTGATCCATTCGGCGGAAGGTCCGCTCGGGGCGGTCGCCCCGGCGGCTGGCGATCGCCTCGGTGCCGCGCTCGGCCGCGTGGCTGGAGCGGCGATCCGGCAGGCCGGCTTGCGCCGCGTCCTGTTCGCGGGAGGCGACACGTCGAGCCATGGCGTCGCGCAGTTGGGTATCGATGCGCTGACCTGGGCCGCACCGATCGAGCGGGGCGCGCCGCTGGTGCGCGCGCACGCTGTCGATCCGGTGATAGACGGGCTCGAACTGGTGCTGAAGGGCGGCCAGATGGGCGGCGAGGGGTTCTTCGAGACGGCACGGCGAGGCGGGTAGAGACTCCCAAAATCCTCCCCGTAAACGGGGAGGATTTACGGTCTCGGGCGCACTGCCCTAGACAAAACCGCAACCCCCTGCGTCCCCAACGTCACCGACTTCACCTGGCCGCCCGCCAACACTTCGGTCATCGCTTCGGGCAGTGTCACCGTCCGACTCTCGCGCCCATGGTTGATCAGGATCACGATTGACCGGCCCTTGCCTTGACGCGTCATCAGCTCGACGTCGGCGGGCACGGCAAAATCGCGCAGCACGCCGGCATCGCGCATCGCGTTACCGATCAGCCCCTCCATCACATGGTCATCGATCAGCGCGCCGACATAGGTGATGCTACCCTTGCCGACCTTGCGCGTGATCGCCGCCGCCTTGCCGTCGAGCCAGCCATTGACCTTGCCGTACGACAACAGCACCCGCGTGTCGGATGTCGTTGGCGTCAACTGTTCGGCCCAGATCGAGGCGGTGCCGTCGCCGACCGCGACCTTTTCGTCGAGCGCATAGAATTGCTCTACGCGGCCGCCCAGCAACGCGGCAAGCGGTCCCGGCTGACGCTGTGGATCGAGGCGGTTGAATTCGTCCTTCATCCCCGATCGCGGCCCCAGGATCAGGTGACCGCCGCCACGCACGTAATCGGCCAGCCGCTTTGCCATCGCGTTGGTAATCACGTTCAGGCTCGGCGCGACGACCAGTTTGTAGCCATCGAGCGGCGCCGTGGCGGCCTCGACGATGTCGACCGCGCCCAGCGCGTCCTTCAGCGGGCGATAATAATCGAGCAGCACCTCGATCTGGTCGTAATCGCGGTGGTGGAGCTGGAAATCGATTGCCCAGCGGCTGGGATAATCCTGCAGCAAGGCGACGGGGGATACCGGGCTGGTACCGGCCAGCACAGGCGAGGCCTTGGCGAATTCGCGTCCCAGTGCCTGGATCTCGGGATAGATTGGCAGCGGCTTGCCGTCGGGCCCGACCACCGATCCATGCATCGTCTCCTGGCCGTTCAACGCATTGCGCCACTGCCAATAGAGCACTGCGTCCGCGCCATGCCCGACCGCCTGCCAGGCCATCGCCCGCGTCTCGCCGGGATAGAGGATGTTACTGACCGGCGCCCAGTTCACGAAGCCGGGCTGCGTTTCCATCACCCAGAAATTGCGCCGTTTCCAGCCGCGGACCAGGTCATGCGTCGCGCCGTTGCGATAGGGCTTGAGGTGCCCGGTGCCGACATAATCGTCCCACGAGGCGAGGTCGAGGTCGCGGTTGATCGCATAACGGTCGAAGCGATCGGCCCATCCCAGTCCGCCCAGATTGACGGTGATGAACGGCTTCGGCCCGACCACCGCGCGGATGGCGTCGCGCTGGTTGCGATGGAACTCGCCCCATTGCTCGGTGATGAAGCGCTTGAGCTCGAGCATCCAGCCCGGATTGCCCTTGTCGCTGTTGAACGGCACCTGATCCCAGGCCGTATAGGTCTGCGACCAGTACGCGGTGGTCCACGCATCGTTGAGCTTGTCGAGCGTGCCGTAACGCGTCCTGAGCCACGCGACCCAGGCGGCACGCGCCTCGGGATCGTAACTTTCGTCGGTCGGCTCGTTGCCGACCTGCCAGCCGATAACGTTGGGCTCATCCTTCAGCGCCTGCGCCATGCGCGTGACGATGTCGCGGGCGAGCGCGCGATAACGCTGCGACGAGATCGAGAATTGCCGCCGCCCGCCATGCCCCAGCCTCTTGCCGCTGCCGTCGACTTGCAGCGTGTCGGGATATTTCCCGGTCAGCCAGGCCGGCGGCGTATCGGTCGGCGTTCCGACCACGACCTTGATATCGTATTTGGCGGCGAGCCGGACGGCGCGGACCAGCCAGTCGAAATCATATTCGCCTTCGCTCGGCTCCATCCGGCTCCAGGCATATTCGCCGATCCGGACGACATTGGCGCCGCTCGCCTTCATCAGCCGGAGATCCTCGGGCCAGGCGCTTTCGGGCCATTGCTCGGGATACCAGGCCGATCCGAGCCACAGCCGTTCTTGGGCGACGGGAAGAGGCGCGGCTGCCGGCGGCTTGGCGAATGATGGCGCGACCGGAACGGCGCCGGCGATCAACGCGACGCCGGCAAGGGCGATAGAGAGCTTGCGGATCATGCGGCCACCGGATCCTTTTCGGGCGCGATCTTGTGATCGAACCCTTTGGTGCAGTCGACAAGCGTGAAGATACCGGCAGCGACGAGCACCATTGCTGCCACGCCCTGAAGCGGCAGCGCGTAATTGCCGGTCGACGCCACGACATGGCCGAACGCAACCGAGCAGACGAAGCCGCCGATATTGCCCGCCGTATTCATCACCCCGCTCGCGGTGCCGCCGTAGCGCCCGCCGATCGCCATGCACATCGCCCAGGCGCTCGGCAGCATCAGGTCCATGACCATGAAGGCGGAGCCTGACAGCAATACGACCGCCGTCTTGGTGGCAGCGAGGCTGAGCGCGACCAGCAGGATCGCGGTCAGCGTAAGGCAGATACTGGCGATGATCTTGTAGGCGCGCCGGATACCGATCCGCGTCGCCAGCCGGTCGCACAATACCCCGCCCGCGAGATTGCCGACCACGCCGAGCAGGAACGGGATCGCGCCGTACAGTCCCATTTCGGCTTCGGTGAAATGGGCGCCCTTGACCATCCAGGTCGGAAACCAGCCGAAGAAGAACCAGCTGCCGAAGGCGTAGAAGAAATAGGCGGCCGTGATCAGCCAGAGCTGCGGCAAGCCGAGCAGCCGACGCCAAGGGGTGCCGAGGTGACTGCCGCTATCGTCACTGCCGATGTCGGCCACTTCCTCCGGCGCGATGCCGGGCTGGTCGGCGGGTCGGTCGCGGAACCAGCTTCGCCACGCGATCGCCCAGCAGAACCCGATCGCGCCCAGCGCGATGAACACGGCGTGCCAGCCGAAATATTTGTTGATCGGGACGAGCAACAGCGGCGCCAGCGCGCCACCGAACCGGCTTGCTGCCCAGATCACCCCTTGCCCGCGCGCGCGTTCGCGCGCCGGCAACCAGCGATAGAGCACACCCGACATATTGGGATAGGCGCCCGCCGCACCCAGTCCGAACAGGAAGCGGGCGCCCATGAGCTGCCAGAAGTTGCGGCACACCGCGGTCGCCGCAGTGAACACCGACCACCAGATCGTTATCCGCGTCAGTTCCCGGCGATAACCATGCGCGTCGCCCATCGCTCCCGACGGGATTTCGAACACGGCGTAGGCGATGACATAAGCGCCGAGGATCCAGCCCCATTGCTCGGCGCCGATGTTCAGATCCTTCTGGATCGACGTGCCGGTAACCGCGATCGCCATCCGATCGAGAAAGGTGATGATCGACAGGAGCGCGAGCAACCCGACGACCGCGTAGCGCTTCTTCAACGGCCCAAGCTCGCCAGCACGTCGCGCGCTCGCTCCATGCCGAGTTCGGGACTCGAATAGACCGGCGCCGATACCGCGCCTTCGGGCAAGGCGGCGACGACACGCGCCATCGACGCCTGGGCGAGGACGATCGCGTCGACGCCTTTCATGCCCTCGGTCAGCCCTTCGGCGACGATACGGTCGTGGGTCGCGCCGTCGCCCGCCATCACCGCGTCGAACGCGCCCTGGCAGAGATGCTCGACGATCTCGATCTGCTTGCCCTGCTCGGCGGCGACACGGCGGACCAGCTCTGCGGTGGGTTCGAGCGTGGTCGACAGGGTTGCCACCACGCCGATCCGCTTGCCGGTCGCGACGGCTTTTTCCGCCATGGCGCGATCGACGCGCAGAACCGGCTGGTCGTAGAGTTCGGCGGCCATGTCGACCGCACGCCCGATCGACGAACAGGTCACCAGGGCCACGTCACACCCGGCGTCGAACGACGAGCCGACGAGGCGGATGACCTGACGCATCGTCGCTTTCTGGAGGTGGCCGGCCGCGATCGTGTTCTTGATCGTGCTCTCATCGACGAAGTGGAGCAGCCGGACGTCGGGCATCAGCCGCGCGGCGATCTCGTTGAACACGGGTGCCAGCATCGGCGAATTGTGGATGAGTCCTAGCGTGGCCACGGGTAGTTCCTCTCGAGAGCTTATGTCGTGAAATCGTAGCGTCCGGCGCCGACCTCGAAGCGGGTCGTTTCGCCGTCATTGGTGAGCGCGCGAATGGCGGGGTGCGCGTTGAGCGTCTGGCCGCTGTCGCGCCATTCGCCCGCGGGCAGTTCGACCTCCGCGACCGTGTTGGCCGGGATCGACAGCGTGAACCGGGTCAACCGCTCGGCATCGCCTTCGGTGCTCGTCTCGATGGGACCGACCAGCGAGTCGTAGCGGGCGGACACGCGGCCGATCTGCGGCAGCCATAGCGGGCGCGCGGCGATCCGGCGGAAGCCCGGCGCGGCGGGTGCGATTCCGGCGAGGCGGCGGTAGAAAAAGCCGACGATCGCCCCAAACGCGTAATGGTTATAGCTGTTCATCGACAGGTCGCCGGTGTCGCCGTTCCACCGCTCCCACATCGTGGTCGCGCCCTTGCTCGGCATATAGCCCCAGCTCGGATAGCCGGTCTGGAGCAGCAGCCCGGCGACTTCCTCCAGGCGTCCGGCATCGGCCAGTACGTCGAGGATGTACGGTGTGCCGAGAAAGCCGGTCGACAGTTTCATACCTCGCCGGCGGATATCCGCCGCCAGCACATCGGCGGCAGCGTCGCGGCGGTCGATGGGCACCAGATTCATGAACAAGGCGAGCACCTGGCTGGCTTGGCTGCCATTGCCGGCCGTGCCATCGGCGGTGACGAATTCGGCGGCAAAGGCTTGTCCGATCCGCTCGCGCAGCGCCCGATAATGTTGGGCCTCGGCGGCGCGGCCGGTCGCTTCAGCCATTTCGGCCATCAGCGCCGCCGACCAAGCCCAGTAAGCCGTTGCGCACAGCACGCGTGGCGTCGTCTCGTCGTCGGGCTTGATGGCATCGACCGACAGCCAATCGCCGAGGTCGAGCCCGCGGTCGTTGCGCCAGATATGATCGGGATTGCCGCGCGCGACGAAAGCCATCCAGCCCTGCATCGCGTCCCAATTCTCGTCGATCACCGCGGTGTCGCCGTAACGCTGCCATAGCTGCCACGGCAGGATGATGCCCGCTTCGCTCCAGCCCGCCGTCACCACGTCGGGAAAGGAGAGGGGCTGCGGCACTACGATCGGATAGGCGCCGTCGGGCCGCTGCGCGGCGCGCGCTTCGAGCAGGAAGCGGCGGATGAAGGGATCGACCTCCATGTTGAACGCGGCGGCGTCGAGGAACACCTGGATGTCGCCCATCCAGCCCATCCGTTCGTCGCGTTGCGGGCAATCGGTCGGCACCGAGAAGAAATTGGAGCGCTGGCTCCAGAGCGCGTTCTGCCAGATCGTCTGGAGCAGCGGCGCGTCGGCGAAGGTCATCGTGCCGGTTTCGCGGCACGCGCTGTGGACCACCACACCCTCGATATTGTCCGCCGTGGGCACGCCGGGATAGCCTGCGACTTCGACATAGCGAAAGCCGTGATAGGTGAAGTGCGGCTCGAACGTCTCCTCGCCCGACCCGGCCAGCGTGAAGCTGTCGGTTGCCTTGGCCAGCCGCAAGTTGGACAAGTCGGCGGTGCCGTCGGGATTGAGCAATTCGGCGAATTTGGCGGTGATCGTGGTGCCCGCAGGACCGGCCGCGCGGATGCGCACCCAGCCGGAGAAATTCTGGCCGAAATCGAAAATGTAGCGACCGGGCTTGGGCTCGCTGATCGCGACCGCGCGGCACGTGCCGGTGGCTTTCAGTGCGGGCGATGTCTGGGCGACGAGCCGCGCTTTGGGCGCACCACCGACTTTCGCCTGTGCCCAGCCGCTGTCGTCGAATCCGGGCCGATCCCAACCGGCGCGCTCCAGCCGAGCGTCATAGGTTTCGCCGTCATAGATTTCCGACTTCAGGATCGGCGACTGTGCGATCCGCCAATCGGAGCCCGTTGCGATCCACTCGCTGCTGCCGTCGGCATAATCGAGCCGGAGCTGCGCGCGCAGCCGGCGCGGCGCGGGACCGAAGCCATAACGCTCGATCCGCCACCCGAACGGGCTCGCATACCAGCCGTCGCCGACCGTTGCGGCGAGGGCGTTGGCGCCGGGCGCGATCAGGTCGGTCACGTCGTACGTTTGGTACAGGATATGATCGCGGGCGACCGTCATCTCGGGTGCGAGCAGCGCGTCCGATACTTTCCGGCCGTTGATCCGCGCGTCATAGGCGCCGAGTGCGGTGGCATAGAGTCGCGCGGCAACGACCGGTCCGCGTGCGTCGAACTCGGTGCGCAGCAGCATCGCCGGTTCGGATGGGCGCGGATCGTTGTGGACGTTGGCGCCGCTTGGCCGAGCGGGTGCCCAATCCGCAGTATCGGCTTGGGGTGACGTCCAGTCGGCCGGCGGGCTGGGCCGTACTTTCCACGACGGTCCGCTGACCAGTCGCTCGACGCTGCCGTCGGCGCGATGGAGCCGGATCAGCGCGGCGAAGGCGCCGCCATCGACCGGGAAGAAGCCGGTCGTGTCTGCCTCTACCAAGGCGCACACGCTGTTTCGGCCCGGACGTATCTCGCCCTGATACGGCGCCAGCGTGCCCCAGAACGGAAGATAGGTATCCCAATCGAAGTGCCGGTCGAGCGGCGAGGCTTCGCCGTTGATCCACACGCCGCGCAAATGATCCTTGCCTGCCAGAAGTACTTCCGCTCGGACCAGGTCTTCGGGAGCATCGAAATCGATGCGGAAAGCGTGGGGGCGATCGTCGAGTGCGGTCTCGCTCCACACCCAGGCGAGCCCGGCGGCGCGGTCGGCGGCGGCATTGTCGTCTTCCGCCTCGATCCAATCGGCGTGCCAGGAATCGGGCGCGGTCAGTCCAGCCTCGAACCAGGCCGGCGCCGAGCGTGCGGTGGTGCCGATATCGTCTGTCGCTTCGACCGACCACCAGATGCGCTGCATCGGGGCAAGGGCAGGGCCGCCATAAGCGATATCGAAGCTGGTATCGCCGGCGATCTCGCCACTGTCCCACAGCAGTGCGCCGCCATCGAGTGCCTCGGCATTGGCCGCGGCACGGACGCGATAACGCGCCTGGCGCGCGCCCGCCCGGTCGCTCTCGATCCGCCACGAAAGGCGCGGACGCTGGACATCCGTGCCGAGCAGGTCACTCGTATATTCGGCGCGCAGGTCGACGACGCGCATGATCACAGCGTCAGGCCGAGGCGGTAGAGCCGATTGGCGTTGCCCGCGAACATGGCGCGGCGCTCGTCGTCGCTGAAATCGGCGACGATGGCGTTATAGGCGTCGAGATGCTGATCGAACCCGCCGAACAATTTGTCGGTCGGAAAATCGCTGGCGAACATCGCGCGATCGGTGCCGAACAGCTCGATCGTCTCGAGCACATAGGCGCGCATTTGCTCGATCGTCCACGGGCGGAAGGCGAAACCGATGCCCGAGATCTTGACCGCGACATGCGGGATAGCTGCGAGCGCCCGCATTCCCGTTCGCCACTCGGCCCGGCCTGCCTCGCCGACCATCATGCCGGCATGGTTGATCATTACCGGCACCTCGGGATGGCGCTCGAGCAGCGGCGCTAGAGCGGGAAACTGGCCGGGATAGGCCTGGAGATCGAAGCTCAAGCCATATTTGCCGAGCAACGCGAAGCCTGCTGCCCAGGCTTCGTCCCCGGTTACATCGCGCGGCGTATAGGCGCGCGCCGGATCGGGGTGCCAGTTGACGATATGTCGGATGCCCCGCACCGACCGTCGCTCCGCATGCGCAGCGAGCAGGCTTTCGACCTTCGGATCGTCGAGCGCGGCGAAACCGATGATGGCGTTGGGCATGCCGCGCGCGTCGGCCATCGCCTGCAGCCAGTCGGTTTCCTTCAGCGCGTCGGCCGGATCGGCGCCGGCATCGATATGGACAATGCCGCGAACGTCCCAGCCGCGCGCGTCGGCAAGATAGTCGTCGAGGCCGTAATCCTTGGCGATCGGCTCGACGCTGCCGTTCGGGCCGCCTTCCGCGAACGGCGGCATCAGCCACGGATAGCGGATGTGGGACAGATCCCACAGATGGACGTGCGCGTCGACGAAGGGCGGCCGCTCGGTCATGTCAGAAGGTCGTGCGGCCGCCGGACGTGTCAAAGGTGGATGCGGTGGTGAAGCTGCATTCCTCGCTCGCCATGAAACAGACCATTGCGGCGGACTCGCTCACTTCGCCCAGTCGTCCCATCGGAATCTTCGAGCGCATGTAGTCGACCTGACTCTGCGGCAACTGCGCCAGGATCGGGCTTTCGAAGGTGGCGGGGGTCAGCGCGTTGGCGATCACGCCCTTCTCGGCGAGTTCCTTGCCCAGGCTCTTGGTGAAGCCGATCACGCCTGCCTTGGACGCCGAATAGGCGCTGGCATTGGGATTGCCTTCCTTGCCCGCGACCGACGCGATGTTGACGATGCGACCATAGCCGTTGGCCAGCATCAGCGGCACGACCGCGCGGTTGCAGTAGAACAGGCCGTTGAGGTTGATGTCGATCACCCGCTGCCAGCTATCGATCGGGAATTCGTGGACTGGAACGGTCGCGCCGGTGATGCCCGCCGAACAGACCAGCACGTCGACCTTGCCGAGCGCGGCGGCGCTGGCCTTGGCCGCGGCCTCGACCGCGGCAGGATCGGAGACATCGAGCGCCTGCGTGTCGGTCGCGCCGACCTCGTCCTTCGCGGCGGCCAGTGCGTCAGGGTTGAGGTCCCACAACGCTACCGTACCGCCCTCGGCGACGATGCGCTTGGCGACGGCCTTGCCGAGACCCGATGCGCCGCCGGTGACGATCGCCGCGCGTCCGGCGAAGCGGCCCGCATAGACGCTCACTTCGCAGCGTCCCAAGCGACGAATTGCTGGCGCTGCTCGCCCAGTTTCTCGATGCCGAGCTCGACCACGTCGCCGGCCTTGAGATACCAGGGCTCGGGCTTCTGGCCGAGACCGACGCCCGGGGGGGTGCCGGTGGTGATGACGTCGCCGGGCAGCAAGGTCATGAACTGCGAGCAATAGGCCACGATCTGCGCGACGGTGAAGATCATCGTCTTGCTGCTGCCGTTCTGCATCTTCTTGCCGTTGACCGACAGCCACATGGCGAGGTTCTGCGGATCGCCCACTTCGTCGGCGGTGACCATCCACGGGCCGATCGGGCCGAAGGTCGGGAAGCCCTTACCCTTGTCCCAGGTCAGGCCGCGCTCGATCTGCCAGTGGCGTTCGGACACGTCGTTGACCACGCAATAGCCGGCTACGTAATCGAGAGCATCGGCCTCGCTGACGTACGAAGCGGCGGTGCCGATTACGACGCCCAGCTCGACTTCCCAGTCGGTCTTCTTGGAATCCTTGGGAATGGTGACGGGATCGTTCGGCCCCTGGATGCAGCTCACCCACTTCTGGAACACGACCGGTTCCTCGGGCACCGGCAGGTTTGATTCCGCCGCGTGGTCGGCGAAGTTGGTGCCGATCGCGATGAACTGGCGCGTGCCGGTCACGCAGGCGCCGTAGCGCACGTCACCTTCGACCAGCGGCAGTGAGGCGGGGTCGATCGCCGCCAGCTTGGCCAATGCGTCCTTGCCCAGCTCGGCCGGACCAATGTCCGCGACATGGCCCGACAGGTCGCGAATGCGACCCTCGGCGTCGATCAGGCCGGGCTTTTCGGCGCCCATGGCACCATAACGGCAGAGCTTCATGGTTATTCCTCAGTTTGAATAGGGACGGTGCAGCGCGATATCGCGATTGAGCTCCACGCCAAAACCCGGTTTATCGAGTTCGCTCGCACGGATGCGGCCGTTCACCGGTACCGGCTCACCGAGCAATTGCGGCGCGAACATCGGCACCACTTCGGTCGGGCCGGGATGCATCATCAGGAACTCGGCGAACGGCGAATTGTGCCGCGTGATCACGAAGTGGTAGCTGTAGACCGACGATCCGTGCGGCACCATCATCACCCCGCGGCTGTCGGCGTAATTGGCGATCTTGATCAGTTCGGTGACGCCGCCGCACCAGCCGACGTCGGGCTGGATGATGTCGCAGCATTCCATGTCCATCAGCATGCGGAAGCCCCAGCGCGTTGCCTCATGCTCGCCGGTGGTGACGAGCAGGCCCTTGGGCGCGTTCTTCTTGAGCTGGGCATAGCCCCAATAATCGTCGGGGCTGAGCGCCTCCTCGATCCACTTGAGCCCGCATTCGTGCCAGGCGCGCTGCGCAAGCCGGGTCGCGTAATCGAGGTCGAGGCTCATCCAGCAATCGTACATCAGCCAGAAATCGTCGCCGCACTTGCTGCGCATATCGGTGAGCAAGGCGATGTTCTTTTCCATGCCTTCCAGCCCTTCGGCCGGGCCGTGATGGAGCGGGAGCTTGCCGCCGATGAAGCCGAGTTCCTTGGCGACGTCGGGCCGTGAACCGGTGGCGTAGAATTGCAGTTCGTCGCGCACCGCGCCGCCGAGCATGTGATAGACCGGCTCGCCACGCAATTTGCCGAGCAGATCCCAGAGCGCGAGGTCGACGCCCGAAATGGCGTTTACCACCAGTCCCTTGCGCCCATAATATTGGGTCGCGAAGTACATCTGGTCCCAGATCTTCTCGTAATCGGCCGGGCTGCGGCCGATCAGGAAACGGCTGAGGTGCTTCTCGACGATGAACGCGGCGGGCTCGCCGCCGGTCGTCACCGCGAAGCCGATCGTGCCGTCATCGGCCTCGAGCTCGACCAGCAACGTGCCGAGCACATTGATGCCGAAGCTCTGACGCGACTGGCGATATTCGGGATAGCGCGCCATCGGCGTCGAAATATGGTCGTCGATCCAGTGACCATCACCCTGGTCGTGATAATCGGCGCCACCGCCCCTGACGGTGAACGCGCGAACATGCTTGATCTTCGGCAGGCCCATCCGAATCCTTCCCCCGCGACGTCTTGAGCGGCATCGCCTGAGCCTGATTGTATAATATGACTATTGAAGTCAACCGGTCTTGGCGATGTCGCGCCCTGCAAGTTGCGACGGAACGGGGCCGCCGGTGGCCCAGTCGAGCAGCTCGATCGTATGGACGACCGGAATGCCGAGCCGCGGCGCGAGCTGCATCGCGCAGCCGATATTGCCCGTGGCAATAACGTCGGCGTCGAGCCGCGCCAGATTGGCCGCCTTGCGGTCACCGAGCTTGCCGGCGATTTCGGGCTGCAGGATATTGTAGGTGCCCGCCGACCCGCAGCAGAGATGCGCCTCGATCGGCGTGCGCACGATATAGCCGGCGCCGGCCAGCAAGCGCTTCGGCGCGTCGGTCACTTTCTGCCCATGCTGCAGCGAGCAGGCGGCGTGATAGGCGACCGTCAGGCCGCGGCCGTCGCCAAGCGGCAGTTCGGCATCGATCAACACCTCGCTGATGTCGCGCGCCAGGCCGGAGACCCGCGCCGCCTTTGCGGCATAGTCGGTATCGTCGCGCAGCATGAACCCATAGTCCTTGATCGTTGTGCCGCAGCCCGATGCGGTGACGACGATCGCCGCGAGCCCGCCCATTTCGATCTCGCGTGTCCACGCATCGACATTGCGTCGGGCGGCCTCAAGGCTGGCCTTCTCGCGCCCCATATGGTGCACCAACGCCCCGCAGCATTGCTCGCCGGGCGTCAGCACGACATCGTAGCCCGCGCGATCGAGCAAGCGGATCGCCGCGGCGCGGAATTCGGGGCGCAGCACCGGCTCCGCGCACCCTTGCAGAAGCGCGACCCGTGGGCGCGTTCCGGTGCCCGGCGCGGCTGTGGGCGGCGCGGCTGGAATACGACGCGGTGCGAGTGCGAGCATCGCCGCCAGAGGGCGCAATGCGCTGGCCTTGGCGAACAGCGGCGCCAGCGGTCGACCGACCTGCGCCAGCCGCAAGGCGGTCCGGAAGCGGGCCGGGCAGGGGAGCACCCAGGCCAGAATGCTGCGCAGCATTCGCTCGTGCCACGGGCGGTCGTAATGCTCGTTGATATAGGCCCGGGCATGGTCGACCAGGTGCATATAGTTCACGCCCGACGGGCAGGTCGTCATGCAGGACAGGCAGGACAGGCAGCGATCGACATGCTTGACGACCTCGGCGCTCGGCGCGCGCTCGTTCTCGAGCATGTCCTTGATCATGTAGATCCGCCCGCGCGGGCTATCGAGCTCGTCGCCGAGCAGGACATAGGTCGGACAGGTCGCAGTGCAGAAGCCGCAATGGACGCATTTGCGGATCACGCCTTCGGACGACGCCATCGCCGGATCGGCCAATTGCGCGGGGGAGAAGTGAGTCTGCACTAGAAGCGTCCCGTCTCGAACACACCCGCCGGATCGAAGGCGCGGCGTACGCGCTCTTCCAGCGTTGCGAGCGCTTTGGGTTGGGGGTGCAGCGCCGGCACGGCAGCGCGGGTTTCGGCGTCAGCGCGAACGAGCATGGCATGTCCGCCCGCTTGCATGGCAGCGGCGCGGATGGCCTGCGCATCGTCCGTGCTCGCCAGCCAGAGCAGGCCGCCGGCCCAGTCGAGCAGCCACCTGCCGCCGACCGCGGCGATCACGTCCGGCATCCGGGCGGCGGGGGCAACGATCCGCCACAGCGGCACGTCCGTGGGCAATGGTGCAGCGGTCGTGATCGCGGGCCAGAGGCGCGCGGCTTCCTCATCGGCGACCGGCGCGACGCCGTCGATCAGTGCCGTGATGATCGCCGCGCGCGCTTCGACCGAGCTCGGAAAACCGTCGAGCCGGATCGCGGTGAGCGGGGCGCCGTTCCAGTCCTGCAGATGTGCCGCCGCGGACACTTCGGCGGCCGATCCCATAGCGCGGGCCATCGCCGAGATGGCGGCGGCAGGATCCAGCCCGGCGACGCCGAGCGTGCGTTGCAGGCGCGGCGCCGGCAGCACCTTCAGCGTCACTTCGGTGATCGCGACGAGCCGGCCCCAGCTGCCTGTGACCAGCTTGGAGAGGTCGTAGCCGGTGACGTTCTTGACGACTTTCGCACCCGCGACGAAGCGTTCGCCGCGTCCCGATACGCCGACGAAGCCGAGCAGATGGTCGCGCGCAGCCCCGCGGCTGACGCGGGTCGGTCCCGCCACGCCCGCCGCGACGATGCCGCCGATCGTCGCCTCGCCGTCGGCGCAGCCGAGCATCGCACCGTGATCGAACGGGTCGAACGCCAGCATCTGGCCATGGTCCGCGACCAAAGCCTGGATTTCGGCGAGCGGCGTCCCGGCCTTGACCGTCAGCACCAGTTCCGGCGGATCGTAATCGACCACGCCGGAAAAGCCGCGCATGTCGACGATCCGCGCCTCGGGCGTCGGCGCGCCGATCGCGTCCTTGCTGCCGCCGCCACGCAGACGTAACCGCGTACCGTCGCTTGCCGCATCGGCGATGATCGTGGCGAGCGCATCGGCGCTGTCGGGACGGATCGGGTCGGCCATGGTCAGAAGCGCGGCAGATCGGGGAAGGGCAGGGCGCCGCGATGGACATGCATCCGGCCGAGTTCGGCGCAGCGATGCAGTTCGGGGAACATCTTGCCGGGGTTGAGCAGCAATTCGGGGTCGAACGCGCATTTGACGCGCTGCTGTTGTGCGAGATCGATTTCGGAGAACATCACGGGCATCAGGTCGCGCTTCTCGACGCCAACGCCATGCTCGCCCGTCAGCACGCCGCCAACCTCGACGCACAATCTCAAGATGTCGGCGCCGAACGCCTCGGCTTGCTCGAGCTCGCCGGGCTTGTTGGCGTCATAGAGGATCAGCGGGTGCAGATTGCCGTCACCGGCATGGAAGACGTTGATCACGCCCAGGCCATATTGCTCGGACAGGGCCCGCATCCGCGCCAAAACGTCGGGCAGGCGGCGGCGCGGGATCGTGCCGTCCATGCAGAGATAATCGGGTGCCAGCCGCCCGGCGGCGGGAAAGGCGGCCTTGCGCCCTGCCCAGAAGGCGACGCGTTCGGCATCGTCGGTCGAAATGCGGATCGACACCGCGCCATTGGCACGCGCGATCGTCTCGACCTCCTCGAGCAAATGGCTGCATTCGGCGGCAGGGCCATCGAGCTCGACGATCAGCAGCGCCTCGACGTCGAGCGGATAGCCGACCTGGACGAAGGCCTCGGCGGCATGGACCGCGGGCTTGTCCATCATCTCCATCCCGGCCGGGATGATCCCCGCGGCGATGACGTCGGCGACGCAGCGTCCGGCGCCTTCGACCTCGGGGAAGCCGATCAGCAACGCACGCGCCGTTTCGGGGCGAGGCAGGATGCGCACCGTCACTTCGGTCACCACGCCAAGCAGTCCTTCCGACCCGACGATCACGCCGAGCAGATCGAGTCCCGCCGGCTCCAACCCGCGCCCGCCGACCCGCAGCACCTCGCCTTCGATCGTGACGAACTCGACGCCGAGCACGTTGTTGGTGGTGAGGCCGTATTTGAGGCAATGCACGCCACCGGAATTCTCGGCGACATTGCCGCCGATCGTGCAGGCGATCTGGCTCGACGGATCGGGCGCGTAATAGAAGCCGTCATCCTCGACCGCGCGGGTGATCGCCAGGTTGGTGACACCCGGCTGCACCACCACCAGGCGGTCGGCATAATCCACATCGAGGATGCGGTTGAACCGCGCCATGCCGAGCAGCACGCCGTCGGCCAGCGGCAGCGCGCCGCCCGACAGGGAGGTGCCCGCTCCGCGAGGCACGACCTTGACGCGATTGGCGTGGCACCAGCGCAGGATCGCGGCGACCTGCCCGGTCGTCTCGGGCAGCACCACGACCATCGGCGGCTGGCGATAGGCGGTCAGCGCGTCGGATTCGTACGGACGCAGTTCGTCTGCCTTATCGATCACCCCTTCGCCCGGCACGATCGCGCGCATTGCGGCAACGATCTCCCCGCGGCGCGCGAGCACCGTTTCGTCGGGGGCAGGCATTTTGATCGACATCGCTGCCGATCTTATTGCAGGTTCACGTACATGCCACCATCGACGAGCAGCGCCGCGCCGGTGACATAAGCCGCCATGTCCGACGCCAGGAAGACGATCGGACCGGCCAGATCCTCGGGCATGCCGAGCCGGCCGAGTGGCGTGCGCGCTTCCATGTACTTGCGCTTTTCCTCGTCGGCGAGGTCGTCCTTGTTGATCTCGGTCAGGATCGTGCCGGGCAGCACCGAATTGCAGCGAATACCGTGCTTGCCGAGCGCTATCGCGGCGGATTGCATCAGCGAATGCACGCCTGCCTTGGTCGGGGTGTAATGCGTCTGAAACTCGCCGCCGACCAATGCGGAGATCGACGACACCGCGACGATCGCGCCGCCATCGCCCTGCTTCACCATCTGGTTGGCGGCGGCCTGGACCATGAAATAGGCGCCGTGCAGATTGACGCGGAACGTACGCTCGACCGTCTCGACCGGCATGTCGAGAAAGGCGTGGAACGGGCAGATGCCGGCGTTCGACACCATCACGTCGACGCGGCCGAACTCGGCGACCGCGCGGGCGACGAAATCGGTCGCGGTCTCGGGAAGCGCGACATCGCCCTTGATCGCGATCCCGCGCTGCCCGAGCGCCTCGATCTCGGCGATGCAGGAATGCGCCTTGTCGTCGCTCGACACGTAGTTGATCGCGACGTTCGCGCCATGCTGCGCAGCACCGATCGCCGCGGCGCGGCCGATACCGGTCGATCCGCCGGTGACCAGCACCGTCTTTCCCTCGAGAAGCTTCATCTGTTTCCTCGTTATTTGACCGGCTCGGCCAGGATAGACCGGTCGATCGCATCGATCCGGTTGACCCCGGTCAGGGTCATCGCGACCGTCATTTCCCTGGCGATCAGTTCCAGCAATTTGGCGACGCCGGCCTCGCCTTGCGCCGCCAGCGCGTAGACCCAGGCGCGCCCGAGCAGCACGCCCTTCGCGCCCAGCGCCAGCATCCGCACGACGTCGAGCCCGTTGCGCACGCCGCCATCGGCCAGAACGGTCAGCGCGTCGCCCACCGCATCGGCGATCGCGGGAAGCGCGCGTGCGCTCGACAGCACGCCGTCGAGCTGGCGTCCGCCATGATTGGAGACGACGATGCCATTGGCGCCGATCGCCGCCGCTTCGCGCGCATCCTCAGGGTCGAGGATGCCCTTGATGATCAGCGGTCCGTCCCATTCGGCGCGGATCCAGTCGAGGTCGCGCCACTGGATCGACGGATCGAAATTGGCACCGAGCCAGCCCATATAGTCGTTGAGCCCGCTATCCTTGCCCAGCACCGGCAGCAGGTTGCCGAGCGTATGCGGCCGGCCGCGCAAGCCCACGTCCCATGACCAGGCCGGCTTGCCCATCGCCTGCAGTACGCGGCGCAGCGGTGCGTTGGGTCCCGACATGCCCGAATGCGCATCGCGATAGCGTGCGCCAGGCACCGGCATGTCGACGGTGAACACCATTGCGCTCGCGCCGGCTGCCTTTGCCCGCGCGATCAGGTCCTTCATGAAGGCGCGGTCGCGGATGACGTAGAGCTGGAACCAGAATGGATCGGCGACCCGCGCGACTTCTTCGATCGAGCAGATCGACACGGTCGAGAGACACGCCGGGATGCCCGCGGAACGGGCGGCACGCGCTGCCTGGATCTCGCCGCGCCGGGCATACATGCCGCTGATCCCGACCGGCCCCAAGGCGACCGGCAGGCCGAGCTGTCGCCCGAACAGGCTGGTGGTCAGATCAATCGTCGCGACGTCCTTGAGCACGCGCTGGCGCAGCGCGATGCCGGCCAGATCAACGACGTTGCGGCGTAACGTCACCTCGGCATAGGCGCCGCCATCGGCATAATCGAACAGGAAGCGCGGCAAGCGTCGCCGCGCCGCCTCTCGAAAATCGGTGGCCGATGAAATAATCATATTATTTCCCTAGCGGCGATGCGCCGCGCCGTCACCCCCTCAATAAGAAGTGAACAGCGCCTCGCGCGCAAGCTTGAGCGCTGTCACAGCGTCATGCTCTTCCTGTGCCTTCTGCATCGCCGCGAAATCGAGCTTGTCGAGGGCGCGTTCGACGACCTTGAGGAAGTCGATCGCCGTATTGGCGACGGCGACGCAATCCTCACGGAAGGGGAATTGGTCGAGCTGCCACACGCCTTCCCATTTGTTCTTGCGCAGCGTGTAGAAGAATTCGAACAGCTCGATCGGGTGGACCGACCCGGCGATCAGATCGTCGTCCCAGCTGCGGAAATTGTCGTTCACGTCCATGCCGAACAGCCGGCCATGATCGATCGCAAGTTGCGCCGCATCGGCCGGCGACTCGCCGCCGTAAAGCGAATGGCCGAAATCGAGCAGGATGCCGACATTGGGCACGCCCATCTTCTCGATCCCGAGCAGCGTGCGCGCCACGCTGTCATAGCTCATGTGCACGCGCGGCTCGCGCGGTTTGTATTCGATAACGAACTTGAGGTCGGGATTCTGCGACGCGAGTTCGCCGATGCCGTCGATACTGTGCCGCCACAGCGCCTTGTGGTCGACCTGGAACGGATAGTCCCAGCCGTCCTGGCCGGGCCAGAGCTTGACGTAATCGGCGCCAAACCGGCGGACGACATTGGCGGCGTCGTTGACCATCTCATTGGCCAGCTTGCGTATGCCTGGATCGGGATTGGTGAAGGCGCCCTTGGCGAATTGGCGCGTGTAGATTTCCGGGGTGATGCCGATCACCGACAGGTTATTGCGCTTGAGCGCTTCCTCGACCTTGTCGAACGACGTTTCGCCGCCGGGAAAAGGGTAGTTGATGTCGACCACCGAGAGATCGTCGACCTGGCCGGCGAGATCGATCATCTCGATCAGCGAGCGTGGCGGCCCGTAGCCGTCGGTCGCGTAACGGTCGACATAGGTCGCGAAATGCCAGATGCCGGCGCCGTACCGTTGCTTGCTCACGTCAGATCCTCACCCAATTGTTACGAAAACTTACGAATACCACTCGCCCGAAAGTTCATGCGACGATCACTTCCACACCAATGCCTTCGATTGCCGCGCGATCCTCGTCGCGGATCGCGTCGTCGGTCACCAGCGTGCGAACCAGTTCCAGTCCGCCCAGCGCCGTGAACGAACGCTGCCCGATCTTGCTCGAATCGGCGACGAGGATGACGGTCTGCGCGGCGTCGATCATCGCGCGCTTCACCGCGATGTCGGACATCGCCGGATAGGTCAGGCCTGCCTCGAGATCGAGGGCGGCGGTCGCCAGGAAGAGTTTCTGGACGAACAGGCCGCGGAAATAGTCGGCCGACCGCTCGCCCGAGAGCGACAGGGTAGGGGCCTTGAAATGGCCGCCGGTCATATGGACCTCGAATCCCGGCTCGGCGCCCAGCATCAGCGCGATGTTGAGCGCGTTGGTGATCACCGTCATGTCGCGCTTGCCGATCAACTGCGCCGCCACCTCGGTCGTGGTCGATCCGGAATCGAGGATGATCGTCTCGCCATCGTTCGCCAGCGCCGCGGCGGCGCGGCCGATGCGGCGTTTGGCGTCCATATTGTCGAGATGCTGGAGCGCCATCGAGCGCACCTGCTGCGTCACCGACTTGAGGAAGGCGCCGCCATGTTCGCGCACGATATATCCGTCGGCCTCGAGCTTCTCGAGATCCTGGCGCATCGTCACCTCGGACACCTCGAATGCTTCGGCCAGGGTGCGCACGCGCGCGCTTCCTTCCTCCTGCAGCCAGTCGAGAATCCGGGCGCGCCGCGCCTCGCCGAGCAGCCGCGACCGCGAGCCCCCGCTCACTGGCCGGTCTTCCTTGTTGTCGCCGGGCTCGACACCCGACGCGACCTTATCGGCATGGCTCTCCATGGTCTTCTGCTGGCTCGCTTCCAGTTTCGAGTTCGATAGGTCGAGTTTTCGCTTTTTGTCAATCTCCTCGTCTTTTGGCGGTAAAAGCGAAAGCAAACGTAAGCAAATGGCTTGTGTTCGGATATAATCACACTTATAGCCCTTCGCAGGAGAGGTTAATCAATGGATCATCAGGCGCTTCGGTCTTCCGATGCGAACGCTCATACGCTGGAAGAGCGCGCCGCGCACGTCCGTGCGCGCGCCAATTGGATGCGTCAGCGGCTGCTCAAGATGATCGTCGATGCCGGCCAGGGCCATCCCGGCGGTGACCTTTCGGCCAGCGACATCGTCGCGTCCCTCTATTTCGATATTCTGCGCATCGACAGCGCCAATCCGAACGCGCCCGATCGTGACCGCTTCATCCTGTCCAAGGGGCATTGCACCGGTGCGCTCTATACTGCGCTGGCGGGGGCGGGCTTCTTCCCAGAGGCCGAGCTCGACACCTATCTCAAGCCCGAATCGCGGCTCAACGGCCATCCCAATCGCGTCTATCTGCCGGGGGTGGAGACCAATACCGGGCCGTTGGGCCATGGTTTTCCGGTCGGCGTCGGCGTCGCGGTGGCGGGGCAGATCGACGGCGCCGGCTATCGCGTGTTCGTGCTGACCGGCGACGGCGAGTTGCAGGAAGGCAGCATGTGGGAAGCGGCGATGTTCGCCGGCCACCGCAAGCTCGGCAACCTCACCGTGATCGTCGACCGCAACCGCCTGCAACAGGGCGCGCGCACCGAAGACACCAACGCGCTCGAGCCGCTCGCCGACAAATGGCGCGCGTTCGGCTGGGACGTGGTAGAGATCGACGGGCATGACGTCGGCGCTTTGCTCAAGGCGTTCGACGACGCCGCGCAGCCGCGCGACACGCCGCGCGTGCTGATTGCCAATACGTTCAAGGGCAACGGCGTCAGCTACATGCGCGACCAGGCCGGCTGGCATCATGGCGTCCCCAATGCGGACCAGCTTGCCCAGGCGATCGCCGAACTCGAAGCGGAGAAGAGCGCGTGAACGCCCCGGCCAACCTTCCCGGCATGTTCGACTGCCGCGACGCTTATGTTGCGGCGCTGGAGGAGCTTGCTGCGGCCGACGACCGTATCGTCGCCGTGTGCAACGATTCGGTCGGATCGTCCAAGCTCGGCAAGTTCCGCGAGCGCTTTCCGACGCGGCTGGTCAATGTCGGCATCGCCGAACAGAATATGGTCGGTGTCGGCGCCGGCCTCGCCAATGGCGGCAAGGTGCCGTTCGTCAGTGGCGCTGCCTGCTTCCTGACCGCGCGCGCGATGGAGCAGATCAAGGTCGACTGCGCCTATAGCCAGGCGAATGTGAAGCTGTGCGGCATTTCGAGCGGCGTCGCTTATGGTGAGCTCGGCGCGACGCATCACAGTATCGAGGATGTCGCGTGGTTGCGCGCGATCGATAAGCTGACGGTGATCGTGCCGTCCGATCCGTGGGAAACGGCCGAAGCGGTCAAGGCCGCGGCCGCGCATGACGGTCCGGTCTTCATCCGTATCAGCCGCATGCCGGTGCCGGCGATCGAGCGGCCGGAGGGCGCGTCGTTCGCTATCGGCAAGGCGGAAATGCTGCGCGACGGCGGCGACGTCGCGATCATCGCCAGCGGCACCTTGGTCCATCGCGCGATCGATGCGGCCAACGCGCTGGCGGGGCAGGGCATCGCCGCACGCGTGATCAACATGGCGACCATCTCGCCGCTCGATACCGATGCCGTTGCCGCTGCCGCCGCGACCGGCGCGATCGTCACCGCGGAAGAGGGGCTGGCGCGCGGCGGACTGGGCGGCGCGGTCGCCGAATATTGTGCGCAGCATAAGCCGGTGCCGATGCGGATGCTCGGCTTTCAGGGTTTCGCGCCGACCGGATCGGCGAGCTGGCTGATGGACCATGCCGGGCTCAACGCCGCCGGCATCGCCGCGGCCGCGCAAGAACTGGTCGCCGGGAAAAGCTGATGGACGATCGGCTCATCCTCGCGATCGACCAGGGCACGACCAACACCAAGGCGCTGCTTGTCGCGCCTGACGGTTCGGTGCGCCTGTCGCGGTCGCGGGCGATGCGCGTCGATTATCCGCAATCGGGCTGGGCCGAGCAATCGGCCTCGGACATCTGGGCAGGCGTCGCCGCGCTGATCGCGGAACTGGCCGCCGCGGTCGACCCTTCGACCATTGCCGGCGTCGCGATCTCCAACCAGCGCGAGACGATCGTGCTGTGGGACGCCGAGACCGGCCGCCCCATCGGTCCGGCGGTCATCTGGCAATGCCGGCGTTCGGCCGATCGCTGCGCCGCCTTGCGCGCTGCTGGGCATGAAGCGGAGATCGTCGCGCGCAGCGGGCTTGGGATCGATCCCTTGTTCCCCGCCGCCAAGATCGCCTGGCTGCTCGACACGATCCCCAATGCGCGGGAGCGGGCGGAGCGCGGTGAACTCCGGTGCGGCACGGTCGACAGCTGGCTGTTGTGGAACCTGACCGGCGGCGCGGTGCACGCGACCGATTACGGCAACGCCTCGCGCACGCAACTCTTCAACATCGACACGCTCGAATGGGATGCCGAACTGGCCCGCCTGTTCGACGTTCCGCTCGGCTTGCTGCCCAGGGTGATGCCGTCCGACAGCCGGTTCGGCGCCGTCGCTCCCGGACTGACCGCGCTCGCCGACGGCACGCCGATCCTGGCGGTGATGGGCGACAGCCACGCTGCCTTGTTCGAGCACAGCGCCGACGGAACGCAACGGGTCAAGGTGACGATCGGTACCGGCAGTTCGCTGATGGCGGCGACCCGGGAGCGGTTGCACTCGGCACATGGCCTGTCGAGCACGATCGCGTGGAGTCGCAGCGACCGCGTTCAATATGCGCTCGAGGGCAATATCCTGGTCTCGGGCCACGCCGCCGCTTTCGCTACCACCATGTTGGGACTGCCCGACGAGGCGGCACTGACGGCGCTGGCTGGGAGTGTGGAGGATAGCGGCGGCGTCGTGTTCGTGCCTGCGCTGGCCGGCCTCGGCGCACCGCATTGGTGCAGCGATGCCCGCGGCACGATCACCGGTCTCTCGTTGGCGACGCAACCGGCGCATATCGCCCGCGCGACGTTGGAAGCGATCGCGCTCCAGATCGGCGATGTCGTGGCGGCGCTCGATGCCGATCTCGGCGCCCCGGTAGCCGAATTGTCGATCGACGGCGGCGCCGCGCGCAACGCGTTGTTGATGCAAATGCTCGCAGATGTGACGGGCCGGCGCATCGTCAGATCCGCCATTCCCGAAGCGAGCGCGCTCGGCGTGGCGCGGCTGGCGGCGGACGGGACCGTCGTGACGCTGCCGGCAAGTAACCAGGAGCAAAAGGAATTTTTCGATCCCGTGATGCCGGCGGAGCAGCGCGAAAAGCTGCTTGCTCGCTGGCGTGAGGCGGTGGCCGGCGCGGTGCGCTCGGCCGGATCGAGCGAGACGTAACGCCGGGCGGAGATCCGGGAAGCTGGTGTGATTGCGAAGAACACGGACCAAAAGGGAGTGGGACAATGAAGGTATATCTGAAGAAACCGGGACTCGAACGGCGTGCCGCGCATGCCGCATTGCTTGCTGGTGCGAGCCTGATGACGATGATCGCGGTCCCGGCCTTCGCGCAGGAGACCCCCGCGCCGGCCCCGACTGCGGACGTTCCCCAGGATACGGCCGCAGCGCCGCAGGGCGAGATCGTCGTCACTGGCAGCCGCATCAAGAGCCCGACCTTGACCTCGCCGTCGCCGCTTCAGGTCATCACCAGCGAAGACTTGCGCAAGCAGGGCACGACCAACGTCCAGGACATCCTGCAGATCAATCCCGCAGTCGGCATTCCGGGCAAGAGCCGTAACACGACCGGCAACGACACCGATCCCGGCCTTGCGACCATCAACCTTCGCAATCTCGGCCCCGATCGCACGCTAGTGCTGATCGACGGACGCCGCACGGTGGCGGGCGTTCCCGGCACCGCGCAGGTCGACGTGTCGATGATCCCGCCGTCCTTCGTCGATCGCGTCGATGTGCTGACCGGCGGCGCGTCGGCGGTCTATGGATCGGACGCGATCGCGGGCGTGGTGAACTTCATCTACAAGAAGAAGTTCGAGGGCATTCAGCTCAACGTCCAGGACGGCATCTCCGAAAAGGGCGACGACCACGAACTCGACGCCAACGTCACGTTCGGGTCCAATTTCGCCGGCGGCCGCGGCAATGTCATGGCTTATGTCGGCTGGAATCAGGCCAGCGCCGTGTTTGCCGCCGATCGCGATTTCAGCCGCCTTTCGGCCCTGAGCCTGGGTACGACTGAACGCGTCGCCGGCAAGTCCGACCTCAATCTCAAGGCGGCGCAGGATATCTTCAAGCGCGCTTATGTGCCGTCGAGCGTCGGCCCGGGCGGCGCCTTCGTGATCGGCAGCAAGTCGAACCAGATCATCAGCCCGGACGGTTCGTTCCATAGCTACAACGCAGCGACCGACGGCTTCAATGCTGCGCAATACGGCCAGATCGCGCCGCCGACGAAGCGCCTGACCTTCGCTCAGCGCACCAATTTCGACGTGACCGACAAGGTCAACGTCTTCCTCGAAACGACCTATGTGAACGTGCGCACCAATGGCGAGCGCGAAGCATCGCCGATGCGGACCGATAGTGCGTTGGGCGCGTTCCCGGGGACTGGCGGCTTCTATCCGATCCAATATGCGGTGACCGATCCGAACACCGGCGCGACGGTGATCGTCAACAACCCGCTGGTCCCGACGGCCGTCTTCAATGCCGCTACCAACCGTTCGAACAACGACGCGATCGGGTCGAAAGACCTGAGCATGCTGATCCGCACGACCGCCTTCGGCTCCCGCAAGACGCCGACCGAGCGCGACAATTTCCGGATCGCCGCCGGCGGATCCTGGGACATTGGCGGCAGCTGGAGCCTCGATGGCTATTACCAGTATAGCTACACCAAGCAGCACCAGGAAATGACCGGGCTGGCGAACCTCTACAACCTCGCCAACGCGCTCCAGGTCATGCCGGACATCTTCGACTATAATAAGAACGGCAACACCACCGAAGCGGTGTGCGTCGATGCCAATGCCCGTGCGGCGGGGTGTGTGCCGGTCGACATTTATGGTCTCAACCCGGATGGCTCCTCGAAGATTTCGGCGGCCGCGGCGAAATACCTCCAGACCAATCTGGTGCGCGACTCCAAGCAGGAGATGCAGGTCGCATCGCTCAACCTGGGCGGCAATCTGTTCAAGCTGCCATACGGTCCGCTCCAGATTTCGGTCGGTGCCGAATATCGCACCGAATCCAGCCGCGACATCTTCGATCCGCTGAGCAACCAGGCGAAGAACGGTTACGTCCAGGAATTGAACACGTCGGGTTCGTTCAACGTCAAGGAAGCCTATGGCGAAGTTGTCGCGCCGATCCTGGCGGACTTGCCGTTCTTCAAGGCCTTGACCTTGCGCGGCGCCTATCGCCTGTCGGACTATTCGACCGTCGGCAGCTTCTCGGCGTGGAATGTCGGCGGCGAATGGGCGCCGACCTCTGATATCCGCTTCCGCGCGGTCTATGCGCACGCCGTTCGCGCGCCGAATATCGGCGAGCTGTTCTCGGCGGCGTCATCGGGTATCACCTCGATCACCGATCCGTGCCAGGGCATTACCCTGACCTCAACGGGTACGACGGCGGCCAACTGCCTTGCGGTCCCGTCCGTCGTCGCGAACATCAACGCCAACGGCAAGTTCACGCTGACGCCGTCGGACCAGAGCGGCGTCGGCAGCGTGTCGGGCAGCAATCCGAACATCAAGCAGGAAACCGGCAAGACCTTCACCGCGGGTGTCGTGATCAATCCGCGGTCGATCAATGCCCTGCGCAACCTGACTTTCACGGCTGATTATTTCGATATCCAGCTGCAGGGCGCGATCAGCCGTCTGTCGACGACGACCATCCTCAACAAATGCTACGTGCAGGGCATTTCCGACTTCTGCCAGTTCATCACCCGGCGCGACCAGCCGTCGGGCGCGTTCAGCATCGGGTCGGTCCAGCAGATCTTCACGACCCTGGTGAACAGCGGCGGCGCGTTCACGCGCGGCCTCGACTTCACGCTGAACTATCGGCAGGCAGTGCTCGGCGGTACCGCCACGTTCGAGGGCAGCTGGACCCATCTGCTCAAGAACGGCGTCGTTCCGCTCCAGGGCGACAAATACGACAATACGATGGGCGAGTTCGGCAATCCGCGAGACAAGGCCGTCCTGACGCTCGACTGGTCGAACGACATGTTCGGTATCACGGTCACAAATCAGTATATCGGCAAGCAGATGCTGGACTATGAGAACTTCCAGACGACCTATGTGCTGGCCGATGGTTCCTTGCCGCCCAAGAGCTTGTTCACGCTCGGCGCGCGGGTCTACACCGACGTGCAGGTTCGCTTCGACGTGAAGAAGAACTGGGAATTCTACCTCGGCGCGAAGAACGCCTTCGATGTGAAGATGCCGCCGCTCTACGGCAATGTCGGCAACTTCAACCCGTCGACGATCTACGATCCGATCGGCCGCCGCTTCTACGCCGGTTTCCGCATCAAGATGTAACCGCGCAACCCGTTTCCTCCCCTGGGCGGTGGAAGCAGTTTCGGCTGCCTCCGCCGCCCTTTTTTGGGTGAGTGGAGCGAGTTGCCGCATGGTTATGGGAACAGGCTTTCGGCGAGATTGACTTGGCTCGCTCACGGATCGCCAGGAGGGTCGCCCAGCTGTCGCTGCGATCTTCTGAAGAGTTGACCTAACGTCTGACACATCGGACGGCGCCAAAATGAAATTTTAGTTGACTAGGAAACCTAAACCTATAGTTTCCTAGTCAACATTGGAGTCGTGATGCACGCGGTTTCTGACCTTACTGCCCATATGGGCTACCTCCTGCGCATGGTGTCGAATGCGGTGTCTCAAGAGTTCGCGCGTAAAGTCGCGAGTGAGGGCGTGACTGTGGCTGAGTGGGCGCTGCTGCGCTCGCTCTACGATAGCGATCCTGCCGCACCTTCGGCTCTCGCGCGGAAAATGGGGCTGACCAAAGGAGCAATCAGCAAGCTTGCCGAACGGCTACTGGAAAAAGGCCTGCTCGAACGTACTGGCAATCCTGATGACAAGCGCGGGCATCGGCTGTCCTTGTCGGCTGTTGGTTTGGCGAAAGTGCCGCTGCTTGCCGCCTTGGCGGACGGGAACGATGCGGCGTTCTTCGCCGTCCTGACCGGCGAGGAGCGAGATGGATTGCGGCATTTGCTGGCTGCATTGATCGACAGACACGGGTTGTCGGCCGTTCCGATCGACTGACCCCAAGCTTTCACCAGGCTATTGAACAATGGAACTGTGCGTGGACGCGGAACGGATTGCCATCGCCCGAACTTGCCTCGACGCGGCGTATGACGGGAGCCTGAGTTTTCCCGATATTATCGTCAGACTTATGGGCGCGGGCTTCGAGGGGTATTCGGTCGACTATCGGCGTGATGCGCAGACCTACTATCTGCCGGACGGCGATACTGTGGAACTGGCCACGCCGCAGATTCCCGGGCTGGTCTCGGAACCGTTCGACAGCGCCAAGGTGGAAGCGCTCGTTCGCTGGGCGCAGGCTAACGACCGTGAGTATAGCTACGGCGCCTTTTGCGAGAAGGTGAAGGCGGCAGGCTGTGCCGGTTATCTGGTTTCCTTCGTCGGCCGCCGCGTCGTCTATTATGGGCGCACCGCGGAAACCCATGTCGAACTGTTCCCGCAGTAACGCGGTTGCATTGCGATTTGCGCCCTGGAACACGATTTCTGCGGCAAGCCCGACCCGGCGACAAAGGGCAGTGAAGTAGATGTGGCTCAAATCCGCTCACGGGCAATGCGCCCCACAGCCGTCCATTCCGCGACTACGTCGCCGATCTGACCTGCCGATCTTGAAATATGTGGTCTAGAAACTGGTCGACAGGCCGAAATTGAAGCGTGGCTGCCGGTTGCCGGTGTCGTAGCGCGGTCCGGTAAGCGGAACGGCGACTTCGGCCGTCGCGCCCACCGCGCGCGAGAAATCGACGCGCACGCCACCACCGGCGGAAGCCAGTGACCCACTACCGAAGCCGTTCGAAAGGTTGCTGACCACGCCACCGTCCCCGAACGCATACAATTGAGCGCGGTCGGCGACGCCGAATGGCCGCCTCACGTCGTAGCGCAACTCCGCGGATCCCATCGCTGCCTGGTCGCCCGATCGCTCGTTCCAGTCATAGCCGCGCAGGAACGCACCGCCGCCCAATCCCGCTTCTTCGGAAATGAGGAGCGGCTGCGAGGCGAGTTGGCTGTCGCCCGCCAATCGAACGCTGAAGCCTGAGCCTAGCGCGCGCGTCCATTCGAGCCAGAAATTGGCCGCGGTGAAGGTGCCGTCGGCATCGTATCGTGACGCCAGCGGGTCCTGGGGACCGGTCGCGGCGAACAGGTCCACTCCCTGCGACAGCACCGCGCTTGCACGCAATCGGCCGCCGAGAAAATTCTCATAGCCGTAAATGCCCAGGCGAAGCACGGTTTCGCGGTCGTGGCGGACGAGCCGGCCGCCACGCCGCTGCGTAAGGTCGTCGATCTCGGCCGAGGCATTGAGCCAAAGGCTGGCGCGCCGACGGCGAAGCAGCGGCTGAAGAATGGCGATCGACTGCGACCAGTTGCGACCGAGGATTTCATAGCCCGACAGGTATGAGCCCGGACGCACGGCCGATAAGGTGGACGCCAGCGCCACTTCCGTCCCCGAAGCGTTGAGCCGCTTCTCATAGCGCAGCCGCGCATATTGGAGTTCACGGCTTTGCGGCACCGCGGTCGAATATCCGATCGTCAGCGAATCGTCGGACGCCAGCAGCTGCGAGATCATACCCTCGACATGGATCTGGACGGGACCGATGGGCCGCGTTCCATCATTGCGGATCGCTATACGCGCGCTTGCGCTGTCTTGCGCGACGGTGACGATCAGGACGCGCTGTTCCCCGTTCCGCGCATAGCGTGTGCCCTTGATCCGGATACCGTCGATGTCCCCGGCGATGAGCAGGCGCCGCTCGAGGTCGTCGAGCGACACCGGCCGGCCGTTAGCGAGCGGCTCGAGCGCTGCCCGCACCGCCTTGTTATTACTGCCCTGGACCTCGACGCGATCGATCCTACCCTCGTCGACCTCCACCACCAGAATGCCGGCCGCGAGTTTCTGTGGCGAGATGCGGGCCGTGGCGAAGACATAGCCGCGATCGCGCGCGCGTTGCGCAACGCGATTGGTGAGCGCCGCCAGATCGGCCGGGGCGAGCGACCGGCCGACATACTCGCCGAGAAGATCCGTGAACTGGTCCAGGCTGAGCACCGTCAGCCCATTGAGCGAAATCGCTCCGACGGTGATGGCGGGCGCATCTGCCGGCGCGGTTTCGGCCGGTATGTTGTCGACCGCAATTGCCGGCCGAGACTGCGGAAGGTCGGGGGCCGCCACCTCTGGGCCGCGCGCGGGCGGAGTCGCGCGGTCGAGTGCCGACTGCGCATATGCCTGCGGTAGCGTCGCAATATTGATGTAGGTTAATATGAAAAACCCAGTTCGATGTCGCACGCCAGCCTCCGTAAGCGACAGGAACTAGCTTGAAGTCCTTACGAAAAGATCAAATCTTCTCCCCTCTTTAACCTAAGGTGCTAATCACTGTTTCAGCCCCGGTCGTTAATGCTTTCGGCCAGATTGGGGATTCGCATGAATATTTTTCTGAAAGCCGCGCTCGGAGCGTCGCTGCTGTTTGCGGCGGAACCGGCGTTCGCCCAGAACAGCGGCTGGACGGTGAGCGAGGCGAGCGGACGCGTGGTCCTGCGTGATGCGTCCGGCGAGCACCCGCTTGGTCGCGGCGCGAGTGTCGCGCCGGGAACGACGCTCCTTACGGGCACTGCGTCCCGCGCAGTCCTGGTTCGCGGCGACGATTTCGTGACCGTATCCCCATCGAGTCGCGTACGCCTGCCCGAAGCGAAAGCGGCGTCGTTGATGCAGGTGTTCCTCGAATGGGGTACCGGCCTGTTCAAGGTCAAGCACACCGACAAGCCGCATTTCGGTGTCCAGACGCCGTATCTCGCCGCGGTCGTAAAGGGCACGACGTTTTCGGTTACGGTGGGCGATGCGGGAACGTCGCTCCAGGTCCTCGATGGCGCCGTGGGTGTGGCCACGGTCGATGGCGGCGCGAACTATCTCGTCCGTCCCGGGATGATCGCCATGGTCAGTTCGGGCGACCGCTATCGCCTGTCGATCCAGGGCGACCAGAATCGGGTGATCGATTCCCCGGCGCGCGGCGCCGCGGCGCCGGATCCGAAGGTCGGCGATGCCACCGGCGTGAAGACTCCGGAAAGCGCCGATGCACACGCCGACAAATCGGACGACTTCGCCTGGAGTGACGTGTCCAACAGCGTGATATTGCAGCCGGTGGAGGCCAAACCGATCGACCTGTCGTCCACTACCGGCGGCCTGGTCGGCAACGGCTCCCCCGTATCCGTTGCCGCGGTCGCCACCATCGCGCTCGCGCGCGGAAACGACGGCGACACTACCGGTAACCCGCGTGACGGCAACGGCTCCGGCAGCGGCAAAGAAAATGGTGATGGCAAGGGCGGCGGCAACGGCGGCGGGAACGGCAACGGTGGCGGAAACGGTAACGGCGGAAACGGCAACGGTGGCGGAAA
>NZ_BCYZ01000021.1 GCF_001598455.1 Sphingomonas pruni NBRC 15498
AAGGGTGAGGGCGACGCGCCGACCTCGATCCTCACCCTTCCGGCGCTACGCGCCTCCCTCCCTCTCCCAAAGGGAGAGGGACTATGAGCGAGACCATGACGGCCGAATCCCAGACCACCACCCGCATGAACATGATCCAGGCGATCAACTCGGCGCTCGACGTTATGATGGCGCGCGACCCCGACGTGATCGTGATGGGCGAGGATGTCGGCTATTTCGGCGGCGTGTTCCGTGCGACCGCGGGGCTGCAGAAGAAATACGGCAAGACCCGCGTGTTCGACACGCCGATCACCGAATGCGGCATCGTCGGCGTCGCGGTCGGTATGGGCGCCTACGGGCTGCGGCCGGTCCCTGAGATCCAGTTCGCCGATTACATCTATCCCGCGCTCGACCAGCTGGTGTCCGAAGCCGCGAGGCTGCGTTATCGCTCGGCGGGCGAGTTCATCGCGCCGATGACGATCCGCTCGCCTTATGGCGGCGGCATTTTCGGCGGACAGACGCACTCGCAATCGCCCGAGGGCATCTTCACGCACGTCTCGGGCGTGAAGACGGTGATCCCGGCGACCCCCTACGACGCCAAGGGCCTGTTGATCGCGGCGATCGAGGACAACGACCCGACGATCTTCTTCGAGCCCAAGCGCATCTATAACGGCCCGTTCAACGGCCATTGGGATCGCCCGGCGGAGAATTGGTCGAAACATCCCGGCGGCGAGGTGCCGGAGGGCTATTACAAGGTGCCGCTCGGCAAGGCGAATTTGGTGCGCGCGGGCGAGGCGCTGACCATCCTGTGCTACGGCACGATGGTCCATGTCTGCCTGAAGGTGGTCGAGGAAGCCGGGGTCGATGCCGAGATTCTCGACCTGCGCACGCTCGTCCCGCTCGACATCGAGGCGATCGAGGAATCGGTCAAGAAGACCGGCCGCTGCATGATCGTGCACGAAGCGACGCGCACCTCGGGCTTCGGCGCCGAATTGTCGGCGCTCGTCCAGGAACGCTGTTTCTACCATCTCGAGGCGCCGATCGAACGCGTCACCGGGTTCGATACGCCATATCCCCACAGCCTCGAATGGGCCTATTTCCCGGGTCCCGTCCGCATCGGACAGGCGCTCAAAAAGATCTTGAAGGACTAATCCGCATGGCTCGGTTCGAATTCCGCTTGCCCGATATCGGCGAAGGCATTGCCGAGGCCGAAATCGTCGCCTGGCACGTGAAGGTCGGCGACACGGTCGAGGAGGACCAGCAGCTCGCAGACATGATGACCGACAAGGCCACGGTCGAGATGGAATCGCCGGTCGCTGGGACCGTCGTCAGCCTGGCGGGCGAGGTAGGCGATCAGGTTGCGATCGGGTCCACCTTGGTGGTGATCGAGGTCGAGGGGGAGGCGGGTGCCGAGCCCGAAACCAAGGCCGAGGAAGTCGCGGAAGAGATAGAGGCCGAGACGCCGGGCGCGGCGGATGCCGAGGGGGAAACGCTAGCGTATGAAGTCGACTCTCCCCTCCCGCTTGCGGGAGGGGCCGGGGGAGGGCGTGTCGCCACGCCCGCCGCCGCCATCGAAGAGACAAGCCCTCCCCTAACCCCTCCCGCAAGCGGGAGGGGAACTCCAATCCTCGCGTCTCCCGCCGTGCGCCAGCGCGCCAGAGAACTCGGTATCGACCTCGCCCAGGTAAAAGCCGACGGCGACCGTATCCGCCACGCCGATCTCGACGCCTTCCTGCGCTACGGCTCGGGCCAGGGTTACCACGCTCCGCATGCCAGCCGTGCCCGCGAAGACGAAACGATCAAGGTTATCGGCATGCGCCGCCGCATCGCCGAGAACATGCAGGCGGCCAAGCGCAACATCCCGCATTTCACCTATGTCGACGAGATCGACGTGACCGCGCTCGAGGAGATGCGTGCCGATCTCAACAACAATCGTGGCGGCCGCCCCAAGCTGACCATGTTGCCGTTCCTTATCGTCGCGATCTGCCGCACTTTGCCCGATTTTCCGATGCTCAACGCACGCTACGACGACGACGCCGGCGTGGTGACGCGTTCGGGCCGGGTCCATCTCGGCATGGCGACGCAGACCGATGCCGGGCTCACCGTGCCGGTGATTCGCGACGCGCAGGACAAGAACGTCTGGCAACTCGCGACCGAGATCACCCGGCTGGCCGAAGCCGCGCGCGCCAACAAGCTCAAGCCGGACGAGATGGGCGGCGGCACGATCACCGTGACTTCGCTCGGCCCGCTTGGTGGCATTGCTACCACCCCGGTCATCAACCGTCCCGAGGTCGCGATCATCGGTCCCAACAAGATCGTCGAGCGCCCGGTCTTCCGCGGCGACGATATCGTCCGCGCCAAGCTGATGAACCTGTCGATCAGCTGCGACCATCGCGTCGTCGATGGCTGGGATGCGGCGAGCTACGTCCAGCATTTGCGCAAATATCTCGAGACGCCCGTGCTGCTGTTCGCCGACTGAGGACTCGCCATTCCCCCGAAATGCGCGCATGCATGCCATGCGGGCATTGGAGGGGACGGCGATGGCGTTGCGGGTCATTGGCGCCGGGCTTGGACGCACCGGCACGCTCACGCTCAAGACGGCGCTCGAACAGCTAGGCTTCGCGCCGTGTCACCACATGGTCGAGGTGTTTGCGCACCCCGAACAACGGCATTTCTGGTTGCGCGCGGCGAAAGGCGAACAGGTCGACTGGGATGAGCTGTTCGGCGGCTATCGCGCGAGCGTCGATTGGCCTAGCGCGCATTTCTACGCCGAACTCGCCGAACGGTATCCGGACGCCAAAGTCATCCTGACGCGGCGCGATCCGGAGCGATGGTTCGAAAGCATGTCGGCGACGATCCTCAAGGCGATGGGCGCGTACGAAGGGGCCGCGCCCGACGATCACCCCATGCGCTTTGCCGACATCATCATCGCCGAAAAGACGTTCGGGCGCGATTTCAGCGCTGCCAACGTCATCGCCGCGTTCGAGCGGCACAATGCGGAGGTGCAGCGCGCAATCCCGCCCGAGCGGCTATTGGTGTTCGAAGCGGCGCAGGGTTGGGAACCGCTGTGCCGGTTTCTCGGCGTTGCCGCACCGGACGCGCCTTTTCCGCGAACCAATTCGCGCGAGGAGTTCTGGCAGCATACCGTGTCACCGGAGATGATCGCGCCGACCATCCCGGCCACCGGCTGATCGCCCATTGGCTTGTCGTCTACGACGTGGCACCCGATCATCTTCTGATGGGCTGGTCGTCGATTGGCGCGTGCGGCTCTGGTTCACGGTTGCCGGCGCCGACGCCGCCACGCCGGTAAGGCCGTAACGGACCGACACATTTGTGCGACAAACCCGGCCTAGCGTCGGACCCGCAGGGGTGCGGGCGGAGCGAGCGCGATGGGTTTCTTTCTCGGATTGATGTTGGTGGCCGGCGCGCAGGCGGCCGCGCCGCCTCCCGTGCGGCCCCTGGCTGGGAGCTTGCCCCCTGAGGACAAGCGTGCCGCCCCGCAAGAGCGTCCACGTGGGCGGTTGTTCATCAGTCCGATGGGCGAGCCCTTTCGCGGCCCCGATCCGGTGGGCATGTGGTTCGACGGCGCCGATGCCAATCACGACGGCGTGTTGACGCTCGCCGAGTTCACCGCCGACGCGGACCGGTTCTTCCAGCGGCTCGATCGCGGGCATGACGGTGAGATCGACCCCGACGATATCGACTATTACGAAACCGTGCTCGCGCCCGAGATTCGGACCGGCGGCGAGGGAGGCATGGCGGCCGGCCGGCCAGGCGGCGGTGCGCGTCGAGGCGGCGGCCGACGTGGCGGCGGCGGTGGCGGTGGCGGTGGGGGCCGCGGCGGCGGCCGCATGGGCGGCGGGGGTGGCGGCGAAGGCCCGTCGGGCAGCAGCGATTCGCAACCGCGTTATGCCGACGTCAAACGCGGCGCCGCGCGTTTCTCGTTCTTCGATTATCCCGAGCCGGTCACCGTCGCCGATACCAATTTCAATCGTGGCGTGGATTCCAGAGAGTTCCGCGACGCCGCGGCCGATCGCTTCGCGATGCTCGACGCCAACCATGACGGCAAGATCACCCGCGCCGAGCTTCCTAAATTGAGCGCGCCGGCGGTCGGCCAGTTCGGCGGCAAGGGCAAGAGGGGAACTGGCAAACGTGGCTGGCGCGGCGACGGCGCCGGCAATGACTCGCCCCCGGCGGACAAGGATGGCGGCGACTCCGCACCCTGATTTACCGAGCGGCGATAGGTCGGAAGCGCTAGCGGGCGTCGAGCAATCCGGTTTCGGTCATCTTGCGGCGCGCGTCGGCGACCAGGGCAGTCTGCTCCCTGGCCGCATCGTTCCAATCGGTGATCGTCCGGTTGAACATGCCGATATCGCCCTGATTGTAGAACATGAACTGGCTGCCCATCGCCTTCCAGCGATGGGTCGCGAGGAAGGTGCACAACCTGCCGCCGATCTCGAGTTGCCGGCGCTGCAATTCGCTCGACCGCCGCATGTTGCTCAGGTTGATGTTCAGGCCTTTGTCGAACGCCTTGACCAACTCTCTTCGCGTCGCTTCGTCCGCGACGAATACGCCGAGCCGCGTGTGCACCCGCGCGATCGCTGCGGTGACGCGGCGATCCGACTGGTCGATTTTCGGTTCGACGCGAACGAACCGCGCGCAATCCTTGAGCATCGCCGGCGTGTTGCTGACCATATATGCGTCGTGGAGCCGGTCCATGCCCATTACCTGGAACATCGCCTCGCGCTGGTGCCGCTCGGACGTCATGTCGCGGAGGAAGTCGAACATCGTTCGCGTGATCGGGCCGGCCGCCATGCCTGGTGGCAGGCGAGGCTCACCCGTCTCGTCGATGCGGATCCGCCGGACGTTGGCGGCGTCGATTCGCAACGCGATATTGGCAAAGGCGATCGCGCCGGCAACGATGAGCAGGGCGATGCCCCACAGGACCGCCGCCACGCCGATCTTCCAACCGGTCGTTGCGTGGCGAAGCGTCAGAAACCACGCGCCGCCCCAGACCAGCGCCGCCAAGATCGTCGCCGCCGCCAGCGCGCCCGCGCGGTGCGTGGACATATCGAACGGGGACAGGTTGATCGCGACGATCGCGATCAGCAGGATCGCGCCTGCGCCCGCCAGCATCGCGATCCACGGACGGCCATCGGATTGCTCGAGCGCCGCTTCCCACTCGTCGAGACCGTCGTCTCGCCATGCCGACGATATCATGTGCAGCCCCCTCTTTCCCCGTCGTCACCATGTCGTGCCTCGTGGCGGGCGACAAGGGCGCGCGCTGCCTGGGCAAGCGATGGTTTGAACCGCGCGCGCGACGGCGCTACAGCGCGGCGATGCGGTTCGCGTTCGTCAAATGCCATGGCTCGGGCAACGATTTCCCGATGATCGACGCGCGCGCCATCGACTTGCCGGACGCCGCCTGGGCCGGGATCGCGCAGGCGCTGGCCGATCGGCGGGGGCCCGTCGGCGGCGACGGATTGCTGCTGCTGACCGCGGGCGATGCGCGGCACGATTTCGGTTTCCGCATGTTCAACAGCGACGGATCGGAAGCCGAGACCTGCCTCAACGGGCTGCGCTGCGTCGCGCGTGCCGGGTTCGAAGCGCTGGGGATCGACCACGCGCACGTCCATCTCAAGACCTCGGTGGTCGAGGTGACGCGCGACCCTGATCTCGCGCCTGGCGTGGTGACGATTCGCGAGCTGGCCGGTCCGGCATCGCTCGACATCGCCCAATGGCCGATGGCGATCGGCCGGCAACAGAATGTCCAGATGGCGATTCCCGGACTGCCCAGCGCCCGGCCGTTCACTGCGGTCTCCATTCCCAACCCGCATCTGATCGCGTTCGTCGACGCGGTCGACGAACAGGAACTCGTGGGCGTCGGTCAGGTATGCGAATCGGCGCCCGCCTGGCTACCCAACCGCGCCAATGTCAGCTTCGTCGAAACGCGGCCGGGCGGGTTGTTCGTGCGCACCTTCGAACGCGGTGTCGGACTGACCGACAGTTGCGGCAGCGCGATGGCCGCGTCGACCTTCGCCGCCTGCCTGACCGATCGCGCGCGCTTCGATAGCGAAATCACCGTCTGGAATGCGGGCGGATTGATCAAGGCCTGTGCCGATCCCGACGGCATGGTCCGGCTATCGGGCAATGCCACCTACGAATGGGAAGGATCGGCGGAGGTCGATCTCGACCGCGCTTTGGCCGGCGAGCTCGTCGTGACCCGGCATTTCAACGACGAGATCGCGGCCTGGGCGAGCGTAGCCGACCACGCGATCGCGGCATCTTGATCCGTCTCAGGCGAGCGTTGACGGGTTAACGACCTTTGGAGTGTGAGGCGGTTCGGCGAATCTGCGCGCGAATTTGCCCGAGGCGTGCCGCCGCGGCGGCAGTCGGGATGCCGAGTCGGACGTAGCGCCCCGCCGATGCCGCCGTGTCGCGCCCGGCAGCGATATCGAACGCCGCACAGAAATCGTCCGATTCCCAACGCGACAGGTCGATCGCGCGCTGGGCGCAGGCTCGGCTGTAGGCCGCGACGCCGCTTCTGCCGTCACGCCGAACGACGCGGCCATATTGGCGGATGGCAAGGCGGACGGTCGCGCCGTCGATCCGCAGAGCGGCGACCGGTGCCGGGATGGGCGACGATGGCGATATCGGGACAGCCGGACTCGCGACAGCGCCGTTGGCGCCGAATCCGGCGGGCGTGAGCAGGCGCCGGACCTGATGGAAGCTCGACCGTGCGAAGCTCGCGGCTGACCCGCCGTCGCCGCCGGGCAACATCGCGGCGACCTGTCCGGGCACCCCGGGCAAGGTGATCGCGACCGCGGGCAAGCCGACAAAGGCGAGGATCAGCGCCAGCGTAGTGCCGGCGCCACGCCGTGGCGGCATCGGATAGGGCGATGCCCAACCGGGCCGCGTCTCGTCAGCGGGCGGTGCGGCCCGTTCCAGGTCATAGGCGATGCGGCGGTTGCTATTGCCCAGCACCGCCCAGGCCGCGTTGAACGCCCGCGTGCGCTCGGCGGCGTCGGGCACGTCATGCGCCGTGTCGGGATGGTATTTGCGCAACAATGCCTTCCACGCGGCGCGGATCACCGCCTGGTCCGCGTCGGGTGTTACGCCGAGCATCGCATAATAATCGGGCGCTGCCGCCATAACCGATATCTGCGCCTAAATGGCGACATCGGCAAGCGTGAGAAGAGCGGCCCATTCCGGCCCGATCGCGCCCTTGGTGCCGTCCGTTGCGAGCAACGAGCGAATGATGGCCGCGCTGCTCTTCCGACCTGCCGGTACATGGACGGCGAAGCCCCGAACCGGCGGAAAACCGGGTGAAAGTGTTGCTTCGCCGCCACAGCGGATCAGCTTTGTTTCGCTTGCGTGGAAACGAACCTTTGAGTAGGGAGTTTGCGCTGTCCGTAGTGACAACCGTGAAAGGGGATACAGATGCGCAAGCTTGCCATTGCCGTGGCGCTCGCTTCAACCGCACTTGCGACGCCCGCGCTTGCGCGCGATAAGGCGTGGTATGTTGGCGTCGAAGGCGGCGCGATGATTGTCGAAGACATTCACTTCGATATTGGTGCCACTCCAGACGCCATGAAGATCGACCATAACTACGGTTATGATGTCGGTGGTATGGTGGGTTACGATTTCGGCATGTTCCGGGTCGAAACCGAAGTTTCGTACAAGTCTGCCAATGTCGACGCGATCAGCTCGAGCCTTCGTATCCCGGCGTATAACAGCGCTGGCGCTCTGGTTCAGTCGAACGCCGGCAGCTATGGCTATGCCGGTGGCAAGACCACCGCGCTGAGCTTCATGCTGAACGGCATGCTCGACTTCGGCGACGATGATGGCCTGCAGGGCTTCGTCGGCGGCGGTGTCGGTGTCGCTCGCGTCAAGGCCGACAAGTACGCGCTCAACACGTACGGCTCGTTCCTCGACGATTCGGACACGGTGTTCGCATGGCAGGCGATCGCGGGTATCCGCGCTCCGCTGACCAGCCATATCGACGCGACGCTGAAGTATCGCTTCTTCAACGCCGAGAACGTCAAGCTGGTCGACGTGACCGGCCGCACGCTGGACGGACGTTTCCGTACGCACAGCATCCTGGGCGGCTTCACCTACAACTTCGGCGAACCGCCGGCTCCGCCGCCCCCGCCGCCTCCGCCGCCGCCGCCTCCGCCGCCGCCGGAACCGCCTGCGCCGCCGCCTCCGCCGGCCGTGGTCTGCTCGCCGGGACCGTTCATCGTGTTCTTCGAGTGGGACAAGTCGGATATCACGCCGGAAGCGGCGTCGATCCTCGACAACGCGATCAGCCAGTATGCGAACTGCGGCAACGCCCAGGTCATGCTCGCCGGTCACGCGGACCGTTCGGGTTCGGCCAAGTACAACGTGGGTCTCTCGCAGCGTCGTGCCGACTCGGTGAAGGCTTATATGGTCGCCCATTCGGTTCCGGATGGTGTCATCAGCGAGCAGGCGTTCGGCGAGAGCCGTCCGCGTGTCGAGACCGCCGATGGCGTCCGCGAGGTCCAGAACCGTCGCGTGGAGATCACTTACGGTCCCTCTTCGGGTCAGTAAGTCTCCAACGACTGAAAAGATTTGGGGAGGTCGGTTCGCCGGCCTCCCTTTTTCTTTGTGCGCAGTAGGCGGAAATAGCGCTGCTGTTTCCACCTGCCTGCGCACACGGCCGGCCGGCGTGAAAACGCCCGACCGACGAGGCGGCTTTGCCGCGGCGCAACTTCCGCGTTTTTGTTCGCGCGGAAGGCTCCTTGTTCATGCGAAGGCGCGAAGATGGTTCGCGTAGAGGCGCAGAGGACACGGAACAACGAGCTCCGGCGATCATCGCCAGCTATGTATGCTTGACCGAGGGCTATCCGCTAATCGGGGTCCCTTCGCGCCTCTGCGTGATGATCCCTTCTCTCCGCACCTTTGCGTGAATCATCGTTCCGACCGACGCCGGCGCTCTTCGATCGTACTGGAAAAACCCCGTCCTTGCGGTAGAGCGGACGGATCACGATCTGGCGGTCTGCCGGACATGTCGTCAGCACCGAGGGACTAGAATGAAAATCACGATGATCGGATCGGGCTATGTCGGCCTGGTATCGGGAGCCTGTTTTTCCGATTTCGGCCACGACGTGGTCTGCGTCGACAAGGATGCGAGCAAGATCGAGGCGCTCCATGCCGGCCGCATGCCGATCTACGAGCCCGGCCTCGACCAGCTCGTCGCGACCAATGTCGCCGCCGGACGCCTGACCTTCACGACCGATCTCGCCGCCGCGGTGGCAGGCGCCGATGCCATCTTTATCGCGGTGGGGACGCCGTCGCGTCGCGGCGATGGCCATGCCGATCTTACTTATGTGTTCGAGGCGACCAAGGAGATCGCCGCCGCTGTCACCGGTCCCACCGTCGTCGTCACCAAGTCGACCGTGCCGGTCGGCACCGGCGACCGCGTCGAGGAGATCCTGCGCGAGGAACGCCCGGACATCGACATCGCGGTCGTCTCCAATCCCGAATTCCTGCGCGAGGGCGCGGCGATCGGCGACTTCAAACGTCCCGACCGTATCGTCATCGGCAGCGAGGATGCGCGCGCGCGCGAAGTGATGCGCGAGGTCTATCGTCCGCTCTATCTCAACGAGAGTCCGATCCTGTTCGTCAGCCGGCGCACGTCCGAGCTGATCAAATACGCGGCGAATGCGTTCCTCGCGACCAAGATCACCTTCATCAACGAGATCGCCGATCTGTGCGAAGCGGTGGGCGCGAACGTCCAGGACGTGTCGCGCGGCATCGGGCTCGACAATCGTATCGGCGCCAAGTTCCTCCATGCCGGCCCGGGCTATGGCGGGTCGTGCTTCCCCAAGGACACGCTGGCGCTGCTCAAGACCGCCGAGGATCATGAGAGCCCGGTGTACATCGTCGAGGCGGTGGTGAAGGTCAACGACAGCCGCAAGCGCGCGATGGGGCGCAAGGTGCTGCACGCGCTGGGCGACGAGCCGCGCGGCAAGACGGTCGCGGTGCTGGGGCTGACGTTCAAGCCCAATACCGACGACATGCGCGACGCGCCCAGCCTGGCGGTGGTGCAGAGCCTGCAGGACGCCGGCGTCACCGTCCGTGCGTTCGACCCGGAAGGGATGGAGGCGGCCAAGGCGATGATGCCCGACGTCGTCTTCTGCAAGGACGCCTATGAGGCCGCGGCGGGCGCCGATGCGGTGACGATCGTGACCGAATGGGACACGTTCCGCGCGCTCGATCTGCGACGGCTGGCAAGCGTGATGACCGCGCCGGTGATGGTCGATCTACGCAACGTCTATCGGCCTGATGATGTTCGCAAACTCGGCTTCGCTTATTCGTCGGTCGGTCGCTGAATGGCGGGCGGGGCTCGCCAATCAAATATTTTCACGCGAAGGCGCTAAGGCGCAAAGAGGTTTCGCGCAGAGGCGCAGAGAACGCAGAAATTTTTATGGAGCCTCGCATCGCGAGGCTCAACAATCTGCCGCTGCAACGGTCCCTTGCCCGCGCTCCAGAGCGAAAACACCTATGCGCTCTTCGCGCCTTAGCGCCTTAGCGTGAACCAAATCTATCGCGTCACGCGGCAGCCAGCGCCGTTGCCAGCCAAGGCGGCACGGTCGCATCTCCCAGCGCCTCGACCCGGCGCAGCTCGACCATCAGGCCGAGATCGGGATAGACCGCGCGCGTCCGCTCGCCCGCGGGTGCGATCGGCGCGACCACCAGCCGCCGGTTGACCTTGGCGCGATAATGCATCCGCGCGGTGTTCTCCTGCCCGACATAACAGCCCTTGGCGAAGCTGACGCCGTTGAGCTCGGCGGCATTCGCCTCCAGCCACAGGGTCTTGTCCTGGCCAAGTTCGGCGACACCCTCGGTCACGCCGAGCGACAAGCGATGCTCGCGCCATCCACGCGCCGGCTCGCCCGGCATTCCCAGCCAGCGCCGGCCCAGTTCCGGCAGGCGCGAGTCGGGTACACCAAGAGCGCCGTCGCGCGCCCAGTGCACCGCGCCCGCGACGCGCTCGATCGTGATCGGCCGCCGCAGCCGGTACATCGTCAGCCGCCGCATCAGCGCGTCGGCTTCGGCCGCCTCGCAATCGATCAGCACCGATTCGCCGTCCGCCCAGAGCAGGAAGTCGAACAGCGCCTTGCCCTGGGGCGTCAGCAGACCCGACCAGCGCGGCGCGGCGGCGTCGAGGGTCAGCACGTCCTGCGTCACCAGTCCTTGCAGGAAATCGCGCACGCCGTCGCCGGCCAGACGGATCAGTGCGCGGTCGTCCAGCATGGTTCCAGTGTCGCTCATGAAGCCAAACTAGTGCGCGTGCGGTCGAATCCAAGCCATGCTGGCGGATCGCGGCGCACGATTGTAGGGCGGTCGCCATGACCGATCGCCTGACCATCCGCCGCCCCGACGACTGGCATGTCCATCTGCGCGACGGCGCAATGCTGGAGGCGGTAGTCTCGCAGACCGCGCGCCAGTTCGCGCGCGCCATCGTGATGCCCAACCTCACGCCTCCGGTCACGACGGTCGCCGCGGCCGAAGCCTATCGCGCGCGCATCCTCGCCGCCTTGCCCGCCGACGGCGACTTCAGGCCGTTGATGACCTGTTATCTGACCGACGGCGCCGATCCGACGGAGATCGCGCGCGGGCACGAATCGGGCGCGTTCACCGCGTGCAAGCTCTATCCCGCGCACGCGACGACCAATTCCGCGCATGGCGTCACCGATATTCGCGCGCTCGGCCCAGTGCTCGATACGATGCAGCGGATCGGCATGCCGCTGCTGATCCATGGCGAGGTCACCGATCGCGACGTCGACATCTTCGATCGCGAGGCGGTGTTCATCGAGCGCACGCTGGCGCCCTTGGTGCGCGATTTCCCGGATCTAAAGATCGTGCTCGAACACATCACCACCGCGGAGGCCGCCGCGTTCGTCGCCGATGCCGGTCCGCTGGTGGCGGCGACGATCACGCCCCAGCACCTCCACCTCAACCGCAACGCGCTGTTCGACGGCGGACTACGGCCGCATGCCTACTGCCTGCCGGTGATCAAGCGCGAGCGCCATCGCCTCGCGGTGCGCGCGGCCGCGGTGTCGGGCTCGCCCAAATTCTTCCTCGGCACCGACAGCGCGCCGCACGCGGTCGAGCGCAAGGAAATGGATTGCGGCTGCGCAGGCATTTTCAACGCGCCGTTCGCGCTCGAAAGCTATGTCGCGGTGTTCGAGGAGGAAGGCGCGCTCGATAAGTTCGAAGGCTTTGCGTCCGAGCATGGCCCGCGGTTTTACGGATTACCGCTCAACGAGGGGACGGTCACCTTGGAGCGCAAGCCAGTCGAGGTACCGGCGCGGGTGGCGGGGCTGGTGCCGTTCCATGCCGGCGAGACGCTGGGCTGGCGGTTGGCGGAATAAATTCCTCCCCGTTCCGGGGAGGATTTGCTGGGGCGAGGTTGGGTCTTTTCGCGCCTGACGCGGGCAAAGCCCGCGTCGTCGGTCGGCGCGTCTGCGCCGCCGGCCGGGCCGATGCGAGTCTGCGGGCGAGGCGCCCGCAGCCGCATTCGGACTTAAAACGGCATCCACTTCGATTTGTGGGTGAACTTCATGTACCCGGCATTGATCCCGGCGCGCCAGCCGACGCCGAGCCGGATCGGGATCAGCACGATGTTGCCGCGCCTGAGGTACGTCGCCGAGAAACCGCCGACGAAATAGAGCCGACCTTCGCCGCCCGGGAAGCGCTTGTAGATGTCCTCGGTGTCGTAGAGATTATAGACCAGCACGAACACCTTGGTGGCGTCGCCGCCGACGTCGAACCCGACCGAGGGCCCCGTCCAATAGATTTTCTGGCTGCCCGCTACCTTGTGGCTGAGCGTGCCCGAGCCGTAGCGCAGCCCGACGACGAACGCGCCCGATGCCTCGCGCCCTGCGATATAGGCGTTGGGTCGGCCCTGACTCTTCAGGGTCTTTTCTACGATCTCCGCCAGGCCCTTGGCACCCTTGCCGAACACGCCTTCGGCAGCGTCGAGCACGTCGTCGTCGGCGTAGGTCGGACCGGTGGTCGGCGGAACCGGCGGTGGGGTAGTGTTGGCGGTGGTCGTGGCCGTCTCGTCCTGCGGAGCCGGAGCTTCGTCATAGGCCGGCACGCTCGGACTGGCGGGCGGTGGCGTGTAGGGCGCGGGCTGTGGCGCTGGCGACGGCGATCGTTGCAGGTCGCCATCGATCGCCTTGTTGGGATCGATCGTGGTCACCTGCGCGGCGACCGGCGCGGTGATCGTCAGCATCGCCGACGAAAGAATAGTCAATAAACGGCGCATCATCGCCCCCGACCCCAACCCATACATGCCGCACGCTAAGCCCGGCGAAGATTGCCCGGCAATGAACGCAGCGGCGATCCGAGTCTATTCCGCGCTCGGCCGAGTCGAAACCCCCGGTTGATCACCTAGGGGACGCTCGCTATAGGCCCCCATTCTGCTGCAGCCGGAGACGTGGGTGAGTGGCTGAAACCAACGCTTTGCTAAAGCGTCATACGGGAAACCGTATCGAGGGTTCGAATCCCTCCGTCTCCGCCAGGGTGTTCCATAAGCCTTTGTTTATAAAGACAAAATGGAAGATGCCACGCGCTCGACCAACATTTAAACCCACATTCTTTTGAGCCATTTTGAACAGGGTTGTGCTGGCCTTGGGCACAGCCACTGCCCATAACCGGTAATTCGGAGGGGCTATGGCGCTACGTGACATTACACGCGAGGGCGTACTGACCGCGATTCGTGAGTATGATCGAATTGGAGAGAAGCGCTTTTTCGAAAAGTACGGCTTCGAATCTGCGACTAAATATTGGCTGATACGCAACGGACAGCGCTATGCCTCCAAAGCGGTAGCGAACGTCGCTCAGGCGCTGGGTATGGGGCGGCCTTATTCCCACGATATCCGTATCGGGGGCGGCGAACAGACTGTCGTACGCCGCCTTCGGGAGCTGGGATTTGAAGTGCCCAGCCCGGACAATATTCCGAGCCGAAACCCGACCTGGAGCCGCGACGAACTTATACTCGCGCTCGACCTCTACATGACCAGCCCGGCAAGCCCACCGGGCAAAGGTAGCAAAGCCGTTGCGGAGCTTTCCGACCTCCTAAACCGATTGCACCGGCTGAACGGGAGTTCGGCTAACGAGACGCTGCGGAACACAAATGGTGTCTATCTGAAAATGATGAACCTCCGTTCCTTAGACCCTCAATTCACCACGCAGGGCAAGGTGGGAATGACGGCAGGAGGTAAGCTCGAAAAGGTAGTTTGGGCAGAATATTTCGGCCGTCGCGCGTTGCTTGCGGCTGATGCTGATGCGATCCGTCAGGCGATCGTGAGCGCGGAGGGGCTATCAGGGACGCAATCAGGCGATGAAGAATATGAAGGCGCAGAGGGAGGGATCATTCTCCGCCTCCACAGGTCGCGCGAGCGAGACGCAAAGCTGATTGCCAAGAAAAAACAGCAAGCGAAGGCAGCGGGTAATCTCGCGTGCGAGGTATGCGATTTTGATTTTGCCGAGAAATACGGCGAATTAGGCTTGGGCTATATCGAAGTGCATCACATCAACCAAGTAGCATTGATGATGCCGGGGGCTATCACGAAGCTATCTGATTTGGTGTTACTATGCGCCAATTGTCACCGTATGGCCCACCGGAGGCGTTTGCCGCTTTCTTTGGATGACCTACGGCTGGCGTTGTTATCGAAGGCTATCTGATGGCAGATATTAAGATTGGTGAGCCGTTTGGCATGGAGGCCAGCGCGCTCGCGAACATCGACTTCGATCTTTCGATCAAGCGCATTCTTAACGATGTGAAGACAGACTTCATTTATGCGCCGCATCTAAACCTAATATATTCGCGCGCGGCGGATGCCCTCAAGGCTGCCGTCATTGAAGACATTAAGGCAGGGCAGTTCGCGCCTGGCATCCCCTTGTCGATAGAAGTGCCGAAATCATTTCGAATTCCCGTGGAATCCACAAAGCGGCTCGGTCCAGCGTATTCCCGGCCCGGCAGCATTCTTCTGCCAAAAGATCGGGTACTTTATCAGGCCCTCGCTGACAAATCGACAGATGTGATCGGGAAGGCTCTAGATGGAACCCGTTCGTTCAGCCACCAGTTGGCCGAAGATGGTAGTGCTGCGATGTTCATCCCAACTCGGACATGCTGGAATGATCTTCAAAATTCACTAGCCACAAATACGCAAGTTGAAACGGTAAATTACGTTCTAAAAATTGATATCGCTAATTATTTTGGGTCGATAAATCTCCATACCCTTATAAACGTTCTTAATGACTCCGGTTTTCAGAAAGCTTATTCGTCGAGGCTTGAAGCGTTGCTTACAAGTTTTACTGGAGAACGAAGTTCAAGGGGAATTCTACAGGGAGTATATTCGTCGGATTTGTTTGGTAACTTCTACATGGCCCCGATAGATCGCATTCTAAAGGACATGGGCGTTCCTTCTTCGCGATATGTAGACGATTTGTACATATTTGTTGATTCTGTCGATCATGCAGATAGAATTCTACGCGATCTAATACCGGCACTTCGTAGTTATGATCTTTCATTGAATGAAAACAAATGCAAGATCATGCCCAAAAACGTTCTCCATGCAATGGAGCCGGACTTGGATTCTCTTTTTCAAGCCGCTGTTGAGGAAATAGCGGCACAGATCGATGACGAAGATTTTGATGCTGACTACGGCTTCCAATCCGAGTGGGAATCCGAAGACGACGAAGATGGTGAGGGCAGCGAGGAAGACGAAGAAGCCACGCCAATCGAACTGGCGGCCACAATTTCGCTCTTTAATTCGCTCGATCAGTATCCTGGCCAAGAGGAAAACGTCGAGCGGTTTTGCCTTCCTCTCTTCTCGAAGGCTGGTTCCGATCACGCCGTTGACCACGTTAAAGATGCTTTTCGAAAGCGTCCTGCGATGGCGCAGATATATTCGTCCTATCTGGCTAAATTCCTGTACGATAGCGACCTTCGGGCATTCGTAGGTTCCTTAGTGGCGGACGCCGCCTTGGCCGACTGGCAGAAGATGTGGACCGTCGCCGCGCTTATGCAAGCTCCGGACCCAACCGATGACGAAGTGAAAATCGTTTTAGATATTGCTCGCGATGGAACCCGCCACGATGCGTTGCGCGCAGTTGCAGCGTATTTCGTGGGCCGATTCGGCGATCACGCTAGGCGACAGAGCCTTCGCGCGCTTTATCCTCAAGTATCGAACTACGTTCAGGTGGCAATATACGCCACTTCGAGATTCTGGCAGGGCGTAGAGCGGGCGAACGCGAAGGCGACGTGGGCAGGGCATGGGCCGCTACACTCACTCCTGACGATTGCGATGAAGAAATAGGCGGAGCCCCCTTCCTGGCTCACTAGACCCGAGACTCTGCTAAATATGTCCAATACAGTATACCCATAAGGAACAGCAGCAAGAGTCAGAATAAGTGTTCCAATAGGGTTGACTCGTGATATTTGGGACGGTAGTCGGGAAAGGTCTAGAGGCTATTGGGACAGAATCGATGGCAATGGTTATCGGCTACGCTCGGGTGAGCAGCGACGATCAAGATTGTTCGGTACAGGAAGCGGCACTAGCGGCGGCGGGTTGCACTATCATCCGATCTGAAAAGAAGTCGGGCACAACCACTGCCGGACGTGACGAACTCGAAACCGTGCTTTCGTTCGTTCGCGAAGGCGATACCTTAATGGTGACCCGTATCGACCGCCTTGCGCGTTCGGTCGGCGATCTAGAACGGATCGTGGCTGTCCTAAAGTCGAAGGGTGCTTTCCTTCGTGCAACGGAACAACCGATCGATACCTCGACTCCCGCTGGCGTGGCGTTCCTTCAAATGCTTGGCGTATTTGCTCAGTTCGAAACGGCAATCCGGCGGGAACGGCAAATGGAAGGCATCGTCCGGGCGAAGGCGGCGGGCGTTTACAAGGGGCGCAAGCCATCCGTGCCGGTTGACGAGGTTAGGCGGCTCCATGGGGAAGGTGTGCGACCGACCGATATTGCCAAGCAGTTGAAGATTGGTCGGGGGAGCGTCTACCGAGCGCTGGCCTAGTCCGGGACATTCGTAATTAGGATCGCTGGATCGAGTCCAAGTGCCCGGGCAACGTCCACAAACTCGACAGCATCAAGCCTACGCTCGCCCAATTCGTATCGTGAAACGAATTGTTGGTGGCGACCGAGTTTGTTCGCCAACCCGTCCTGGCTCCAACCCAACGCCTTTCGAGTAGCGACTAGGATGCCGACGAGCGCCCTATAGCGTTGGTCTCCAAAGCCCTTGTCTGTCGCTGTCTTTCGGGCCGCCATAGCCCGCCTGTTCGGCTGGCTTGCATTTTACACAAAAACTGTGTGAACTGACCCGATGGCCGCCTTGCTCATCGTCGCACTTCTAATGGCCCCGGTCGCCAATCCGGCGGACGGTCCAACTGACTCAAAGGCCGGGATGAAAGAGTGCCTAGCTCGCCTCAGCCTTGATGACCTCATTTCCGACGGCGACGGCGTGACGAAATGCTTGCGCGAGTACGGTGGGAACGGCCCGAAAGATGATTTGGAGAACGTTGACCCCATCGCCAAAAAGGTGGCCGATGACGAGGCCGAAAAATATTCAATTGCCTCTACAGCCGATAATTACGATCCCAATGCCGTTTGCGTACAAGCCGCGCTAACGGCACGCGCCTACCTCGATGCGAAGATGCCGGTTGCCTACGATCGATGGAAGGCGACCGAACGGCGAAGGTGCGCGGAGGCTGACCGCACCGCACGGGCTCGAAACTGACACCCGAAGTCTTAGAAAATTCGAGTCGTTGCCATACCATCCGATTCACAGTGCAAGACCGGATTTCAGCTAAGCTCACACGTGACTTGGGCGCACGTCGCCGATGATGGTCACAGCTTTATAGTCGCGCTTGCTTTGTCCCTAGGACCGCGATTCACCTGCGCATCGTCTCGCCACATGATCCGGAAATCGATCATTTTTATATTTAACGTGACGCCATCAGGTCCGGACTCGACATTCGCCGAGGTCCAGTTTGTCTCGAAGGGCAGCGTTTCGCCGCCAGTGCGCTTAACAGGCTCGATCAACGACCAATTATATGCCCCCGCAGACCCTTCGGTCGGTTTGCCATATTTGGCGGTGAGCTTCGACTCTAGCGACCGCAGAAACACATCATCCACGGCAAACTTGCCAAGCGGTTGGGAGGAATCGACCCGATAGATGTGGCCAAGCTTGGTGAGCCCGAAGTCGTAATCGATGCCATCTTTCTTGGTTTGATAATCATCCCAAGCAATGCGCGTCAAAGGAGACAACTTTTTCGCGTCACGAATGTCCATCCCAAGAGCAAAGCCGCCAATGTCGCGGGCCTTCGTCGCCGACCTAACGCCTGTTGGCTCGCCCTGAACGCTCGCGATGGCGCCCCATTCCACGAACGCAATTGAGGCGATTGCAAAGGTGGTTGCTATTGTTCGCAACTTCCCGGCCCTCTTATCGTGGATCGCCGCCGTCAGAGCGAGCCTCCACAGCCCTTTCGTCGTCAATCTCTTCAATGGCTCCCTGTAAGCAGTCGGCAACATTGGGATAGCCTTTGGTGCGATAAGATTGCTCGCATCCACGAGTGGTTTTGACGGCCCAATCGAGCGCTGCTTTCTCTTTTCGATCCCCACCAAATCCCCATCCAAAAAGTAGGCCTAAGCCGAGGAAAAGAATGCCAACCCATGTGGCGGAGCCGTTATCCGGCTCGGTGTCACCCATGTCGGTATTCATTGACCACCCCTCCCGGCATGCTGCTTAGCAGAGAGCGCGATATTTCAGAATGAACTTGCGCCGGTCATTCGTCGGTAGCAGCCTTCGCGCTCCAATAAGGAGGAAGGCCGATGTATCGTTTCGCTCTTGTCCTAGCTGCCGTCGCTTTGGTCGCGTCACCCTCAATCGCCGCGAACCGTTGCCGTGATGCCAAGGGTCATTTCATCAAATGCCCGCCACCCAAGGCGGCACCCATTGCGAAGAAGTGTCGGGGCGCCGGGGGCAAGTTCGTAAAATGTGGAGCGCCAGGAGCTAAGCCCGCGTAGGGCGTAGGGAGCCGGTGGCGCGGTCCCCCAACACCCGCGTCACCGGTGTTCTTGTGTCAGCATCTGAACCGGCTCAACGACTGCTTCCCACACCGTTGATTGGGCATCGCAAATGCACCGAAATGAACCTAAATCTCCCGCCAACCAAATGATCGTCATTGCAATGTTGGGATCTGAGGAACACTTTGACCCTGTATAGAGTCAAAGGGATATATCATGAGTCGATTGATAACGGCGCTGGCTGTCTGTGCCGGTTCGTCCGTACTCGCGATAGTGGCTTCAGGAATGGCGAGCGCGTCCGAGACGGTGAACTACACCTATGACGCCAAAGGACGGCTGATACAGGTCGCGCATTCTGGCACCGTTAACAACAACGTTGTGGCCAATTACAGCTTTGATAAGGCAGATAATCGCGTCAATGTAAATGTTGCAGGCGCTCCGTGAATTGTGAAGGCTTGGTTATCCTTTTAGAGCTCTGATAATTGAGGTCTTAGATGTCCATAATTCGTTTATACGGTACTTCATCTTTCTTGTCTCTATTCTTGGCGTTTCTGCCTGCTACAGCTTATGCGCAAATTGCGGTGCCGGAATTCAAAATGGTGAACAGCGAGCACGCAAACATTCTCACTTCGGCTGATTTTAACCTTTACGCTCCGACGATGGATATAACAGAGACCGTTCTCACGATTGATGGTAGTGAGGGTCAGGTTGTGTTTACTAGGTATCTGCCAAAAATCGCTCCTTGGAGAAATAATTACAAAGATGACCTCAATTCTTCCGACGTATCTAATGTGTGGGTCATATTGGACAATAAGCTGCATATCTTCTCCGGAATGTACCCTTCCTTAGTTATAAATGGAGTAAGTTATATAGGTGACGGGAAAGGGAACGGCCTAACCGTATATAATGATAACGGTATTGGTATTTGGAAATACGTTGATAAGGACGGAGCAGTTACTTTATTTCCTGCAAATACAGGAACTTCAGATAACTATCCCACATCTACGCAATATCCGTCCGGATTAATAAGATCCTATTACTATAAAACAACCGGAGCTGGAATTCGTCTACAGTCGGTGACGCAGAATGACGGGACGATCGTGAAGTTTGTATATGACACTGATGACGCATCAAATGTTGCGAGTTGGCAGCACGTGGCGTCGGTCTCCCTGATAAACCAAGCGTACGCCTATTGTGATCCTACCGCAGACCATTGCTCATTTCCCCAGAGCGACTGGCCGACAGCAACATTTAGCGGGCCTTCAACGGATGTTGCGCCTAGTGGTCAAACGGTTATCGAGACCTCTACGACCAACACTGGTTTTTCCCGGAGCTATAAGGTCGACTCTTCTGGTAGGGTAATCGGCACATCTAATGTCACACCTTATGCGGAGCATTACACCATTTCGTATGTCGGACCTTACTATAAGGTTTCTAGCATTAGCAATAATAAGGGTGACACCAGAACGTTTACAGTCAATACTGCTAACCCCAACGACACGGTAGCAGCTGTTGCGTCGAACTTTCTTGGTGCCAGTGAGTATTATCACTTCGAAAGTAGTGGCGGCGGAGAGATGCCGACCAAGGTCATTGATGCCTTAGGTCGTACCACATTATACCAGTGGCAGTTTCCAGACAATCATATTACCAAAATTACTTATCCTGAAAACAGCGCCGTTTCGTACCAATATGATACGCGATTTAACGTGATATCTAAAACAACTTCGCCTAAGCCGGGCATGACGGCGGCTAGCATCTTGGAAACGGCGAACTACGACACGAACTGTGTCAATATAAACACGTGTAATAAGCCGAACTTCTACGTCGACGCTAAGGGTGCGAGGACTGACTGGACTTATACTTCTTATGGCATGAAGGCGAGCGAGCTCGATCCTCCAGCTACGGCGGGCGGTCCTCGGCGCTTAAAGCTATATTCGTATGCACAAAAATCAGCCTACGTATTGAACGCGCAAGGTGTGATAGTTTCGACCGGGCAACCCATATGGAAGCTAACCGGCGAAACCGATTGTCAAACGGTCGCCGGTAGTAACGCGTTATCCTGCGATGCTAACGGTCCTCGTGAAGATGTGACCTATCTGTATGGCGCTGATGGCACGCCAGACAATTTAATGCTGCATGGCAAACAAGTTTCCGCTGGCGGCGAAAGTCATCTGACTTGCTATAAATATGACCGGTGGCGACGCGTGATTAGTGAGACTTCTCCCAACGCCCAACTCTCGGTGTGCTCATGATCGGCCCGCTCCACGTGCGAGCTTGCGCTGGTGCTCTCGCTCTGCTCATGGTGCTGCCCGCAGCGGCGGTCGCCCAAACTTCGCCAGCCCCTTTCACTACCGGTCATCGCTACGATATGCAGGGCCGAGAAACCGGGACGATATGGGCGGATCCAGACGGGGCCACCGGGCCGATACACTACCGCGCAGTCCGCAAAACCTACAATACGGCTGGTTTCTTGATCAAGATTGAGAACGGCGAGCTAGCGAACTGGCAATCCGAAACGGTCGTTCCCTCCGCGTGGCCCGGGTATACCGTGTTCGATCAAACAGACGTTCAATATGATGATATCGGCCACGAGACGCTCGAAATAACGTCTGCGGCGGGCACTGCCTATAAAGCTACGCAATATAGTTACGATGCTGTTGGTCGGCGAGTCTGCACTGCGGTACGGATGAATCCCGCCACCTTTGGCGCCCTTCCCGATGCTTGTAGCCTTGCCGCGCAAGGATCTCAGGGGCCTGATCGCATCACGAAGAATTTTTACGACGCGGCTGGGCAACTGCTCACCGTTCAAAAGGCAGTTGGGACAACCGATCAATCGAATGAGGTGGCCTACACGTATACGCCCAACGGCAAAGTATGGACCGTCACTGATGCTAATGGAAACAAAGCGACTTTTTCATATGACGGGTTCGACAGATTAGTTGCTTGGGCCTTTCCATCTAAAACGTCTGTTGGGAGTTCGGCATTTTGCACGCTAGGGACCGTCAGCGAAACCACGGAGGCTTTTGCAGCTGTCGGTGGCGGGACCGTAAATGTCGCTGTCGTCGGGCCATCGGAGGCACGAACAGCTGGAGACGATTGCGAGAAGTACGCTTACGATCGCAATGGAAACCGCGCGAAACTGATGAAGCGCGACGGCAATGTCCTTCGCTACACCTATGACAGCCGCAACGAGCTCACCGTTAAGGATATCCCGGGTGGTACCACCGGGGACGTCGATTATGGTTACGATGCGCGTGGATTGGAAACTTCGGCGCGCTTCGTTTCGACCGGCTTAGGGATCGCCAATGTATACGACGGATTCGAGCGGCTCACGAGCACGACGAACGATATGGGGCTTAATCCGCTTACGTTGAGCTATAAGTACGATGCTGATGGCAACCGTATCCGCATAACGCATCCCGATGGCACGTATTTTACGTACGATTACGACGGGATCGATCGAGCAACGACGATCAAGGCGAATGGCGCCTCGACAATCGCAACGATCAGCTATGACAATCAGGGCCGCCGTCTGGGTGATACGCGGAGTGGGGCTAGCACGTCCTACGGTTATGATTCGGTATCGCGACTCGCTAGCCTATCGAACGACCTGGCGGGCACGGCCGGCGATCTGACGAGCACATTTGGCTACAATCCTGCCGGCCAGATCGTGACGAAGACAAGATCGAACGATGCCTACGCATTCACGGGATATGTCAGTGTTTCTCGGCCCTACACCGTCAACGGCCTCAATCAATATGCTACAGCCGGCAGCGCGACCTTCACCTATGACGATAACGGCAACCTAACTGGCGACGGCACTAACACCTACACCTATGATGTCGAGAATAGGATGGTCAGCGCGACGGTGGCCGCCGGCACGGCGCAGCTGATCTACGATCCGCTGGGGCGCCTTTGGCACTTCGTTCGACCGGCTGCCACCAACGGCTCAGCGTGGGAGTACCTTTATGACGGTGACAAAATTGTTACGCGCTATAACGCCGCGTTCAGCGCGTCCGGTGCCCCAGTATTGGGGCTGCACGATCGCTTTGTCTTCGGACCGAACCCCGACGAACCGCTGATTTGGTATCTTACCGGTGACATTAGCAACCCAATAGGGCTGCAGAGTGACTATCAAGGTTCGATCGTCTCAGCCGCAGATCCCGCTGGCAACCTCAAAGGCACTTTTGGCTATGACGAATACGGCATCCAGAGCTCGACGTTCCCCATTAATCCGCCGATATTTGGTTATACCGGCCAGTTATATCTAAACGCGATCGGGCTCAATTATTACAAGGCCCGAATGTACTCTCCGACGCTCGGACGATTCATGCAGACCGATCCGATCGGCTACAAAGATCAGACCAATCTCTATGAATATGTGGGGAATGATCCGATCGACGGACGAGACCCTAGCGGACTGATGGAGGGCGATGCCGATCAGACGGGCGGTCCCAAGCCCGTGCCGGTCGACCAGATCCAAGAATATTTACCACCTGGCGCGCTTGCCGGCGCACCGGCTGCCAATACCGCTTCTAAAGATACTAGCTTGTGGCAAAAGATTGCTACTCGCGCGTTCATACGAAATGCTGCCAGAAGAGGGGTGGCTCGAGCTTGGGCCATAGAGCGGAAGCTCGTAATGGCTAGGGGTTTTGGCACCCGTAACTGGACCCGTGCGCAGATAAAGGAATTGATTGCAACCGGCCGAGTCAAAGGCTTTGAAGCGCACCATATCAACACCGTGAACGGGAACCCGATCGAGAGCGCCGAGAACCCCAACAACATCAGATTCGTGTCGGAAGAAGAGCATGTTGATATTCATAGAGCAAATGGGGGTACGCGTGTTCCTATTACGGGGGAGCCGCCAATCAATCGCACCGGGATGCTAGAGGCAGCCGAGGCGGCCGAAGCGGCCGAGATGGAAGCTCAAGAGATGAGCCTCTTAACAGCTGCAGTGTCGCTCATGGAAGAGGAAGAGTAGCAGAGTTGGGTGCTACTCCTGCACCGTATAGATTTTGGAATTAGACATGACTTCGGCAATTGTTACTAAAATCGAGTCATTGATTAAAGGCCATTCGCCAGATTTCTCGGGTGAAGGCCGGAGATTTTACGGAAAATTGCCGACGGGCATCCTCGCATATTATCACTATCTATTTCCACCAGCCGAAACCATATTTTTGGAATCATATAAAGGCTTGCGGGATATGTTGAGGAATTACCTTCCTGTTCTGGAATTTTCCAATGGGGTATCGCTGTACGATAAGTGTCTATCCATTTATGGAATTGGGGATCTGCTCTCTAGGAGTTTAAATCCAGCTGAAATGGTAGCATTCAGCTTCGAGCGAGAGAACATTCTCTTTTTAAATGGCAATAAGGCGGCTCCAAATGCTACGGTCGGCACTATAGATTTGTCGATAAGATATCAAATCGAATTGGATGAGAATGCTTGCTGTATACTGCGGGGGGAGGACGGATTTTCAAGACTCTTCGTTGATCTTGATGAGGGTATAACGACAGTATTGTCCTATTTCGAACGACAGCTTTCCTTTTGTACGGACGTGACCGATCAGCGAATTGCTCGGATCGAGGGGATGCTACGAGAACACGCCGAATCGGTTAATTGAGCAAAACGCTCAATGAGCGTCTTAATATTTCGCCGCTATTTTATTTCAAAGATCCTGTTTTGGCGGTTCGGCACACGCTAGTGGACATAACGATATTTACAAGCAAGATACTGCCGGACATCTTATAGGCAATTGGTACTGGGCCGGCGTTGGTCGTCTATGGTGCGGGCGGCCAGTACATCGGCGAACGCATTGGTGAACTTGCCCTACAAGGCGATTTGGAGGGCGTAGAAGCCTGGAAACAGATCGCGGCTAGGTTCGATAGGCTACAACGCGGCGAACGCTCCTAGGGCCGTTTAAAGCCTCAGGGCTTCCGCCATTTGTCGCGTCCCGGTCCGACGTTGCGCACCCTCTCCACGCGGATGGAGCTAGGCTTCAACTCCCGCGCCCGAGCTATCGCTTCCTTTTGCGTGTCGCAAATATCGCTAGCGCGGGCAGCTCCCTCGCGAAGTACGCGATATTTCCCGTCATCACGTTGCTCGATATATATTTCGTCGCTTCCTGACATTGTAACGCTCCCTATATTCCGACCTGAACGCTATCGGAGTCGGATGGTTGCGCCGACACGAAGTGATAACTTTGGCAAGCGTTGCGATGACAGAAATATTAAAACACAAGTGTTGACCTAGCTTTCGCAAGCTGGTCCATATCCCAAAGGGATCGCCCTCCAACGCATTTTTTTGCTGAGTGGAGGGCCAAATGACCCAACGACATGACGACCGCGAAACGGAGCAAATCGGCAAGCTCATTGATGCCGGTCATCCGAAGCTTGCGGCAGCGACATTTCGATCACGGTGGCGATATCGGCTTCTTGGCCGAGCGCTTCCGGCATTAATCCCTTTTGCGGGTGCGGTGGTATGGCATTTCGCCAAAATCTGGACGTAACAAACTAATCAAGTTTAGGTATATTTATACAGAAACAGGATTTCCGGCAGTTTCTAAATTAAGTGGAGTTTATAAAAGTTAATGGATTTCGTGTATTATAGCAATAATACGCCATTTAGTACGCATTGCATACCAAAAAACGGGTTGATACCCTTTTGCACTCGGAGTTGCCACCAAGATTCTCAATCTTCACTCGGCTATTGAGGTTTTGGCCGCGTTCTGGTATTATTATTTAAAGACGACCCTTACCTTGGCTGGAACGTCGCTAATAAGTCCAAGCCAAATGCCACCTGACAGGCTTAAACGTCAGAGCTACTAACATCGATAGCAATCTAGCTGGCGAAGGCATCAATGCCGATGAGCAACAGACCTACTTTGTACCTAGCTTCCGTCATTATACCCTTAGAAGAGACGGCTAAGGTGAATACCGGGGGAACTTTTAAGCTCCGTGCTGCCTCCGACCCTCCTGTAGAGCGAAGCCATAGGCTCAAGGGAAAAATCTAACGAATGGGGTTTGATATTGCTGTCCTAGTGCATTCACTAGGTATCACCGGGCTTGGTCTCCCTCTAACCTTTCAAGGGTAGGAAAATAGACAGTTAGACTATACGGTATTCGTAAATCGCTTTTATCAAGGTAAAAGGCTGTAAGAGGGAAGCATAAAAACCATTGCTGTTATCACCCCTTACGGAGGCGGAGGTATATCTAAAAAGGAAGGGCGCACCTTACGCGCACCCCTCCATAGCTATTATATTTCTTCTATAATCGTATTTGGGCTACGCTGACGAATAACGACGTCTTCTATCATTCCAACGCCGCCACCCTTATAAAACAGTTGGTTTATTGCCTTGCCGAGCGACAGAATCGCAGCACCATCTATGCCGCTATGTCCGTCACCGCCGTTGGCCGTCAACAGCCTGTCCGTATAGATGACGAGAGTCGCGTGCTCGCTACCGTCGTGAAGCGAAAAGCGACGTTCTAGCTGGACGTTGCCGATGATCGATCGATCAATTCCGGGAAGCAATTCAATTAGGTCGTCCGTGGTAGGCATGCTTGTTTTCCTTACGGGTTAGAGGCTGCCTCAGGCCCGATAATCGGGACGGCAGTTTTTCCAGCCAGTCGGAGATATCTTTCGAGCGCCATCCCACTGCTCGACGGCCAAGCCGTATCGGTCGCGGGAACGTGCCCGATGCCATCCAATCATACAGCGTCGATCGGGAAATCCCGATGATAGACAACAGTTCTTTGCGTCGAATAACGCGATCCATCTGCTAGCTCCTTTCGATTCGGGCGAGCTAGGCAGCGTTATCGAAGTCGTCAAGAACTATTACTTAGTGCAATACTTATAAATTGCCCAATCCAAACCATTTATTTCGCGTCACTATCGTATTTTCCCGCCATTTAATTTGATATTATTTGACGTATCTCGACCAATCGCGCATCAGAATGCGCCTCTTTTCAAAAAGATCGGACCTTGCATACGCGGCTTCGGCTTTATCTTTTATGACATGCGCCAGTGCGAACTCGACAACCTCCCGAGCGTGGTTCGTCTGCTCGCCAGCCCAATCCCGGAACGATGACCGGAAGCCGTGGGGGACGGCCGCGATGCCTAGCTCCTTGGTCAACTTGGACAGAGTCATGTCCGACAGCGGCTTGCCGGTGACAGCGCCGGGAAACACCAAATCGCTATCGTCTGTCTTTAGCTTTTCGGCTTCCTTCAAGATCGCGATGGCACGATCCGACAAGGGGACTCGGTGGGGCCGCTTGGCCTTCATGCGACCGGCGGGGATCGTCCATTCTCGCTTAGTCAGGTCGATTTCCGACCATTTCGCTTCGCGCGTTTCGCCGGATCGGGTTGCTGTTAGCACCAGGAACTCGAATGCGAGCTTTGTGCTGATAGCCGCATCGCTAGCACGGACCTTCGCAATAGAGTCGGCGACTAGATCATAGGGAAGAGCCTTGCGATGCTCGACCTTTGACCGATCATGCTTCGGCAACGCCTTGCTTATGACGTCGGCGGGATTGTCGGTTCGCCAGCCCTTCGCCATCGCCCATTTCATGACCGTGCCAATGCGCTGTTTTACGCGGCGGGCGGTTTCGGGCTTGGCGTTCCATAATGGCGTGAGAGCGTCCAAAACGTCAGCGCTGGTTATCGCATCAATGCGCTTCGAACCGATCGCCGGGAACACGAATGTCTCAAGCGTGCTGATCCATTGCTTGCCATGCTTATCGTTGCGCCAGGTAGGCGCGTATTGCTCGTGGACCTTCCGGGCCGCTTCCTCGAACGTCAGGATGCCCTTGGAACGCCTTTTTAGTGCGATGGGGTCTTCACCTGCCCGCGCTAGCTTTCGGTGCTGTAGGGCCGTCTCACGGGCTTCTGCGAGGCTTACAAGCGAAGCCGACCCCAAACCGATATCCCGGCGCTTCCGATTGACTACAATGCGTTGCACCCAGCGCTTGCTGTCGGGACCGGTGACCTTGAGATAAAGCCCGTGACCGTCACCGTAAAAGCCGGGTTTGGCCACGGTACGAACGAACGCGGCGCTAAGGCGCTTTTCCTTATGCCCGCCTGTCGATTTTCCTGTCATGGAACCAACATATCGACCAACATTTTGGTTGGGAATAGGCTGGATCGTACCGGACCTCCTCGGACACTAAATAAGGTATGATATTAATAAATAAGCGTTTCTGGAATTTACAGGAACTTGTCGCAATGGCGGAGTGCGGACTCCGTCTCCGCCACCTAGCTGTCCAGCCCGATCTCATTGCTGATCGCTGCTGGTGATTCTCGCCGGTCAGTATCTGCCCAACCGATTCGTCAGCCGTGCGCCATGGCCCAAGGCGGCGCCGCAAGTGCTTTGGCGAGATAATCGATAAGCAACTGCACGCGTTGCGGCCGCAGCGGATTGGGCGGCATGACCAGATGCAGTCCCAATGGCCGCGGCGGCCAATCAGGCATTGCGATTTCAAGGAGTCCATCGCGCAATTCGCGCCACACCAGAAATTCCGGCTGCAGCGCCAACCCGTGCCCGGCGAGCAACAGCGGGTTGAACATGTCGGCGTTGTCGGCCCAGACGCGAACCGGCGGCTCAACCATTTCTTCGCCAAACAGCGGATGGCTAAATCTCCACACGCCCTTCTGAGCGCTTCCGGTGTAAGCGAGCGCATGATGACGTCGAAGCTCGCCCGGATGGGTGGGACGTCCGCGCGCGGCCAGATATTCAGGCGCGCCGACCAGCAGGAGGCGCACGGTGCACAATCGGCGCGACAAGAGCGACGAATCTTCCAGCGCGGCGATCCGTAGCGCGAAATCGAAGCCTTCCGCGACCAGATCGATGCGGCGGTCGCTCAACTCGAGCTCGAGCGTGATTTCGGGATACGCCGTGAGGAAGTCGGATAACGCCGCTCCGAGATAGGCCGTCCCGAACGATAAAGGCGCACTGACCCGAACCAGCCCGCGCGGCGCACTCGATTGATCGGCCGCCTCGTCTTCAACCGCTTCGCCTTCGCTCAGGATGCGCGCAGCCCGTTCGAGTGAGGCCCGACCCGCCTCGGTCAGTGACAGTCGCCGGGACGTTCGCGCGAGAAGGGCAAAGCCTAGCCGAGCCTCGAGCCGCCCGATCGCCTTGGATACCGTCGGGTTCGAGAGCCCAAGCTCGTTCGCGGCACCAGAGAATGAGCCACGTTCGGCGACCTTTGCGAAGATCGCCCATGCTTCAAGGTCAGGCAAGCGTCTAGTCATTTTTGGAAATGATATGATGCCATCATTTCTATTTCGTCAAGTCAGCAATGGCCGCATCTGTGCGCCATCGGAGCAACCCGCTCCTGCCAAGATGAGGACAATACGATGATCGAACGCCGTCCGTTCGCTGAGCTCGGTGGTGCCAATCACGGTTGGCTCGATGCCAAGCACCACTTCTCATTCGCTAGCTATTACGATCCGTCGCGGATGGGCTGGGGCCCGATCCGCGTGTGGAACGATGACACGATCGCCGCCGGCACAGGTTTTCCACCGCATGGTCACGCGGACATGGAGATCATCACCTATGTCCGCGAAGGCGCGATTACTCACCAGGATAGTTTGGGCAACACCGGCCGTACCGAAGCCGGGGATGTGCAGGTGATGAGCGCCGGGTCCGGCGTTCGCCATTCGGAGTATAACCGCGAGGACGAAACGACCAAGATCTTCCAGATCTGGATCGAACCCAAGACGCGCGGTGAAGCACCGTCCTGGGGTGCCAAACCATTCCCGAAGGGTGAGCGCTCGGGCCGGTTCGTCACGCTGGCCAGCGGTTTTGCCGACGACGACGATGCGCTTCCGATCCGGACAGACGCTCGTGTCATCGGGGCGACGCTCAAGGCTGGAGAAACCGCCGAATACGCTCTGGGCGAGGAACATCACCTTTATCTCGTGCCCGCCAGCGGAACGGTCGACGTCAATGGCGTCCGTCTGGAGGCCGGTGACGGCGCAGCGATCGCGAACGAACCGACTCTGCGCGTCACCGCGATCGAAGATGCTGAACTCGTCCTCGTCGACGCCGCCTGAACAACCTTCGTACAGCGTATTTTACCAACCGAATTCCAGGGAGAAGACCAATGCCATTCATCACCACCGCCGACGGAACCGAGATCTTTTACAAGGATTGGGGACCCAAGGACGTTCAGCCTGTCGTGTTCCACCATGGCTGGCCACTCAGCTCCGACGATTGGGACGGGCAGATGATGTTCTTCCTCAGCAAGGGCTATCGCGTCATTGCCCATGATCGCCGCGGCCATGGTCGCTCCAGCCAATCGGCAACCGGGCATGACATGGCCACCTATGTTCAGGACGCCGCCGCGGTCGCTGACGCGCTCGATCTGAAGAATGCCATCCATGTCGGTCACTCGACCGGCGGCGGTGAGGTCGCGAGCTATGTCGCCAAGGCAGCACCAGGTCGCGTAGCCAAGGCGGTCCTGATCAGCGCTGTGCCGCCGCAGATGGTGCAAACGCCGACCAATCCCAATGGCGTTCCGATGTCGGTATTCGACGACATCCGTGCTCAAACCGCAGCCAATCGCGCCCAATATTTCTGGGACTTCACCTTGCCCTTTTATGGCTTCAACCGTGATGGCGCGGACGTGAAAGAGGGCGTGCGCATGAACTGGTGGCGGCAGGGGATGATGGGCGGGGCGCTGGCGCACTATGCCGGCATCGCCGCCTTCTCGGAAACCGACTTCACCGAGGATTTGAAAGCCATCGCCGTGCCGACCCTGGTGCTGCATGGCGAAGATGATCAGATCGTGCCGATCGCAATTTCAGGCGATCTCTCGTCGAAGTTGATCCCCGGCGCCCAGTACAAGACGTATCCGGGCTACCCGCATGGCATGCCGGCGACGCACGCTGATCAGATCAACGCCGATATCCTGGCCTTCATTCAGGCCTGACTTTTCCGGAGGACAAGTGCGCGTGGTGCCGGTGGCGCCACGCGCTTTTTCTTGCTCGCGAACCACTCTCCATTCCTGCCATCGGAAATCGACAGAAAACCGGGCGTGGAGGGCAACGCGCTTCACTATTTGGGCTGTTCGGCGACATCGAAGCTGACCTGTTGTCCGAACGAGTTCTGGCAGCATGCCTCGATCTCGCACCAGGTCACGAAGTGATGCTAAGCAAACTGACTGGGCCGCGGCTTATGGTCGTGCTCGGCGCTGTCGCGTCGCTGCAACAGACTGGTAATGGCGGAGACGATCTGCGCTGCAGCGAGCGGTTTGTTCACCAGAAGGCTGTACGCCACCCCCTGCACGTCCAATTCCCAAGCGCTGTCGCCGGTCATGTATACGATCGGCATCGTGCTCGACAATGCACGCGCATGGCGGGCCACGTCCCAGCCGTTCGGCCCCTGTCCGAGGCGTATATCCGTCACCAGACCGACTATATCGTTCCAGCATGCGTCGAGGATTGCCATCGCTTCCCGGCCGTTGGCGGCTGCAAGGGTATCGAACCCCGCAGCCGCTAGATCCTCTTCCAGCATTTCCCGGATCATCGGCTCGTCGTCGACAAGCAGCAGCGTCATGGTGGCGGTCACGACCGTGTCTCGCAAATATCTTTACTTCTTAGACTAATGGTCGCCGCAGCGATCTCCGGTTTCCGGCTATTGGAAACGGCTTCACCATCTCGGGGGATAGGCGATGGCTCAGGCGGTCGCCACGACGGCCTCGCATGAGATAGCCCCGGCCCAGCGGTGCGCCCACATGGCCTTTGTGCCGTATCGGACTTGCCGATTATCCCGGGACATGTGCCCGGCACGTCGCGAGTAGCCATGGTTCATAGCGCAGGGGCGACTGACCTTTTGACCATGTTGGAACCCGCCGTCTCAACCGCGAAAAAGGTCCACCAGCTGTTGCTCTAGCGCGCCTTGTCTGGCCGCGTTCGCCTTGGGGTCCGATCGATGTTTGTCGTCCTGGTTCTGGTTGTCATCCTTTTTGCGGTTGGTGCCGCTGTGGCGCTCGTGCGCGGGCTGCTCGCCTTTGCGCGAGAGGGAGATCTGATCAAAGGCGGGGGCGATCCGTTCCTGAGGCGATCCGAACAACAGAATCGAATGATGACACAGCGCGTGCTGTTTCAGGCGCTGGCGGTCGCCGCCATCGTGGTGATTGGTTTTTTATTCGCGGCCCGATAATCCGGCGGGGCTGAACTTCTACCGACCTGCTCCGCAGTCATAGCCGCGCGGGTGGCATAACCGGGGCGGGGTACGGGGTTCAGGTTGTTTTTAGACGGTCGACTGCCGACAATAAAGCCGGCAGCCGCAGTTAATACCCTGCCTCGATCGCCAGCCGGATCGCCTCGGCACCGCTCCTGATATTAAGCGCGCGCAACATCGCTGCCCGGTGCATCTTGATGGTGCGCTCTGTCAGCCCCAGCTCATAGGCGATCTGCTTGTTGAGCTTGCCGGCGGCCATCCCCATCAGGACCTGCTTTTGTCGGGGAGAAAGACCGTCGATCAGATATCGGGCGTTGTGCTGCCTGATAGTACCCGCGTCGGTCTTCCCGCCATCCACCTCCATTTGCGATCCGAGAAAATATTCTAGTTGCCCGTCGATGCCGAATACCGGTGCCACCATGACCGCATTGCGAAACGCCGTGCCGTCCTTCTTGTAATTCAGGATATCGACCAGAACCGGCCGCTGTTCCCGGATGCCCTGCCGGATCATCTCGGTCAGCGCCGCTTCGGTCCCCGGTCCCGACATGAACCGGCAGTTTCGGCCGATGATCTCGTCGCGCGTATAGCCAGTCAGCGCAATGAAGGCGTCGTTGCATTCGACGATAGGGTTGTCCGGAAGGCGCGGATTGCTGATCACCGCCGCAATTGCACTTCCGGCGATCATTTCGGAAAGCGACATGCCCCTCCTTACGCGTCTTGGCTGCCTGTAACCACCATCCGATTATCGGCTATGTAACGGCGGAACTCCCGGCGCACAAAAAGGTCGCTTCTCGCCGAGCCCGAGCCGCATCGCTGCCGTTTGGCCTGATGCGGCAAATGGGGCCGTGCCCTTACGCCCGCTCCAGCGCAGCCGCGATATGCTGGGCAAAGCGGTGCGCCGTTAGCGACGCTCCTTGTGCTTCGAAGGGCCGATCGCGGAGTGCCGCAAATTCGCTCGGTGCAAGATGCTGGCACCAGAGGCGATCAAGACAGCGCGGGCAAACCGGGCCGGACGCTGAACGAAAGGCCAGCTGGAACGCCCTCGGGACCCACCCCATATCGGCGCCATGCGGAAGCTCATCATATGGTATGACGGCGGCTGCCCGTTATGTCGCCGCGAGATCGCATTCATGCGCCGACTGGATGCAGGGCGGAGGATCGATTTCATCGACGTGGCCGACCAAGCGGCCGCGTGTCCGATCGATCGCCGGGCATTGCTGGATCGATTTCATGCCAGCGAAAACGGCGTCCTGTTGTCGGGCGCCGCCGCCTTCGCCGCGATGTGGCGCGCGATTCCGGTGCTTCGGCCGCTCGGTCTCCTCGCCAGGTCGCGGACGGTGCTTACTATCCTCGAACGCGCGTATTTGGCGTTCTTGAAGGCGCGACCCCGCCTGCAGCGGCTCGCAGGCGGAAGGGCGGCGGCATGAGGCCGCGTCGCGATCCCGTCGCACCGGGCCAAGTGAGCGTCTGGGATTTTCCGCGTCCCGCTGTCGCCGAGCCCGTCGGTGTCCACATCGTCATTCAACACCGTGGCGTAACGATTGCCGACACCCGCCGCTCGGTGCGAACGCTCGAAACCAGCCATCCTCCCAGCTATTACATTCCGAAAGATGACATAGCCCCGGATATCCTTCGAGAGGCGGGCGGCGGCTCGTTTTGCGAGTGGAAGGGTGCGGCCACCTATTGGGACGTCGTCGTCGATGGCGTCACATTACCGCGCGTAGGCTGGAGCTACCCATCGCCGACGCCGGGGTTCGCATGTCTTCGCGACCATGTCGCTTTTTACGCTGCGCCGTTCGATCGCTGCACGGTGGATGGAGAAACCGTGACGCCGCAGGCGGGCGGCTTCTACGGGGGCTGGATCACGAGCGGTTTTGCCGGCCCGTTCAAGGGCGGTCCGGGCACGATGGGATGGTGAGGCATTGAGCGGTCATGACGGCGATCGGCCCGATCGGCCCGACCGGAGTATCCCTAGCGGGCGCCTTTCGCGCCTCGGCCATATCGGTCGGCTGGCGGGCGAGGTCGCGGGCGGCATGGCTGCGGAAGGCGTGCGCCGACTTGCCGCTGGCGAGCGCCCGCGGCTCGGCGACCTGTTGCTTACGCCCGGCAATGCGAAGCGGATCGCGGATCGCTTGTCTCATCTCCGCGGCGCGGCGCTCAAGCTCGGGCAAATGATCTCGATGGACGCAGGCGACCTGCTGCCGCCGGAACTCGCGACGATCCTCGCGACTGTCCGCAACCAAGCCTATCGCATGCCGCCCCAACAGCTCGACGGCGTGCTGAAACGGGAGTGGGGCGCGGACTGGCGCAGGCGGTTCGCTCGGTTCGACGCCACGCCGATCGCCGCCGCGTCGATCGGCCAGGTACACCGGGCGGTGCTCCCGGACGGGCAGGTACTCGCGGTGAAGGTCCAGTATCCGGGTGTGCGGGCGAGCATCGACGCCGACGTCGACAACGTTGCGGCCCTGCTGCGCATCTCGAACCTGCTGCCATCCACGCTGGATTTGTCGCCGCTGCTTGCCGAGGCCAAGCGGCAGCTGGCGGAAGAAGCGGACTATCTGCGCGAGGGACAGCAGATGCGCGCATATCGCGATCGCTTGCGGGATGACGCGCGCTACGTTGTTCCGGCGCTGCACTCCGAACTGACCACGCCAGAGGTACTGGCGATGCAGTTCGTGGAGGGCCGGCCGATCGAGACGCTCGCCGACGCGGCGCAGGACGTCCGCGACGGTGCGGTGACGGCGCTGATAGAGCTCGTCCTGCGCGAGCTCTTCGACTTTGGCGTCATGCAGACCGATCCCAATTTCGCGAACTTTCGCTGGCAGCCCGACACCGGCAAAATCGTGTTGCTCGACTTCGGCGCGACGAGAGCGGTGCCCGCGCAAACGGCCGCGTCCTACCGTGCGCTGATCGCCGCGGGGCTGGCGCATGACCGCGACCGCATCCGCGACATCGCCGTCGAGACCGGCTTCCTGGGGGCCGACGCAGTCGCCGCACACCGGGACACCGTGGATCGCATTATCGCGGCGATCGATGAGGCGCTCGGTAAACCCGGGCCATTCGATTTCGGCGACCGGGCGTTCGTGCCTGTGGTGCGCGAGGAAGCATCGTCGCTGATCAGCGACCGATCCACGTGGCACGTGCCCGATGTCGAAAAGCTGTTCGTCCAGCGCAAGGTGAGCGGAACAGCCCTGCTCGGCGCGCGGCTTAAGGCGCGCGTCGACATCCTCGGCCTCGCGCAGGCGGCGATTGCCTAAGACTTGCCGTGCCATCGCGAAGAGGAACGCGTGGTTGGCTCCGTCTTCATATGCCTCTTGTCGCCACCTTTGGGAGCCCGAGCTGCTCGGTATGACCTTTCAGGGCAGGATTTCGCTGCCATCCCATGACAACACCTTGCCCGAGCTCGACTCGTCCAACCTCGCGATGACCGCCATCAGGCGTCGCACGCTCTCGGCCGGCGAGGCAAGTTGACCGCTGGACAAGTTCCTCCGGAAAGGCGCTGACAAGCGGGTATCGACGGTGCCCGGATGCAGTCCGATCGCGATGGCGTGCGGGCGCGTGCGGCGGAGCTCGATCGCCAGGTTCGCGAGCACCATGTTCATCGCCGCTTTCGAAGCGCGGTAGCTATGCCACCCGCCCAGCCGATTGTCGCCGATCGACCCGACGCGCGCGGAGAGCGCTGCGACGACGCTACGGCGGGCCCTGGGGAGCGCGTCGATCATATGCTTTGCGATGAGGGCCGGGCCAACGGCGTTGATGCGATAGGCGGCGACCATGGCGTCGGCAGTGAGCGCGGCGAAGCTCTTTTCGGGGCGCACCATCTGTCCGTCGTGCAGCATTCCCGTGGCGATTACGGTCAGATCGATAGGTCCGCCCGCCGCAATCGACCGCGCTCCCGCGGCGATCGACGCTTCGTCGAGCAGGTCGAAGGCGAACGGCCGAACGGTCCCTTCCGCCTCGTCGCCGGGAGATCGACTGCCGGCATAAATGGTCCCGAATTCACCCGAGGCGACCAGCGCCTCGACGAACGCCCGGCCGACGCCGCCCGACGCCCCCCACACGACAGCGCGACGGTTGGTCATGAGCGCTCTCCAACCGCATGATATCGAAGCCGCCAATGGTGCTGATGTCCGGAATCGGAGATATCGCGGCCAAGTTTCTTCATGCACCACCCTCAACAAATATCGGCGTCGCTGATGCTCGGCCTTGCCGCTCCACGCGGCGATGTCAGCGCGCCCAGCCTGCCGCCGCAGGTTCAAGCTGCGCGAGGAACGCCGCTGCGCTCGCTCGGTATGCGTCGCGCATTTCCGGCGTCATGCGATCCCAGCTCGAATACATCTGGACCATGCGCCGATTGCGACGAAACCGGCGTTCGTGCCGGGCGAGAAAGTCCCAATAGAGCGCGTTGAACGGACAGGCGTCGGGTCCGGTCTTCTTCTTTACGTCGTAGCGGCAGCGCGCGCAGTGATCCGACATGCGATTGATATAGGCGCCCCCGCCGGCATAGGGTTTGGTCGCTAGCCGGCCGGCATCGGCGTGTTGGCTCATGCCGATCACATTGGGCAGCTCGACCCATTCATATGCGTCGAGATAGACTATCAGAAACCAGTCGGCGACCTCCTGCGGCCGCACCCCGGCCAGCATGGCGAAGTTGCCGAGCACCATCAGTCGCTGAATGTGATGGGCGTAGCCATGGTCGCGCGTATTGCGGATCGCCTCTGCCAGGCAGACCATGTCCGTGTCGCCGGTCCAGTAGAATTCGGGCAGAGGGCGGGTCGCGTTCAAGGCGTTGGCCTCTGCGACCTCGGGCATCTCCAGCCAATAATAGCCGCGGACATATTCGCGCCAGCCGATGATCTGCCTGATGAAGCCTTCCGCGGAATTCAGCGGCACGAGCCCTGCGGCGTAGGGGTCGGCGGCAGCATTGGCCACCTCGAGCGGGGTCAGCAGGCCTAGATTGATGGCTGGGCTGAGCCAGCTGTGAAAGAGCCAGTCCTGTCCGGTGACCATCGCGTCTTGATAGGTGCCGAATTCCGGCAACGCGGTGCGGACAAAATGCCCAAGCGCGCGCCGCGCCTGCCCGGCGGTTACCGGTAGAGCGAAGCCATCGAGGCGGCCGAAATGACTGCCAAAGCGGTCGGCCACCATCGACACCACGTCATTCGTGATCTTGTCGGGAGTGAAGTGCATCGGCTCGGGGTAATTCACGCCCCGCTTGGGCGGCGCGCGGTTGTCCTTGTCGAAGTTCCACTGACCGCCTTCGGGCTTGCCATCGGAGGTCATCAGCAGACCGGTCTTGCGGCGCATCTCTCGATAGAAGAACTCCATCGTCAGTTCGTTGCGCGCCTGAGCCCAGGTCTGGAACTCCAAGGTCGAACAGATGAAGCGGTCGTCAGGCAGGATCTGGACCGGGACACCGAAAGCTTTGGCCCAGCCGTCGATGGCAATCTTCACCCGCCATTCGCCGGCTTCGACTATCCGGATCGCGGTCGCGCGATGTCGTTCGATCGCGCGTTTCGTCTCGCCGGTGAAGCTGCCCGAGTTGCCGGCATCATCGAGGGCAACGTAGTCGACACGCCAGCCGGCGGACCTCAACTCCTCGGCGAAGTGACGCATCGCCGATAATATCAGCGCAATCTTACGCTTATGATGACGGACGTAGGTCGTCTCGTCGGCGACCTCCATCATCAACACCACTGCGTCGGCCTTGGCGATTCCGCGCAGCGAGGCGAGATCGTGGCACAGCTGGTCGCCGAGCACCGGGATGAGTGTGGTCATTGCAAGCTATGCCCTGCTTCCGCCAGGCGAAAGTGCGGCGGCATCAAGAATATGCCGGGCGCGCGCGGCCCGTCGAACGCCGTATGCGTGCCGCCCGTTGGGGCTTTGATCGCAGCCATGCCGATGCGCGATTGACCGCCAGCAATTGCCGTGTCGATGGTCCTGAATCTTCGTTGTTTCGCCTCGCGGCGGTCGACGCCCGCCTGGTTGTGAATGATATGCCGTACGAGAACGGGCGGCCGGTAATAGTCGATGGCGTGTTCCATGGCGGCAATGGCGTGCTCGACGCCGGCGCAACATCCTCGAGGGTTCGCCAGGATCAGCCGCTTGTGCACCGGCGCGGCGCTCCCGGATGTCGGCGGCGCCATGCGTGTTCGTCTCCCGCTTCTTGTTGACTTGCGCTGATCTACGGACGAGCGTTGTTCACGATCATCCGAGCCCCGCAGGCACGCAACATGTACTTTGGGGCGCAATTACCCGCCAAACGGCTGCCTTAAGGGCAACGCCAATCTATAGGTTAGTGGACGCGAACCCTCGTCCAGGGACGCTTCTGGGTTCGGTACCAAATACGAGAATGTTGCCGGCTTCGCCGAACCGCGCATCGATCGGATCGAGGCCGTGAGCGGCCGTGGTGACGAATAAGGTGCGTAGGTCACCGCCGCCGAAGGCACAACTCGTCGGCCGCTGGCAAGGCGTGGGGAACCAGCCGACTTGCGCTCCGTCCGGCGAAAGGACCGCAATGCCGCCACCGTCCCACATCGAACACCAGATGTCGCCGTTGCTGCCCACCGCAATGCCATCCGGCTTGCCGGGAAGGTTTTCGAACCGGTGCAATATCACCCGGTTGGAAATCGTGCCGCTCGCGAGATCGAAATCGTAGCGATAGAGCAGCCGTGGCACCGTATCGACCAGATAAAAATATCGTCCGTTCGCGCTCCAGCCCATGCCGTTCGGAACGTCGAAGTCCGCGTCCATACGGGTGACGCGGCCCTCTTGATCGACGCGATACAAGGCGCCGCCTCCGGGTGATCCATCGGTCGCGCGCGTGCCTACCCAGAACCGCCCGGCCGGATCGCGCTTCCCGTCGTTGAAATGCACGTCCGTCATGTCGGGCGATGGCAATGGATCGAGGGTCCGGCCTTGGCGGAAAAGCCACAGACCGTCTTCGAGCGCCAGGATCGCCTCTTCCGCGCCGAACGGTGCCGCCGAGCCGATTTTCGCATGGACGGGGAAGGAGCGATTGATACCGGTGGTCGGGTCCAGCAAATTATAGGTCGGACCGAGAATATCGACCCACGCGAGCAGCCGCGCTTCCGGGATCCAGACGGGGCATTCGGCGAGCGAGGCGCCGACGGGCCATGATATGTATGCGGCCATCCTTTGTACCATATGCACCGCGCGTCTCCCTGCTTTGACTAAATATGTTGCTATAAAGGATACACGGCTCTAGCTATCGAGCAGATAAAGCCTTGGCAATGATGGGCCGGCGCGGGGAGAGATGATGGCAGCAACGCCGGGACAGCGCTGGCCGCGTTTTCGCTGGTTTGTGGTAGCAATGCTCGCGGCTGCAGCCGTGCTCAATTATGTCGACCGCCAAACGCTGGCGCTGATGGCGGGTACCATCCAGGGTCAGCTGCGGATCAGCGATGTCGGCTACGCCACCCTCGTGAACGCCTTTCTTGCTGCCTATACGATCGGCGGATTGATCTCCGCGCTGATCGTCGACCGGCTGGGCGCCCGGCGCTCGATGGTGTTGTTCGTCGGCTGGTGGTCGCTTGCCAGCGCGCTGTCGGGCATGGCGGGAAACATATGGCAGCTTGCCGCCACGCGTTTCGCGCTCGGGATCGCAGAGGCCGGCGGCTGGATCGCGTCGCCCAAGCTCGTCCAGGAATGGTTTCCGAATCGCGAGCGTGCGCTGGCGATCGGCATCTATTCGTCCGCCGCGCATTTCGGGGCGGCGCTGGCGCCGATTCTGGTCACGACTCTATTGATCACGGTGGGATGGCGAGCGACGTTCGTCGTGACGGGAGCGATCGGGCTGACCTGGCTCGGCGTCTGGCAGATTATCTATCGTCCCCATCGTATCGGCCCGGTCGACATGCTTGCGATGCCGGAGCAGCGCGCCGGTCCCGCGCCGGCGGAATGGGGCGCGGTCCTTCGCACCCGCGGGGTGTGGCTGATCGCGATCGGCAACGCACTCACCAACCCGGTCTGGTTCTTCTACCTGTTCTGGTTTCCCAAATATCTGACCGAGGAACGAGGGCTGACCGTCGCCGAAATGGGCCGGTTGAGCTGGGTCGTCTACGCGTCGGCGGGGATCGGTTCGGTGCTCGGCGGAATGGTTTCGGGCGCATTGGTGAGGCGCGGCATGCGACCGGCTCGCGCTCGGGTCGCTACGATGGCGCTCGTCGCCGTGATCGCGCCGATCGGCGCTTTCAATGCGTTGGCGCCCGCCGTCTGGATCAGCCTCGCGCTCGGCGCATTGGTGGCGCTGGTTCATACCGCCTGGGTAACCAACCAGACCGCTTTGTGCGTGGATTTGTACCCGGGGCGGCATATCGGGAAAGTGATGGCGGTGAACGGGATCATCGGCGGCCTGGCCACGATCGTCACGACGCAACTCGTCGGCGCATTGGTAGCGACCATGACCTATCGGCCGATGTTCCTGGTGATCGCGATCGCTTATCCGCTGGGGTTGCTGGCGGCCTTTCTGGCGACGACCGGCCGGTCGATGCTCGACCGCGAGACTGCAACATGAGCCACGACCTGATCGCTGTCGAATGGGGCACCGCACAATTGCGAGCCCGCCTGCTTGGGCGCGATGGGGACACGCTCGATACGTATGTCGAAGCCGTGCGGCTGGCGGATTTGGGTCGAGACCGAATCATCGAGCATGTCGACCGACTGCGGGCGCGTTGGCCCCATCCTCGCGGTCCTTTGCTGGTGAGCGGCATGATCGGATCGGCGATGGGGTGGGAGGAGATCGCGCGGGTCGATTGCCCCGCCGGTCTCGGAGCGATTGCCGATGGCGCGGTGGCTGGCCTGATCGGCAATAATGCCGTCATCTTTTTGCCCGGCCTGGCGTGCGAGCAACGCTTCGGCGATCCCGACGTGCTGCGCGGCGAAGAAGTGGCGGCAAGCGGGGCGTTGGAGCAATCCGGGGGCCGGGCAGGGCTGTTCCTGTCGGTGCCGGGCATGCACGGTAAATGGCTGGCGCATGATGGCAAGCAGATCACGCAATTCCACACCTCGATGACGGTCGAGCTGTATAGCGTGCTCGCCGAACGCAGCGTGCTCGCGCCTCTGATGGCGGCGGACCCCAACGAGGGAGCGGCGTTCCGCGAGGGCGTTGTGCGCGGCGCCGAGGGAGGCGGGCTTGGCCGGCTGCTGTTCGCGGCGCGATCGAATGTGCAGGCCGGTCGCATGCCAGCCGACGACGCCGCATCTTTCCTTTGGGGAATAGTGATCGGATCGGATGTGCGGGAGAATATGCCGCTGGCCCCGCGCGCGGCGTGCCTCGTAGCCGGCGCCCCGGCGGTGGCCCCCCTATTCGCTGCGGCGATCCGCCATCTCGGCGGCGCCGCGGAGGTGCGCGACGGGGACCAATTGACCGCGGCGGGCTTCTTGCGCCTGGCCGCTCTTCTCCGAGCAAAGGGAATGTTCGCATGACACAGCGACTCGCCGGGCAAGTCGCGATGATAACCGGGGCCGCGGGCGGCATCGGCGGCGCGATCGCGGCGCGGTTTGCGAACGAGGGATGTCGGATCATCGCGATAGATCGGGTAGAGGCGCCGTCGGGTGACCTGACTTTGCTGTGCGATCTTGGTGACGAGACGTCGCTGGCGCATGCGGTCGAGGCGGTCGGGGCCTCTGGCCTGGAACCCGACATCGTCGTACATGCAGCCGCGATGGGCGACGCCTGCCCGACGATGGATACCAACGCGGCTTTCCTCGCGCGGATGTTCGCGGTGAACGTCGGCGCCGCATTGCGCTTGGTGCAAGCATTTGCGCCGGGCATGCAGGCGCGGCGGCGCGGCTGTTTCCTGTTCGTGTCGTCGATCAATTCGACCTACGCCACACCTGGACTGGCAGCCTATGCGGCATCCAAGGCTGCGCTCGACAGCCTGATGCGCACACTCGCGCTGGAACTCGCACCGGATAACGTCCGGGTGAACTCGGTGCGCCCGGCATCGATCGATACGCCGCTCTGGCGCCGCGGGATGGATGCGCAACCGAACCCGGAAGCGGCGATCGCCGCCAACATCAAGCGCCATCCGCTTGGCCGTATCGGGCGACCGGAGGACGTCGCGGCGCTGGCGCTGTTCCTGTGCTCCGACGATGCGGACTGGATTACCGGCGTCGACTACCAGGTCGACGGCGGCGCATCGGTAACGCGCCGTTGAGCCTTTATAGCAACATATTTAGCCGTTCACTGGACGCCTCCGCTCAGAGATGCCGGGATGCAGTGGAATAAATCAGTTGACGTGTAGCTAAATGTGCAACATTAATTCCTCACTAGACGATAAAATCGCAGGGAGAGGAACGATGAGGGCAGGCTTTTTGCTTGGCGGGGTGTGTCTCGGCGCGATCGTTGCCGGTAGTCCGGCGTTGGCGCAGGACGCGGCGAACGTGCCAAATGTCGCGGCTTCCGCCGAAAGCGGGCAGGCGGCGGGCGATACCGCGGGCGGTGGCGACAAGGAGATCGTCGTCACCGGCTATCGCAAAAGCCTGGCCGAAGCGCTCCAGGTCAAGCGCAACACCGATCAGTTCCAGGACTCGGTCGTCGCCACCGACGTCGCGAAACTGCCGGACAACAACATCGCGGAATCGCTCCAGCGCATATCGGGCGTCCAGATCCGCCGCGCGCTGGGCGAGGGGACGAGCGTGTCGATCCGCGGCCTTCGCCAGAATCGCAGCGAGATCAACGGACGCACGCTGATCAATCCCAACGGCCGCGGCGCGGGCATCGCGTCGGTGCTCGATTCCGATTACGGACCGCTCTCGCTCTTTCCCTCCGAGCTGATCGGCCGACTCGACGTCATCAAGCTGCAGGGCGCGGACCGCACGGACGGCTCGTTGAGCGGTACGGTCGACATCATCACGCGCAAACCGTTCGACAAGCCGGGGCAACTCATCTCGGTGTCGGGGTCCACGGTCTATTCCGACCAGGACAAGAGATGGGGCTATGACGGTTCGGCGCTCTATTCGAACACGTTCGCCAACGACACCTTCGGCATCCTGCTCAACGCCACCTATTCGAACAAGCCGGTGAACGAGGATTCGTTCAATTCCTTCACCGGTTACACGCCGTTGACTTCCGCGTTCAACACGCCCGCCCATCCAAAGGCCAACGATCCGAATGGCGACGGGATACCCGGCACCTATATCGCCGATTTCCGCTTCCAGCGTCTGCTCGAAAAGCGCGAGAAGATCGGCGGCAACGGGGCCTTTCAATGGCGGCCCAGCCCCAATTTCGAGCTGTACGGCGACGCGGCCTACTCGCACCTCAAGACCTCGCGCACGCGCGATTGGTTCTCGGTGCCGCTGAGCAGCAATGCCGGCGACTATACCTCCTACACGCTTTCGTCGAACGAGATCCTGACCTCAGGCGTCATCAACCAGGTGGCGCAAGGCAATGCCGAAGCGCTCAGGGTCAAGAGCGACACCTTCACGAGCGCCCTGGGCTTCAAGTGGAGCACGAATGACGGGCGCTTCTCGGTCAGGCCGGAGGTGAATTATTCGCGCGCTACGATGAACGTCACCCAGGAGTTCGTCCGGGTCCAGAGCGTCAGCAAATATCCTTTCACCTTCGACGTCAACGAAGGCGGCATTCCCAGCCTGACTGGCCCCGCGAGTCTCGACACGACCAATCCGGCCTCGTTCCGCTATTCGAACGTCTTCGACAATTTCAACCGCAACACCGCTCAGGAAACGGCCGGCAAAGTCGACTTTTCCTTCAAGCCGGAAAACTCGTTCATTTCCGAGATCGACGCCGGCCTTCGCTACTCGGCGCTGACCACGACGCGTCAGACGGTCCAGAACCAGATCGCCTTTGCCGGTACCACGCCCGCCAACACTTTCCTGCTATCGTCGGGTCCGTCCATCTATAACGTTCGCGACTATGCCGACCTGCTGGGCGGCAACGCCCCGTCGATCGCGACCAAATATCTCGCGGCGAACGCGTGGGCGCTGCCGATCGGAGGAGCCTGCAACACGATCGCGCCCAATAGCGGCTTGTGCCCCGCCGGATTCGTCGATCCGCTGCAATCCTTCCGCATCGGCGAGAAGACGATGGCCGCTTATGCCAAGGTCAATTTCGCGACGCGGCTCGGATCGATGCCGCTGACGGGCAATGTCGGGCTGCGCTATACCGACACGGCGCGCGAGGCCAATGGCGCCATCAAGCGCGCGAGCGGTCTGGCCGATCCGTTGACGGTGAAGACGCAGTCGGTCGATTGGCTGCCCAGCGCGGTCGCCAAGCTGGAGATCACCAACAAGCTCCTGTTCCGTGCGGGCTATGCCAAGGTTCTGGGGCTACCGGACTCGATCGATCTGTCGCCGAACCTGACGCTCAACCGGTTGACGCCCTATAATGGCAGCGCCGGCAACCCTCGGCTCCAGCCGTTGCGCGCCGATCAGTTCGACGCCTCGTTGGAATGGTATTTCGCCCAGGGTTCGGCGTTGACCGTCGGCGCGTTCTACAAGGATGTGAAGACCTTCATCTACAGCAAGGCAAGCTACGAGATTCCGCCGGGCGAAGTCGCGCCGCCGGGCCAGCCCGAAGGCTATCTGATCACCCGGCCCTATAATGGTGCCGGCGGCAAGGTGAAGGGCGTCGAGGTCCTGTTCCAGACGCCATTCTATTTCCTTCCCTCGCCGCTCGACGGGTTCGGCGTCGTTGCCAATTTCTCGTATATCGACAGCTCGACCAGCCTGCTCGATCGCAAGGGGCAATCTTTGCCCTTCCAGGGCCTGTCGAAGGTCAATTACAATCTGGTCGCCTATTACGAGAAATACGGTTTCGGCGCGCGCGTCGCGTACAACTATCGCGACAAATTCTTCGACAGCGTCGGGCCAGGCAGCACGGCGATCTATTATGCGCCGTTCCGGACGGTCGACGCATCGATCCGCTATGAATTCGGCCATTTCACGATCTTCGCCGACGGTTCGAACCTGACCAACGAAATCCAGCGCCGCTATGTGGAATCGCCCGAGGCGACTTCCTTCTACGGCCTGCAGGGGCGTCGCTTCTCACTCGGGTTCAACGCCAAGTTCTGAGGCGTACCGTTGCACCCGTTTTGGTTCGCTCGGGGAGAGTAGGTTCGGCCACCTCCCCGCCTTTTTCGATAGGATTTCAATGAGCCAGTCTTCCCTCGGCGGCGTTTTTCCGGTGCTGCCGACCATTTTCGACGACCATGGCGAGATCGATCGCGACGGCATGCGGTCGGTCGTCGATTATGTTGTTGCCTCCGGCGCCGACGGCCTCGTCTTTCCCGGTCTCGCGAGTGAATATGACCTGCTGACGCTCGACGAGCGCGAAGATCTCATCGGTCTGATCGGCGACGCGGTCGCCGGTCGCGTGCGGTTTGTCGTCGGCGCCAGCAGCGATCAGGTCGGCGATAGTGCACGACTGGCCGCGGCCGGGGCGGCGGCAGGTGCCAGCGCCGCGATGGTGATGACTCCACGCGCGCTGGGGCCGGATGTCGACGCGCTGTCTCGCTTCTATCAAGATCTGGGTGCGCAGGCCGGATTGCCGATCATGCTGCAGAATGCGCCGACGCCGATGGGGCTAGGGCTTGCCGCCGACGCTGTCGCGCGCATCGTCGCGGCTTCCGACGCGGTTCGCTGGGTCAAGGAAGAGAACATGCCGTGCGGCCAGCGCATCAGCGCATTGCTGGCGAGCGACGTGCCCCATCTCACGGGCGTTTTCGGCGGCGCTGGCGGGCGGTACATCACCGATGAACTCGCGCGCGGTGCGATCGGCAGCATGCCCGCCGCCGAAACTCCGGAAGTCCATGTCGCGTTGATGCGCGCGCACCTGGCCGGCGACCGCGCCGAGGTCTGGCGCTTATACGAAGCGTTGCTACCGATCCTGATGATCCAGGCGGTCTATCGCTGGCGTCTGACCAAGGAAGTGTTGCGGCGGCGTAGCGTGATCGCCTCCGCCTATACGCGCGCCGCTGGCCCCGAATTCGACGAAACCGACCAGCTCGAGCTTGGGACGGTGCTCGACCGCCTGCAGGACGCCTATGCCGCGCGCTAGGTTGGAACGTTAAACAGCGAGGCGGTAATCGAGCGCCGGGTCCACTGGCGCGATCTCGTCGCCGCGTTCCAAACCCCTCGCCTGGATTTCCGCCGCGGCGACGCGCAGCGCTTCGAGCATGGTCGGCATGGCGGCCTCGGGAATCCATCCCGACAGGCCGATCGCCGCATAGGCTGTCTCGCCCACGGTGATCGCCACCGTATGCTGCTCGCGCTCGTCCTTGACCCGCAACCGGGCGTACCCCTTGCGGCGGATATCGGTCAGCGCCAGCAGCAGGGCGTCGATGTCGGCATAGCCGGGTATCTCGCCCTGGCCGTAGATTTCGTGAATCTCGTCATCTTCCAACGTAGCGAGCAACGCCATGCCGATGCCGCCGCGCGTCGCGGGGTAGAGGCCGATACGACCCAGCGCATCGGTTGCCGGCATGTTGGGCGGCGCGTGGAACAGATAACTGACATTGTCGCGCCAGCGAACGCCCATGGCGACGGTATGACCGAAGTGACGCAATTCCTCGAGCGCAGGCAGAGCACGCCGCAGCAGGCCGGAGGCGAACAAACTCTGGGCAGCCAGCACGGTCATGCCGGCGCCGGCCCGATATTTGCGATCCGGCGTCTGTCGCGCGATGCCGAGATAGGTCAGCGTCTTGAGCAGCCGGTTGACCCGCGTCGTTTCCAGCCCGACGCGACGCGCGACCTCGCGGCAGCCCACCGGCTCGGTCGAGATCGCCAAGGCCTGGAGTACGGTAATGCCGTCGATCAGGCTTTGATTGGGCTGTGCGCCCGCCTTGTCGCTGCGTATCCGGGTTCCACGGCCAGCCGGTGCTGGTGATTGCGTTGCTACCATCGCCATCGACGCTACCGCAGCGCCGACGGCCCGTCTACACTTCCAGCGCGATTATGGACTGGCGTCGCTTGATATTGTTGCTAATAAAGATATGAAAATGAATTAGAGCTGCGCTGGAGGGGCATTTGATGGTTGATGACGCGATCAAGGCGATCGACATATTCTCGGTCCGCATTCCGCAGGACGCCAGCTATCTCGGCGGGTTGGGACCAGGCGAAACGGTCAACGAGCGCGGCTATGTGGTCCGGCGCGGCAATCGCACGATCTACCCGCAGACGATGCGTTCGGCAGTCATCCGTGTGACGCTGGAATCCGGCGCCGAAGGCTGGGGCGAAACCTATGGCCTGGTGGCGCCCAACGCTATCCATGCCTTTGTCGACGACATCATCGCTCCGATCATCGCCGGCCGTTCGCCGTTCGACGTCCAGGCGATCTGGGACGACCTTTACGACCTGATGCGCGTGCGCGGCTATACCGGCGGCTTCTGGCTCGACGCGATGGCCGGAGTCGATATCGCCTTGTGGGACCTGATGGGCAAGCTCACCGGCCTGTCACTCCCACAACTGCTCGGCGGCCGGCATCGGGATCGCATTCCGGCCTACGTGTCCGGACTGCCGAAGCCGACGATCGCGGAAAAGGTCGATTTGGCCAAGAGCTTCGTCGATCGTGGCTATCGCGCGGTGAAGATCGCTGCGGTGGTGAGCTATGAGGGCGTGGAGCGGGAAATCGCAGCCCTGCGCGAAGGCTTGGGTCCGGAGATCGGGATCATGCTCGATTGCCATTGGATCTATTCGCCCGCCGAGACGATCGCGCTTATCGACAAGCTGGCGCGCTACGACCTCACGTTCGTCGAAGCGCCGTGCAAGACCGAGGATGTCCAGGGTCTAGCGGAAATCGCGCGCCACTCGGTAATCCCCATTGCCGCTGGCGAGGAATGGCGAACTGTATTCGATGCGCGCAGCAGGCTGGACGCCCGCGCGGTATCGATCGTCCAGCCGGAAATGGGTCATACCGGCATCACCCAGTTCATGCGCATCGCGCAATTGGCGCAGGCGCATCACGCCCAAATCATCCCCCACGCAACCATCGGCGCCGGGATTTTCGCGGCAGCAAGCTTGCTGGCGTCGTCCACGGTCCTCAATCTGCGCTGGCATGAATACCAGCACTCGATCTTTCATCACTCGGCATCACTCATGGATGGCCGGCTGGACTGTTCCGACGGCCATTTCGTTCTTCCGCAAGGGCCAGGGCTTGGCGTCACGCCTAATGCACGTTTCTGGGAGAACGCGACGCGCTTGGGTGGAGCAAAGGTGCCGTTATAACTCCGGGCTAGGTCACCCGCAGGGCCATTCGGCAGGGATATTTCTCGCGACCGCCGCCTGGTGGCGGCGGTTGGCCGGCTCAATCACTTTATCGCGTTCCGCGAGATCGGCGGGGACGTCAGCGCGAGCGTGCCGGGCGTTTTTCCGAATTCTGGTCCGAGCCGGTGGAGCTCGATAGCTGTTCGCCGGTAAAGGGCTGTTAGCTCGAATCTTCAGGCCGCTTTTCGGCCTCATCAGCCAACCCTGGATATGGGTCTACTTAGGTTCGTGTTCGACAGTGCATAAAAAGCTGGATGCCCCGTGAGGATTCGAACCTCAATTGACGGAGTCAGAGTCCGTAGTCTTACCTTTAGACGACGGGGCAACAGGCGGTGGGCCCTAAGCCGCGGAAATGCTGGGGTCAAGGCGGGTTGAGAGGCCTGAGAATTTTTTGTCGCACTGCGACAAGATGTCGCACGAGTCGTTAGACGGGAATGGAGCGCAAAAAACCGGCGGTCGATATTACCGATCTGAGTACATTTTTCGCGATGGGTGTGGCGCAGGCGGTTAGGGCTTCTTGGCCTTTTTAAGCTTCCTGTGGGCTGACTGAAAATCTAACGGAATTTTCTTCAGCGCACCCTCTTCAGACAGATTGTAAGGCGGCGAATAGCACTCGCGGGCCTTCATTGCTGTGAGTTGAGCCTCGATTCTGCGCCACCAACATAGTAGGTGCCCTGCCTGCATGGCGAGCGTGGCATTTGCCCACCCGGACGGAAGGTGGATCAGCTTTATCCCAGTCCTATCGATCGCTACAATCTGCGGCGGCTCTTTGAGAAAGTCAGTATCTGCCGAAAGGATGGCAGCGCCACCGTCTTGAGCGAACGCCGTAATCCAATGGACGTCGGTGGATCCCTTGAAACCAGTTTTCAGGACAGAGGTGAGCTCGAATCCATCGCCCAAGGCGACGGCATTTATCGCGTCCACGATCGCTGGGGCGATGTGCTCGTCGGCCCGTATCCTCAAGGCGCAGACTTGATCTCGTAATCTACCGCTTCGCGCGCAGCACTTTCGGAAATGGCAAACGCGGCGGCCACTCTCGCAATATTACCGCGTTCCGCCTTCCACATTCTGTGAATGGCAGCGGTTGGAACACGCTGCTCGTGGAGAGCTGGCTTACCGAACGCGACAGCGGGGTCCAGCCACACCTCCGGAAATTCATCCGGGTGAGGAGCCCATCGGCGCGCAAGGTCTGACTGAGGGTCGAAAATCACCCCTTTTTCGATTGTAGCCTCGATCACGTCCCACATTTCGTGTTGGCCAGACGCCAAATCCCAGGTCACCCGATCATTCTCGGCCTCAGCGACTTGTGCAAATACAGTGCGACGATCAGTGAGATAGCGTGCGCGCGACAGGGCAAAAGGATGATCGGCCGACCATTCGACGCGGGCCTTGGCAGCTGCCTTACGAAGGGTTGGCATGGTCACGCCCTGGCGACGGAATGCTTCAATAAATCTCAACTCCATCAAGTCCAAGAAGCTGATGGTCCTGGAATTCTGGAAGTCTCGATCGATGATTGGTCCGCTGGAGCTATTCGGCCAGCCATTCAACCAGCCACGAAGTTTCGCTGTACCCACGACCCCAATAAGGCGAGCGGCATCGCTGGGGCTGTAAAAGCCTGCGAGCAATGGGTCCGCCTCTAGTCGCTTATGCTCCACTCGGCCTCCCTTCGCCGGTCGGGATTGTGGGAATCGGAGATCAGGAGTCCGCAGTCAAGCAGTTCTGGCCAATTTGGATCATCATGCCGTGCGACAAAATACCACGGCAACCGCAATGTCGCACAAAGTCTGCAACTTAAGTAGTTGAAATTGCTGGATCGCCCAAAAACTTACCTCTAGACGACGGGGCAACAGGCGGCGGGCTCTAGGCGGGCTCGCGCGACCGGTCAAGGCCTTGCGGAGGGTGCGGGATCGCCCGGCGTGGCGGCTCGCTTGTCGCATCGCGCCAGTTCGGTTAGGCTCGGCATCAAGCAGCGGAGGGCTATGGGCCGGACCGCAAGAACATAAGAGTTTCGACGGCATGGGGGACGTTCCCGCCAATATGCCGCACCGGCAGCGCGCCGCCCCGAAGGGCAAGCCCGCCGCCCGTCCGGCCCCAATCCCGACCAAGCGCTGGGGCGATGCGCCGCATTACGCCGCGCTCGATCTCGGCACCAACAATTGCCGCCTGCTGATCGCGCGGCCGCAGGGTAACGGCTTTGCCGTGGTCGACGCCTTTTCGCGCATCGTGCGGCTGGGCGAGGGACTCGCCTCGAGCGGGCGGCTGTCCGACGCCGCGATCGACCGCACCATCGCCGCCTTGAGGATCTGCGCCGACAAGCTGCGCCGCCGCAACGTCCTCGTCGCGCGCTCGGTCGCGACCGAGGCGTGCCGCCAGGCGGCCAACGGCGCCGAATTCATCGAGCGCGCCTATCGCGAGACCGGTATCCGGCTCGACATCATCTCGCCCGAGGAAGAGGCGCGGCTGGCGGTGCTCGGCTGCCATGCGCTGATGGAGCCGGGCGAGGGACCGGCGCTGATCTTCGACATTGGCGGCGGATCGACCGAATTGGTGCTGATCGACCTGTCGGGCGATCATCCGCGCGTGCTCGACTGGCATTCGGCGCGCTGGGGCGTGGTGTCGCTGACCGAACATGCCGGCGGCGGCGACACCGCCGAGGCGCTGGGCGAATCCTACGCGCGGATGCGGGCGCTCGCGACCGAGAGCTTCGCAGCCTTTGCCAAGCGCGTCCCAGCGAATTTGGAGGCGCCGCGGCTGCTCGGCACCAGCGGTACCGTCACTACTTTGGCCAGCGTGTTCCTCGAACTCGACCATTATGACCGCGCCAAGGTCGACGGGCTGATCGTCCCGACCGAATCGATGCGCCGCATCTCGGCCGAATTGTCGAGCATGTCGGTGGCCGAGCGGTCGCGCTTCCCGTGCATCGGCGGCGAGCGCGCCGATTTGGTCGTGGCAGGCTGCGCGATCCTCGAATCGATCCTCGATCTGTGGCCGGCCGAGCGATTGGGAGTCGCCGATCGCGGCATCCGCGAAGGCATCTTGCGCCGCCTGATGGGAGCGCAACGGCCATGAGAGGCGGCGGTGGCGGCCATACCCGCGTGCGCACCTCGCGCAATCGCACTCCGCAATCGACGCGCTGGCTCGAGCGGCAGTTGAACGACCCGTACGTCAAGCGCGCCAAGGCCGAGGGCTATCGCAGCCGCGCGGCGTACAAATTGCTCGAACTCGACGAGAAGTTCGGGTTCCTGAAGGGTGCGAGCCGCGTGGTCGACCTCGGGCTCGCGCCGGGCGGCTGGTCGCAAGTGATCCGGCGCAAGGTGCCCAAGGCGGCGATCGTCGGGATCGACCTGTTGCCGGTCGATCCGATCGAGGGCGTCACGATCCTGCAGATGGATTTCATGGACGATGCGGCGCCCGGACGGCTGATCGAGGAACTGGGCGGCGCGCCCGACCTGGTGATCTCGGACATGGCGGCGAACACGGTCGGCCATCCGCAGACCGATGCGTTACGGACGATGGCGCTGGTCGAAACCGCCTTGGCCTTCGCGATCGACGTGCTCAAGCCCGGCGGCACCTTCGTCTCGAAGGTCTTCGCCGGTGGTGCCGATTCGGCGCTGGTCGCCGAGATGAAGCGCAATTTCGCGACGGTGAAACACGCCAAGCCGCCGTCGAGCCGCAAAGGCTCGGTCGAGTGGTTCGTGGTGGCGCAGGGGTTCAAGGGTCGCGCAGCGGAATAGCCGCGCTATTCCGCGAGTCAGCGCGACCCCGGCCGGCGGAGCCGAAGGCCTCCGACCGACGGCGCGGCTCCGCCGCGACGGGGTTGCCCGTTTTGCTTCGGGCGGTGTCAACTGATCGAATGCGGTCTGGCTCCGGGGAACGTGCCAACCGGACATCGCTTATCCACCGTTCTTTCCCTTCTGATCGATCGAGACGGCTTGTTGCCATCGGCTTGGCGCCTTGTCGGTGCGATGAATACAACCCACCCAGCAGCAGGGTCGCTTCTTCCCCTCCAATAGTTCTTCACAGGTTCTTTGAATGCGGCGTTGGCGCGTCGTTGGCTGCTTCGCGTCATCAACCCAGCAGATGAACTCATTTCGACCGAGCGGTGTCAGGCTTTGCCAAAGCGCAAGGACCTTCGGATCCGAGCTCACCGCCGCTTGAAGGTCGTCCCCTGCTTCGTGAACAATGCCGTGCGAAAAAGCGTTCGCCATGAGGACTCCAGATCGCGACCCGACCGTCGAATTCATCAACGCACCCCCAAGTGCGGCCACTTCCGAACTTGCCCGCCGCATAACGCAATGTCCATGATCGGGTCGGAAGCAGATCAACCCGTGTGGGTCGGCAATTGCGCTTCAGAGTGACGCCCCGCGGGTCCCGGTTCGATCTGCCGTTTTGGGTAAGTTGCCGAAACCGATTGAACATATTTTCAGTATCATAGTGGAACTATCGACGCGGCCAATCCTGGCCTGCCGCAACGGAGCCCGACGAGCGTGAGCTATGCCTTGCCCTTGACCCATAGCTGGCCCCTGTTCGAGCAGCATCAGCGTTTCGACCTCGGATGCCTGCTTGACGAGCCAGGCGATACGCTGGTTGCATCCGACCTTCATCCCGAGTTCCTGGCGGCGCATGGCATAGGGCTATGGGACTGCAATCTCGACGGAAATACGTTGAGCTGGACGGACGGCGTGTTCGACCTGTTCGGCCTGCCGCGCGGCGCCGCTCTCGAGCGGGACGAGATCGCCGCCTTGTACGCGGAGCCATCACGCAGCGCGATGGAGGGGCTGCGCGCTTATGCCATCAAGCACCGGCGCGGCTTCACGCTCGATGCCGAAATCATGCCGGTGAACGGGCCGCCGAAATGGATGCGCCTGATCGCCGCGCCGGTCTGTGTCGGGCGCCAGGTCGTTCGGCTCCACGGCATCAAGCAGGATGTCAGCGCCGCTTATGACTGACGCCAGCCCGACGCGATAGCGCCGGGTCGGGGAAGACGGATCGGCGCGGGGACGTCCGCTATCCTGCACGCGCATTGCCGCTTACTCTTACTCGCCCTAAGTCGCGGGGCATGACTGTCACCCGTTTCGCGCCGAGCCCGACCGGCAAGCTCCATATCGGCAATATTCGCACTGCGATCCTCAACTGGCTGTTCGCGCGGTCGACCGGCGGCCGGTTCGTGCTCCGGATCGACGATACGGATGTCGAGCGGAGCGAGGAGCGCTATGTCGACTCGATCCGCGCCGACCTCGACTGGCTCGGCCTGACGCCGGATCACGAGGAGCGCCAGTCCGAGCGGTTCGCGCTCTACGAACGCCGCTTCGACGATCTGCGCGCGGCGGGACGGATCTATCCGGCGTACGAAACGCAGCAGGAGCTCGAGCTCAAGCGCAAGATCCTGCTCGGGCGTGGTCTGCCGCCGGTCTATGACCGCGCCGCCTTGTCGCTCAGCGACGCCGATCGCGCGAAGCTGGAGGTCGAGGGCGTGCGGCCGCATTGGCGGTTCAAGCTCGATCCGGGCGCGATCGAATGGCACGATCTGATTCGCGGTCCCCAGCATTTCGACGCCGCGACGATGAGCGATCCGGTCATCCGCCGTGCCGACGGGTCGTGGCTCTATATGCTGCCTTCGGTCATCGACGATGTCGAGATGGGCATCAGTCATGTCGTGCGCGGCGAGGATCACGTCTCCAACACCGCGCTCCAGTTGCAGATGTTCGCGGCGATGAACGCGCCGCTGCCGACCTTCGCGCACGCCGCTTTGCTGACGGGGGCGGAAGGCAAATTGTCGAAGCGGCTCGGTTCGCTCGGCGTCGAGCATTTCCGCGAGGAGGGGATCGAGCCGCAGGCGATCGTCGCCTTGCTCGCGCGGATCGGCACCAGCGATCCGGTCGAGCCGTTCGTCGATCCGTCCCCATTGATCGCCGCGTTTGATTTTGCGCGCTTCGGCCGCGCCCCGGCGCGGTTCGACGAAGGCGAGCTTGCCCAGCTCAATGCGCGGATCGTCCATCAGCTAGACTTCGCCGCCGTCGCCGATCGCCTGCCCGCCGGGATGGATCGTGCTGCCTGGGAAGCGATCCAGCCCAATTTGACGACCATCGCCGGCGCCGCCGATTGGTGGCACGTGGTTGAAGGGCCGATCTCTGCCACCGCCGATCCCGAGGATCGCGATTTCCTGGCCAGCGCCCACCGCATCGCCGGCGAGATCGACTGGACCGGCGATCCCTGGCACGCACTGACCAATGCGCTCAAGGACGCGACCGGCCGCAAGGGCAAACCGTTGTTCCTGCCGCTGCGCCGCGCGCTGACCGGCATGGATCACGGCCCTGACATGGCCGCATTGCTGCCGCTGATCGGCCGCGACCGCGCGCTGGAGCGTCTCCCGTCCGGCTGACCGATGATATCTTGTATCATAAAATGTAATGTTGTATCGTATCCGAGTCGCGGCATCCGAGACCGTGAAAGGAGAGACGATATGGCGACTTATGGCGACCGTTATGGCGCAGGCCCGGCGTTCAAGCCGGGCAGCATGGCGCTGGCTTTGGGACTGACCGTGGGGCCCATCGCGGCGTTGGTGATGGGGCTGCAAATTACCAACGTCATCCCAAAGACGATAATCTTGGAAGCCTATCCTGTTCCACCCGATCAGCCGCCACCTCCGCCTGATCCCAAGCCGCAGCCTAAGACCGACGCGCCGGTTGAGCTGGTCTATACTCCACCCCATCCGCCCGTCCCAGTGATACCGACGGACACGTTTGCAACGACCGAGACACCGCCGCCGCCGCTGACCGAACCAACCGTTGGCAAGGCGCCCGATCCCGGCCCTGTGCTCACGCCGGTCGTGGTCGCCAAGCCGGTCATGGTCGATGCGTTCATCGATCCGCGCTACCAGAACCTGCTCCAGCCGCCTTATCCGCCCGAGGAGCAGCGCGCCGGCAATAGCGGCCGAGTCGTGCTCCGCGTGCTGGTCGGCACCGACGGCCGGGTGAAGCAGGTCGAGAAGGTGTCGGCGGCATCGGACGCCTTCTTCGCCGCGGCGCAGCGCCAGGCGCTGGGAAAATGGCGATTCAAGCCAGCGACCAAGGACGGCGTGCCGATCGAGCAATGGAAGACGATGAGCCTGCGCTTCGTGCTCAACGAGCAATGACCGTTACGGGCGCGGGGCTGGCCTGTTCGCCGTCCCGCGCCTATCTTGCGGTAATGGGAAATTTCCTGGGCCGTTTTAATCCGTTTCGCGCGTTGCTCGACCTGCGCCGCTATCTCGGCACGCGCAAGAAATACGAGATCCTGTTCCTGTTCGGCTCGCTGATGGCGTGCATCGTCATTGTCGGGGGCTTCGCCGCGGGTTCGACCGTCCAGCGCGAGTGGCAACGGCCGACCATCATCTACGTCCAATCGTGGCGCGCCGACCGCACCGATGCCGAGATCATCGCGCAGCAGAAGATCGACGGCGAAAAGAAGCGGATCGAGGACGCCAAGCAGAAGAAAGAGGATGACGAGCGCAAAGCCGCGTTCAAGCGCCTGAACGACAAGCTGTCGCCTTGGTTGTAGGGTCTTTGTCAGCTTCGCTGATCGCGGTGCGGCAACCGGTTCAGCTATGCTGAACCACAAGAACGATCCGCGCTTCATGGCCGCCGCTCTGGCGCTCGCCGAGCGCGGGCGGGGACGGACGGCGCCCAATCCCAATGTCGGCTGCGTGGTCGTTCGTGATGGGCGCGTTGTCGGGCGCGGCTGGACTCAGCCCGGCGGGCGGCCGCACGCCGAGGCGATGGCGCTGGCGATGGCGGGCGACGCCGCGAAAGGCGCGACCGTTTACGTAACTCTCGAACCCTGCGCGCACGCGTCGCCGCGCGGCCCGGCGTGCAGCGACCTGTTGGTCGCGGCGGGCGTGGCTCAGGTAGTGATCGCGCTCGGCGATCCCGATCCGCGCACCGATGGCCAGGGCATCGCGCGATTACGTGCCGCTGGAATCGCGGTGACCGAAGGCATGATGGCCGAGGAAGCGCGGCGTTCAATGGCTGGCTTCCTCACGCGGCGCGCGTCCGGGCGGCCGCACGTCACTCTCAAGCTCGCCACGTCGCTCGACGGCTGCATCGCTCGCGCCGACGGCGAATCGAAATGGATCACCGGCGACGCGGCCCGGGCGCATGCGCATCTCGAGCGGGCTCGGCACGAAGCGATCCTGGTCGGGCGCGGCACCGCGGAAGCCGATGCGCCGCGGCTCGACGTCCGGCTCGGCGGTCTCGAACAGCATAGCCCGCGACGCTTGTTGATGACTCGCCATCGTGGCGACCACGAGCATTGGGAGTGGGTCGACTCGCCCGCGGCGATCGCCGGGCTCGACCGGATCGACCATGTCCTGGTCGAAGGCGGCGCCGGCGCGGCCTCGGCCTTTCTCGCTGACGATCTGGTCGACCGGCTGTTGCTCTATCGCGCGCCGATCCTGATCGGCGGCGGCCGGCCGGCGCTCGGCGACATCGGGCTTGCCCATCTGGCCGAGGCGCATGGCCGCTGGCGGTTGCACGACGCGCGGATGTTGGGCATCGACCGACTGGAAATCTACGAACGCACCCGCTGACGATCGTCGGCGCAGCTTGGGAAATTAGCGATGTTCACCGGCATCATCACCGATATCGGCACGATCCGATCGATCGAGCATCGCGGCGACCTACGCGCGGTAGTCGCGACCGCTTATGACACGGCCGCGGTCGATCTCGGCGCGTCGATCTCGTGTTCGGGCGTATGCCTTACGGTGATCGATAAGGGGCCGGGCTGGTTCACCGTCGACATTTCGGGCGAAACCGTCTCGCGCACCGCGCAGGGGCAATGGAGCGAAGGGCGCAAACTCAACCTCGAGCGCGCGATGAAACTGGGCGACGAATTGGGCGGGCATATCGTCACCGGCCATGTCGACGGCGTCGCCGAAGTCGTGCGGGTCGAGCCGTCGGGCGATTCGAAGACGATCGCCTTCCGCGTCGCGCGCGACCTCGCGCCTTATCTTGCCGCCAAGGGGTCGGTCACGGTCGACGGCGTGTCGCTGACGGTCAATGCGGTCAGCGATGGGGCGGAAGGTACGGAGTTCACGGTCAATCTGATCCCGCACACGCAAGCGGTGACCACATTGGGCGCGATCGAGGTCGGGCAGGCGGTCAATATCGAGATCGACGTGCTCGCGCGCTATCTGAGCCGGATGCGGTCGTTTATCGAAAAGTAGCGTTTCAATGTGATTCTTGGTTGGACTAATCACATTGCAATGTGATAATCGAGTCGATCATGAGCACCATCCTGATCGATCGCGTTCGCGATCTCGTCTCTTCGGGCGGTATCTCCCGCTCGGGGCTTGCCCGCGCCGCCGGGCTCCATGCCAATTCGCTGCGCATGCTCGACGAGCCCGAATGGAATCCGACCGCCGACACGCTGCGCAAGCTCGAACTCTATCTCGACCGGCGCGAGAAGCGTCCGGCCCTGGTGCCGATCGAGGAGATCATTGAGGAAGCGCGCAACGGCCGCATGACGATCCTGGTCGATGACGAGGATCGCGAGAATGAAGGCGATCTGATCATCCCGGCCCAGATGGCGACGCCGGATGCGATTAACTTCATGGCGCGCTTCGGCCGCGGGCTGATCTGCCTGACCCTGACCGAAGAGCGGGTCAACCAGCTCGAGCTCGAGCCGATGGTGCGCAACAACGGCACGCGGCACGGCACCGCCTTCACTGCGTCGATCGAGGCGCGCGAGGGGATCACCACGGGCATCTCGGCGCACGACCGCGCGCGCACCGTCGCGGTGGCGATCGACGCGTCGAAGGGGCCGACCGACATCGTTTCGCCGGGCCATGTCTTCCCGCTGATCGCGCGCGACGGCGGCGTGCTGGTGCGCGCCGGCCATACCGAGGCCGCGGTCGATGTCGCGCGGCTCGCGGGGCTCAATCCGTCGGGCGTCATCTGCGAGGTCATGAAGGATGACGGCACGATGGCCCGGATGGACGACCTCATCGAGTTCGCGCAGGAGCACAAGCTCAAGATCGGTACGATCCGCGACCTGATCGCCTACCGCCGCCAGCACGACCATCTCGTCGAGCGCCGCGCGGAGGCGCGCTTCACCAGCCGCTGGGGCGGCGAATGGACCGCGCGGACCTATTTCAACAAGGCGACCGGCACCGAACAGATCGCGCTGATCAAGGGGCGTATCGACCCCGACAAGCCGACTTTGGTACGTATGCATGCGTTGAACGTTTTCGCCGATATCTTCGGCGAACAAGGCAAGCGCCGCGGCTTGCTCGAACGCTCGATGGAGATCATCGGCGAAGCGGGATCGGGCGTGGTCGTGTTGCTGTCGCCATCGACCGCGACCGGGTTCAGCCAGGCGCTGGAGCACAAGGCCGGCGCGCCGATGCCCGACGAATTGCGCGACTATGGCGTCGGTGCGCAGATCCTGTCCGAATTGGGAGTCGAGGACATGATCCTCTTGACCAATACGCATCATACCCTTGTGGCATTGGACGGCTATGGCCTGTCCATCGTAGGGGAACGCGCGATCGACCTTGGGGGAATGAATTGATGGCGCGTATATTGATCGTCGAGGCGCGGTTCTACGACCATCTCAACGACATGCTGCTCGCCGGCGCGCGCCGCGCGATCGAGGAAGCAGGGCATAGTCACGAGACGGTGACCGTCCCGGGCGCGCTCGAAATCCCGGGAGCGCTGGCGCTGGCGGCGGAGACTGGCCGGTACGACGCCTATGTCGCGATCGGCGTGGTGATTCGCGGCGAGACTTATCATTTCGAGATCGTGTCGAACGAAAGCGCGCGCGGCATCATGGCGCTGACGATGGACGGCATCGCGATCGGCAACGGCATCCTGACCACCGAGAACGAGGCCCAGGCGATCTATCGCGCCGATCCCGATCAGGCCGACAAAGGCGGCGGCGCGGCCAAGGCGGCGCTGGCCATGCTCGAACTCCGGCAGAAATTCGGCTGACAGCCGTAATCCCCGTCCCGCAAGGGGATCCATTGGTCACACCGTCTTCAATGTTCCCCGGCGGTGGAGGTATTCGAGCAGCCGTCGCCACAAGGCCATCGAGATCAACATCGGCTGCCCGAGCCAGGGATTGACGAAGCAGAACAGCAACGCGGTCACCGTACCGAGCAATACCGCCCAGCCGCGCCGGCGGATCATCGCCGCTTGCTCGGGGTCGAGATCATCGGCGGCGACCGGTGGTGCCACCGCCATGCTGTTGTTCCACAGGTTGCAGATGGCGACGATCAGCAGCCAGAAGCAATACGCGGCGGCGGGCACGAGCTTGCCGTAATATTCGCTGACCAGCGCGGTGAAGAACGGCATGCCGGCGACCGAGCAGAGCAGGAACAGATTGGGGAGCAGCAGCCTGGGCGACCAATGCCGCGCACAATCGAACGCGCGATGATGGCCGCTCCAGAACGCGCCGATCACGAAGAACGAGACCAGAAAGCCGACGAAATGCGGCGTCAGATCGGCCAGCGCCTGGAGAAATTCGACGTCGGACGCGCTACGGGGCAGGACTGGTACCTTGAGTTCGATCACCAGCAGGGTGATCGAGATCGCGAACACCGCATCGGAAAAGAACACCAGCCGTTCGAGCGCATGCGCCGGCGCGCCATGATGCATCGGTTGGTCGTTCGGTCCGTCGCTCATTTGATTCCCCCAAGAAATCCTATCGTCGCATGGCGCCGCGGCGCTTGCCAAGCAGGCATCGCAGCCGCCAATAGGGCCGGACTAGGGAGAGCTTGATGTCCGAGCAAAGCGTCTATCCGGTTCCTGGCGATTGGGCCAAGCGCGCGAAGATCAACCGCGCGGGTTACGAGAAGCTCTATGGCCGCAGCCTGGCCGATCCCGGCAGCTTCTGGCTCGAACAGGCGCGCCGGCTCGACTGGATCAGGCGACCGGAAATGGCCGGCGACTGGTCGTTCGGTCAGGACGATTTCCGCATCAGCTGGTTCGCCGACGGCGTGCTCAACGCCTCGGCCAATTGCCTCGACCGCCATCTCGCCACGCGCGGCGATACCGTGGCGCTGATCTGGGAGCCGGACGATCCCGCCGAAGCGCCACGCCGGATTACCTATCGCGAACTCCACCGCGACGTCTGCCGCTTCGCCAATGCGCTGAAGGATCAGGGCGTCGCGAAGGGCGATCGCGTCACCATCTACATGCCGATGATCCCCGAAGCGGCGGTCGCGATCCTGGCGTGCGCGCGGATCGGTGCGATCCATTCGGTGGTGTTCGGCGGCTTCTCGCCCGAAGCGCTCGCCGGGCGGATCGAGGATTGCGGATCGACGCTCGTCATCACCGCCGACGAAGGCCGGCGCGGCGGCAAGAAGGTCCCGCTCAAGGCCAATGTCGACGCCGCACGGCATCACGCGCCCGGGTTGGAAAAGGTCATCGTCGTCAAGGCGACCGGCGGCGACGTCGCGATGGGCGACGGCGATCTCTGGTATCACGATCTGGTCGATCGGGCCTCGACCGAGTGCCGGCCCGAACCGATGAGCGCGGAGGACCCGTTGTTCATCCTCTATACTTCGGGGTCGACCGGCAAGCCCAAGGGGGTTCTTCACACCACCGGCGGTTACATGGTCTGGGTCAGCCTGAGCCACGAACTGACCTTCGATTACCGGCCTGGCCAGGTCTATTGGTGCGCCGCGGATATCGGGTGGGTCACCGGACACAGCTATATCCTGTACGGCCCGCTCGCCAACGGCGCGACCAGCCTGATGTTCGAAGGCGTGCCCAATTGGCCCGACGCCAGCCGCATCTGGCAAGTCGTCGACCGCCACCAGGTCGAGATCATCTACACGGCGCCGACCGCGCTCCGCGCGCTGATGCGCGAAGGCGACGATTATGTAGCGCGGACCAGCCGCAAATCGTTGAAGCTGCTCGGCACGGTCGGCGAACCGATCAATCCGGAGGCGTGGCGCTGGTATCACGAAGTGGTCGGCGAGGGGCGCTGCCCGATCGTCGACACCTGGTGGCAGACCGAGACCGGGGGGCAGATGATCACGCCGCTGCCGGGCGCGACCGACCTCAAGCCGGGCAGCGCGACCCTGCCGTTTCCCGGCGTCGATCCGCAGATCGTGGACACCGACGGCAACGTGCTCAACGGCGCGACCGAGGGCAATCTGGTCATCGCCAGGAGTTGGCCGGGGCAGATGCGCAGCGTCTGGGGCGATCATGACCGCTTTTTCCAGACCTATTTCACGACCTATCCGGGCAAATATTTCACCGGCGACGGCTGCCGCCGCGACGAGGACGGCTATTATTGGATCACCGGCCGCGTCGACGATGTGATCAATGTCAGCGGCCATCGCATGGGCACTGCCGAGGTCGAGAGCGCCTTGGTGCTGCACGCCAAGGTCGCGGAGGCGGCGGTGGTCGGCTTCCCGCACGACATCAAGGGGCAGGGCATCTACGCCTATGTCACGCTGAACACGGGCGAAGAACCGGGCGAGGCGTCGCGCAAGGAATTGGTGCAATGGGTGCGGACCGAGATCGGCCCGATAGCTTCGCCCGATGCCGTGCAGTTCGCGCCGGGTCTGCCTAAGACCCGCTCGGGCAAGATCATGCGCCGCATCCTGCGCAAGATCGCCGAGGGCGACGTGTCGAGCCTTGGCGACACCTCGACCCTGGCCGATCCCGCGGTGGTCGACGATCTGGTGAAGAACCGGGTCGGCTGATGCCGGTCGAGGCGTTGCGGGGCGACATCACGCGACTCGAAGTCGACGCGATCGTCAACGCCGCCAATTCCTCGCTGCTCGGTGGTGACGGGGTCGACGGCGCGATCCACCGCGCGGCCGGGCCAGAACTGGTCGCTGAATGCCGCATGCTGAACGGCTGCAAGCCCGGTCAGGCCAAGGCGACCAAAGGCTACCGCCTGCCGGCGCGGCACGTGATCCATACCGTGGGGCCGGTGTGGAATGGCGGGGGTAAGGGTGAGGCGGAAACGCTGGCCAGTTGTTATCGCGAAAGCCTGAGGGTCGCCGAGACGTTGGGTGCGTGCACGATCGCCTTTCCGGCGATCAGTACCGGGATTTACGGCTATCCGCGCGAAGACGCGGCGGAGATCGCGGTGCGCGAGACGCTGGCGGCAATGGACCGTTTCGAGCGCATCTTGTTGGTCGCGTTCGACGAAGAGACCCTCGGTCTTTATCGTGAGCTGCTTGGCTAGTACCCTTTCGTCACCCC
>NZ_BCYZ01000022.1 GCF_001598455.1 Sphingomonas pruni NBRC 15498
TGCCGGGGAGGAATTTCCAGACCATTGCCCGCTGCTCGCGCGCCTCTTACGCCGTCGGCCATGCGAAAGCTTCTCAAGGTCCTGCTGATCCTGCTGCTGATCCTGGCAGGATTCTATCTCTATGCCCGCGCGGAGGCGCGGTGGGACCCGATCGTTCGCATCGCCACGATCAAGCTGCCGCGCTGGCCCAAGGGGATAAAGCCGGTTCGCGCCGTGCTGATCAGCGACGTGCATATCGGCAGCCACGCGATGGACGAAGCGCGCCTCAGCCGCATCGTCGACCAGATCAACGCGCTCAATCCCGACATCGTGCTGATGGCGGGCGACTTCATCTACGGCCACGATCCGCATGGCGCGCGGAAATTAGGGCCCGGCCTGGTCGCGCCATTCAAGAAACTGCACCCGCCGCTCGGCGTCGTCGCGGTGCTGGGCAATCACGATCATTGGACCGGACCCGACGACATCACCGGCCTGTTGGCCCAGGCGCGGATCACCGTGCTGGTCAACGACGTCACCGCCCGCGGGCCGATCGCGATCGGCGGGGTCGATGACGATTATACCAATCATGCCGACATCGCCGCGACGATGGCCAAGCTGCGCCCGTTCGAGGGAGCGCGCATCATCCTGACGCATTCGCCCGACATAGCGCCGCGATTACCGGCGGACGTGCACCTGCTGCTCGCCGGGCATACGCATTGCGGACAAGGGGTGTTGCCCATTTACGGGCCGGTCGCGAGCGTGTCGCGTTTCAAGGATCGCTATCGCTGCGGGTTGGTGATGGACCCGGGGCTCGCGGTCGTCGTGACCGGGGGATTGGGCACAAGCGGCCCGCCGCTGCGATTCGGCGCCCCGCCCGATCTGTGGCTGATCACGCTCGAGGGGTGAAGCGCGGGCTTCCGAAGCACCAATAATCTGCAGCCAACGGGAAGTGGCGACGATGACGCGGAATGGAGACGTTCACTCGTTGCGCCGTTCTCGATTAGGGTTAAACTTCGCTGTGATGTCTATTTTCAGCTCGCCACTGCTCGTCGCGGCAGTCGTATTGACAACCCCTCTCTCCGCGATGTCGGTAACGACCGCAGTGGAAGTTACGCCGTTTGCCGACATTCCAAATGTGACGGTCGTTTCCTACGATGTGGCAGGCCGCAATCCCGCCGCGATTCGTCGGTCTATCGACGCGGAGCGGCCAACCGACCCCAATGACCGCATCCGTGTCGATGGATTGAGCCACTACGAATTCCACTGGCGCTGGCATCGCAACGGTGAGGGGACGTGCGCTGCCGCGCCTGAAGATGTTCTTTTCAGCGCGACGGTTACCGCACCACGGCTGATGGACGATGACGCTTCGCCGAAGCTGCACGAGCAATTCGACCGCTATCTTCACTCGCTGCTAGTCCACGAGGATGGGCACATTCGCTATGCTTGGAACCACCGTGGCGACATCGCTGCTGCGATAAACGCCGCCACTTGCGCCACCGCAGACACAGCAGCTCGCGCGGCCGTAAGAGCGATTGCCGAACATGACATCGCGTATGACAAGGCTACCCGCCACGGGACGAGCACCATCCTGCCGTTTGGCTAAGAAGGCAGCGGCGTTTCTCTACAGCTGCAAGTCTGGCGGTCCGCAAATCGCTCGCCAAGGGCCAGCTAGTCACGGCAGGCTTCGGTACATTTGAACAGCTTCGGAAAGTGCCTTAGGTGTTACGCCTTGCGGCCAGCCTCGAACAGGAACCAGGCGCGGCGTTCGGCCTGGTCGGTCCAGTCGTCGATCATCGCGCTGGTGGCATTATCCTTGGCGTTGTCGGCGATATCCTTCGCTTCGCGCAGGCTCTCCACCAGCTTCAGATTGTCGTCGCGCAATTCCTTGAGCATGTCGTCGGGCGAGACGAAATCCTGATCGTTGTCCTTGAGCGTCTGGTGCCGGGCGATGTCGCCGATCGAGCGCAAGGTGACGTTGCCGGTCTTGCGCACTCGCTCGGCAATGTCGTCGGTCGAGGCGAAGATCTGCGCCGCCTGCTCGTCGAGCATCAGATGATAGTCGCGGAAATGCGGGCCCGAGACGTGCCAATGGAAGTTCTTGGTCTTGAGGTAGAGCGCGAACGAATCGGCGAGGATCGCGTTAAGCGCGTCCTTCACGCTTTTCGCTGCGTTGGAGGACAGATCGGTCGGCGTCTTGAGGTCGGCGTTGGGCATGGTGTCTCCGTTGGGCGAAAGAATCGTTGCGACAACGGATCAATATAGGATTGGGTCCACCCTTCGCCGCACGAAAATGCCGGGCAGAGTGATCGAGCGACTAGATCAGCCGCAGCGCGGAGAATGCCAGCCAGAACCCGGCGACCGCGAGCAATCCGCCGACAACCAAGCCCATCACGCGGTGCGGCAGGGTCCGCCAGATCAGGTCGCCGCCAAGCGCCGCGAAGCCCAACACGACCGCGCTGCCGATGAACCCGCCGATGCCGGCGAGCGCGGCTGTCCCGCTCATCGCCAGCGCGAGCGTGACGAATTCGGTGCGACCGCTCCACCCGCTGGCGACCAGTCGGACGGCGACGGTCCAGAACGGGCGACGCCCCTCGCCCGGCTCGATCGGCTTGCCCGGCCAGATGCCGCCGCTCGCCGCCGCAAGGAGCGCGAAGGCGACGAACAGGCGCTTCGGATTGGGAGTGAGATGCGGCGCGAGGAAGAAGCCCGCCACCGCGGCGATTGCGTGCGTGATCAGGATCGCGACCAGCGCGCCGGCCAGCACCATGCCGGCCTTACCCGAACGATCGGCGACGCGCGCGACGTAGGTCGCGGTCGGATCGGTCGCGCGAATCAGCAAGGCGGCGACCAGCGCCGCCATCAATGAATCCATCAGCCGCCCAGTCGCATCGCACCGGCGGCGAGGAAGACATGGCCGGTCTGCGCATCGGTCTGACCGCAACCGACCGCTTCGCTCAGCATGGCGATCCAGCCGCGCACGATCATCCCGCTTTCGCCGCGCCCCAGGGCCGATTCGAGCGCATGCGCCACCGCCACGACGGGCAGCACGCCGGCCGCTTCGGCCACGCAGCGAATCGAATCGACTTCGACGACGAGGTCGCGCGGGCGCACATGCCGCGCCATCAGGTCGAGCCGCGCGATCCGCGCGGCGAGATCGTCATTACGAGCAGAAACCCCCATTTCCCCTACTCCCGCTTCGCTTGCGCGAGAGTGCTACCGATATGGTAAAGGGGATGTTAAAGCCCCTTGCGCTTGACAATCTCCCTCGGCTGGGCCAATGGCCCGCCCCTGACAAGCGGCGGCGCGTCCGCCGCTTTTGCATTTCAAGCGAAACAGGAATTTGGGTCATGGCCAAGCCGACCACCGTCAAGATCAAGCTCGTCAGCTCGGCCGACACCGGCTTCTTCTACGTCACGAAGAAGAATCCGCGTACCCAGACCGAGAAGCTGTCGTTCCGCAAGTACGATCCCGTCGCGCGCAAGCACGTCGAGTTCAAGGAAGCGAAGATCAAGTGATCGAGCGGGCGGCGTAAGCCGCCGATCGATCATCCCGGCGCAGGCCGGGATCCAACAGGCCGCAGGGGAAACCCTAGCGGCCTTTTCGTTTTTAAGCCCTCGCCCGCAGCTCTCTGGCGTCACCCGACGCTCTTTCGCTGGGGTGACGGATATAGCGCTAAAGTAGCGAATTCACCTCTTCCACGAATCGCGCGACCGATATCGGTTTGGACACATAGGCGTCGGCACCCGCGCCACGAATCCGTTCTTCGTCCTCGCGCCCGGCATAAGCGGTCACCGCCATGATCGGGATCCTGCCCAGGTCCCCGTCCGCCTTGATCTGCAGGATCAGATCATAGCCGCTGACATAGGGCAGCTGGATGTCCATCACGATCAGGTCGGGAACGAAAGCGCGCGCGCGCTCGACTGCTTCGCGGCCGTCGCGCACGGGTTCGGTCTCGAATTCGTGCGCGCGCAGCAAATCGCAGAACAGCTTCAGATTAAGTTCGTTGTCCTCGACAACCAGCACGCGCTTTGCCAACGGGGTCTCCTTGGACCACGACATAGCAATGAACCCCACCGACACCAACGACGCCCCGACCCTGGCATTGCACGCGCTGGCCTGGACGCTGGCCGATCCGGCGCGCGCTCGGCGATTGCTCGACCTGACCGGACTCGACGCCGATACGTTGCGCGGGTCGGCCGGGAATCGCGGTACCCAGGCGGCGGTGCTGGGGTTCCTAGAAGCGCACGAGCCTGATCTCGTCGCCTGCGCCGCCGAACTCGGCGTCAAGCCCGAGGCGCTGGTCGCCGCCCGCCGGAGCCTGGAAGCATGACGCGCCCGTTACTGATCTGCGATTGCGACGAAGTGCTGCTGCACATGGTGCGCCATTTCGGCACCTGGCTGCGCGAGCGCCACGACATCGCCTTCGCGCACGAAACGGGCAGCTTCATCGCCATGACCCATGCCGATGGCAGCCCGGTCGATCACCAGCGGATCTGGGCGATGCTCGACGAATTCTTTCCCGCCGAGATGGAGCGCCAGACCCTTGTCCCCGGCGCCGCCGAGGCGCTGGCGGCGCTAGGCGAGAGCGCGGACATCGTCATCCTGACCAATCTGGGCGATCATTGTCGCGAGCACCGCATCGAGCAGCTGGCGCGGCACGGCATTCGCCACCGCGTCGAGACCAATCAGGGCGGCAAGGGCGGCCCGGTCGCTCGACTGGTCGCGGAATATGGCAATCCGGTCACGGTTTTCGTCGATGATCTGGCGACGCACCACGAATCGGTTGCCAAGCACGCGCCCACGGTCCACCGGCTGCACCTAGTCGCCGAGCCCGCAATGGCACCGCAAGTGCCGCCCGCGGCGCACGCGCACGCACGTATCGATGACTGGGGGGCCGCACGCGACTGGATCGCCCAGCGCTTCGCCGCCGACCAGCCGGCCATAACAGAAGGGATTTCCGCATGACCGACCGTATCGACCGCAAGCTGGAGGAAATGGGCCTGAGCCTGCCGTCGCCGGCCGCACCGGTCGCCTCCTACGTGCCGACGGTCGACGCCAACGGCCTGCTCCATATTTCGGGGCAGCTGCCGTTCAAGGACGGCAAGGTGGTCACCGGCCGCCTGGGCGACGGGATGGACAAGGTGGCGGGGCAGGAAGCCGCCGAATTGTGCGGACTGATGCTGGTCGCGCAGATCAAGGCCGCCTTGGGCGGCGATCTCAGCCGCGTCGAACGGATCGTCAAGCTGGGCGTGTTCGTCAATTCGGCGCCCGATTTCACCGACCAGCCCGAAGTCGCCAATGGCGCGTCGAACCTGATGGAAGCTTTGTTCGGCGAGGCCGGCAAGCACGCCCGCAGCGCGGTCGGTGTGGCTGCACTCCCGCGGGGAGCCGCGGTCGAGGTCGACGCGGTCGTCAAGCTGGCGGACTGAGCCAACTAAACGTCATGCCGGGCTTGTCCCGGCATCCACCCATCCGCATATTCCGCGCATGCGAGGAAAACGGCGCAGTGCACCCCGGTACAAGGCCGGGGTAACGAAAGACTGCGGCCAGTGAGTCGCGCTCCAATTACCGCGCGCATCTCGGAAGGCGTGTCGCAAGTGGCCGCGGCCGACTGGGACGCCTGCGCCGGCACCGGCAATCCGTTCGTGCGCCACGCCTTCCTCTCGATCCTCGAAGAATCGGGCAGTGTCGGGCGCGGCACCGGATGGCAGGCGCTGCCGGTGATCGCCGACGGCCCGGACGGGCGTCCGGCCGCGATCGCGCCGGCCTATGCCAAGAGCCATAGCCAGGGCGAATATGTTTTCGACCACGCCTGGGCCGACGCCTGGGAGCGCGCCGGCGGCGATTATTACCCCAAGCTGCAGATCGCCGCGCCGTTCACTCCGGTACCGGGCCCGCGGTTGCTGTTACGCGACCCGGCGATGGCCCCCGCGCTGATCGGCGCGATCGAGGCGCTGACCGATCAGAACGGCCTGAGCTCGGCGCATGCGACCTTCGTCGCACCCGACCAGCTGCCGTTGTTCGAGGCAGCGGGCTGGCTGATCCGCGAAGGCACCCAATTTCATTGGCAGAACAACGGCTACGCCAGCTTCGATGATTTCCTCGCCGCGCTCGCCAGCCGCAAGCGCAAGGCTATCCGTCAGGAGCGCGCCAAGGCGATCGAGGGGCTGACCATTCGCCACGTCACCGGGGCCGAGCTGACCGAGGCGCATTGGGACGCCTTTTGGGCATTCTATCAGGATACCGGCAGCCGCAAATGGGGGCATCCCTATCTGACGCGGCCGTTCTTTTCGCTGCTCGGGGAGCGGATGGCGGACGATGTGCTGCTGATCCTGGCCGAACGCGACGGACGGCCGATCGCGGGGGCGCTCAACCTGATCGGTGCCGATACGCTCTATGGCCGCTATTGGGGCTGCGTCGAGGACGTCCCCTTCCTCCATTTCGAGCTCTGCTACTACCAGGCGATCGACGCGGCGATCGCGCGCGGGCTGTCGACGGTCGAGGCGGGCGCGCAGGGCGAGCACAAATTGGCTCGCGGATATGTCCCCGTGCCGACCTGGTCGGCGCATTACATCCCCGACCGCAATTTCCGCCGCGCGATCGCCGATTTCCTGGCGCGCGAGCGCGCAGGGGTCGAGAGCGACCAGCAATATCTGGCGCAGCTCACGCCGTTCAGAAGAGGGGAACCTTGCTCTTAGGCGGGAGCGGGAAATCGCCTCTCTTGGCTTGCGGCGCCACGTCGACATGGTTGACCTTGAACACCACGCTGTCGCCGCTGCGCCAGATCGGGGTCAGGTCCTGGACGTATTTGGCGTGATAGGGCGGCGGCGTGATCAGCCACACATAATCGAATGCCGGGCGCGGGAAGAGCGCGAGACTGCGGTCGATCGGCCGCCACCATTCGCGCGGGCACTGGCGCTCGGTGACGATCTCCGACGGGTCGTGCGAGAAATGCCCGGCGGCGACATATTTGGTCGTGAGCAATTGCGCGCCCGGCATCGACCATTGGTCGTTGGTGTAGGCAGCGTTGCGTTCGAGCGCGAGCCCGGGAAGGTGCTCGAGCCGGCTCATCAGCCATTCGTTATTGCAGGTCTTGCCGACGAAGCTGACGAGGCGCGCGCCGACCGGGATATGGTCGAGCGCCTTGAGCTCGCGGTCGTAAGCCTGGTCGAAAATATAGAAGCTGACCGTCGTCGCGGTGGTGCGGACCACCACGAAGGCAAGGCCGAGCGCCGCGACCGTCTTCATCGCGCGGGACGACACCATCTTTTTGGGCCTGATGGCGATGACCGCGATCGCCACCATGAACGGCGCCAGCCGCATATCGGCATAAGCCGAACCGAACACGATACGCGGCAACAGTACGAAGACCGTGACCAGGAACACGGTCGAAAGGCCGACCGCGCGCGAATATTCGAAATTGGGATCGCGCACCGCCTTGTAGATGACGAGCCCGATCACCGCCACCGAAGCGATATCGAACGCCATCCAGCGATCGCGCAGCATCATCGTCAGCCAGCTGATCTTGGCTTGCCAGTTGAACCAGTCGCCGGTCTGCCCGCTCACATGCTGGCCGTTGCGCCAGGCGATCATCATCAGCATCGGCAAACAGAGCGGCAGGCAGTGCAGCCCGGCGCGGACGAATCCCATCGCCCAGCGCTTGGCGCCTTCGCGCGTGATCGGCCCGATCCGCGCCCCGACCTGGTCCTTTATGCGGTCATGCTCGCGCACCATTTCCGCCGAGAAGGCAAGCACGCCGAGCACGCCCCAGCCGAATGTGTGGCAGACCCACAGGATGCACGAAAGCGGCACGAAGAGGAGCGCGCGCAGCCGGAACTTCTCGAGCCGCGCGAGCCGCAGCCACAGCGCGAACATCGGCAGCGCCCAGGCCATCGACAGCATGAAGTTCACGAAGCCGAATTGCAGCGGATAGCAATAAGCGAGCGGCAACGCGAACAGGGCAGTGGGCGGGATGCGGCCATGCACCTCGCGCGCGATCCACAACAGCCCGATCACGATCAGCGGCGGAATCGACAGCACGATCAGCTTGACCGACAGTTCGAGCCCGAAGATCGGGTGCATGATCTCGACCAGCAGGTCGACGCCGAGATTGCCGATCAGCGACCATTGGAAATTGTACCAGTCGAGCAGCCAGGGATAATTCTGGAGATCGACCTGGACGCGATACCGACCCATATGCCCGGGCAGGTCGACCAGCGGCGGGATATTGGGCCATAGCAACGGCACCATCGACAACAACGCCATTATCACCACGAAGGTGCGCGTCTGCCACCATTGAAGTTTGTCGTTGCCGTCCATCTTCGCGGCTTTAGGCACGAGCAGGGTCGCGCCGCAAGGTCAACGCACGCGCCAGACCTTTGCCGGGGAGCCCGGCAATGCGACCGGCGTCAGCCAAGCCGGCGTGCGGCCGGCATCGAGACCTGCCAGAAACCCGGAGGGCGCTTCGCTTTCGTAGATCATGATCTCGGGCAGCCCCGGGCAGAACGCGACATAGTCGATCCGCCGCCTGAGGACGATGGCATGGGCCTGCGCCTCGGTTCCGACAAACGCCGCGATCACATCATGCATCGCGGTCGCGCCGCGATGATGCCCGCTCGCGACGGCATCGTGCGGCGTTAACAGCAGGATCGCAGGCGAAATATCGAGCGGCGCGAGCACGTTGCCGGGCGGCAGTGCATGGAGCGCCTGCATGTCACTGGCGTCGAGGCAGCCCATTGCCCGATGGACTGTCGCGACGCGCGGGTCGGGTGCCAATGCTCGCAACGTAGCGCCGAAAACCGCGCCCGGCGCTGCCGCGGCGAGCACGCATGACGTCGCCAAAATCCGTTTGGGCAGGTTGTCGATGGTCCGGGCCCGCAGAAGCAGGGGATGAAGCAAGCGCATCGCGCCCACGATTGCCAGCAGATTGGCGACCCCGCCGGCACGCTGGACGACAATCGCCGCTGCGGTCGCCGCCGCCAGCAGGAACGTCAAGGTGATCCAGCGCGTGCGCGCTTCGCCCGCGCTTTTCCTCACCGCAAAGGCGGCACCGGCCAACCCAAGCAGCGGAAGGGCGATGGTGTCGGCGATCACGGACGGCGCCTGGTCCCAGAGCGGCAGGCCTTCCGCCACGTTCATGTACCAGAAGTGATGAACCAGCGGATCGAGCTGACCGAACGGGCCCGCCGCACATTGCGGCGCGAGCAACGGGAGCGGTACGAGCGCAGCCACGCCGACGCCCGCCAGTCCGATCAGACGACCGATGATCGTCCGGATCGGCAGCGCCGTCAGGACGATCGTGCCTGCCGCCGCGACAACGAGCATCGCCAGATAGACGGGCGACACTGCGTCGCATGGCGACACCCGCCAGGCGGCCACCGGATGCAATACCAGGAAGATGAGGACGGCGCCCGAAGCGGTGCCGGCCACCGTCGCCGTCAACAGCGCGCGGTTGGCGGGCGCCACTGCCCATTTGAGCGAGACCAGCGCCAGGATCGCCGCGATCATCGGCAAGCCTTCGAGCGAGATCGACAGCCAGATCGCAATCGCCGTTCCGGCCAGCAGGCCAGCCTTCCTGGTCGGCGCGCCGACCAACGCATAAGCCGCGAGCAAGGCAGTCGCCATCTGCCAGCCGTGATGGTCGATCCGCATCGGCCGAAGCTGATGGAGGACTTCCACGCCCAGGGGTACGATGCACGCCGCCATCAGCGCCGCGCCGTCGTTTGCCAGCAGCCGCCGGGCGAGCGCCGCCACCAAGGCCATCACTACGCCGAGCGTCAGCAGCGGTACGGCGACCAAGGCGACATGTTCGGCGGCGAGCTGGCCGAGCAACGGCCGCAGCGCCAGGATTACCGCTGCGATGGGAAGATCGACCACGCGCGACCAGTGCATCGGCACGCCGGCCGGGATGTTGAGACGATGCTGGGTCAGATCGAACCAGCTCTGCCCCGCCAGCCAGTCGCGCACCTGCAGCAGCCGCATCTGATCGTCGGGATCGGGAAAGCGCCATGCGACGATTGCGCTCCAGGCAATCACGACGAGGAGGATCGACGTTATCGCCCAGATCGCTGCGACCGACAGCCAGAAGCGCCGTTTGGTCATGCGAAGACGATTTTCGCCCGCAAGAGATACGTGGCCTGGAAGCTCGCTGCGACGGCGACCAGTTTGGCCAGTCGGGCGTCGATGCCGAATTGGACCGCAAGGCTGACAATCGCGACCGTGATCAACAGCCCGGCAAAGGCCGAGAGCAGGAACAGCGCCTGTTGCCGGGCGCGGTCGATGCCGATGTCGCGCAGCTCACCGGCGAACACCAGCCGGCTCGATATCAGCCAATGGACCAGAATGCCCGCACTGTAGCTGAGCGCCGACAGCAGCGCGATCGGCATGCCAGTGGCCCGTAGCGCCAGGAACAGCGAGAAATCGACGGCGAGCGCGAGCACGCTCGCGGCGAGATAGCGCAAATAGGTCGCTCGCCACAGCAAGGCCATGACGCGATTCATCATGCGACTTGCAGGCGCGCCGGGACGAGGCGCTCAGAGGCCAACGCGGCGCGCTCGCCCTCATTGCCGCTCTCGTGATATTCGGCGTCCTCGTTGACCGCCCAGATATCGTAGATCCGCTCGCCCGCCTGGATGTTGCGGACGGTGAGCATCGCGGTCATCATCGCGTGATCCTGATTGTTGTAGCGATGCATGCCGTTGCGGCCGACCAGGTGGAGCGTCGGATAGCGCGCCTCGAGCTCGCCGCGCATTTCCTCGACATTCGTCCGGTAGGCGTCGTCATAGACGGGATAGGCCTTTTCCTGCCGCACGACGCGCCCGCCGACGACAGTGGCCGGATCCGCCAGCCCCAAAGTCGCGAGTTCCTTCGTCGCCTGCGCGACGAGATCGTCGTCCGACGCCGACCACAGGCCATCGCCTTCGAAACAGAAATATTCGAGGCCGACACAGGCAAGCGCTTCGTCGGGCACCATTTCGGGCGACCAGCTGCGGAAGTTCTGGACGCGGCCGACCTTCACGCGCGGATCGTGGATATAGATCCAATTGTCGGGGAACAAATCGTCCGACCGGATCATCAGCGCCACGGTCAGGAAGTCGCGATAATTGAGGTCGAGGGCATTGGGCAGCGTCGCCGGCAACGGATGAATCCGTCCGGCCAGCTCGCGCATCGGCGCGGACGAGATGACATGGCCGGCATTGATCGTCAGCATCTCGTCGCCGCGGCGCGCGGCGACTCGCCAGCGCCCCGTCGCCTGGTCCTGACTGATCTGATGCAGCGCGGTGCCCATCAGCACGCGGTTGCCGCCGGCGATCACCTTGTCGCGCGCCGCATCCCACATCATACCCGGCCCCTGGCGCGGATAGCGGAAGGTTTCGAGCAATGTCTTGACCGCCATGCCGTCGTTGCGCCGCCTGTTGAGCCCGAGTGAGCGCTTGAGGCCGTCGATCACAGCGCCGCCCAGGCTCAATCCCTTGATGCGCTGCGCGGCCCAGTCCGCCGACATTTCGTCGCACGGCATGCCCCAAACCTTTTCCGTGTAGGTCTTGAAGAAGATCGAATAGAGTTTGTGGCCGAACTGGTTGACCACCCATTGTTCGAACGAGCGCGGATCCCTGGTCGGAAACGCCTTGACCTTGGCATAGCTCAGCATGCACATCGCCGAGCGCCAGATGCCGAGGTTCATCAGCGCCTCGAACCCGCGCAAGGGATAGCTGTAGAATTTGCCCTCATAATAGATGCGGCTCATCCGCGGGCGTTCGATGAAGTCGTCGGGCAGGATCTCGTTCCAGAGATCGACTACCTCTTTCGATTTCGAGAAGAAGCGGTGGCCGCCGATATCGAACCGGAAGCCGTCATGCTCGACGGTCCGGCTGATTCCGCCGACATAGACCGGATCCTTCTCGATCACGGTGACCGAATAGCCGAGCTTGGTGAGCTGATACGCAGCGGTCAGGCCCGCTGGGCCGGCGCCGATGATCGCGACATCGACTGCCTGGTCGTCCCGCATGTCTACTTTCCCCCGAACCGCGATGGTCGGGAGAGCCTTGGCGGGAAAGTGGTTAACGGAGCCCTAAGGCGCGCTTGGGGATGAGCGGAATCGGACCATTCCTGCTCGGCCAAGCTAGCAAGACACGCGGACGGGCACCTATAGCCGTCATCCCAGCGAAAGCTGGGATCACGGACGTTGGCTCAGCGGTCGCGCCGTCCCAACAATCGCAACCGCAACGCGTTCAGCTTGATGAAGCCGGCGGCGTCGCGCTGGTCATAGGCACCCTGATCGTCCTCGAAGGTGACGACCTTCTCGCTGTAGAGCGAATAAGGCGACTTGCGGCCGACCACGTACACGCCGCCCTTGTAGAGCTTGAGGCGAACGGTACCGCTGACCTTTTCCTGGCTGTGATCGATCGCCGCCTGGAGCATCTCGCGCTCGGGCGAGAACCAGAAGCCGTTGTAGATCAACTCGGCATAGCGCACCGCGAGTTCCTCCTTGAGGTGCGCGGCGCCGCGGTCGAGCGTCAATTGTTCGATGCCGCGATGCGCGAGGTGATAGATCGTGCCGCCCGGCGTCTCGTACATGCCGCGCGACTTCATCCCGACGAAGCGGTTCTCGACCAGGTCGAGCCGGCCGATGCCATGGCGCTTGCCGAGCTCATTGAGCTTGGTCAGCAAGGTCGCGGGGGACATCCCTTCGCCGTTCAGTGCCACGCCGTCGCCGCCCTCGAAATCGATCGTGATGAATTCCGGCGTGTTGGGCGCGTCCTCCGGATTGTCGGTGCGCGAATAGACGTAATCGGGCACTTCTTCCCACGGATCCTCGAGCACCTTGCCCTCGGACGAGGTGTGCAGGAGGTTGGCGTCGGTCGAGAACGGCGCCTCGCCGCGTTTGTCCTTCGATACCGGGATCTGGTGCTGTTCGGCGAATTCGATCAGCTTGGTGCGGCTGGTCAAATCCCATTCGCGCCACGGCGCGATCACCTTGATGTCGGGCGCGAGCGCGTAATAGCCGAGCTCGAAGCGGACCTGGTCGTTGCCCTTGCCGGTCGCGCCATGACTGACCGCGTCGGCATTGACGAGCTTCGCGATCTCGATCTGGCGCTTGGCGATCAGCGGCCGCGCGATCGACGTGCCGAGCAGGTACAGTCCCTCATAAAGCGCGTTGCCGCGCATCATCGGGAAGACGTAATCCTTGACGAATTCCTCGCGTAGATCGTCGATGAAGATGTGCTCGGGCTTCACCCCCGCCATCTCGGCCTTCTTGCGCGCCGGCTCGAGCTCCTCGCCCTGGCCGAGATCGGCGGTGAAGGTCACGACTTCGCATTGATAGGTCTGCTGAAGCCATTTTAGGATGACGCTGGTGTCGAGGCCGCCCGAATAGGCAAGCACGACGCGATTGATCTTTTCCGACATGGCGGCTCCGCAAACTGGAAGGGGGATTTGCGATGCGCCTCTAGGTTCCGGGGGACGGTTCCGCAAGCGGTGGGGGCGTTCCCACGTCCTTGAGCAGCCCCGGCCACCACAAAGCGAGCGCGCCGGCGCGATAGACATAGCTCAAGGTGAGCGCGATCCACACGCCTAGCGCGCCCCAGGGGCGCATCGCCAGGTCAGTCGCGATGTACAGGACGGTCGACAGGATCGCGGCGTTTCTCAGTGCCTTGCCGCGCGTCGCGCCGATGAAGATGCCATCGAGCAGCCACGCCGGCGCGCCGATCAGCGGCTGCAGCGCGGCGAACGGCGCGAGCGCCAGCGCGTGTTGCTGGACCTGCGGGTTGCTGGTCATCAGCTCGACCAGGAAGCGGCCGCCGAACGCGATCGCCGCGACGAACACCAGCCCGCTGGCGAACGAGAATTCCCCGGTCAACCGGATCGCGCGGAGGAAATCGTCGCGCGACCTCGCCCCGATCGCCTGTCCGACGCGCGATTCGGCGGTGAAGGCGAAACCGTCGAGCACATACGCGGCGAGGCCGACAAATTGCGACAGGACATGATTGGCGCCGAGCTGGACCGGGCCCAGCCGCGCGCCGGCATTGGCGAACCAGCCGAACAGGATCAGCAACGCGACGGTGCGGACCATGATGTCGGCATTGACCCCGAACAGCCGCCTGAGCGCCGCCGGGTCGAACGCGCGGACGACCTCGGCACGGACAGCCGCGCGGCCGTCGCGGCCCAGCACGAAGCCCGCAATGCCCAGCCCCGTCGCCAGCGCGATCCATTCGGCGCTCGACGTGCCGAAGCCGACGCCGCGCGCGCCCCAGCCGAAATGCCAGACGAAGATCAGATCGAGCGTGATATTGGCGGTGTTCATCACGATCTGCAGAAGCAGCGCCGCCCGCGTCCGTCCGAGTCCGAGCAGCCAGCCGTTGATCGCGAAGCCGGCGAGCGCGGCCGGCGCGCCGAACAGGCGCGCGGCGACGAAGCCCTCCGCCACGTGGTCGAGCTCACCCGAGCCTGCGAAGATGCGAAAAGCGAGTGGGACGATCGCCGCCTGGAGCGCGAGCAGCACTGACCCGAGTCCGACGCCTAACGCGATCCCGCGGACGAGCAGCGCGCGTACCTCCCGCCCGTCCTTCGCACCCTCGGCCTGCGCGGTCAGGCCGGTCATTCCCATCCGCAGGAAGCCGAAGGTCCAGAACAGGAAGGTGACGACGAAACTGCCAAGCGCGACTGCCGCCAGCGCAACCGCATCGCCGGTGCGCCCGATCACCGCTGTATCGACCAGCCCGACCAACGGCACGGTGATCTGCCCGATCATGATCGGCCAGGCCTGCGCGACAATCGAACGGCGAGTGATCGCGGAGGCGGTCATGGGCGTGGACCTAATCGGCGGTGTGGCCCGCGTCACGCCGAGATTAAGCTATTGATGGGTTTTCGTGGCGTCAGGCGGATCAGCAACCGCCGGGGCGACAATCCAGCCCTACGGCTTAGCCCCGATCTCGCTCACTGACCCGGCGAATTCCTCGAAATCCTTGGCCTCGGTGAAGTCCTTATAGACGCTGGCGAAGCGGATATAGGCGACCGAATCGAGCCCTTTGAGCCCTTCCATCACCATCTGGCCGATCTGCTGTGCGCGGATTTCGGGATCGCCGCTGGTTTCGAGCTGGCGCTGGATGCCCGATACCAGTTTCTCGATCCGCACCGGATCGATCGGGCGCTTGCGCGTCGCGACCGAAATCGAGCGCATCAATTTCTCGCGGTCGAACGGCTCTCGCCGATCGTCGCTCTTGAGCACCACCAGATCGCGCAGCTGGATGCGCTCGAAGGTCGTGAAGCGCGCCGCACAACCTTCGCATTGCCGTCGCCGGCGGATCGCCGCGCCATCCTCGGTCGGACGCGAATCCTTGACCTGGCTATCTTCATGGCCGCAAAAGGGGCAACGCAAGGCGGATCAGTCTTTCGTCAATCGGTCGAGCGCGGCGGCGCCGGCACCGATCACCGCCCCGCCAATCACACCGATGCCCGCGACCGGCAGCGAGACGATCGCCCCCAGCACCGCGCCGCGCTTCATCGCACCGCCGACACCCGATTCGGGCTCGCCGGCGCGTGAGCGCTGGAGAGCGGCGCGTGCCGCCGCAAGCGTTTGGTCCGAAGAACTCATCCAAGTCCCTTTATTTGGCGAACCGATTATACGCCATGATCCCGGCGCCGATCACTGCGCCCGTCACCATCGAGATCGGCAATACGATCGCCGCCACCGCGCCTACCGCCGCCGCGCCTGCGATCTTCTGCGCATCCTCGTTCTTCATCAGGTCGCGGGCGGTCTTCTCCGCCTCCGCGGCGCTGTTCATCACAAAGGCCTTGGCCTCTTCGTAAGTCGTCGAACCGTCGCCGGTCGCCACGCCGCAGGCCGGGCAGAACTTCGCACCATCGGGCAGCGCCGCGTCGCAATGCGCGCACATCCGCTTCAGATTGTCTTCACTCATAACTCAGGTCTCCGGATAGATCGGGAACCGGTGACATAGTGCATTAACACGCTCACGCACAGCCATTTCGACTTGCGCATCGCCCTGCTCGCCATTTTTGGCCAATCCGTCGAGCACGTCGGCGACCATATTGCCGATCTCGCGGAACTCGGCGGGACCGAATCCGCGCGTGGTGCCGGCGGGCGATCCGACCCGGATGCCGCTGGTCTTGACCGGGGGCAGCGGATCGTTGGGGATGCCGTTCTTGTTGCAGGTGATGCCCGCGCGCTCGAGCGCTTCGTCGGCATCCTTGCCGGTAACGCCCAGTGGCGTGAGGTCGATCAACGCGAGATGCGTGTCGGTGCCGCCCGACACGACCGCCGCGCCGCGCTCGGCCAGGGTCGCCGCCAACACCTTGGCATTCTCGATGATCGCCGCGGCATAGAGTTTGAAGTCGGGACGCAGCGCCTCGCCGAACGCCACCGCCTTGGCGGCGATGACGTGCATCAGCGGGCCGCCCTGCAGCCCGGGGAACACCGCCGAATTGATCTTCTTGGCGATCGCCTCGTCATTGGTGAACACGGCGCCACCGCGCGGGCCGCGCAAGGTCTTGTGCGTCGTGGTGGTAACGACATGGGCATGGCCGAACGGGGTCGGGTGGACCCCGCCCGCGACCAGCCCGGCGAAATGCGCCATGTCGACCATGAAGATGGCGCCCACTTCGTCGGCGATCGCGCGAAACTTGGCGAAGTCGATCTGGCGCGGATAAGCCGAACCACCTGCGATGATCAGCCTGGGTTTATGCTCGCGCGCCTTGGCCGCGACTTCGTCGAAATCGATCAAATGCGTGGTCGGGTCGACGCCATATTGCACCGCGTTGAACCACTTGCCCGACATTGCCGCCTTGGCGCCGTGGGTCAGATGGCCGCCCGAATCGAGGCTGAGACCCATGATCGTCTCGCCCGGCTTGACCAAAGCGAGCATCACCGCGCCATTGGCCTGCGCGCCCGAATGCGGCTGGACGTTGGCGAATTCGCAGCCGAACAATTCCTTCGCGCGGTCGATCGCCAGCTGCTCGACCTCGTCCGACGGGTGGCAGCCCTGGTAATAGCGCTTGCCCGGATAACCTTCGGCATATTTGTTGGTGAACACCGATCCCTGCGCCTCGAGCACTGCCTTGGAGACGATATTCTCCGACGCGATCAGCTCGATCTGGTCCTGCTCGCGCGCGAGTTCGTGGCGGACACCGGCGAACACCGCCGGATCGGCCTCGGCCAGGCCGCGAGTGAAATAGCCGTCAGGCTGGACGTCGTGGAGCGTGCTGGGATTGGTGCTCATCGGTCAGGCTTTCGTTGAATTGACTGGGCTGCCGAGCTTGTCGACCCGGTGCTGGTGGCGGCCCCCGGCAAAGGGAGTGGTGAGAAAGGCTTCGAGACAGGCGATCGCCATCGCCTCGCCGGTCAGCCGTGCGCCCATCGCGACGACATTGGCATCGTTATGCTCGCGCGCCAGCGCGGCGGACAAAGGCTCCGAGACGAGCGCGCAGCGAACTTTCGGATTGCGATTGACCGCGATCGAGATGCCGATGCCCGACCCGCAAAGGGCGACGCCGCGATCCGCCGCGTCCGACGCCACCGCGTCGGCCAGCTTGTAGCCATAATCGGGATAATCGACGCTCGCGCCGTCGTGCGGCCCCAGATCGTCGACCTCATGCCCGGCCGCACGCAACCATTCCGCAAGCGTCGCCTTGAGGGCGATGGCGGCATGATCGGACGCGATGGCGATGCGCATGAACTGGGCGCGGGTCCTTAGAGCTGTCGTGTGGGACGCCCTTACCGAGCCTCGGCGCGTTACGCTACCCCGAGCTTGGGTTTTATCTCGAGCCAGCCGCGCGTCGGCAACGGGGCCCAGCCCGGCCGGCGGGGCAATGACCCCGTGACCAGCTCATTCCGTCGCGAGTCGTGCGGGCGTCATCGAAACGTCACCGGATTGCCGTAGCGCGAAAAGGCCGGGCGCGGTAAAGCAGCGCACCTCAGGGACACTTCGCATGGCCACTGCCCTCGCACCGCAAAAGAACCGCGCCGTCCAGGATGCGGTCCATCGCCACGACCATCTGACCAAGCAAGGCATTCTCGAACGCGCCTTCACGTTCGCGTTTCGTGGGCTGGTCTATGCGCAGATTTGGGAAGATCCCACGGTCGACATGGAAGCGCTGGCGATCCAGCCCGACAATCACGTCGTGACGATCGCGTCGGGCGGGTGCAACGCGCTCAGCTATCTGACCGCCAATCCGCGCCGGATCACCGCGGTCGACCTCAACACCGCGCATATCGCGCTCAACAAATTGAAGCTCGCGGCGGCGCGGTACCTGCCCGATTACGACGCCTTCCATCGCTTTTTCGCCGAAGCGAACACCAAGGCGAACATCGCGGCGTACAAGACCTATATCCGCCCGCATCTCGACGAGCCGACCCGGCATTATTGGGAAAGCCGCGACGTGACCGGCCGCCGCCGCATCGGCGGCTTCGCCAAGGGCCTGTACAAGCGCGGGCTGCTCGGCGGCTTCATCGGCGCGGCGCACATGCTGGCCCGGCTTCACGGGCTCGATCCAAAGGCGATCCTGAAGGCCAACACGATCGAAGAGCAACGCGAGATTTTCGATCGCGAATATGCGCCGTTCTTCGACAAGGCGTTCGTGCGCTGGTTGACCGATCAGCCGGCGTCGTTGTTCGGCCTCGGCATCCCGCCCGCGCAATACGAAGCGCTGGCCGGCGATGCCAAGATGGCGACCGTTCTGCGCGAGCGACTCGAAAAGCTCGCCTGCGACTTCGACCTCAAGGACAATTACTTCGCCTGGCAGGCGTTCGGCCGCGGCTATGGCGAGGGGCCCGAGGCGCCGCTGCCGCCCTATCTCCAGGCCGACAATTACGCCGATGTCGTCGACCGGCTCGACCGGATGGAGATCCTCCATTCGAACTATGCCGAGTTCCTCAAGCGCCAGCCCGACGCCTCGCTCGATCGCTACATCCTGCTCGACGCGCAGGACTGGATGACCGACGAGCAACTGACCGACCTGTGGACCGAGATCACGCGCACCGCGCGGCCGGGATCGCGCGTGCTGTTCCGCACCGCGGGCGCGCCGACCATCCTGCCGGGTCGCGTGCCCGACGCGGTGCTCGGCCGCTGGACCTATCGCGCCGAGGACTCGCTCGATTACACCCGCCGCGATCGCTCCTCGATCTATGGCGGCGTGCATCTCTACGTGCTGGGGGACGCCGCCTGAGCGAGCAGCCGCATGCGGCGCATATGGATGCGATCTATCGCTCCCAGCGCCACTTTTACGACCTGACCCGAAAATATTACCTGCTGGGACGCGACGCGCTGATCGAGGGCCTCGCGCCCCCGCCGGGCGGCAGCGTGCTGGAGGCGGGATGCGGCACCGGGCGCAACCTCATCGTCGCGGCGCGGCGTTGGCCCGACGCGCATTATTACGGCGTGGACATCTCCGAAGCGATGCTCGAGACCGCACGCGCCAATGTCGCAAAGGCGGGATTGAGCGATAGCATTACCTTCGCGCAGGGCGACGCGACCGCGTTCGACGCGCAGGCGATGTTCGGTCGCGATGAGTTCGACCGAGTGTTCCAATCCTATACCTTGTCGATGATCCCCGACTGGACGGGAGCGATCCGCGAAGCGGCCCGCAAGCTCGCGCCGGGCGGAAGGCTCGACATCGTCGATTTCGGGCAGCAGGAGCGCCTGCCGCGCTGGTTCCGCGCGATGCTGTTCGCTTGGCTGGCGAAGTTCGACGTCACGCCGCGGGCCGATCTGTTCGAGGTGGTGGACAAGATCGGGCTGAACGCGCAACACCGCGTGCTGTATCGTGGCTATGCCTGGAGCGCGCGCCTCTCTCGTGACTAAGACTACCAAATCCGACCAGCCAGTTATCGTTCTCGTCCGTCCGCAGCTTGGTGAGAATATCGGCAAGGCGGCGCGCGCCATGCTCAATTTCGGGCTGACCGAGATGCGCCTGGTCGCGCCGCGGGACGGCTGGCCCAACCCGCAAGCGGGGCCGGCGGCATCAGGCGCCGACGTGGTGCTCGAACGCGCGCGGGTGTTCGACAGCGTGGCCGACGCCGTCGCCGATTGCCCGCACGTCTACGCCACCACCGTCCGTAAGCGAGGCGTCACCAAGCCGGTAGTGACCCCCGAGGCCGCGGCCCGCGAGATCCACGGCCAGCCCGGCCGCTCGGCGATCCTGTTCGGCCCCGAACGCTCCGGCCTGGAAACCGACGACGTCGCCGTGGCGCGCACGATCGTCACGGTGCCGATCAACCCCGAATTCGGCAGCCTCAATCTCGCCCAGGCGGTGATCCTCGTCGCCTATGAATGGTCAAAGGGGGTCGCGCTTGCCCAGCCGACTGATACCGATCTGCCGCTCCCGGCACCTCAAGAAGAATTGGACGGCATGATCGGCCAACTCGATGCGATGCTGGAAGTTGCCGGCTTCTATTTCCCGCCCGGCCGCGTGCCGACCACGAAACGAACTCTGCGCACGCTACTGACGAAGCCCGGCTGGTCGAGCCAGGAAATACGTACATTGCGCGGCGTCCTGTCGGCACTTTCCAATCCGCGTCAGCGAGGCTGACGTTTTAGTCTTCCGTTACTGTCAAGGAAACGATAAGCAGCCGGCAATCCAAAATTGTGGAGTTACTGATGCGTTTCAACACGATGGCGTTCGTTGCCGCTATCTCTCTCGCCGCTCCCGCGTTCGCCCAGACCGCGCCAGCCACCGATTCGGCAGCGCCGAAACCGGTCAAGGAAAAGAAGGTGTGTCGTCGTGAAACGACGACCGGCTCCATCATCGGCGCCCGGTCCACCTGCCATACCAGAAGCGAATGGGCAGCAATCGATGCCGCGAACGCGCGGAGCACCGACGACATGCTGTCGCATCCGAACAACCGTGCCGCGAGTCCCCGCTAAGGCTTGACACGATCAGGCGCCTCTGCGAGAGGCGCGCCCTTCGCAAACGGCCCCGCACTTCCGGTGAAGCGGTGGCCCTGCCGATCTCCTGATCTCAGCAGAGCGATGACCGGAATTAGCGCCGCCTTCGGGCGGCGTCGTTGTTGGCAATTGCAAAGGAATATTTATGTCGAAGCGCTCCAGCGCCAAGCACAAGCTCGACCGCCGGATGGGCGAGAACATCTGGGGTCGTCCCAAGTCCCCGGTGAACAAGCGCGAATACGGTCCCGGCCAGCACGGCCAGCGCCGCAAGGGCAAGATGTCGGACTTCGGCATCCAGCTGCGCGCCAAGCAGAAGCTCAAGGGCTATTACGGTGACGTCACCGAGAAGCAGTTCCGGCATTGCTATCACGAGGCCGCCCGGATGAAGGGCGATACCTCGCAGAACCTGATCGGCCTGCTCGAACAGCGTCTCGACATGATCGTCTATCGCGCCAAGTTCGCGCCGACGATCTTCGCCGCGCGGCAGCTGGTCAGCCATGGCCACATCCGCGTCAACGGCGTGAAGTGCAACATCGCGTCGCGCCGCTGTTTCGTCGGTGACGAGATCACGCTGGGCACCAAGGCCAAGGACATGGCGCTGGTGATGGAAGCGCAGCAGCTCGCCGAGCGCGACATCCCCGATTACGTTTCGCCGGACGGCAATGCCAAGGTGACCTTCACCCGCGTGCCGACGCTCGACGAGGTGCCCTATCCGGTGAAGATGGAACCGAACCTGGTCGTCGAATTCTATTCGCGCTGATCAACCGACATCGTCGATATCCGAAAGGGCGGTCCCTATGGGGCCGCCCTTTTGCGTTGACGGATAAACATTCTAGAGACGTCTGAAGCTCCGCCGCGAGGTCGAGATCCCCGACCTACCAGCTGGTCGCGAAACGGACGAACCTGGCAGGCACTGGGGAAATGTGATCGATATCCTGCAACGATACCCGAATGTCGCGGGCGAGCCGCTCGCGATGGCGATGTTGTGCCAGACGCTCAAGACGAAGGGACTGGCCGGCGACGCTTATGCGCTGGGACTGGCCGCGGTGGCGGCGGCGCCCGGCGATACCGATGTGCGCGATCTGGTCCGCGCGGCGCTATCCGCGGGCGTGCCGCATTGGCACGCACCGATGCTGCGCGACGGGCCGCGCAACGCTTGTTATTCCCAGGCGATCGCCCGGCTGGTGACCCCGGGAATGCGGGTATTGGAGATCGGCACGGGAGCCGGACTGCTGTCGCTGCTAGCCGCCCGGGCCGGCGCCCAGGTCATCACTTGCGAAGCCAATCCGGTGATCGCGGCGGCGGCGCGCGAGATCGCGCACCGCAATGGCTTGGCCGATCGCATCACCGTCATTTCCAAATATTCGACCGAGCTGGAAATGGGTCAGGATCTGGCGGAGCCCGCCGACCTGTTGATGTCCGAATTGTTCGACGACGCGCTGTTCGGCGATGACATCGTCCAGGTCATGGCGGATGCACGCGGGCGGCTGGTCCGGCCCGACGCGCCGATCCTGCCACCGCGCGCCGAATTGCGGTGCGCGCTCGTCGCGCTCGACCACCCCGCCGAATGGCCGCTCGGCATGGTGGAAGGTTTCGACATGTCGCCCTTCAACCTGCTTGCCGCGCCTTCCCCGGCAGTGTTGCGCGCGCGCAGCGATGGAGCCACCCGCCGGTCGTCTCCCACCAGCCTACTCGCCATGGACTTTGAGGCACCCACGTTCGGGCCGACTCAAGAGACTGCAGTGCTGATCTCCGATGGCGGCGTGATCCATGGCGTAACACAGTGGCTGCGGGTCGATTTCGGCGCGGGGGTGACGTTCGAAAACAGCCCGTTCGACGAGTCGCGGTCGCATTGGGGGGCGCCGATCCATCCGCTGTCCGAACCGATCGAGACAGTGGCGGGCGACGCGATCGAGGTGACCGCGCGGCTGGTGTCGGCGCAATTGCTGATCAGCGCGCGACGCGCCTGATCGTCTCGGGCCTTACAGCCCCATCGCGCTGCGCAGGAAGGCATCGGCCTTGCCCAGCATCTGCGCGCGCGCCGTATCGTCGTCGAGCTGGTGGTCGAGGCCCTTGAACTCGACCAATTCGACCTTGCCGCCGGCGCTCTTGATCTTGTCGGCCATCAATCGCGATTCGCCGATCCGGACATTGGTGTCGATGTCGCCGTGGAACAGCAGCACCGGCGCCTTGATCTTGCCCGCGTTGCGTGCCGGCGACCCCTCGGCAACCCACGGCCCGTGGCCGATGAGCGCATCGACTTGAGGAAAGTTCGTGAAATTGCGCGCCTCGTTCCGCAGCGTGTCGAGATCGGTGACCGGCGCGATGGCCACGATCGCCTTGAACAGATCGGGGTCGAGGACCGACGACTGTAACGCCGCATAGCCGCCATAGGACCAGCCGACGATGGCGAGCTTCTTCGGATCGGCGACGCCCGATTTCACCAGCCAGCGGCCGGCGTCGTTGACGTCGCCGATCGAGGTCCGCCACGATTGGAAGCCGTTCTTCTCGTACCAGGCGTCGCCATAGCCGGTCGATCCACGGAAATTGGGCTGGATAACGGCATAGCCGCGCGCCGCGAAATATTGCGAGAGCCAGTCGAAGCCCCATTCGTCGCGCGCGCCCGGACCGCCATGTGGCATCACGATCGCCGGCAGATTCTTACCGTCGCTTCCCGCCGGCAGCGTCAGATAGGCAGGAATATTGGTGCCGTCGGCAGCCTGGTAGGTGACCGGCTTGACCGTTGCGAGCTTGAGGCCATCGAGACCCGGCCGTGACGCCAGAACTTCCGCCATCGACCGCGTCTTTTTGTCGAACAGATAATAACGTCCGGGATCGACGTCGCTATAGGCGAACAGCAGCAATTTGCTCTCGTCCGCGCTGGCGTCGATGAAGGTGATGATTTTGCCCGGCAAAGCCTTGCCAAGCGCCGCGCGCAACGTCTTCAGTGCCGGGTCGAAGAACTCCGCCTCGCGGCGATCCGTGACGAAGGTCGCGCCGACGACGCGGTTCTGCCGGCCCACTTCGACCAAGTCGTCGATATCGACGTCCGCCCGCGACAGGACGAGCTTCTTGGTCAGGCTGCCGTCGAGGGCGATACTGTAGAGCGCGGTATGGCCGGTCTGGTTCTCGAAACCATAAACGACATTGAGCGCGGGATCGACGGCATAAGGTACGAAGCCCGCCGTTTGCCCGGCGACGACCGTTACCGTGGTCAGCGGCTTCCACGCGCGGCTATCGGCGGTGCGGTAGGAATAGATTATCTTGCCCGAATCATAGCCTGTGCCGGTTTTGGGCTGGAGGCCGATGATGCGTACATTCCCTCGGCCATCGCTGATATAATCGACGGCACTTTCTCGCGCCGGCTCGATCTGTTTGCGTGATAGCGAACGGGTATCGATCAGTTCGACACCCAATCCTGACTGGCTTTCTGCAATATGCGTCCCGGTAGAGACTTCGGGAACGAACAAGCGGGTCATCAGCGCCGATCCATCACCTCGAGCGCCCCAATCGATCAACGAGCCGCCATTCTGCATGAGCCCCAGGGCCCGATCGCTGGTCCGCGCGCTCAGCATCTTGAGGTTCTTTCCGTCGGCATCGATTGCGACGATCCGCGAAAAACCGAGGCGCTCACCATCCACATCGCTGGTGATGGATATGCGGCAGATCAGCCGCGTGTCGGTAGACCAGTGGCAATCACCGAGCTTATCCGGATTGCCGCTGGATGTAAGGATTGTCTTCAGCTCGCCGCCATTGACCATGTCCCCGATCATCAGTGCCGAGCCATGGCCTTTGGTGGGCTGGATGATCGCCGCCTTCGTGCCGTCCGGCGACAGGCTAATCTGTCGTACGGCTTCGCGCGCACCGAACGCCTCGGCAAGATTGTTGCCGGGCTTGGCGGGGACATCCTGTGCCGCCACGGCGAGCGGCGTCAGGCCAAAGGCCAATGCCAGGCACAATTTACGCATAAGTCTCCCCTTCGTCCCCATTGTAACAATGGATAAACGCGACGCACGACTAAGCAAGGGAGGGCGCCGTACACAGGGGCCTTTCGCATCATATTGGATCGAATAGTTTCGACTGACTTAGTGGGCATCGTGCCGGGCCGTGGCGCTCGGCCGGACGTCCAGCTTGCGCCGCTCGCGAGGCGCTGCCAGACAGCGGCCATTCCAAACGAAAGGTCGCCGATGCGCCGTCTCGTCCTGTCCTTAGCCGCGCTGACCGCCGCGCCCGCTCTTGCCCAGTCCGGCGCGCCCGCCATTTCGGTCGACACGCTCAAGGACGTCACCAAAACGCTGTCCTCCGACGCGTTCGAAGGGCGCGCGCCGACCACCCCTGCCGAGGACAAAACCGTCGCCTACATCGTCGAACGGATGAAGGCGGCGGGGCTGAAACCCGGCAATGGAGGCAGCTGGTTCCAGGACGTGCCAATGGTCCAGATGACCGCCGAGAACATCACGCCGATGACCTTCACCGGGGGCAAGGCACCGGTCAGTCTGGCCTATCGCGACGACATGGTCGTCTCGACCTATCGCGTGACGCCCAAGGTCGACATCCGCAATTCAGACGTCGTGTTCGTCGGCTATGGCATCAACGCCCCCGAAAAAGGCTGGAACGATTATGCCGGCGTCAATGTGAAGGGCAAGACCGTGGTCGTGCTGGTCAACGATCCCGACTGGCAGACACCGACCAATCAGGGCCTCTTCGAAGGCAAGGCGATGACCTATTACGGCCGCTGGACCTACAAGTACGAAGAGGCCGCGCGCGAAGGCGCCGCCGCTGTGATCATCGTCCACGACACCGATCCCGCCGCTTATGGCTGGGGCGTGGTGCGGTCGAGCTGGTCGGGCGCGCAGCTTGAACTCGATGAGAAGGGCGACCATTTGGACCAGAGCCAGGCGATCGGCTGGATGCAGCTCGCCAAGGCCAAGCAGGTCTTCGCTAGCGCGGGCAAGGATTTCGACCAGCTTCAGACGGCGGCCAAGGTCAAGGGGTTCAAGGCCGTCCCGCTCGGGGTCAAATTCTCGGTCGGCTTCACCAACAACATCAAACGCCAGGCGTCGAAGAACGTCATCGGTATCCTGCCGGGGACCGAAAAACCCGACGAGACGGTGATCTATTCGGCGCATTGGGATCATCTCGGCCATTGCACCCCGGTCAAGGGCGACGATATCTGCAACGGCGCGCTCGACAATGCCTCGGGTTCGGCCGGACTGATCGCGCTGGCCGAGGCACAGGCCAAAGCGGGACCGGCCAAGCGGACGATGGTGTTCTTGTCGGTCACTGCCGAGGAATCGGGGCTGCTCGGGTCGAAATATTACGCCGGACACCCGATCTTCCCGCTCGCCAAGACGGTCGGCGGGGTGAACATGGACGGACTGAACGTGATCGGCCCGGCCAAGGATTTCGTCGTCACCGGCTATGGCAAGTCCGAGCTGGAGGATCTGATGAAGCCTTTGGTGGAGGCGCAGGGCCGGGTGATGAAGCCCGAACCCAATCCCGAACGCGGCGGCTATTTCCGTTCGGACCATTTCAGCTTCGCCAAATTGGGCGTGCCGATGTTCGACGGCGGGTCGGGCGAGGATCTGGTCGATGGCGGTGTCGCCAAGGGCCATGCCGCGACGCTCGATTATATCGAGAACCGCTATCACAAGCCGCAGGACGAATATGACCCCAATTGGAACTGGATGGGCGCGGTGCAGGACCTGACGCTATATTACCAACTCGGGCGCCAGCTCGCCGACACGCCTGCCTGGCCGAACTGGTACAAGACCGCGGAGTTCCGCGCGATCCGCGATCGCTCCCGCGCCGGGGCAGGCGCCGGCCAATGATCAAGCTCGCCCCTCCCAAGCCCGAATGGGCGCCGCACAAGGCCGTATGGATCGGATTCCCCAGCCATCCTGAATTGTGGGAGCTGGATCTTGAGCCCGCGCGCGACGAGGTGACTGCCTTCGCGCGCGCCGTCCATGCCGACGGCAAAGGCGAACAAGTGCTGCTGGTCGCCGCCGACGAGGAAGCGGCCGCGGCGGCGCGCAAGCGCGCCGGCGACATCGCCAGGATCGTGATCGAGCCGTTCGGCGATATCTGGCTGCGCGACACCGGGCCGATCATCCGCGGCGACGGCGTGGCGGCCGATTTTCAATTCAACGGCTGGGGCGGCAAATATGACTTGCCGGGCGACGACGATATCGGCGCCCGGCTGGCCGAGGCGCGCGGCAAGACGGTCGAGACGTTCACCTGGGTGCTCGAGGGCGGCGCTATCGACGGCGATGGCGAGGGGTTGGTGGTGACCACCGAGCAATGCCTGCTCAACCGCAACCGCAACGGGTCGATGTCGCGCGGCGAGATCGAGGAACTGCTCCGTCGCGACCTAGGCTATACCGAGGTACTGTGGCTCGGCGACGGCCTGCTCAATGACCATACCGACGGGCATGTCGACAATCTCGCGCGGTTCGTCGGCACGCGGCGGCTGGCGATTCCCGAAGCGAGCGAGAACGATCCCAATTGGCAGGTCTATCAACGCGCCACCGCACGCGCGCTCCAGCATGGCGATATCGAGGTAGTGCCGATCCCGTCGCCCGGCCGCGTGCTCCGCGACGACGAGATCATCCCGGCCAGCTACATGAACTTCTATATCGGCAATGCCAGCGTGGTGGTGCCGCTCTACGGTACGGAGAATGACGAGACGGCGGTCGCCTCGATCGGCGCGCTATTCCCGGGGCGCAAGACCGTCGGCCTGCGCGCCGACCACATCCTGACCGGCGGCGGCAGTTTTCACTGCATCTCGCAGCAGATCCCCAGTTAGCGTCACCCCAGCGAAAGCTGGATCTCTTGCGAGGAAAGATGGCAAGAGATCCCAGCTTTCGCTGGGATGACGGGCGTTATTGCAGCGTCACCCGATCTTCGCCGTCGTGGCGGCCGAAGAACTGCATCAATTGCACGGTCAGTTCGGCGCGCGCGGCAAGGTCGCTCGCCTCGAGCAGCGCCTGTTTCGCCGCGGCGTCGAACGGGGCGATCTGGGCGATGCCGTTGACCAGCGCCTCGTCATCGAGGCGCGCGACCGAATCCCAGTCAACCGCATAGCCCTGCGCATCGGCGAATCGGCGCGATTCGGTTTCCAGCGCGGCGCGATGGCCGAGTGACAGCGTTTCCGGCTCGTCGGGGATCGAGATCAATTCTGCTTCGACCTGGCGGAATGGCGTACTGACGTCCAGTTCGCGCGCGACCCGGAAAAGCGACGTCCCTTCGAGCACGATATTGTAGCGGCCGTCGTCGAGCGCCTCGACCTCGGCGATACGGCCCACGCAGCCCAGGTCGAACAATGGCGGCGGGTCGCCGTCGCCGCGCGGCTGGATCATCCCGATGCGGCGGTCGCGCGCCATCGCGTCCGACACCATTGCGCAATAACGCGGCTCGAAGATGTGCAGCGGCAGATGCATCCGCGGAAACAGCAACGCCCCCGCGAGCGGAAAGATCGAGAGCCGCGTCGTCGTCACGTGAACAGAATCGCCGACAGCCGGCGGCGTTGCGCCGACACCCAGGGATCCTCCAGCCCGACGACTTCGAGCAGCTTGAGGAATTGCGCGCGCGCCGCGCCGTCGTTCCAGGCGCGGTCTTTGGCGACGATCGCCAGAAACGAATCGGCCGCGGCATCGCGCTCGCCGGCCGCCATCTGCGCATTGGCGAGGTCGAATCGGGCCTGCAGATTGTCGGGATCGGCCTCCGCCGCCGCGATCAGCGGCGCCAGGTCTTTGGCGGGCGGGGCCGAGCGGGCAAGATCGAGCGCGGCGCGGGCGCGATCGATCTCCGCACCCTTGGCGGCATCTTCGGGCAGGGCAGTGAGCACAGCCTCGGCATCGTCCAGCCGGCCAAGCGAGACCAGCGCGCGGACGCGGCCCGACACGACTTCCGGATGATCGGGCGCGATATCCGCGATCTGCTCGAAATAGGATAAAGCGCGTTCCGCGTCGCCGTCGTGCAATATCTGCTCGGCGGCCGCGACCAGCGGCTCGATCTCGGCCTCCTGCTGCGCCTCGGCACTGTCGACCGGCAATTGGCGCAGCACCTGGTCCAGCATCGCCTTCAATTGCGATTCGGTCCGCGCGCTGGTCAGATCGGCGATCAACTGGCCCTGGAACATCGCATAGACGGTCGGGATCGACTTGATCTGGAATTGCGCGGCGATGAACTGGTTCTTGTCGGTATCGACCTTGGCCAGCACCACGCCCTTGTCGGCGTAATCGGCGGCGACCTTCTCCAGCACCGGCGTCAGTGCCTTGCACGGCCCGCACCATTCGGCCCAGAAATCGATGATCACCAGCTTGCTCATCGACGGCTCGACCACGTCGCGACGGAAGGCTTCGACGGCTTCCTTCTGGTCCGGGGTCATTCCTAGCGTAGCCAAGTCTCTTCTCCGTCAGCGGCAAAGGCCCTTATGTGGGCGTCGCGGCGCCGAAGCCAAGGCTTTTTGGTTGATGCGCGACAGGGGGTTGCGGACCTGCGGGAGCGCTGCTAATGGCGCCCCTCCTTACCCGCCCGTGGCTTCACGGGCAGGCGCCAGAGCGGGCGTAGCTCAGGGGTAGAGCACAACCTTGCCAAGGTTGGGGTCGAGGGTTCGAATCCCTTCGCCCGCTCCAGTTTCGCAGCGATTTAGCTGCGCTAAATCGTGATCACGGAACTTCGACCGGCGCGGCATGTGGCGACCGACGGCGGGGCTTTGCCACGCCGGAACCCTCGAGTCTTTTTGATGGCGCTCCGCCCTGCCGGGCTACGCGCGTGGTTCGAATCCCTTCGCCCGCTCCAGTTTCGCAGCGATTTAGCTGCGCTAAATCGTGATTAGCGAAACTTCGGCCGGCGCCGCTTGCGGCGACCGACGGCACGGCTTTGCCGTGCCGGAACCCTTGAGTCCTTTGATGGCGCTCCGCCCTGGCGGGCTACGCGCGCTTCCGGCCTCACGCTCCTACACAAATTTCACGGACACGAAAAAAGCCGCCGAAAAGCATCCGGCGGCTCCTTTCACTCAGCAACACCCGGTCGAGTCAGGCGGACACGAACTCCACCTTGCCATTGCCGCGCACGTGGCGGCCGAACGCGTCGCGCAACGCCTTGATGTCGGCGACGTGCGCGTCGCGACCCGCCAGCGCGGCGATGCCGCGATAGGTCGCCGGCATGTCGGGCACGATCGCCAGTTTGCCCGCGCGGGCATGGTCGTGGGCCAGTGCGCGCGCGCCGGCGTCGAAGCCGTTCTCGCCATGGAGCACCACGACCACGTCGAGGCCGGAGGAATTGCCTGGTGCGACGAAATAGCCGTCGATGATGCGGCCGCCGCGTAGCGCATAGCGGCCCTTGAATGTTTTGAGATTGCCGTCGATCGCTCCGGCGGCATGCGCAACCGGGGCCAGCGTCGGTGCGGCGATCCCCGCCGCGGCAGCAATGGCCATCCTGCTCATCGCACCACGGCGGCTAACCGTGCTGGTATGGGAAGCGGTCATGTCGAAACCCCCTAATGTCCTATTTACCGACAGCCTAAGCTGGCATCGTCGCCAATACAACCAATATGAACATTTCTCGGCACGTCGTTTTCGATCAATAATTCGATACCCGAGCGCAGTAAGTGTCCCGGCGATGGACATATGCACGGCCTTGGCGAACGACAGCTCAACTCCGTGAGGCGGGGATGAAGAAAAAAATCCCACCGCGCCAGCTTGTTAGTAGTTATGGGAAAAGTCCGATGCGATGTCGGAATCCTATCACGATATTGAAGACTTGAACGTATCTTCGCGGTCTCAATACCTGCGGCAGGAGCGAAGTCTGGCGTGAGTTGGATGGTCGGGATGGATCGGTACTACCCAATCAGGCGGAAGTACAATAAGCTGTTAATCCTAATTTGGGGCTGGGGGCAGCGGTGAAGCAGGGGAGTTGCTTCCAGGCAATCGCATGGTTCGTCTGTCGCATGCATTGGGAGTGCGCCCTGATTTCGCGGTCGACTCGCCATAATCCGAAAGGTGATGAGCGCGCGCCATGACGGCATGTTGAGGAGGGGAAGGTTATGAGGGGTTTGAAGCGTTCGACACTTTTTGCCGCGATCATCGCGGCGTGCGCCACGCTGTGGAGCGCGCCAGCCGCGGCACAGGCCACGCGCACCTGGATTTCGGGCGTGGGCGACGATGCGAATCCGTGCAGCCGCACCGCGCCATGCAAGACCTTCGCCGGCGCGATCTCCAAGACGGCGGCGGGCGGCGAGATCAACTGTCTCGATCCTGGCGGCTTCGGAGCGTTGACGATCACCAAATCGATCTCGCTGATCTGCGACAATACGCAATCCGGCGTACTGGTGGCCGCGACCAACGCGTTCATCATCAATTCGACCACCGCCGTCGTGACGATCAGCGGATTCGATTTCGAGGGCCTGGGCCAGACCGGTGTAGCGGGGGTTAACGGCATCTACATTCTCGACGCGGCGGCCGTCCATATCCGCAACTCGAGGATTCGCGGTTTCCGCAACGGCTACGGCATCAACTTTCAACCGCAGAATTCCGATAGCCAGTTGTTTGTCGACAACGTGACGATCAGCGAGAGCGGGGGCAGCGCGACGCCCACGGCCTCGGGCGGCATCAACATCAGTCCGGCGGCCGGAAGGATCGGCAATGCCACGATCACCAATAGTCAAATCGTCAACAACACCAATGTCGGGATCCGCATGGATACTAGCGGTATCGTCGGATCGGCGATCAGTGCCACTATCGACCACGTGACGCTGTCGAACAACGGCGTGGGCATATTGGCCAAGGCGCCCAACGGCACCGGTACGGCCAAGGTCATGCTGACGAATTCAGTGGTGGCGCTCAACACCGGCCAGGGGTTGATCGTCAACGGCACCCCGGCCTCGGCCAATGCCCGGGTCGGCGGTACGACGATCACCGGCAACGGCACCGGCCTGCTCGTCCTCGGCACCGCGCAAGCGCTGAGCTATGGCGACAACCGGCTCGATGGCAACACCACCGACGGCGCATTTTCCGGGACGATCGCGCGGCATTGATCGTAAAGTCATGTGTCTGACCCATAAGGGGTTTCGATCGGCAACGGTCGGAACCCCTTATACTTTTGGGAACGACCAAATTGAGTAAGACCAACGCTGATCGATTTCTTCGCTGTTCGAGCCGTCCGGAATCCGGACTGTTCCTTTGCACAAAACTACAATAGAATATTAATTATGATGATGGGCTAGCGTGCCCGTCAATTGGGATTGGGGGGGCATAATGTCGCACATTACCAATCGGTTGATGATGTTGCTTGGCGCACTATTCGTGGCGTCGATTCTCTATGCTTCGCCGGCCGCGGCACAGGCGACGCGTACTTGGATTTCGGGAGTCGGCGACGACGTCAATCCGTGCAGCCGCACTGCGCCGTGCAAGACCTTTGCCGGCGCCATTTCGAAGACGGCGGCCGGGGGCGAGATCGACTGCCTCGATCCGGGTGGTTTCGGCACGGTGACAATCACCAAATCGATCACGCTCGATTGCCGGGAGACGGAAGGCAGCATCCTGGCGTCGGGCACGAGCGGCATCAACGTCAATGGCGCCAATATCGTGGTGGTCCTGCGCGGCCTGAGCATCAACGGCGCGGGCACAACCCCAGGCACATACGGAATTCACGTTTTTCAGGCGCAGAGCGTGACTGTCGAAGATTCGTACATCTTCGGATTCGGCTCAGGCGCAGGGCGCGGGATCAGCGTCGACACGACCTCCTCGAACGTCCAGCTCTTCGTCAACAATACGACGATCAACAACAATACCGGCGGCGGCATCGTCCTCCAGCCGTCTGCCGGCTTCTCGGCGGGCGCGGACCTCAACAATGTCCGTCTGCTCGGCAACGGCGTCGCCGGCCTCGCTTTGTCGACGGCAAGTGGCGCAACTGCGCTTTCGGCCACAATGACCAATAGCCAGATCGCGGGTGGCGGCGTCGCGGGCGCGAGCGGCATCGTGGCCAAGGCACCTACCGGGACCGCCACGATCGTTATCAAGTCCTCGTCCATCTCCGGGAACCCCGTTTATGGCATCAATTCGAATGGCGCCGGTGCGGCGGTTCGGGTCGGCGATACCGCGATCACCAACAATGGCACGGCGCTCAATGCGGTAAATAGCGCGAAGCTAGAAAGCTTCGGTGACAATGACGTAACGGGCAACACCAGCCCCGGTGCATTCACCGGAACGATCTCGCACAGCTGATCGCTACCGCGACGGGACGGAAAAGGGAGGCCTCGCCGTAACTGGCGGGGCCTCTTCATTTTCGCCGGCGCTGGTCAGCGGAGCTCAACGCGCCAAGACGACCTCGGCGACGTGCCTGCGGCCGCCGGTCCGTGCCAGCTGGACGAATATGTCGACGGTGCTGCGAACATAATGATGCACGTCCTCGCGCCCCAGCCGGGTGCCGGTCTGCAACACCAGCAAGGCGATCTGCTCGATCGCACGCTCCGCGCTGTCGGCATGGACAGTGGTCATCGATCCGGGATGGCCGGTATTGACCGCACGAAGGAAGGTGTACGCCTCTGGACCGCGCAATTCGCCGACGATGATCCGGTCGGGGCGCATGCGCAGCGACGCGGCGAGCAAGCTGTCGGCGGTGACTTGCGCTTCCCCGAGCGCGCTGCGCGCCGCGAGCAGCCCCACCGCATTGGCGTGCCCCAGATGGAGTTCGGGCGTATCCTCGATCAGGATCAGCCGTTCGTGCGGCGGAATCTCGCGGATCAGCGCGTTTAGGAACGTCGTCTTGCCAGTCGAGGTGCCGCCCGACACCAGGATGTTCTTGCGCGCCTTGACCGCGGTGGCGAGCATCCCGGCCACATCGCCGGCGTCGAGCATCCGCGACAATTCCACGTCGATCGGCGCGCGCTCGCCGACCTCGCCGCGCCTGGTATCGGCGAAGGATCCCGCGGCGACATAATCCGACAGGCTGAGGTCGGGAGAGACGTGCTTGCGGATCGCCAGCGCCAGATCGCCGCGTGTCGCCGGCGGTGCGACGACCTGGACGCGCGCGCCGTCGGGCAAGGTCGCCGACAGCAACGGATGCTCGCGGCTGATCCCCTGATGCGACAGCGCCGCGATCTGGCGTGACAGCCGATCAAGCGTCGCGCGGTCGAGCGCCGGGGCGTCGTGCCGCTCGGTCGCCCCGCCCAATGTTTCGACCCAGATCTCGCCCGGCCGGTTGACATAGATGTCGGTGACGTCGTCGCGCGCCAGCATCCCGCCCAACGGGGCGAGATAGCTCTTCAGATAGACGGGATCGCTGGCGGCTATCGCTTGGTCTCCACGGCGGTGAAATCCAGGTCCTTGGCGACGAACACGCTGACCGAGACGCCCTGCTTCACGCGCAAGGTGCGCTGGAATTGCTGGCTGTCGCTCAACGACGATCCGGTCGAGCCGCCCGCCGAATTGGGCAAGGCGAGCAGCACGCTGGAATTGTTGCCGGCGATCCGCGAGGTCGCGACCCCGACGCCGAGGTTGAGCGTCGATTGCAGCAGCGCGCTGCCGAACCGCTCGAGGAAGTGGCTGTTGACCTTGCCCTTGATGCCGACCCGGCCGAGCGGATCGGCCGAGGGCGAAGCAAGCTCGATCGTTGCGCCATCCGGACGTACCAGGCGCTGCCAGATCACCAAGGCGCGATTCTGCCCCGGCTGCAGGTCGGCCTTATAGTCGCCGATCAGCCGGCTGCCGCGCGGGATCAGCACCTTGCTGCCGTCGAAACCACGGACGTCGCGCGTCACCAGCGCGCGCGCCGGACCGGGACGCGTCGAATCGAGCGCGGTTTCCAGGACCGCCGGGATCAGCGTGCCTTGCGGCACCGTAGTCGCGCGGTTGCGCAGGACCGACGCACGCGCACGGCCGCCCAGCGTGGCGCCCCCGCTACCGGGATTGGCCGTCGCGACGGCGCCGGCGCCGCCTTCTCCCGCTGGCCCGCTGGGTGCGACCGCCTCGCCGGTCGTGGTGTCGAGCACGAGCACCGGATCGGCAGAGGCGCGCGGCGGCGGCGCCTGTGGCGCGACCGGCTGCGGCTGCGGCGGCGCAGGGACATAGACGACGCGCGGCTGTGGCGGCGGAGGGGGCGGCGGCGGTGGAGGGGGCGGCGGCGGGATCACCGTCGGTACCGGCTCGGGCACCGGCGGGACGTAGAGCGGTGGCGGCTCGGCGCCGCCGCGCAGATCGGCGGTGCGCACGCGCGTGGCCGGCGCCGACAATTGCCGGCGGCGCGCGTCGAGGATCAGGAACAGGATCAGCCCCGCGACGACGATGCCCGCCGCGATCACCCAATTGGGCAGCCCGCCGCCGGGCCGCGCGACGACCGGCCGCGCACTCGGCTCGACATCGGCTGGCGGCGGCAGCGTGGCGCGCGGATCGCTTCCCGCGACCGCCATCAGCGCGCCACCTGCGGCACGCGCGTCGCGCTCGCCATCTTCTTGTCGAGCCGGAAAACGAGCTTGTTGTTGATGCTGTCCAGCACATAGCGCCCGTCGCGCATCGCGCCGTCGGCCAGCGTCTCCTTGCCGTCGCGGTCGATCACGAACACGGCCGGTAGGGTCTGGCTGTCGCGCCACAGGATAAAGGTCTTTGATCCGTCGTCCGAAATCGCCTCGGGCCGCACGTCGTTCGACCCGGCGAGCTTGTAGCGGCCGGGCTCGACCGGCGCCGGCCCGGTATCGGCAGGCGCCGGTGGCGGCGGGTAGCGGAAGCGGACGATGAACGGCGCGCTGCCGGCGCTGCCCGGCGACAGCTCGAACACATAGCTGCGCGCGTCGGTCACCACGGTCATGTTGGTGGTGACACCTTGCAATGGCTTGAGAAACAGGCGGTCGCCGCGCTTGTTGGGCGTGACTTGCCACGCACCGCTATCGCCGACCGCGACATTCTCGATCCGCTCATCGGGGGCGAATTCGACCGTCAATTCATACCCGCCCGGTACCTGCAGCGAGACGACCTGGTCGGCATCGTACATCACCGTCTGGATGCGCGGATCGCCGGTGCCGGGTTGCGGCCGCACCTGCGCTTGCGCCGGTAAAGCGACAAACGCTGCGGCCAGGATCAGGGCGAAGATGCGCCTCAAAGCGTAACCTCGACGCCGTTGGAGGCGCGCGACGGCGTCGGGCTCGGACTCGTTGGCGCGCCGGGGGCAAGTACTTGCGGCTGGCTTGATAGCGCCGACGGTGCTGTGCTGGCGGCCGGCGCCGCCTGGGGCGCGAGATTTTCCTGGCTGCGATTATAGCCGAACACCTGGAAGCCCAGCGGATTGATGAAGCGGTCCTCGGCGCGCATCGGCCCGGTCGAGAAGCGGTATTTGATCACCGCGACCCAGGATTCGGGCGGCTGCGTCTGCCCGCCGGGATCGCGACGCACGGTGTCGAACCGCACCAGCGCCTGGTTGCCGCCCATCGACGTGATGCTCTTGATCCGCGTGTCGACGACCGACCGCGGATAGCGGCTGAGCGGGCTGGCCGGATTAGCCGCTTGCATGCCGTTGACGTAATCGGCCTTGGCGACGTCGGCCGACCAGGTCTGCACCTTGCGATAATTGGCCTGGACCGTGCCCGCATCGTAGCTCTCGCGGGCAATGACATATTGCACCAGGAACGATTGGGTCAGCGCGGTGTCGGGGGCGATCTTCTCGGCGTCGAGGGGCTTCAATTCCTGGACATAGCCGGTCTGCTTGTCGACCAGCAGCGTATAGGGGACGACGGTCTTGAGCGGCATCATGACGATGATCGCGATCGCTTCGAACAGGGCCACCGCCACCGCCACGCTGGCGACGATCCACGCCGTGCGGCGCGATGCGCGCAGCATGTCCTGGCGATCGTCGGCCCAGCTGTCCGCTTCGCGATAATAAGCGTCGAGCGATTCGCGCGCGGCCTGTTTCATCTGTTGCTATCCCGCCGTGTTGCCCCGGCCGACACGCGCCCCCGCGTCCGCCTCCTGAAACTCTGGCCGAGCGGCACCGCTGCCGCAACGGCGATCTCTCGCGTGGTGTTGGTGGGCGCGATCCCCGGTCGTCCAAGTGACGTGGCGGGTGGCTGGCCCGCATGGCTCTCGCGTCGCTGCGTCGCGGTCACCGCATCGGCGATGGCGATCGCGCGCGATCGCTGGTCGGTGATGACGCCCTCATTGCCGCGGGCGCCGGCCAGTACCGGGACGCGGTCGGCGAAGCCGGTGGCGACCCGCTCGCCGGCCTGTTTCCAACTCGTCGGTATGCGAAATCCCTGCGCCACGCGTGCGACCGCCACCAGCACCGCGAACAACGTCACCGCGAAGATCAGCGACAAAGCGAGCAATTCAACCGGCACCGCCGGCGTCGCGATCTCCTGGTGCCGCAAGTCCATCACTGCGGCGAGCCAGGGTTCGAGCAAGGCGAGCTCGACCCCCAGCACGATCGCGGTGCCCAGTGCCCCCAATGCGGCGCCGGCCAGGCCACGCACCCAGCCCTCGAACAGGCCGCGCGTGCCGTCGAACAACAGGAAGATGGCGAAGAGCGGCCCCAAAGCGAGCAAAAGCCCGGCGATCAGCCGGACGCTGGCAAAGGCGGCGATCGTTCCCGCCAGGAAGAGCGTCCGCGCACTGCCCAGCAGCGACAGATCGCGCGCCGGGTCCCAGCGCGCATGGCTGGCCAGATCCTGCAGCCGGCGGCGTTCCTGCGCCTGTTGTTCGGGCGTCAAAGGCTGCGGGGTCGGCCCCGTGACCAAATCGGTATTGGGTGGGCGACCGGTGCCGACGACGTTCAACTCAGCCATCTCGTCGTCGATCGCCTGCAGTCGCGCTACCAACCCGCCGCCGGCGCCCGGTAGCCCCGAGGCACCGCCGACGGCGCCGGCAAGCTCCGCCGGGCCCTTGAGCGCGACATCATAAGCGAGCGTGCGAAACGCCGGCCAGCTCGTCGCCAGCAGCAGCACCACGCCGAGCTTGATCACGGTGAGGATGGCGGAACGCGCATCGGGCGTGTCGCCCAGGATCAGCCGATAGCCGAACAAAGCGATGAACACCGTCAGCACGCCGCCCAGGATCAGTGACGATGCCGATCCGCCCGCCGCCATCGCCTGATATCCGGCGGCACCCAAGGTCTGCGCCTGGCAATCGATATGGCCGAGCACGCTCGACAGGAATTGCGAGTCGTTGATCGCGGGGCACGCCACCTGCATCACGCGCGCTCCAACAGCGGCGGGATCCAGTCGGCGGGGTCGTCGCCCTTTTCGGCGCGGATCTCGTCGAGCAGGCGGACCGTGCGTTCGCGCCCCGACAGGATCGTCAGGATGTCGCGCTCGCCGGTCAGGTTGAGCCGCACCACGACGCTTTCGGTGCCATGCTTGATCAGGAAGCAATGCGCGTCGTCGGGCAGGGTCCGGACGATCTCATATTCGTGCGGAGTCAGCCCGAAGCCGTCGATATAATCGGACGCGCGCGCCTTGGGATTGGTCATGAAGATCTGCGTCGCGGCCTGCTCGATGATCGCCGAGGCGATGCGGCTCTCCAGCGCATCCTGCGCGCTCTGCGTTGCGAAGCCGACGATGCCGTTCCGTTTCCGGATCGTCTTTTCCCAATCCTTGATGCGGCGGACGAACACCTCGTCGTCGAGCGCCTTCCATCCCTCGTCGACGACGATGATCGCGGCCGAGCCGTCGAGCCGTTCCTCGACGCGGTGGAACAAGTACATCATCGCCGGCGTCCGCACCGCGGGATCGTCGAGGATCTGGGTCATGTCGAACCCGACTGAGTCGGCCGACAGATCGGTCAGGTCGCGCTCATTGTCGAACAGCCACGCCCGCTCGCCCTCGCCCCACCAGGGCCTGAGGCGCGAATAGAGGTCGGCAGCACTCGGCCGCGATCCGCCGCGGAACAATTCGGCAAGGTGGCGCAGCCGGCGATGCTCGACCGGCTGGTCGAAATTGGCGTCGATCGCGTCCTTGATCCGTGCGGTCTCGTCGATATCGGCGCCGCCCGCCAGCTGCGCGACCCAGTCGATCAGGAACTGGCGGTTAGCCGGGCTGTCCTCGAGCTGCAGTGGGTTGAGCCCCGCCGCCATGTCGGGACGCAGTACGTCGTAGCGCCCGCCGATCGCGCGGATGAACAATTCGGCGCCGCGGTCCTTGTCGAAGAAGATGATCCGCGGATGGAATTTGCGCGCCTGGGCGAGCAGGAAATTGACGACCACCGTCTTGCCCGAGCCCGACGGGCCGATGACGGTGAAATTGCCCAGGTCGCCCTGGTGGAAATTGAAATAATAGGGGCCCGCCGCGGTCGTCTCGAGCAGGCTGACCGCCTGGCCCCAATGGTTCGCTTCGGGCTTGCCGAGAGCGAAATTGTGGCTCGACGCGAAGCCCGCGAAATTGCCGGTCGAGATCAGACCACGGCGCGCGATATATTTGAAGTTGCCTGGGAACTGCGCCCAGAAAGCGGGCTCGAGCGCGATCTCCTCGCGCACCGCGATGATCCCCAGGTCGGACAGCGAGGCCTGTACCTCGGCGACCCCGGCATTGACTTCCTCGATCGTCTCACCGTGTACCGCGACGGTCATGTGATGCTCGCCGAACCCGGCACGGCCGGCGGCGACATCGTCCTTGGCGTTGGACAGTTCCGCGCGCAGGCTCACCGCCTCGTCTTCGGCCGAGCGCATCCGCCTGAGCGCCAGGTTCATCTTGCCGAGCGCGGCCTGGCGATCGACGAAGCCGAAGCTCTGCGACACGGTGATCTCGAACGGCAGCCGCAGCAATTCGTCGAGCATCCCCGGCGCGGTTTGCGCGGGATAATCCTTGATCGATACCATGCCGACGAAGCTGCGACCGGTATTGCCCGCCGGGCCTAGCTCGACGGTCTCCTCGCCGAAGCTGATCCGGCGATAGGGTAGATAGGCCCCCGCATCCTGCATCGGCATCAGCACCGGGCGCATCTCGGCATTGTACAGCGCCGACAGGAATTCGAGCGGTTCGGAGCAGAAACCCGCCTTGGTTTCATAGACCGACAGCAAACGCGGATCGTAGCTGCCGAGCTGCGCAAGCAGCGCGTCGCGCGCAGTGTCGAGCTGATGCACCTCGTGCTTGCGGATGATATCGGGGTCGACCCCGGTGCTGCCGAACCAGCCGCGAATGCGGTCGGCGACGCCGACCCGGCCCTGCATCGGCCGCCGCACCAGGGTCAGGAATATGTCGTTGACGTAGAGCCGCCGCGCCGACAGCCGCGCGCGCCATGCCGCGTCGAGCCGGGTCGAGAAATCGTCGGGGAATTTGTCCGACATCTCGGCATCGGCTTCGCGCCGGACGACATGGTGATAGATGGCGAAACGCGACGATCCGATCGCCTGTAGCATCGCGTCACGCAACGACTTGCGATAATTGATCTCGTCGGTGTCGGCGGTCTCGAACAACAGCCCGCGCAGCTGGATCACCTGCATCAACAGGCCGTCGCGCGTCTCGATCGTGTGATCGTCGACGTGGCGCGCATAGGGAAGGTGCGCCCCGGCCGCCTTCTCGCGCGCGATTGTTCGGCGGTCGTTGGTCAGGGGCGGTAGGAGTTGCATCGCCAGATCGAATAATTGCGCACGCGCGGACAGCGGCTGACCTTGGCCAGCCACAGGTCGAAAAAGCGCGGCTCGCGCACGCACAGGATCATGCCGACGACGTGGATCAGGGCAGCGGCGGCCAGCACCCAGATCGAATGGAAGATCAGGAACAATTCGGTCGCGACCACGCCGTTGACGACGAAATAGCTATAGGTCACGCCCGCGAACATCTGCGGTCGCGTCAAGGCGACGAACAAGGGATCGCGATCGAGCCCCCCGGCCATGGCTCAATTGCCCAGAGTGGCGGTGGACTGGATTCCCGCGACGATCGAGGCGGCGCCGAACAGGATGAAGCAGCCGACGATGACGGTCGCGCCATAGCGCCAGTTGATCCGCCCGGTCAGCATCATGAACCCCACCGCGGCGACCGCGATGATCGCGACGACCGTGGCGACAGTGCCGAGCAAGGTGCCCTGCAGCCAGCGCACCGCCGACACCAATACGCCCGATCCGGCGGGGTCGTTGAGCGAATCCTGCGCGTGCGCGACGCTGGCATTGATCACGCCGCCGAGCGCGGCCAGCAACGGAGCAATCCGGGACTTCATCAAACGCAACACGCCTCACCCCTCACCTGGCGGGTTGGCGGCGCGCGCAGCCGCGGATGTGCGGCGACAGGCGCCCCCCGCACCCGAGTCGCGGGTGTGCACCAGCGCGCACTGCGTTTCAAGCGGCGCGCCCTTCCCGTCGTGAAACGCCACTGCCGGTCAATGCGTTGAAAAGCCATGCCGTCCAGCGTGATACGCTCTTTCGATTATGATGAAGCCGCGCACCGGCTCGATATCCGCTTCGTCAGCGGGCGGGTTTACTCGTATCTCGACGTGCCCGAGCGCGTTGTCGCAGCGATGCGCCGCGCGACCTCCAAAGGCGGATTCTTCAATCGCCGCATCCGCGACCGCTATCGCTTCGTACCGCGTTGACGATATCCTCTCTTTCATGGCGAACATACGAATCGGAATCGGCGGCTGGACCTACGAGCCGTGGCGCGGAACCTTCTTTCCGGAAAAATGGCCGCAAAAACGAGAGCTTGAATATGCATCGCGCCAGCTCAGCGCGATCGAGATCAACGGCACTTATTATTCGGGGTTCAAGCCGGCGACCTTCGCCGGCTGGGCGGAAGTCGTGCCAGACGACTTCGTCTTCACGGTCAAGGCATCGCGCTTCTGCACCAACCGCAAGGTGCTGGCCGAAGGCGGCGAATCGATCGCGCGATTCGTCGGCCAGGGCATCGTCGAGCTCGGCCCCAAGCTCGGGCCGATCCTGTGGCAGTTCATGGCGACCAAGAAATTCGACGCGGACGATTTCGGCGCGTTCCTGAAGCTGCTGCCCGCGAGCCATGAAGGCGTGGCACTACGCCACGCGGTGCAGGTCCGGCACGACAGTTTCCACGTCCCCGAATTCGTCGCCTTGTGCCGCGCGGCTGGCGTCGCGATCGTCTATGCCGAATCGGCCGACTATCCCGCGATCGCCGACGTGACCGGCGATTTCGTCTATGCCCGGCTCGAAAATGCGGTGGAAGAAGAGCCGCAGGGTTATTCCTCCACCGCGCTCGACCATTGGGCGGTTGTCGCGAAGGAATGGGCGGCGGGCGGATCGCCTGAAGGGCTGCCTTATGTCGCCGATCCCGCGCCGAAGACGCCGCGCGATACTTTCATCTTCATGATCAACGGCGCCAAGGTCCGCGCGCCGGCAGCAGCGCAGGCATTGATCGCGCGGATTTAGGTTGTGCGCTCATAAACGGGAACACGTCCGAGGTCGGGTGATTAGCGGCTATTACCTTATTTCAGCGGCCCACGCCCTGCCGCTTTGTCGACCTCGAGGCACGCAACTACGATCGCCTAAGCCCGGGTGTGCGCCTATCATTGAAATCATCCCACGCTACGAGATAGCGCCGTGCCTCCGGCCCTAAAAAGGAGTCCACCGATTCGAAATCGAAGCTGCTTTCGAGTGCTGCGTTCCAGATCGCTTCAAGCATAGAAGTTGCAACGGCGTTGCTGACTTGATCGGAGCCGAACCTCAACAGGTACTCTGCATAATCAAAGATTCGTTTCTTGTTTGCGTCACTTATTGGCGCACGCTTTGAACCTATTGCAGCACCGATGGCCGCGCAGCCCACGTATATCTGTAGCGGCTCGTTCGAGCCGGCCGAGACGACCATGTCAAAGCGCTGCTGCGTTTCGGGCGACATGGACGCCATTTTTCGGATGGCTTCAACACCATCGACGGTCTCATTTCGTCGCATCTAGGTATTCTCGTCGCGATTTCGCCTATGTGCAATTCGTCGCTTCCAGCCCGACCGCGTCCATGAAGCTATGGGCCAATATCCGCTTCCCCAAGCCGTCATCCCACGGGAGCGGGGATGACGAGGGGTGGATCCCTACCTTCTAGCCGGTGCCGGCGCCACGGCATTCCCCTGCAGCGCCGCCGCTTCCAGCGTGTCCAGCGCCTGCCGAGTCGCGACGTACCGTTGCGCGCCATCGAGCCAAGCCTTCGATTGCGCGGCACCGGGCAGCCGCTTCACTTCCTCGACCGCGGCCTCAACCTGTCCCTGGGCGAGGAAGCGGCGAATTCGTGCCAGCCTTTCTCCCGGCACCGGCGAGGGCGCGTTGCGCGGGTGGATCACCACCAGGCTGCCGAGCATGCGGATGAACGACCCGCCCCAGCCGTCGCCCGCCGGCCCCAAAGCGAGTTGCGATCCGATTTGGTCGAGCCCGAGCCGAAGGTCCTCGACCGTGATCGGGTTGCGCCCGGCATCGATGATCGCGGCGACCTCGTTGGGTCGCGTCGTGCCGAACCGGTCGCGCAATTGCTGTTCGATATAGCCCAGCGGCGATCCGCGATCGATCGCGCGGCGAGCGGCGAATGCGATCATCATGCCTTCGGCGCGAGTCGCATTGCCATAGGAATTGGCGGCCTCCCCGGTCACCACTGCGGTACGCTGCTCAAGCGCGGAGAGTTCGGCGGCGAGCATCTGCTGGCGCGCCGAGAGCGAGGCGGGGTCGGTCGCCACCGGTGGGGCGACGATGACCTTGGTGGCGGGCTCCGCGGCTTGCGGTTCGGGCACGGGTTGCGCGGGGACCATCCGCCAGACGACGAGCCCGGCGATCAGCAACCCGATGATGAAGGTGGCGAGCGCGATCCCAATTGTCGCGTTCAGGGTCAGCTGCCGGGCGGGCTCCGGCGGACTTTGCGCGATGTCGCTCATGGCGCCCTTATCCGCCGCAGGGCAGGGACGGTCAATCGGCCAGGGTGCGCGCGAGCGCGATCACCGCGGCATCATCGGGAGAAACCGCCGCCGCGATCCGCTCCCAGTCACCGCCGGCCGCATGGGCAGCAGCCGTGCTGATCGCCGCCAGCCGAATCGTCCGGCGGTCGATTCCGGCGCGATCGATCAGGTCGGCGACGCGGCGTGCGGCGCGCGGCGAATGGACCAGCACGACCGAGCCGGCCAGTTGGTCGAGCGTCTCGGCCGGTACATCAACCGGGTCGCTGGCATAGACCGCGATCGCCTCGGCGACGATTGGATCGCTTCCCAAGGCGCGGTCGCGGCCGCCGAGCAGCAAGCCGCGCCGCACACCGCTTGCCGCGGCGGCCGCGACCAACGCCGCGCCATCGCGATCGCCGACCGAGACGACCTCCAGCCCCGCCCCGCGCGCCGCGGCGGCGGTGGCGTCGCCGACCGCGTGAACGGGCAGGCTCCGCAGGCTGGCCAGCCCCGGTCCGGCATGCCTCACCGCGTTGGCGCTGGTCAGCAACAATGCATCGAATCGCGCGACGTCCGGCGGCGTCCAGTCGATCGCATGGATTTCGAACAAGGGCAGGCGGATCGCGGTCAATCCCACCGCCTCGATCGCGGCGGCGGTAGCGGCGTTGCCCGGCTCAGGGCGCAGCACCGCGACGGCGCGGCTCATCCGGCAAACCCCGCGCGAATCGCCGGCGTCGCGCGCTCGAACAGCGCGCTCGCCAGGTCGCGCGCCAATGCTTCGCCATCCGGCCCCGATGCGTCACCAGCGACGTGCTCGCCGCCATCCTCGGACAGCAATTCGGCGCGCAACGTCACGACATCGTCGGCGATCGTCGCCAGCGCTGCGATCGGCGAGTGGCAGGTCGCATCGAGCGCGGCGAGGAACGCGCGCTCGGCGCGGACCGCGCGGCTGGTGACGCGATGGTCGATCGCCGCGAGCAGCGCCGCCGTCATGGCGTCATCGGCACGGCATTCTATTCCCACCGCGCCTTGCGCCGGGGCGGGCAGCATTTCCTCGACCGCCAAGGCGACGCCGACATCGTCGCGCCCCAATCGGGCGAGCCCCGCCGCCGCGAGCAAGGTCGCATCGGCTTCGCCCGCCGCCAGCTTGGCCAGCCGGGTGTCGACATTGCCACGGAACAGCACCACCGATACGTCCGGCCGCGCGCGGAGGATCTGCGCGCGCCGGCGCGGGCTGCTGCTGCCGACCACGCCGTTTTCGCGGATCGCCGCGATGCTCTCGGCACCGACCAGCCGGTCGCGGACATCGGCGCGCTCCAGCATCGCGGCGATGACGATGCTGTCGGGCCGGATCGTCTCGACATCCTTCATCGAATGGACCGCGAGGTCGATCTCGCCCTCGAGCAACGCGCGGTCGAGCTCCTTGGTCCACAAGGCCTTGCCGCCGATGTCGGCCAGCGCGCGATCCTGGACGCGATCGCCGGTGGTGCGGATCACGTGGATCTCGCAGGCGATATCGTGCGCCGCCGCGAGCGCATGCTTCACCATATTGGCCTGGACCAGCGCGAGCGGCGACCCTCGCGTGCCGAGTTTGAGGACAGTCATCGCGCCCCCTCTAGAGCATCGCGCAGAAAAGTGGGTACCGGTTTTCCGCGCAAGCGATGCGACCACAAATAGCTAGAGTCGCTCCAGGCTAATCGACCAACTTCGTCTCCACCGTCGGGCCGCTTTCCAGCGTCCGGTGCACCGGGCATTTGTTGGCGATCACCAGCATACGGTCGCGCTGTTCCGGGGTGAGGTTGCCGTCCAGCCGGATCTCGCGATGAAGGATCTCCAGCCGCGGCCGTCCGCCCGCCGCGGCGGCGCAGTCATCGGCGTGGCGGCGTTCGTGGCGAAGCAGCACCTCGACACCCTCGACCGGGATGCCTTCGGCGCGCGCCACGAGTTCGATCGTCATCGCGGTGCAGGTGCCGAGCGCCGCGAGCAGCAGATCGTACGGCGTGGGCCCGAGGTCGCCGCCGCCCGATCGCAGCGGTTCGTCGGCCAGGAGCGTGTGCCCCGAGGCATCGACCAATTGGACGAACGGTCCTTCGCCCGAGCCGACGCGGACGCAGCCTTCGGGCAACATGTCGGGCGACTTGGCGGGCAGCAAAAAGGGCTCGACCCAGGCGGCGATGATCGACGCGGCATAGGAGGCGCGCTCGACATCGGTCAGCAGATGGTCGGCGCCGTCCAGCGCGACGAAGCTCTTCGGATGTTTGGCGGCGTCGTAGATCGCCTTGGCATTCTCTATTCCGACGACCGCGTCTGTCGGCGCGTGGAGCACGAGCAGCGCTTTCTTGAGATGCGCCAGCCGCGTCGCCTGGTCCTGTCCCTTGACCGCGTCGAGAAAGTCGCGCCCGACGCGGAACGGGCGCCCGCCGATCGCCACCGTGCCCACGCCTTCGGCCTCGATCCGCGCCGCGTCCTCCGCGCTGATATGATGCAGCGCATGCGCCGGGTCGAACGGCGCGCCGATTGTCACCACGGCCCGCGACGACGGGATATGCGCGGCCGCGGCGATCACCGCCGCACCGCCCAGCGAATGGCCGATCAGGATCGACGGCGCGCCGATCGTCGCCTCGAGATGCGCCGCCGCGGCGACGAGGTCCTCGATATTGGCGCCGAAATGGCTGTCGGCGAAGTCGCCTTCGCTCTTCCCGAGACCAGTGAAGTCGAAGCGCAGGGTCGCGATGCCCTGCGCGGCGAGCGCGGTGCTGACGCGCCGCGCGCCATGGCTTGCCTGGGTGCAGGTGAAGCAATGCGCGAACAGGGCGATGGCGCGGACTCGCCCCGGCGGCAATTCGAGCGATCCCGCGAGCGACACGCCCGTCGCATTCTCGAACCGAACCTCTCGCGCCATCCTAGCCTCCATTGTCGCTGGAGCGCGGGCCTATAGCATGTGCGTTACCGTTCGAAGGCCTGACGGGGCGGAAAAGCAGCGTTTTGGTTTGTTGGCGGGCGCATAAAGCCGCCTCTCCCGGAGCTATACATTCGCCGACCTTCCAAAGTCATGTATCAGACGTTGATGCGTTTTCTTTGGCCAATCGAGCTTGAAGCTCTTCGAATGACGATAAAGGAGTACCCTGCGTCTGCTGAGGCGATCCGGTCGCAAATCGGCAGCGCACAGGTCGTTGCCTTCGAGAACACCGGCGGAGGATTCTTTTCCAACTTGGCTGTCGCGGAAAACGTCCCGCCGATTACTGACAAATTCCCGTTGGAAGGCGGCAACGCCTCCGTATCCGGCGTGGAATACGGTATCGGGCTTCTAATCTGGGGAAACGAAGGTCGCCTCACGATGATTGAAGGGTATAGTAATGCTGGCGAGCCAACAGTTCACATCGACTTTTCGGAAGTCAGCTTCGAAATAGCGCCTTGGAGCTCAACGTAGCGAGCCGAACCTCGGTCGGTTTCCTACATGCTTATGGCCCCTCAGGCCTGGACTGCGAAGCGGTCGTTTATGGGCCGCACGACGTAGCGGCGCCCGTGACGCGACCGCAAGGCTGCCCTCCGAACGTCGAGCAGCACCTTTCGGCACCGCCCACGGCCGCTCCAGGATAGTTGCGGCTCGCCCGCCGCCCGGTGGGTGCCGGGACGAGCCCGGCATGACGGAGTAGTTCAGACCTCCGCGCCGGCCAGCATCGCCTTGGCGCGGCTTTCCGCTTCCCGGTGCAGCGCCCAGAAATCCGGGATACCGTGTCCTTCGAGCCGGGCTTCGAGCACCGCCAGATGCGATGCCCAGCCGCCGCCGAAATTGGCCGCCTGGTCGCGATTCTTGATCCCGCTATGCACCAGGGTGAGCAACGTCTTGCCGTCGCCGGCGTCCTTCAGCTCGAACGTCGCGATGCTGTCGGCGTCGCTGCCGAACGTATAGGCGAGGACGCGAGGTGGCTCATAGCGCACCACCTTCTCGCTCCAGCGGCGGCCGACATTGCCGGCGAAGCGCTCGGGCATCGGCACGTCGTCGTCCGACAATCGGTCGTGATCGAACACGAATTCGATATCGCCGCCGACGCGGGCGTCGATCGACCCGCCCATAAACCAGCGCTGGCGAAGCTCGGACTCGGTCAGGTATTTCCAGACGGTCTCGACCGGGGCGGGCAAGAGGCGCTCGAAGCGGAGCTCGGTTGCGGTGATGCTATCGGTCATCGTTCTTCTCCAATCGTGTCGGAAAGCGTGTCGAGGATCATCGTCCAGCCGTGGCGCGTCTGCTCCTCGTACGCCGCCCAGGCCGGGTCCATTGCGTGGGTAAGCGTCAGTCGCGCGCCCGCCGCGGTCGCCGCGATCTCGATCGTCACGCGCGTCCATTGCCCTTCCTCGGCCGGGTCGGCGGCAAACAGGAACACCAGGCGGCGCGGACGGTCGATTTCCTCGAAAAGCAGACGGTGACGCGCATCGCCCGACGGCCGCCGCTCGACGATCAGCCCGCGCCCGCCGACCCGCGCGTCGATCTCGCACGTCAGCATCTCGCCATCGGGAGTCGCGAACAGGAAACGCCGCGCCGTCGCGGGATCGATCCAGGCGTCGAATACCCGCTCGGGCGAGGCGGCAATATCGCGGCTGACCGTCAGGATAATTGGGTCGGTCATGGCAGATTCACTTGCCAGGAGAAGCCGAACCGGTCGTTCACCCAGGCGAATTTCCGGCTGAACCCGTAATTGCCGGGCGCCATCAGCACGCCGCCGCCCTCGGCCAATGCGGCGGTGAGGCGGTCGAGCTCGTCCTCGTCCTTGCAGCCGAGCATGAACGAAATCGACGGCGTGAAGGTGAAGCCATGGTGGACGAAGCTGTCGCTGGCCAGGATCGGAAGCCCGGCGACCACCGCCCGCGCCAGCCGGACCGATCCTTCCGGGCCGGGCTCGCCGGCGCCATAGCGGTCGATATGCTCGATCCGGCTTTCCGGAATCGTCGCGACGTAGAAGTCGAGCGCTTCCTCGGCGCGTCCCTCGAACATCAGAAACGGCTTGGCGTCGGTCATTTCAGTTTGTCCTGATCCTCGACGATGATCGCCTCCAGCCGATCGAGCGTGGACGTCCAGAAACGTTCCCATTGCCGCATCCATTGGTCGGCTTCGCGCAGCCGCTCCGCCTTCAGCCGGCAGAGTTGCTGACGGCCGGCCTTGCGGCGTTCGACCAGCCCGGCGCGTTCCAGCACGCCGACATGCTTGGCGGCCCCGGCAAAGCTCATTGCATGCGGCGCGGCAAGTTCGCCGACAGATCGCTCGCCCAGCGCGAGACTGGCGAGCATCGCGCGACGCGTGGGATCGGCCAGCGCCGCGAAGGTGAGATCGAGTCGTTCAACCATATGGTTTCATATTGGCGGACGATGGGTATTGTCAACCGAGTGGTTTAATGATTGCGGATGCAGTTCGCGAAGAGCGGACAGGCATCGTCTATATTCTGTGTTGCCGGATCGACTAAATTGCAGCACGATGATGAACCGATTTGGTTTTCCTGAGGGCGTTATGATTACCGCGATCCGCGAAGTACGCCGTGCCAAGGGGATGACGCTCGACGATGTCGCGCAACGCTGCGTGCCGCCGACCACCGCGCAGACGATCGGCCGCTTGGAGACAGGGATGCGCACCGTTTCGGTCAAATGGCTCAATCGCATCGCCGCTGCGCTTAACGTCGAAGCGGCGGACCTGGTGCGCTTGCCCGACCAGACGGAGTTGCCGGTAGCCGCCGTGCTGAGCGCAGAGGGCGTATTCGCGCCCATTCGGGAAAGCCTGATCCCGCCGCCGCGTCCCGAAGCCGGCGCGATGGCGATATCGGTGAGCGCGGGGATCGGCGATTATCGCGCGGGCGACACGATCTGGTGTGCGCGGCTGGCACCCGAAGCGTTCGGCCGCGCGCTCAACCGCGACGTGCTGGTACCACGCCCCGGCGGGCGGTTCCTGTTCGGGCGGCTGATCGGGCGCGAAGGCGACCGGTTGCAACTTCTCCCACTCGGCTCCGGCCAACGTCAGCAAGTGATCAGCGATCCTGCCTGGATCGCGGAAGCGCGGACGCTGGTCCGTGCCTTGTGATGACGCGACGCGCTAGACCAGCCCCCTCCCCCTGATCCGCAACGCCGGCGCGAAGGCGCCGTCCTGCGGCGCCGGCAAGGTCAGCCGCAGCGCGTCGGCGTCGCGGTGAAACCGCAGTTCGGGCCCGCCGATAAGGTCGACGCGCTCGATCACCGCGTCGCGAAGCGCGGTCTTGCCGAGCGAGGCGATCGCGCTTTCGCTCGTCGGCCAGTCGAGGAAGATCGCGTAGAGCGTGTCGCCCTTCTTGGTGAAGCGGATGTCCTCGCCGGTGAAGGGCTTCTGCTTGTCCTCGCCGAACGCGCCGGCGGGGGGCGGCTTGGTCGGGCCTTCGCCATATTTGCGCCAGGGACGCGTGGCGAAGATCGCTTCGCCATTACGCTGTGTCCAGCCGGTGAACTGGTCGACGATCGCCTCTTCCTTCTCGTCGATCGTGCCGTCGCCGCGCACCGGCACGTTGAACAACAGGGTGCCGTTCTTCGACACGACATCGGCCAGGATCTGCACGACCTGCTTAGCGCTCTTATAGCCGTTATTCTCATAGAGCGGCCGCGAATAATGCCACGCGCCGATACAGGTGCACGTCTGCCACGGCGTTTCGTGGATATCGTCGAGCACGCCGCGCTCGACATTCCAGGTAATCGCCCGTTGCGCGAACGCGTCGAGCACGCCGCCGGTCATGATCACATCGGGCGATCCGTGCCATTCGACCGCCTGGTTGTAATAATGGGCGACCGCCTCCAGCCCGTATTTGCCAAACGGCACGCCGGCATGGTCCATGAACATGAGGTCGGGTTTGTAATCCTCGACGATCTGCTTCTGTCGCTTCAGCCATGTCTCGACGAAGCGGAGATTGCCCGAAGGCACTCCCTCGAGCCACTGGCCGTCGCGCTTGTCGTGCCAGTCCGACATTTCCTTGGCGGATTCGATGCCGTCCGGCGCCACGTAATACGGGCCGGTATAGAGGTCCTGCGGGTCGAGGCCTTCCCAATATTTGCCCGCGCCGTGCTGCTTGCGGAGCCAATAGGCATCGTAGCGCCGGCCGCGCATCGGCCCTTCCGCATCATAGCCATAGGCCGGCTGATACCAATGCCAGGCATGGCCCGAATGGTTGGACACACCGAACCGCAAGCCGGCATCGCGCGCGGCCTTTTCCCAGGCCGCCAGGATGTCCCGTTTCGGCCCGACGCGCACGCTGTTCCATTCGTGATGCCTGCTCGCGTACAGATCGAGATTGTCGTGATGGCACCCCATGCCGACGAAGTAGCGCGCACCCGCCGCCGCATATTTCCTGACGAGGTAATCCGGCTGCCAGTTCTCGGCCTTCCAGTCGCCGATGATGTCGATGAAGCCGGTCCGGCTCGGATGCCCATAGCGCCGGACATGGTTTTCATAGGCCGTCTCGCCATGTTCCCAGCGCTGGCGCCCCTGCATATACAGCAGCCGCGCATACCAGTCGCCGAATTCGGGTTGGCATTGCGGCCCCCAATGCGCCCAGATGCCGAGCTTGGCATCGCGGAACCATTCGGGGTGGCGGTACCCGGCCGCGAGCGATTGCCAGTCGGCAGCGAATGGCGCGCTTGCTGTCGCCTGGGCGACACCAACCTTGCCGGCCAAGGCGGCCGCTGCCCCGCTCAGCAAGGCGTCACGTCTCGTCAGCATCGGTCGCTCTCCACGGGTCCGGAAACATCTCGCGACGTTTCTCGCCTATGAAAACGAGAATTACATATGCACGAATGAGAATCCAGACCCTTGCGATTGAACTTTTGGGCGGGCGGCAGTATTCGCCGCGAACGACCGCATCGGCGTCAGGGCGCTCGGCTCGACGTCGAATGCTCCGCCCGGCAATGCATGCCGGCTCCCTCTGCGCTGCGCTGGGGAATGGTGGGCGGTGACGGTCTCGAACCGCCGACCCTCTCGGTGTAAACGAGATGCTCTACCAACTGAGCTAACCGCCCGTACGCCAGTCCTCTGGCGCGGCTTGGCCGCCAGCGCAAGGGGGTCAGGCGATCGCCAGGCCGTTCTGCGCCAATGTCGCGAAATAGCGGTTCATGCGATCGAGCGACGCTGCGCTCAGCGCCATGAAGGCACGGCGGCGGTCGAACGGGTCGGGCTCACGCACGAAAAGGCCGTCCTCGGTCATCTTCGAAATCCAGCGCAGTGCGGTGCTCGGCGGCACGGCGGCGGCGATGCACAGGCTCGATACCGACACCTGGGCGCGTTCGAGATGCGCCGCGTACAGATCGAGCAACATGTCCCAGGCCGGGTCCTCGAACAGCACGTCGGGAAACGGACGGCTGCGCAGCCGTCGGGCACGGATCGCCTTGCGGACATCAGCCGCCGCGACTTGCACCGGCTCGGCGGGCAAGCCGTATTCGCTGCGTTGATCGGCGACCGTGGCTGGAAGCACGCGCGCCACGGGCTCAGCCGGTGCGACCAGGGCCTGCGCGATCGCCGCTGCGAGGTCGGCCGGCCGCGGATCGCACAGCAAAGTAATGCGCCGGGCGAGCAATGGCGCCGCGACCGCGTCGATCTGGCTTTCGGTCAGCGTGACGATCAGGCCGAATTCGGTTTCCGGCACATGACCGAGCCGGTCGACCGCGTCGTTCAGCGAGTCGCCCGAGAGATTTTCGAGCGCAGCGATGACGATTTGCGCACCCGTCGCACCGGGCAAAACGGCATCCGCCCAATCGGCCTCGGCAACGACCTCGGCGCCGGCTCGGACCGCCGCTGCGGCGAGGTGGACCCGCGCACCGGTCTGACCGAGTACGAGCGCTCCGGGCCGCGCAATCGAGCTCGCGCCGTCCATTATGCTCAGCCCAGCGCCTTCACGATCTCCTCGACCATCTTCTTGGCATCGGCGAGGAGCATCATCGTATTGTCCTGGTAGAAGACGTCGTTGTCGACGCCGGCATAGCCGACGCCACCCATCGATCGCTTGATGAACAGCACGGTCTTGGCCTTGTTCACGTCGAATACCGGCATGCCGTAGATCGGCGAGCTCTTGTCGGTCTTGGCCGCCGGATTGACCACGTCGTTGGCGCCGATGATGAACGCGACGTCGGTCTGGGCGAACTCGCTATTGATGTCCTCGAGCTCGAAGACTTCGTCATAAGGCACGTTGGCCTCGGCGAGCAGCACGTTCATGTGCCCCGGCATGCGTCCCGCGACCGGGTGGATCGCGTATTTGACGCGGACGCCCTCTTCCTTCAGCTTGTCGGCCATCTCGCGCAGCACGTGCTGCGCCTGCGCCACCGCCATGCCGTAACCGGGGACGATGATGACCTGTTCGGCCTGGCTCATCAGGAACGCCGCGTCCTCGGCTGAGCCGCGCTTCCACGGGCGATCCGTCGCGGCGGCTGCCGCGCCGCCGCCGCTGTCGCCGCCGAACCCGCCGGCGATCACGCTGATGAAGCTGCGGTTCATCGCGCGGCACATGATGTAGCTGAGGATCGCGCCCGACGAGCCAACCAGCGCACCGGTGATGATCATCGCGGTGTTATGCAGCGTGAAGCCCATCGCCGCCGCCGCCCAGCCCGAATAGGAATTGAGCATCGAGACAACGACCGGCATGTCCGCGCCGCCGATCGGGATGATCAGCAGTAAGCCGATCGCGAACGAGAGGCCGGTGATCGTCCAGAATACCCAGGGCGACTGATCTTGGGTGAAATACGCGACCAGCCCGAGGATGCCCGCGAGCACCGCCAGGTTGATGACGTGACGCCCCGGCAGCATGATCGGCTTGCCGCCCATATTGCCGTTGAGCTTGAGGAAGGCGATCACCGAGCCGCTGAACGTGATCGCGCCGATCGCGACGCCCAGGCCCATTTCGATGCGGCTCTGGGTGAAGATCTGGCCAGCCGCGGCGATGCCGAAGGCTTCGGGGTTGAGGAAGGCGGCGCCCGCGACGAGCACGGCCGCCAGACCGACTAGCGAGTGGAAGGCGGCCACGAGCTGCGGCATCGCGGTCATTGCGATACGGCGAGCGGTAACGATACCGATCGAGGCGCCGATCAAAATCGCGATAAGGATTTCGGCCGCAGTGCTCCAGTCCGGAAGAAACGACGGAGCATAAGTTAGCGACCGACACGAGGTCTCACCGCCGACAAGATGATTACATAACTCGCCCTGAGAACCGACCAAAGTTCCTGGAAAATGCACAATCAGCGTCGTCACGACGGCGATCGTCATACCGATCATGCCGAAGCGGTTGCCGCGCTGGCTTGAGGTCGGACTCGACAGCCCGCGTAGCGCAAGGATGAAGCACACGCCGGCGACAAGATAGGCTAGCGACGCCCAGGGATTCACCGCGATCGTATGTTCCATTCAGTCTTACCCCGTCATGCCAGCGAAAGCTGGCATCTCCCTGTTTCTCGCCCGGCGCAGAGCCGCACGAGACCCCAGCGTTCGCTGGGGTGACATATTATTTGTGACCGGCTGCCGGCCGATCCTTCTTCTTGTACATCGCCAGCATCCGCGCGGTGACCGCGAAGCCGCCGAAGATGTTGACGCTGGCTAGCACCACCGCGAGCAGGCCCAGCCATTTCGATGTCGCGCCGGTCCCGCCGATCCCGATCGCCGCGCTGGCGATCAGCGCGCCGACGATGATCACCGACGAAATCGCGTTGGTCACCGCCATCAACGGCGTGTGCAGCGCCGGGGTCACCGACCAGACGACGTAATAACCGACGAACACGGCCATTACGAAGATCGAGAGGATCGAGATGAAGTCCATGATTTACTCCTGTTCCTCCCCGGAACGGGGAGGGGGACCGTCGGGCGAAGCCCGATGGTGGAGGGGCCGAGCGGCAAGCGATAAGATCGAATTGGCTACGTCGTCGGCATTACCCAGCACCTCACGCGCTGGAATACGGACGATGTCGAGACCGCGCGATCGCATATAGGCGTCGCGCGTGGTGTCCCCTTTCTGCGCGCCGGCACTGGCATGAACTTCGCCGTCGACTTCGATGACGAGGCGAGCCGACGAGCAGTAGAAATCTGCGACATAGTCAGCACCGATCGGGTGCTGGCGGCGAAAGCGAAAGCCGCCGGGGGAGCCGCGTAGGCGTTGCCAGAGCAGGATTTCGGGATAGGTCATGTCGCGACGAAGTTGTCTTGCGCGCGTGACGTTTGGCGGAACCCGTTGGGGCACCGCCCCTCCACCACGGCGCTGCGCGCCGCGGTCCCCCTCCCCGTGCCGGGGAGGAACATTCATGCCAGCAGCCTCTGGTTCACGACCTTACCGTCCCGCGTCAGCCGCACCGCATCCCCGATCTCCTCATCGAGCACGGGCTTACCCGCTTCCTTGTCCCAGAAGGTCGAGAGGAAATTATACAGATTGCGCGCGAACAGCGCCGAGCTGTCGGTCGCGAGACGCGACGCCACGTTCTTGTGGCCGACGATCCGCACCCCATGCTTCTCGACGACTTCGCCCGCGACCGAGCCCTCGACATTGCCCCCGCTTTCGACGGCGAGATCGACGATCACGCTGCCCGGACGCATCGTCGCAATCTGCGCATCGCTGATGAGCCGCGGCGCGGGACGGCCCGGGATCAGCGCGGTGGTGATGACGATGTCCTGCTTGGCGATGTGCCCGGAAACCAGTTCGGCCTGCGCCTTCTGATACTCCTCGCTCATCTCGGTGGCATAGCCGCCCGAGCCTTCGCCCTCGATCCCCGCGACATTCTCGACGAAGATCGGTTTGGCGCCGAGCGACTGGATCTGCTCCTTGGTCGCCGAGCGCACGTCGGTTGCCGAGACCTGCGCACCCAGCCGTCGCGCGGTGGCGATCGCCTGGAGGCCGGCAACACCCACGCCCATCACGAAGCACTTGGCCGCCGACACGGTACCCGCCGCGGTCATCATCATCGGGAAGGCGCGGCCATATTCGGCCGCCGCGTCGAGCACCGCCTTGTAGCCGGCGAGGTTCGCCTGGCTCGACAATATGTCCATCGACTGCGCGCGCGTGATGCGCGGCATGAATTCCATCGCCAATGCTTCGATACCAGCGGCAGCATAGCCGTCGACCCGCGCCCGCTCGCCGAACGGGTTGAGCCCGGCGACCAGCCAGGCACCCTTGGCGGCGTCCTTCAAGTCGGCCGGATCGGGGCCCTGGATGCCGAGCACGATATCGGCGCCCTTGAGCACCGCTGCCCGCGTTCCGATCGTCGCGCCCGCCCCTTCAAAGCCGGCGTCGTCATAGCTGGCGGCAGCGCCTGCGCCCTGCTCGATCGCGACCTGGGCGCCCAGCGCGACGAACTTCTTGACCGTTTCCGGAGTCGCCGCGACGCGGCGCTCGCCCGAAGCGGTTTCCCGCAGGACGGCGATCTTCACCCGCGGCTTACTTGTGACCGGAGGAGATGAGCCAGATCACGATCGCCGCGATCAGGAAGCACCCCACCGCACCATATTTGAGCATCCCGAGCACCGAGTGATACGTCGATTCGTGTGCCTTCATGTCGGTCTGATCGGCCATGCCGCTACTCTCTCCACCCTGATAGTGTCGCGGTCTTAGCCAGCACGGCCCTTTGCCTCAAGCCCGCAAGCGCCAACATCGTTACCGCACGCGCTTAAGCTGACCTTTACCCTCCCGGCTTAGGGTGACCTGATGAACAGGGAGCAGAAGAGGGCGGGATGACGCGCAACGGACAGCGCCTCCTGATGTTGATCGACGACGAACCCGCGCAGCGCCGGCTGGTTTCGGCCATTGCCGCGCGGCGCGACTGGCGTTCGGTCTTCGCGCCCGACGGCGAAACCGCAATCGCGATGCTCGGCACCCAGGACGGGATGCAGCTCGACGCCATCCTCCTCGACAGTTTCGGCCCCGGATGCGAGGCCGAGGCGCTGATCACCGAATTGCGCGCCCGCCGCCCGCAACTGCCCATCCTGATGCTCACCGCCAACGGCTCGGTCGCGCAAGCGGTCGGCGCGATGCGCGCGGGCGCCACCGATTACCTGGTCAAACCGTTCGCGTCCGAACGCTTGTTGTCGGCGCTCGAAGCGGCGGTCGCCGGCACCGAAGCGGGGGAGCTTCGCCCGTTGACCGAGAAGATTCCCGCGCTGTTGGGTTTCGACGAAATCGTCGGCGCGTCGCCCGATTTCCGCGCGGCATTGGCGATCGCCGCCAAGGCCGCGCGGGCCCGAGTCCCCGTGCTGATCGAGGGCGAAAGCGGCGTCGGCAAGGAAGTCGTCGCCGAGGCGATCCATGCCGCCTCGCCGCGCGGCAAGAAGCCGATGATCGCGATCAATTGCGGCGCGATCCCCGCCAACCTGGTCGAAAGCGAGCTGTTCGGGCACGAAAAGGGCGCCTTCACTGGCGCGTTCGAGCGCAAGATCGGCAGGTTCGCGGACGCCGATGGCGGCACGCTCTTTCTGGACGAGATCGGCGAGATGCCGCTCGATGCCCAGGTCAAATTGCTCCGCGTGCTGCAATCGGGCGAGGTCCAGCCGATCGGCGCGCGGCATGTCCGCGAAGTCGACGTCCGCGTCATCGCCGCGACCAACAAGCGGCTGATCGAGGAAGTCGAGGCCGGCCGGTTCCGCGAAGATCTCTATTACCGCCTCAACGTCGTCCAGGTGACGATCCCGCCTTTACGCGAACGTACCGGGGATATCCCGGCGCTGGCCCGCCATCTGCTCGCGAGAATCGCCGACCAGCCCGGCCTGCGCCCGCTCGGCATCACCGACGACGCGCTGGCGCTGCTCGGCCGTTACGACTGGCCGGGCAATGTCCGCCAGCTGCAGAATGCGCTCTTTCGCGCCGCCGTCCTCTGCGAGGGCGACGCGCTGACGCGCGCCGACTTCCCGCAGATCGCCGCGCTCGGGACCGCTCGCATTCCGATACCGGGCGGCCAGATGGCGACATCGGGCGGCGTCACCCTGTTCCGAGCCGACGGCAATATGCGCCCGCTGGAAGAGATCGAAGCCGATGTCATTCGTCTCGCCATCGGCCATTATCGCGGCCGCATGACCGAAGTCGCGCGGCGATTGGGGATTGGGCGCTCGACGCTCTATCGCAAGCTGGGCGAGCTTGGCATCGACAACGCCGCCTAGCTTAAACCCCCTCTCCCGCAAGCGGGAGAGGGCTTTTGGCACCCGCTTCCGCCATTGCCGCCCGCTCGGACTCACCGTACGGCCACCCCCATGCGCATCACCGATACCGACATTGCCCTCGCCATGGCCCTGGCCGACGCCGCCGGAGCGGCGATTCGGCCGCATTTCCGCGCGCCGTTCGACGTCGAGATGAAGGAGGACGCTTCCCCCGTCACGATCGCCGATCGGGCCGCCGAACAGGCGATGCGCGCCTTGCTCGCCGCCGAGGCGCCGCGCGACGGCATTTCGGGCGAGGAATTCGGCACGACCGAAGGATCTACCGGGCGGCAATGGGTGCTCGATCCGATCGACGGGACCCGCGCGTTCATCGCCGGACGGCCGCTGTTTGGAACGCTGATTTCGCTGGTGATCGACGGTTGGCCGGCGATCGGCATCATCGACCAGCCGATCCTGAAGGAGCGCTGGGTCGGCGCGATCGGACGCCCTACCCTGTTCAACGGCAAGCCGGTCAGGACCCGCGCCTGCCGCGAATTGAGCCATGCGCTCCTCGCGACGACCTCGCCCGCCTTGTTCGACGATTCGCAGCTTCACGCCTTCGAGCATCTCGACGGGGCGGTGCGATCGGTCGTGCTGGGGGGCGATTGCTATAACTACGCCACGCTGGCCTCGGGCTGGCTCGACCTGGTGGTCGAAGCCGGCCTCAAGCTGCACGACTTCGCTGCCTTGGTCCCGGTGATCGAAGGCGCGGGCGGGCGGATGTGCGACTGGTCGGGCGATCCGCTGACCGCCGCCAGCAACGGCGAAGTGGTTGCCGCGGGCGATCCAGCGCGGGTCGAGGAAGTGCTGGAAGCGCTGGCCTGCCGGGGGCACTGATTTCTTTCGCACAGAGGCGCAGAGAGCGCGGAGAGTAGCTACGAGCGGCACTGCCGCTCCTTCCCCACAACCTTTTTAGCGCCTTCGGCGAGCATCTCTACAACGACCTCTGCGCCCCTTGCGCGTCTGCGCGAACCCTAGAACCGCAAGCGGCGGTTGCATTTCCCGAGACTCGCCGCTATGCGCGCCAGCTTCCCGAGCGATGCGTGGAAAGAACGGCCCGGCCATCAAGGGCTGCCGCGGCTGTTCCAGTCTCGCTCAAACCGAAAGGACAAAAATGCCCAAGCTCAAGACGAAGAGCGGCGTGAAGAAGCGCTTCAAGCTCACCGCCACCGGTAAGCTGAAGCACGGCGTCGCCGGCAAGCGCCACCGGCTCATCAGCCACAACGGCAAGTACATTCGCCAGAACCGCGGCACCACGGTGCTGTCGGACGCCGACACCAAGACGGTGAAGGCCTGGGCCCCGTACGGCCTGAACTGAGGAGCTAGACAGATATGGCACGCGTCAAACGTGGTGTGACCACCCGCGCCAAGCACAAGAACATTCTTGAGCAGGCCAAGGGCTATTCGGGTCGCCGCAAGAACACCATCCGCATCGCTCGTCAGGCCGTCGAAAAGGCCGGGCAATATGCGTATCGCGACCGCAAGGTCAAAAAGCGGACCTTCCGAGGTCTGTGGATCCAGCGCATCAACGCCGGTGTCCGCGCCGAGGGTCTGACCTATTCGCAATTCATGCACGGCCTGAAGCTCGCCGGCATCGACCTCGACCGGAAGGTCCTGGCCGATATCGCGATGCACGAGTCGGAAGCGTTTACCGCCATCATCGCGCAGGCGAAGGCGGCACTGCCCCAGGCCGCCTGACCGACCTGTAGCGAGTGAAGATACGGGGCGTCGGTGGCAACACCGGCGCCCTTTTCTTTTCCGGAGACGGAAGCTTGGCTTCCCAATCCTCCCCCGCCAGGGGGAGGTGGCAGCCGCCAGGCTGACGGAGGGGGAGGATGGCGAAACACTATCGTCGTGCCTCCGCCCCCCCCCCCCC